>FMUV01000032.1 GCA_900101355.1 Ruminococcus sp. YE282
TCACGCCAGTGGCACAGCTGGGCAGCTATGTATGGATCGGATAAACGCTGAAAGCATCTAAGCGTGAAGCCGACTCCAAGATTAGATATCCCATCGTTTTAACGAGTAAGACCCCTTGTAGACTACGAGGTTGATAGGCTGCGTGTGTAAGTGCCGTGAGGCATTCAGCTTGGCAGTACTAATAGGTCGAGGGCTTGACCATATTTCTTTGGTCTTTATGTTTTGTTTCTCTTTATTTCTTCTTTATTCAGTTTTCAGGGCGTTTCCTGAGTACGAAAGTACAGTATGCACCATTAGCTCAGTTGGTAGAGCACCTGACTCTTAATCAGGGTGTCCCGGGTTCGAGCCCCTGATGGTGCACCATAAAAGGTATTTCAAGGGGCTTAAAGAAAAGAGCCCCTTGTGAAGACCTCACAAATGGCTCGTTGGTCAAGCGGTTAAGACTTCGGCCTCTCACGCCGACAACGCGGGTTCGATTCCCGCACGAGTCACCAAAGTGCGTAAAAGGCAAGAAGCTTAATATATACAAATTAATAGTTGGTGTTGATGACGCTGAGGGTCCACCTGTTCCCATACCGAACACAGAAGTTAAGCTCAGTAGTGCCGAAAATACTTGGCTGGCGACGGCCTGGGAAGATAGGAAGACGCCAACACTTTGCATTCACCCTTTGGGGTGTTTTGCTATATTTTCCTCCATAGCTCAGTCGGTAGTGTTACAGTCACTCTCAACGTCCGAGTGGAATTTCACCGAAATGCTTGGTTTTCAAGCGTTTATGTGGTAAAATTCATGTATACTAAAGTCTCAGCTTTGACATATAAGACATAATGTCTTGAGGGAAACATTCCTCCATAGCTCAGTCGGTAGTGGCTACGTACATTTAAGTACTTGACACTATTACTTAGTTTGAGGACAAAATCCAAATTGAGTGAAGCTACCGAATCATTCAATTACACATTCCTCCATAGCTCAGTCGGTAGAGCGCATGACTGTTAATCATGATGTCACTGGTTCGAGCCCAGTTGGGGGAGCCACAAAGAGTAGCATTTATTGCTACTCTTTTTCTTTTATCTAAAATTATTTAATGATATGATGAGGTTGTGGGGTAAGACTCATAATCAAGGCTTTTGTGTCGGAAAGGCAAGATATGGACGAACATATGACAGATAAACAATTCGATGTCCTTATGAATTCAATTATTCAAATTGTAAAAGATTCTGCTACTAAAGAAGAAGCAGTTGAGAAATTACAAAATCTAATTGACAAGAAATAAGAATTTTTAATTTACACGGGAGGTGAGTCTGTGAATTACGAAAGATTGTTAGATAAAAAAGAAAAGCTTTTGAAAATTCAAACAAGTAATTCCGAAAATATTTTTGAGAACTTCAATAAAGCATTTGAAATTGAGTATGCTCATAACTCTACAGCTATCGAGGGTAATACTCTTACGCTAATTGAAACTAAGGTTTTGCTTGAAGATAAGATTTCCATAGGTAGGAAATCTTTACGTGAGATTTATGAGGTTGTTAATCATAATAAGGCTTTTTCATATGTAAAAAACTGTATTGCTGAAGATAAACCTCTTGATGAAAATATCGTAAAAGATATACATTCAATTCTTATGGAAAATATTTTAGTTGGTGGTATTTATCGTAATGTTGACGTGCGTATAACAGGTGCCAAGCATAAGCCACCTGTGCCAAGTGAAATGTATTATCAGATAAAAGATTTCTTTTCTAACCTTAATTTTAAATCAGATTTAAATCCTATTGAATTAGCATCATGGACTCATGCTGAATTTGTAAAGATTCATCCATTTGTTGATGGTAATGGCAGAACATCAAGACTTATTACGAACTATCAGCTTATGAAGCACGGTTTCTTGCCTGTTTCAGTTAATAAGGAAGATAAGCTTGATTATTTTAATTTTCTTGAGGAATATGCTGTCAATGGTAATTTAGAACCGTTTGCTGATTTCGTTGCTGAGCTTGAAGAAAGACAGCTGGATGAATATCTTTCTATCATTAGATAACTTTTTAAAACTTAATATTAAATCACAGAGTCGATTTTATAGAAATATAAGATCGGCTCTTTTTTGTACCAAATTAAAGGAAGAGGTAAGTATGAAAACACAAATTAGAAGCCCAACAATAGAAATTGTATTCAATAAATTAGTAAGGAGTTTTTACAATGAAAAAATATATTTTTATGAAATCTACAATTTAAAATCGAGGTGATATTTATTTTAAATTTGGTTGGATAAGCTATGCCAATCAAATTCTTAGATATGTTTGCAGGTATTGGTGGTTTTCGCTCAGGACTTGAAGCTGTTGGTGGTTTTGAGTGTGTCGGTTACTGTGAAATTGATAAATACGCAAAGCAAGCATACGAAGCTATGTATGATACGAAGGGAGAACTGTATTTTGATGACGCAAGAAAAATCAATCCTGAATCATTACTTGATATCGACCTTATTTGCGGAGGATTCCCTTGTCAAAGCTTTTCAATTGCTGGAGAAAGACGAGGCTTTGAAGATGTGCGAGGAACGCTTTTCTTCGATATTGCAAGAATTGCTTCCGCTAAAAGACCTAAGTATCTGTTTCTTGAGAACGTACCCGGATTGCTTAACCATAACCAAGGCAGGACGTTTCAAACAATCCTCTGTACATTGGATGAGCTGGGGTATGATGTCGTGTGGCAAGTGTGTAACAGCAAAGATTTCGGAGTTCCACAGTCAAGAAAGAGAGTGTATATTATCGGATATAATCGAGAGAAATGTAGAGGCGAAATATTATCTTTCACTAAAGCAAATCCAAAAGCTCCTGTACAAAGGTTATCAGGCGAAGAAGGAGAACGCATATATTCAACTAATGGGGTTAGCGTTACTCTGACAAGTTCAGGTGGTGGATTCGCCGGTAAAACAGGGATGTATTGCTTGGAAAATGATTTTGATGATGAATTTAGAAATAGCTGTGGTATAAGAATTATCTCAAAAACTAAAAGCGGATATCAAATTGCATACCCAGGAGATAGTATAGACACAGCATTTTCTGGGCAAAATTCAAGAAGAGGTCGTGTAGGAAACCAAATTGCACATACACTCACAACAAGCAGTACACAAGCATATTACTTTATAGATATGAATCCTGAGTCTAAAATAACCGATATTGCAAGATGTATTACTGCTCGATATGATTCGGGTATAAGTAACCGCAAGGCTGAACATTCTGGAATACTTATAGACGGCATTACAGAGGAAGATGTAGCAAATATCTTTGATGAGGACTCACCGTTTGCTTTGATTTTTAAAGATAAGTACGGTGAAATCCACTTTGGCAGAATAAGAAAACTTACTCCTCTTGAATGTTGGAGATTACAAGGCTTTACATATGAGCAGTTTTATAAAGCAAAAGCAACAGGTCTTTCAGATAGCAGACTTTATAAAATGGCAGGAAATGCAGTAACTGTGCCTGTCATTTCTGCAATAGGTCGAAGCTTGCTTGATGTTGAAATCAGAAATAATAAACACGAGGAGTGAAATATTATGATTGGATTTATAATAGGTCTGTTCGTTGGTTGCTTTATAGGCGTAGTAGTTATGGCACTTATGAATGCATCATCAAAAGCAGATGAACAGCTCAAAAATTACAAAAATAATAAAACTGAATAAGTAAATAACGACTAATATCAATCGTTCCGTAGCGATTGGTATTAGCTTAACATATATCAGACGTTGATTAGGTTTAAAAAACTTAGTCAACGGCTTTATCATTTTATAGATAATTGCTTGTTTACTCTCGGGCACAAAAGCTTTGTATATATGGAGCTATCTACACGAATTGGATGCAACGTCACGTTGCTTCAGGGGCGATTGATAAAAAATTGAGGTGATGAATATTAGAACCCCTGTAAGCTGGATGGGAAATAAAACTTCCATCCTTCATATTTTGTACGCTGTGTTTCCACTTGGTTACGAAAGATACATAGAACCATTCGGAGGCTCAGGTGCAGTGCTGTTAGGTAAGAATAAGCCTGATAAGTTTGAGATTTACAATGATTTTAATCATAATCTTGTAAACCTCTTTCGTTGTATGAGAGAGCGACCAATGGCATTTATTAAAGAGCTTGGATTTTATCCTCTTAATGCAAGAGATGACTTCAACGCAATAAAAGATTTCTTTAAGCGTGAGCAGTTTAATGATAAATATCTTGAAGAGGAATTGGAAATTACAAAAAAACTTCTGCCTGCTCCACAAGCCGATGAAATCGTAGAAATGTATGTCAGACTTAAACAAGACTATGATTTACGTAGAGCTGTTATGTTTCTTAAATCTCTGCGATACAGCTATTCAAGCTCAGGTAAAAGTTTTGCGTGTCAGCCATTTTCATTAGTAAGCTTGTTTAAATTGATAGAACAGCTTGGTACAAGGCTTGCCAATACTGTAATCGAAAATCAGGACTTTGAGGTACTTATTAAGCATTATGACAGAGATAACTCATTCTTTTATTGTGATCCACCATATTTCTCAAGTGAATATGTATATCAGTGTGGATTTACTTGGGATGACCATTTAAGATTGAGAGAAGTGCTTAGAAATGCTAAAGGAAAGTGGCTTGTATCATATAATGATTGCCGTGAAATAAGAGATTTATATAAAGGCTCTTCATTTGCTGATTTTACAAGAGTTCATAGTATGAAACAACGAACTAATGCAGGAGAGCAGTTTCCTGAGTTGCTTATCAGCAATTATGATATGTGTGAGCGATTTAATAGTAAACCGTTACAGTTAAGCTTGTTTGATTATACGAATGAAGAACAAATGACAATAGAAAAAATTTTGAAGGAGTGTATAATATCATGCAAAACGAAATGATAAATAATTTAGTTTACATAGGTGTACCGTTAGATGCAGTAATTGTGTCAGGACTTACGGATGAAACACCAGTTGAGATTTCTGCTACAAACGGCAAAATTGTTATTGAAGCAGTCAATAATATGTGCCTCTGTGATGATTGCAGAGCAAAGCTTGAGTCAGAAGAAACAGAGGTTGAGGAATGACAATATACAGAGTTTTAGGCAAAAAAGGAAGAATTACAATTCCTTATGCAATACGTAAGCGTATTGGATTTAGGTACAATGATATACTTTCATTTACAGAGCAGAATGACGGCTCAGTGGTTATCAAGCGAGAGAAACTCTGCGATAACTGTATTGATATAGCAGATGAAGATAGTGAGGATATAACGCTGGAAGATTTTCTTGATAGTTTGTCTGAGGAAGAACAGAGAGATGCACTTATACATCTTTCTCTGCTGTGGGCTGAAAAGCAGAAGGTTAGTTTTTAGCTTAGTTGAATGTTGCTGTTTGGTGTGATATAATTATTCTAAGCTTATTTCTGTGAGGTATATTATGAAGTACAAAGAAGTACAAGAAATCGCAAAGAAAACCATTGATTATATAAAATCAGAGATTAAGGTTGGTATGTCATTAATTGATGTGCGAAAAAAATGCGAGAGTAAGATGATTGAATTAGGTGCAGATTCTTTTTGGTATTGGGATGTAGGTGCATTTGTTTTTTCTAACGATGAAACTACACTTTCAATTTCAGGAAAGAACTATAATACTGCAGATAAAGAAATAAACTCAAACGATATTATTACAATTGATTTAAGCCCTCAAAATTTAAATATATGGGGTGATTATGCCAGAACAATTATTATTGAAGACGGTATAGTTGTAAACAATACTAAAGATATAAAAAATGATGAATGGAGAAAGGGGTTAACAATGGAAGACTTGTTGCATCAAGAACTTTTTGAGTATGCTACTCCTAATACAAGTTTTGAGCAATTATATTTTCATATGAATGATTATATTATTTCTCACGGATTCATTAATTTAGATTTTTTAGGTAATTTAGGACATTCTATTGTAAAGAATAAGGATGATAGAGTTTATATTGAAAAAGGAAACCAGTGTAAATTAAAGGAAGTTAACTTTTTTACATTTGAACCACATATTGGTATAAAAAACTCTGTATATGGCTATAAAAAGGAAAATATATATTATTTTGAAAATGATAAATTGTTAGAACTTTAATAATATTTACTGGACATTTGAAATTTTGTGGATATAATGTTGCTTGAAAGGAGCGATAATATGAAAAAGAGAATCGCAATAGTATTAACTTTAATATTAGCAACAGGAACATTCACAGCTTGTACAGCAGAAGAAAAAGTAAATGAAGATAATAAAACATCCGTGGTTTCGACTGCGGATGTTTCTTCATCTACTGAAAGCTCAGAACCCTTGCCGACAGAAAATGTTACTGAAATTACAACCACCGAAAAAGCCATTGTGTTACCAAATGAAGAGCCTACGGAAACTGATACCCAAACCGAAGAAAAAGCCGACAGTGGGCAGAATTTAGGCAATAAAACGCAGTCAAAACAGACGGTGGAAGTGAGAACGAATACTAAAAACATTGCGAAAGATTCTACAAGTAAGGTAATTGAAAATCAGGAATTTAAAACAGAAAATATTCCTGAACAAAAGCCAGTACAAAATGTAACTGAACCTCCTACCCAAAAGCCAACAATCAAACCTACGGAAAAGCCTACTCAACCACCAACAGAAGCAAAAACTATAGATATTCAGTATGTAGTCAGCTCCTGTATATCCTACGGCAAACAGCTTGGTATGAATTACGATTCAACCCTTAACACATCAAACGCAAGTTGGTTCTCACCAACAAATGCTGAATATTACAGCGATACGCAAAGTCTGCTAAACGATTGTTACAATGATGTTGAGTATACCGCATACTTTCATCAGGATAGTGGTATAGAACCGTCAGACCTGACATTCAATGTCATAGCAGAACAAAACAAAATCTATATAATATATTGTTAAATCAGAACTTATGCACCCGACCAGTATCGGGTGCATTTTTTCATGGAAAGGAAAGTGCAAAATGAAAATAAACAAAATCACAACAAACGACCTTCGCAAAATGAATGGAAAGGAAGGTCTTATCTTACAGGGATGCGGAGGTGAAGTAAAAGACTGGGTTGATGGTATCAACGAGATGTTAAAGAAAGACGGAATCTTACTTGATAACACGAAGTTTAAAAATGTCAGCATATTTGAAAACGAAGGTCTAACCTGTATTCTTTATCCATTTGATAATGTTCACCTTGATGTTGGTAAGCTTGCGATGTGGAGATTGCAGTCATACACAGCATTTGCAGGAACTTGGTTGACCGATTATGTTGATAATAAGCTTGGTGGTTTTCAAGAAAAGATAAAACCCGACTGTGCTTTAATCGGTCAGGACGGTAATATTTTCAATCTTATGGGAATTGCAAGTCATACTCTAAAGCGAAACGGAATGGCTGATGAAGCAAAGGAAATGTGCAGTCGTATTACAGATGCCAAAAACTATCATGAGGCACTCGGAATAATCGGAGAGTATGTAAATATAACAGACGGAACAGAACAGTCCGATGATATTAGCGAAAACTATTTAATCAGTATGTAATTTAATATTTTAAGCAAGGCAGAGTAATTCAACACTCTGCCTTTAACTATTTATGAAAGGATTTTTTATTATGAAAACTATTAAAAACAAACTCACAAGAACAACCGCAGTATTACTTGCTGTTATAACAGTATTTTCAATTATTTTTGCACTTCCTGTAAGTGCGGTAAGTGATGAAGTTACAATCATTTTTGATTATTGCTACGATAGTAATGGCAACACAATCAAATTTCAGCAGAAAACAACTAATGACGGTTACACAGTAGGTGTTCCAGGAGAAGAACTTTGCAAGATTTTTGCAAATGATGAAGAAGCCTATTGTATAGAACCTGGTCACAGTCTTTTTTCTTTCGATACACTCAAAAAAGATGCAACAACAGTTTGGAGAGATTTAGGCTCAGCAAAACAGAAAGCGATCAATCTAGCTTTGCTTTATGGTAAGTCTGGTTCAAGTAGTAACTTGAGTGGTAATGATGATGAAAAATGGGTAGCAACTCAGCTTATCGTGTGGGAGTTTGTTGCTGATTGCAGAGAAACAAAGAATGACTTTAAATGTACAAATACAAAGTTTATTGACGGAATCACAGCTGGCGGTGCAAACTCAGGTATTAAGAAAGTATATAACGAAATTTCAAATAGTCTTGCAAGCTATGCAACTGTTCCAAGCTTTGCATCAGCCGTACTTTCAAAATCAGAAACCTATGAGCTTAAAGCAAATGGTAACAGCTATGAACTGACCCTTACTGATGAAAACAACATTCTTTCAAAATTTGATTTTAAGTCAACAGACGGTGTTATTGTTTCAAAGTCAGGCAATAAGCTAACTTTAAAATCCTCATCACCAATTACTGAAGAAGTTACATTCAATTGTGCAAAGGCAATGCCAAATGTGGGCAAAGCTGTTCTTGTTCCGTATGGTGATGCCTCAATGCAGGATATAATCACTGGTGTTGAAAATGATAACGACCCCGTAAGAGCATATTTTAAGGTTAAAACAAGTCAGGGTAATTTAAAGATTGTTAAGACTTCCGAAGATGGCAAGGTTGCAAATGTAAAGTTTAAAATCACAGGCGATAACTATTCGGAAGAAGTAACAACAAATACAAATGGTGAGATTGAAATCAAAAATCTAAAGGTAGGAACATACACAATTACCGAAATTGTATCAGATGAATACGAAACTCAAAAGTCACAAACAGTTACAGTAGAAAACGGAAAAACTGCAATTGTAAAATTCAATAACACTCTTAAAAAATCAGAAATAAAGATTATCAAGAAAGATGCTGAAACTAAGAAAACTATTCCACTTTCAGGCTTCGGATTTAAGATTAAGAATTCTGATGGTAGCTTTGTTACAGCAGATAAGAAAGAGGTGTTTTATACTGATAACACAGGTACAATTACACTCCCGATTAAGCTTACATACGGCAAATATCAGCTTGTTGAAGTAAGTGCAGGAACAGGTTATATCCTTGACAGCACACCTATAGATTTTGAAGTAAATGGCGAGAATAAAACAATCGAGCTTGTTAAGTACAACAAGGCTCAGAAAGCCACTATCACTGTAACAAAAACAGGCGATATTTTCTCATCAGTAAAAGAAATCAATGAAACATCAACAGCAGATGAAGCAACAGAAAACGCACTTAAAATGTATCAGCCTGTTTACAGTAACAGTACATTAAGTGATGCAGAATTTAAAATTACAGCTGTCGAAGATATTACAACACCTGATGGAACTGTTCGATACAAAAAGGGTGAAACTGTTGACACTATGACAATAAAGAATGATGGTAAGGCTGTTTCAAAACAGTTGTATCTCGGCAAATATTATGTTACTGAAACAAAAGCTGTATCAGGCTATGTTCTTAATCGTGAGGCATATCCCGTAACTCTTAAATATGCTGGTCAGAATGTAGAAATTACAAACTCAAATACCACAATTAACAACAAAAGACAGAAAGCAGAAATTACTCTTACAAAGATTCTTGAAGTAAACGAAGAATTAGAGATTGGAAAGAATGACGAAATCCAGAATGTTTCCTTTGCTCTCTATGCTAATGAAGAAATCAAAGCAAGTGACGGTACAATTATTCCTAAAGACGGCTTGATTGAAATTGTATCTGTTTCAGAAAACGGCAAAGCAACCTTTACAGCAGATATTCCATTCGGAAAATATTATGTTCAGGAATACACTACTGACAAGCATTATGTTATAGATGATACAAAGTATGAGTTTGAGTTTTCTTACATAGATGAAAATACATCAGTTCAGACAATCGAAATCAATAATGGCAAACCAATCGTAAATAAGCCTATCACCGGTGGACTTGAAATCACAAAGAAAGATGTATCAACAGGCGAGCTTTTACCAAACGCAGGATTCCGTATCAAAGATGAGAACGGAAATATTGTTGTTGAGAGTTACACAGATGAAAAAGGTATAGCAAAGTTTACACTTGGTTATGGTAAATACACCTACGAAGAATTTGATGCACCAGACGGATATATTATCGATAAAACTCCTCATGAATTTGAAATTACAGAGAATGGACAAATCATCAAAGCTGAAATGACCAATAAGAAACAGCCTGAGCCTGATAAACCACAAACAGGCGATAGCTCTAATATCGGTTTCTTTATTGGTTTAGGTGCAGTTGCAATAGGTGGTTTAGTATCGTTTTTGATTATCAGATTCCGCAAAAAAGATGAGGACGAGGATTGATGATGAAAAAAGTATATGTTTGTTCGCCTTTGGGTGGTAATGTTTTAGAGAATATCGAAAATGCAAAAGTGTATGCAAAATATGTTTTTGATAGAGGTATGGCTCCGATTATACCTCATTTTTATGCAACCATTCTTGATGATGACATTGAAGATGAAAGAAATCTCGGCAAACAAGCAGGTATATCGTTGTTGTTTGGTTGTGATGCAATTTGGGTGTTTGGTGATAGAGTGACATCAGGAATGAAAGAAGAAATCCAGTTTGCAAAGCACTTGAAAATTGAAATCAAATATATATCAAAAGAGGAATTAGGAGAGATAAATAATGGTTAAGTCAAATAAAATGAAAGCATTAAAATTTGCTGTAGGTTTTGCAATTGTTTTACTGCTGTTTGCAATTTCAGCATTACCTGTCTTTGCAGCAGGGGATGTATCTACCGCAATCGAAAACACTTGGACAACTGCACAAACTCAGATTAAAAATGTGGTAAACAATGTTGTATTTCCTGCTGTGGATATGATACTTGCTATCTTATTCTTTGTTAAGCTGTCTATGGCATATATGGACTACAGAAAGCATGGACAGTTTGAGTTTCAGGCACCGGCAATCCTGTTTGCGTGTCTTGTGTTTTCTCTTACAGCTCCGCTGTATATTTGGACAATTTTATAAACTAAAAATAAAATCTAGTAATAAATTTCAGTTCTACTATACTGCTAATACATAGTAACCTTATTAGAATGTCTGTTTACTTTTCTTTTTATCCGATATACTAATGATTAACGATGTAGTTTATGGATAAAGGATTTAGGTGAACTGCGATGATAGACAAGAGAATAGGTAAAAGAATTAAAGAATGTAGAGAAAGACTTGGTTTAACTCAAGAACAGTTTGCTGAAAAGGTTGGACTTGCTACTAATTATATTTCTACTGTTGAAAGAGGTGCATCTTTTCCAAGATGTGAGAAATTGATTGCGATACTCAATGGACTTGAAGTATCAGCCGATGCTATTTTCTGTGATGTAACTACTGTTTCAGGACCATATAAAGAGAGTGTTATTTCAGAAGAGCTTGCTTCACTTCCTAATGAAGATAGAAAGCGTATTCTTGATATGGTTGAGTTGATGATAAAACAAGCGAAAAACGACAAATAACTTCGTAACTCGTTGAACTGCGTGCAAAAACACGCAGTTTTTTATTTTGTACGCACTTTTCGACATGCTTTTCTATATTTATGTGATATACTATGTATTAGCGATATAGAATATATCGTAAATACATATTTAGAGGTGTGCGTATGAAAGTTAAAAAAGTATGTTGTTTTACAGGTCACAGACCGCAGAAGTTACCATTTGGATTTAACGAAGCAGATGAACGCTGTGTTTTACTTAAACATAGAATAAGAGAAAAGGTTGAATATCTTATTACCGAGCAAGGTGTAACGCATTTTATAGTCGGCATGGCTTTGGGTGTTGATATTTATTCAGCAGAGATTATTTTGTCTCTAAAAGAGAAATATCCACAAATTACTCTTGAGTGTGCAATTCCTTGTGAAACTCAATGTGTTAAGTGGAGTGAGCCGATGCGTGACAGATATTTTGATATAGTCAGCAAATGCGATAAAGAAACTTTGTTGCAAACGCATTATACAAATGACTGTATGCAGAAACGCAACGAGTATATGGTTAATAATTCAGACTATGTTATAGCGGTATGGGATGGCAAACCAAGCGGAACAAGTAATACTGTTCGCTATGCTGAAAGTAAGGGCAAAACAATTATTACTATCAAACCTTAAAATTTAATATTTGATGAGTGGCTGTTAGGAGAAATCGTAACAGCCTTTTTACTTGGAGGTGATTATCATTTTTGACTGGTTAGGAGATTTTATCGGTGGTATCGGAGATTCCATAGGCAGTACGTTTGAATATCTCGGTACAGAAATATCAAATGCTATCTGGGATACGATGCTTAGGTGGTTTTATGAAACAATTTACAACGCAGTTGCTGAATTTTTTACTATGATGGGAAATATGGGAGCTGACATATTCGACCTTGATTGGGTTAAAGCAACAGTTAGTTTGTTTACAATGTTCGGCTGGGCATTGTTTGTTGCAGGAACTGTAGTAGCTGTATTTGATGTAGCAATTGAATATCAGAACGGCAGAGCAAACATAAAAACAACTGCAATAAATGTTCTAAAAGGCTTCTTTGCCTGCTCATTGTTTGGTGTTGTTCCTGTTGAACTATATAAGTTCTGTATCTCATTGCAAAATACTTTTTCGCAGGATTTATCTGCCTTATTTGCAAGTGCTCAAACCCTCGATTTAGCAGGACAGAGTACAAGTGTTTTACAAGGCAGTTTTGCTATATCAACGCAATTAAACTTTAGTTTATTTAATCTTCTCGCAATGATAGCTTTTGCTTATTGCGTGATAAAGATATTCTTTGCAAACATCAAACGAGGTGGAATACTGCTCATACAAATGGCAGTAGGTTCGCTGTATATGTTTAGTGTGCCACGTGGCTATCATGATGGATTCAATCAATGGATGAAACAAATTGCAGCACTGTGTCTTACAGCATTTATGCAAACAACGTTGTTGTTTTTGGGACTACTGACATTCCCAGGCAATATGCTACTTGGGTTAGGCATTATGCTGTCAGCAAATGAAGTACCGAGAATTGCACAGCAGTTTGGTCTTGATTCAAGCGTAAGAGTAAATATGACAAGCGTAATTCACGCAACAACTACTGCGGTGAATCTCACTCGTGGTGTAGCGAAAGCCGTGAAATAAGGAGGTATTATGACAACTTATTTATATCCGCAAAACCTAAAAGCTACTGCAAATATGTGGCTGTGGAGCTTAAGAGATTTTGCAATTATGAGTATAGCAATGTTGTTGTCGGTATTGATACTTGCAAATACAAGAATGGTAATTCCATTAGCAGTTACTTTATGTTTTGGATTCCTAACAATCCGACTTGAAGATACAACTGTAATGGATTTTATCAGGTATGCTGTAAAGTATTTTATATCCACACAACAGGAATTTTACTGGCAGCGTGACGCTGCACCCAATTCGCACACTAAAAATCTTTTTGACAGACTGTGTGTGCCTGCGAATAAATTGAAAATGGAGGAAAAGTAAAACAATGAGAAAAACGAGAAATAGAAATAAAGGTAAGTCTGTTCAGGACTTGCTCTCAATAAAGACATTTACAAATCACGGACTTAAAGTAGGCAAAGAAGAACTGTTATTCTTTAATGTTCAGCCTACAAATATTTCTGTATTATCACACACGAATATTGAAATCAAAATCAGACATTTGTTGATGGTTTTATCTGCTGTACCTGACATCGAAATCAGTTGTTCAGATTCAAGCGAATGTTTTGATAACAACAAAAGTTATCTCAAAAACAGGATTGAATATGAAAAGAATAGTAAGGTAAGAAACATTCTTGTAAAAGACATTGATTTTCTCGATAGTATTCAAGCTGAAATATCGACGGCAAGACAGTTTATGTTTATTGCAAGATGTAAATCTTCAAAGTCAGAACAGGTACTACAAAAAGCAAACAGAATAGAAAAGATAATATCTGACCAAGGCTTTGAAGTAAGTAGAATGAGCAAGAACGATATCAAACGATTTTTGGCTATTTACTTTGATGCAAGTATGAATGGTGATTTAATACCCGATTATGACGGTGAACAATATGTAACGGAGGTGTCAGATGAAGAAGATAATTAGTACCATTGCAGTAATCGCAGTTTTTGCAATCGTTATTGTGTTTTGCTTTATTTCTGTACTTTCTCAAAAGAACACCGAATACAGAGAAAAAGCTGACTTTGAACAGATAGAAGAAGTTGTTACAGAGGAAGAAACGAGGGCTATTAAAACTCCGATAATTCTTAATACAGATGATGAAGAAGCCGTTGTTGAACTGTCAAATCAATCTTCTGAAACAATTACATATTATCAACCGCATTCTGTATCTGATTTACTTTCAATGAATCCTGATTGTTTTGGTTGGATAAGCATAGCAGGAACAAACATAAGTTATCCTGTTATGCACACACCTGATAATCCACAGAAATATTTAAACAAGAGCTTTTATGGAGATTACAGCCAAAGTGGTGTACCTTTTCTTGATTCAAGGTGTATAGAGGACAGTTCAAATCTAATTATATACGGTCACAATATGAATAACGGAACAATGTTTGCAGACTTGTGTAACTACACCTATTATTCATATTTCACACAGCACCCCACAGTTGTACTTGAAACTAAAAATTGTGTATCAGTTTATACAGTGTTTGCTGTTATGAAGGTAAAGTCAGATGATGATTGGTACAGATTTATTACAGCAGATACCAAAAGAGATTATGACTGCAAAATTAAGTATGCTAAAGAACACAGCTTATATGATACAGGAATAACACCTGTT
Source organism: Ruminococcus sp. YE282 (assembly GCA_900101355.1). Lineage (GTDB taxonomy): Bacteria > Bacillota > Clostridia > Oscillospirales > Acutalibacteraceae > Ruminococcoides > Ruminococcoides bromii_A. The sequence continues at coordinate 14,712 of FMUV01000032.1, forward strand.
TATAACAAACCACTTCTCACCTTATCCACCTGTTACGGTGGCAATAGTGATAACCGTATATTGGTGTTAGCTGTAGAAAATTAAAATGGAGGTAATTATGTCTATATTAAAACGAAAGCCAAAACTCCTTACACCTGAACAGGCAGAAGAAGTCTACACAAAAGATTTCTTTGATATGATATTACCTGGTGTAATCAAATTTTTATCAGACCACTATATTGTTGGTGACTCATACCGAAGTGTGTGGGTAATAAAAGAATATCCACACTCAACAGAAGAACAAGCTATTCTATCACAGCTTGCAGACAGAAACGGAGTTACATTACGCATATATAACAGACTCGTTGAATCTATTGAGCAGAGAAAAATTATACAGAATGCCACACGAAAAAACAAGCTAAAGTCAGGTGGCAATGATGTAAACGATACCATTGAAGCAGAAGGCAATCTCCGTGATGTGGCTTCTTTAATTTCAAACCTACGAATGAATAAAGAACCATTACTGCATTGTTCTGTATTTATTGAACTCAAAGCCAAAAGCAAAGCAAAGCTAAGAGAACTTCAAACCGATATAGCAATGGAGCTTACTCGCTCAAAGATTGATGTGGATAGGCTTACACTTCGTCAGAAAGAGGGCTTCTTGTCTGTTAACCCTTTAGGTAGTAATCAGTTTGGCAGTATGTATGAAAGAGTTTTGCCAGCTAGTTCTGTAGCGAATTTGTTTCCGTTTAATTTCAGTGGTAAGACAGACCCTAATGGCTTTTATATCGGTCGTGATAAGTACGGCACAAATATCCTTGTTGACTTTGACAGACGAACAGAGGACAAAACAAACAGTAATATCCTTATTCTTGGTAACAGTGGTCAGGGCAAAAGCTATTTAATGAAGTTGCTTTTAACAAATATCAGAGAAAATGGAAAGAAAATTATTATTCTTGACCCTGAAGCAGAGTACGAGGATTTAACAAATGCTCTTGGTGGTTGCTATATTGATTTTATGACAGGCAGATACAAAATCAACCCTCTTGAACCAAAGACTTGGAACGATGGTCAAAGTGAAACTGATAAGGATGCACCTGAGGCATTTAATAAAGTTACTCGACTTTCACAGCACATTGCATTTTTAAAAGACTTTTTCAGAGCATACAAGGATTTTACAGATAAACAGCTTGATACACTTGAAATTATGCTGATGAAGCTGTATGCAAGGTTTGGCATTACTGACTCAACTGATTACAGCAAAAAGAAACCTACAGATTTTCCTCTTATGAGTGACCTGTATGCTTTGTGTGAGGAAGAATACAATGCTTTTGATAGAAAACTAAAGCCAATCTATACAGTGCAAACTTTGCAGGAAATCTGTCTTGGCATTAATAGTATGTGTGTTGGTTCAGAGTCTAAATACTTTAACGGTCACACCAATATCACCGATGATATGTTCTTGTGCTTTGGTGTAAAAGGTTTGCTTGATACCAATAAAAGACTTAAAGATGCTATGCTGTTCAATATCCTCTCGTATATGAGCAACAAACTTCTTGGTGAAGGTAACACAGTAGCTTCTATTGATGAACTTTATTTGTTCTTATCTAATCTCACCGCCATAGAGTATATCCGAAATGCAATGAAGCGTGTTCGTAAGAAAGAATCAGCTGTAATACTTGCCAGTCAGAATATAGATGACTTCTTAATAACAGGAATTAAGGAATTTACAAAACCACTGTTCTCAATCCCATCAAACCACTTTCTTTTCTACCCAGGTAATATCAACCCAAAAGATTTTGAAGATGCACTTATGATAGAACCAAACGAATATGACTTAATCAAATTCGGAGAAAAAGGCACTTGCCTTTTCCGTTGCGGTAATGAAAGGTATCTTCTCGTAGTTAAAGCACCTGAATATAAATCTGTTATCTTTGGTAGTGCTGGAGGTAGGTGATTTTTATGGACAAACCTTAGGTTTTGTGATATAATAACAAAAAATAGTTATTGTCGTTTGTTTTAATGGGAATGTTGTCTGTTTTTTTAGGGTTGAATAAAACGAGGAGATGAGATTATGTTATTAAAACGTTTTCGTATCACAAACTTTAGATCTGTTAATGATAGTGGTTGGATTGATGCAGATAGAATTACTGCGTTAATAGGAACTAATGAATCAGGAAAAACTAATATACTGTTGCCACTATGGAAATTAAATCCAGCAAATGATGGCAATATTGTTTTAACCGATGATTTACCACGAGATAAGTATCATGTGTTTAGAGCAGCTGAGAATAAACCAATTTTTGTCAGTGCGGAGTATAAGTTATTAGATGATGAAGCAAATGATTTGGCAAATATAACCTGTCATGAAAAGTCTGAGTTCGATGTAGCAATAGTAAAAAAAGATTTTGATGGGAAATATTTTTTTGAGCTTCCTAATCTTAACGAAAATCCAAGTCTTACTGTTGAGGATATTTTAAAAAAAGTTTATGAATGTCTAGAATCATTGTCAGCAATAAAAACAACGAATAGTGCGGAAGAATTAAGAAAAAATTTAGTGGCTGAAGAATTGGAAAAAGTAAACGTTCTTGCAAAATCAAATTATGATAATATTGATTTAATAAAAACTGTACATAATAATTTAAAAGATATAACGACGGACGTTAAATCATCTGCTTCATTTGCTATTCTTGAAAATTTTAAAGAAATAATTAAAGAGGCGTTCGATGAAGTATTAGTCCCATCAGTTATTGAAAGTCAAGAAGTTAAAGATTATCTTAAAGAGCATATGCCTAAGTATGTTTATTATTCTAACTATGGAAATCTTGATTCACAGATATATCTTCCTCAGGTAATTCAAAATTTTGGTAGAAAGGATTTAGGAGTTAAAGATGCTGCAAAAGTTCGTACATTAAAAACGCTTTTTGATTTCGTGCAATTAAATCCCAATGAAATTTTATCATTGGGTACTGAAAAGAATGGTACATTGAGCGTAGCAGAAATTGAAAAAATGGCTACCCAAAAAAAAGAAAGAGAAATTCTTCTGTCATCTGCTTCATCAGGTTTTACGAAATCATTTAATGAGTGGTGGAAGCAAGGAGATTACACATTCGAGTTTCAAGCAGACGGAAACTTTTTTAGAATATGGGTTTCTGATAAAGTTCGTCCAGAGAGAATAGAATTAGAATCTAGAAGTACAGGATTACAGTGGTTTTTTAGTTTTTACTTAGTATTTTTAGTTGAAAGTAGGAATAATCATAAAAATGCTGTTTTGCTATTGGATGAACCAGGTGTTACGTTGCATCCATTAGCACAAAAAGATTTGTTTATGTTTTTTGAGAACTTAGCTAAAGAAAATCAAATTATATACACAACTCATTCTCCATTTATGGTGGATTCTAATCATCTTGATAGAGTTCGTTCTGTTTATATTGATAACGATGGTAAGACGGTCGTGAGTCCAGATTTAAGAGCTTCTGAACGTATAAATGGAAAAAATCAATCGCAATCTATATATCCCGCTCATGCAGCACTTGGGTTAACTGTGTCTGATACTTTATTGATTAATTGCGAGCCAATACTTGTAGAAGGGGTATCCGATCAAATTTATTTATCTGCGTTAAAAAGTTTATTGATATCAAAAGGAGAAATTTCACCGCTAAAAGAAATTGTATTTATGCCTACAGGAGGAACAAAAGGAATAAAAGCAACAGCATCTATATTATCTGGTAAAAACGAAATTAAGCCTGTCGTTTTAGTAGATGGTGATAAACCAGGCGAAAAAATTAAAAAGGAACTTAATGCCGATTTTTACTCAGATTGTCCTGAGAAAATAATTAGTGTCTCTGAATTTACAAATTTACCGAACGGAGAAATTGAAGATATTTTTCCAATAGATAAATTCGCTAACATTGTGTGTAAATTTCTACCTCGACCTGAAGAAGTTGATGAAGAATTTGATGATGTTGTAAATAACAATGTCCCAATTTGTAACCAGATAGAAGAATATGCAAATAAATATGAAATTAACTTGGATAAAGGTTGGAAAGTAAGATTGGCTAGTACTATAAAAAAGGAAATATTGAAAGGCAAAGGTAAGATTATCTCTGAGAATGACTCAGAATTCAAAAAAGTAGTAGAATTATTTAATAGAATTTTAAATTCTTGAAATGAGTAAGTAACATATTAGATTGATAATATGAACTGTAATTTATAGATTATGAAACTTGGTATTAAATATAATAATGGAGGATATAATGAGTAAATATTTTAGAGAAAAATCAAAATTGCTTACAGAAAGGTTAGATATTCTTTATAATTTGCTTGAGAGATTAAAAGAACAAATTATTTTGGAAGATTTATCTAATGAATTAGGTACTCAAATAAAGGCTGGACGACAGCAAATTGATGGTTTTAATTGGATTGATGAGATAGATGTTAGCGGTGAATTATTTACTTTAATTAATAAAACCAAAAATAAGTATTACGCTTATGTTATTTACACAAAAAAAGATTATCACACTGTCGGCTTGGGTTTTCTATATAAGAACGAGGTGATTGCACCTCACATGGATTTTGAAGTAGAAAATATTATAAAAAAATATAGCAATGTAGAGCTTGATGAAATCTCAAATTTAATTGATGAGCTCATAAACAAAATAAATCAAGATATTGATTATCTTAATGCTAATTCTGATCCTAAAAAGCACGAACATTATTATGGTGAATATAACAAAGGGTTTGATAGTAAATATCGTTATGAATCTATTGTGAGTGTATTTAATGATTATGAAAAAAGATGATAATATTTACAAATTTTAGAATCTTTGAAATTGTATGAATTTATAAGGATTTATATAGCCGATTAAATAATTAGTTTTTGTTTATCCACAAGTTACAATTTATCTAAAATAAAAAAACGATTGATTTTCTTAACGAGAGTCAATCGTTTTTTTGTGTTCAGGAGGTGATACAATGTCTGCAACGGTAGGTGCAGCACTAAAGAAAATACTTGTAGCTTTATTAAGCGACCCGAAAGTTATAAAAACAATATTTGGAATAGTAATCGGCATAATCATTATTGTGGTTATGCCGATTGTTGCTGTTGTATCAATTTTTAATGGAAGTATGGAAATTGATACAGCTAAACTTACTCAGTCTATACAAGAAAATATATCAGCTGAACAGATGGAAAACTTTCAGCTCATCAACGATACTATGACTAAAGTTGAAAAAGAACTTGCTAAGAAAAAGCTATCTGACTACAACACACAAGCAGAAGTGATTTATTTGTTTTCGCTGTCCGATAAATCTAAGGAAAAAGACTTTGTAAAAAACTTTGTAAGCTGTTTTAAGAAGAATCAATCTGATGAAAATTTAATCAAAGCTGTAAACTCAAAGTTCGGAATTGATATTAAATATGAAGAATTTAAAAATGTAATGCAGACTATTAACAGCACGAAAATCAGCACATCAGGATACACAGACAAGACCACTAAGAATAATCTAGACCTTGTAAAGTGGTGCAAGAACGCAGAGCAAAATGGCTGGGGATATGTCTATGGTGGTTATGGTCAGATATGCACAGAGTCATATCTTAATCAACAAGCAAGTCTATATCCTGCTGATAACGAAGCTGGTGGACCTATGCGAGAAATTGGTGAGCAGTGGTTAGGTAAGCGAGTAGTTGATTGCATAGGATTAATAAAATCTTACGCTTGGTATAATCCTGACAGAGGAGATATAGTTGTCGGCTCAAATGGTTTTGCAGATTGCGGTGCAAATTCTATTTGGAGCTATGTTACCGAAAGCGGTGATATATCAACTATGCCTGATACAGCTGGTCTTGCTGTTTGGATGGACGGTCATATCGGAGTGTACATAGGCAACGGTGAAGTTATCGAAGCACAGGGTACAGCTTATGGTGTTGTCAAAACTAGGCTCGAAGGTCGTGGTTGGACAAAGTGGTTAAAAATTCCGAATATCAAATATGTGGAGGAAAAGAAAAATGAAAAAAGTTAGTGTAAACATAATGTACGACAGCGAAAAACTGTCTGCAATAAAGCTGTATATGTCACAGCGAGATATGGATATCAAAGATGAGCTTGAAAAATCGGTTGATGCGTTGTATTCAAAATATGTTCCTGCAAATGTCAGAGAATTTATTGATATGAAATCAACCACTACAAAACAATCAAAAACAAAAACTGAAAAATCAGACTCCGAAGAAAATAATTCAGGTGGTGAGCTATGAAAACTCAAAACTTCGGAATAGAAATTGAAATGACCGGCATCACACGAAGTACAGCTTCAAAGGTGATAGCCGGTTATTTCTAAGTTGTGTTTTTAAATTATTTGATTCCCATATCAATAAAAAAACAATTGAATTTGGTGTTGTCTTTATATAGCTCATTAATGATTGATTTAGCTAAGTTGTGTAGTTCTTTATCCCATATGATTTTTTGTTCTTTAAAAAAATTTATAACAGATTCTTTATCTTCAAAATTTATGTAACTATGGTAAAAAAACAGAATTAGTGGTAAATTGATAAACGGATTTACAATTTGCTCATTTGCAGATATGTCTAAATTTTCTTTGTATGTATTTATAATCTTATGCATTCTTCGAATTTGAAGTTGTTTATTATTCGTATTAGTATATATCTTAAAAAAAGCATCTAAATTCTTTAATGCGTGCAACCAATTAACTCCTGCTTTATAAGAGTATAAAGGGATAGAATAGTCGCTATAATAGTAAATTTTTTTATTATTACAGAAGATGAAGTGTGTCTTTTTTCCGTAGATTATATTATAGGTGATTTTTTTAGTCATTTTAATTTTAGTAAAAAGAAACAAGGAAAAAACGAACACCAAAATTAAGGATGATAAGCATCCTATGAAACTAAAGAGAAATTTAAACATGTTTATTCCATTTTGCATACTTATAAAAAGTGATGTAACTACAGCTAATGCTAAAGAAACAATAACTATTGTTGATATTGTAGTTTTTAAACAATTGCAAAATGTTTTTTTATTGAATATTTTTTTACTGTTTGAATATTTATATATAAATTTATTATCTAAACCATAGTTACATTTATTGTGCAATTTATTAAGTGCTTTAAGGTATTGGTTAAACAAGTACTGGAGATTTGTTGTTGTGCCAATAATATTATCGTTTTCAATACAAATGTTTTTATTATCATTATATATATATCTTAATGAATTCAATATTGTAAGTTCCGCTTTTGTGCTTGAAAACAATAAATTTAAAGTTACTAAGATTAAATATCCTGATATTATAATTGTTGTTATTATGAGTAGATAAACATACACATAACATACTATGTGTTTTATAGAATAATAAACAACTTGATTTATTATAGTTAACATAAGAACTATAATTAAATTAATAGATGCAGGTAAAAATTTATATTTTTTAGTGACATCATTATAGTTGAACACAAGATAATAATCTTTTTTTAGTGAAGCACAAATTACTATAACACCTATTGTGCTTAGAATTATTGTATATATGATGTTGGATATATTATTAATCGAATCAGTTACTTCTATATTTACAGTTTCGTTTACATTTAGTATCAAATGAATGTAAAATAGTAAAAATAGTGAATAAATAAAAATATGAAAATATATTGCCGGTAACCGATCAACAAAAATGTTTGTTTTACTGTTAATATCAGAGTGTTTTTTTAATATTTGTTTTAAATTTGAGGTATCTTTTTTATTTGCTTTGTCACGAGTTTTTGTTATTATATTAACCAAAAAAGTTGGTATTGCAATAAACAATACTAAAGAAATGCTTTCTAATACACCTGTAACAAATCCCTGGAACAAGCAATTTAACAGAGCAGAGTAATTAAACATAACATTATTCCTTTCTTTTGTTTTGTTATATTATATTATAAACCAACTAAATTTGCAAAAAGAGGTGATAAAAATTAAAACTCAAAACTTCGGAATAGAAATTGAGATGACCGGAATCACACGAAGTACAGCTTCAAAGGTGATAGCCGGTTATTTTAATACAACAGGAACACACGTTGGTGGAGTGTATGATTCATATTCAATTCGTGATAGTGATGACAGACAATGGAAGATTGTGCGTGATGCAAGTGTCCGTTGCGAAAATCGTTCAGGACAGAATGCAAGTGCATTGTATTCTGTGGAGTTCGTTTCTCCAATATGCACTTATGATGACATTGAAACGATACAGGAGTTAGTGCGTAGCTTACGTGGAGCTGGTGCAAGGGTTAATTCCTCTTGTGGTATTCATGTTCATATCAATGCTTCACCTCATACACCTAAAACATTAAGAAACATTGTAAACATAATGGCTTCAAAAGAAGATTTGCTTTACAAATCATTAAAAGTAAGTGTGTCCCGTGAGCATTACTGTCAAAAGATGGATACAAGATTTCTTGATGAAATAAATAACCGTCCGCCTATGTCAATGGAGCAATTAAAATCAATGTGGTATGACGGTGGTGATTACAGCTACAGGCATTATGATGACACACGCTATCACGCACTTAATCTTCATAGCGTGTTTAATAAGGGTACGATTGAGTTTAGATTATTCAATTCATCATTACACGCAGGAGTGGTTAAAAGCTATCTGCAACTGTGCCTTGCCATAAGTCATCAGGCTTTAATAAAGAAGTCAGCAAGAAGAACTAAAACTCAATCCGATAATGAAAAGTTTACTTTTAGAACTTGGCTTATCCGTCTTGGATTAAATGGAGAGGAATTCAAAACAGCTCGTCATCATCTGCTGAAAAATCTTGAAGGTAATATTGCTTGGAAAGATCCAATACAAGCCGAAAGACAAAAGGAAAGACTTGCACTGCGACAGGTGCAAGAGCAAACAGAAAATATAGAACAACCCGAAGTGGAATCCGTTTCAGAGGAGCAGGAAAACACTTTGGGTTTTGTTATGTCAATGTAAAAGGAGAAATTATTATGAGTAAAAAATTATACATTGCCTATGGCAGTAATCTAAATCTCGGTCAAATGAAATATCGTTGTCCAACAGCAAAGCTATATGGTACAGGAGTAATTGAAAACTACGAGTTACAGTTTAAAGGAATGCCACATTATGCGTATGCAACCATTGCACCATGTGAAGGTAAGTCTGTACCTGTTGCTTTATGGGAACTTCAACCAAGAGATGAAAAACTACTTGATAGATACGAGGGTTATCCGTCGCATTATTTTAAAGAGGACTTACCTGTAAAAATCAATGGCGAAGAAATTACTGCTATGGTTTACATTATGAATTTGAAACAGCAATTCGGATTGCCAAGTGAAGGCTACTACAATACAGTTCGTCAAGGATACAAGGATTGCAAGTTGGATTTAAATGTTTTAAATGATGCAGTAAATGAAAGTGCAGAGAAATATTACGAAAGCATTGAGCAGGATAGCCCATTTAATTTATTCGATGAAGATGACAGCGAAGATATTTCAAATGAGATTGGAGGTATGAGCTTATGAATGAAAGAAAAAGGTTAAAGAAGTTACTTGGTGATAAATACATCTTCAAAATCTTTTTACCATTAGGTGAAGTAAGAAATATTTTACATTCAAAAGATACACACGAAAAATTATTTGCTTCACTTACAGTTGGTTGTGTGAAAATCAATTCAATAGTATTTTCGACTGCTGATAAGTCAGTACTTGTATTTGATATCCTTGTCAAAGACAAGCCTGACAGCACAGAGTGGATTTGCTATGACACTGTAACAGATGAAGTGAAACTCAGCTCATACAATCTTGAGCAGACAATGTTTGATAATCTTAATCGTGTAGTAAAGAAATATGGACTATCATATACAGAGTGTAATTTTGAGGTTGTAAACGGTAAGATTATTAAAACGGAATAATCACCAATGTCATCGCCACAAATGCCCTGTGTGCGATTTGTTGTGAGAAGTCGAGAAAGTATCCGATTTTAAGGAAGAACGCAAATCAGGGCATTTCTGACGAGTTTTAAAAAACAGAAGTACCGGCAATTCGGGCAGTAGCTTTAGGGTGGATTTTTAAGCAGGATAAAGGCGTATTCCGTGCAAGCACGGATACTGCCGAATTACACCGTACGGCAACGCCATTCGGGGATTTTGAAAGGTGTTACCTTTTGGAGAATGTGTTACCTACTGTATTCCAAACTGCCCGAATTTGCCGTTTTAAAGAGATTTTCTATGAATACTCAAAGTGTTACCGAAAGGAAAGTTAAAAAATGGATAATGATTCAAAAAGAATAGGACTGTATATCAATCAAGATTTGCTCAAAGCCTGTGATAATTCTATCTCAAGAACTAACGCAACATCAAGAAGCGATTTTATTTCAAATGCCATTGAATTTTATATAGCTTGGTTAGACTCAAAGAACACAACAAAGATATTAACTCCTGCATTGGAATCAGTAATCGGTTCAAAAATTCTTGATACAGAGGATAGAATAGCAAGAGTGTTATTCAAGCAAGGTGTAGAGCTTGCAATGCTAATGCACGTAGTAGCCGCAACCAATGACATTACAGAAAGTCAGCTGAAAGATTTAAGAAAAATCTGTGTTGAAGAAGTAAGAAGAAACAGTGGTAAGTATAAATTTGAAGATGCGTTTAGGTTTCAGAAAGGGTAATCTATGCCAAAAATAATAATGAAATCTCCGTATATTAAACCTAACTCAAAAACCAATATCGGAAATTATGTTTCGTATATCGCAACTCGTGAGGGAGTTGCGAAAGCAGAAAATTCAAAAAAGCATTTAGCTTCTACTTCGGTTCAGGAAAAGATAATAGGTAAATTATTAAAGAACTATCCCGATTCAAAAGATTTATATGAGTATGAGGATTACATAAACAATCCTACTCGTGGCAATGCAGACGAATTGATTTTACGAATTGCAGAAACACACGCAGAGTTATTTGGTGACCGTGAAAAGTATGTAAGCTACATTGCACAGCGACCAAGAGTAGAAAAGCTATCATCTCACGGACTATTTACTGATGATGGTGTACCTATAATTCTATCTAATGTACAGAAAGAAGTTGCTGAAAGTAAGAGCAATATCTGGACACATATTATATCTTTAAAGCGAGAGGATGCAGACCGACTTGGGTATAACAATGCTAATGCATGGATGAATCTTATCCGTTCACAGCGTAATATGATTGCTGAGAATATGAAAATAGCTCCTGAAAATTTCAAATGGTATGCTGCTTTTCATAACGAAGGATATCATCCACACATTCATATGATTGCATATTCTACGAAACCAAATGAAGCATATCTTACTGAAAAGGGAATTGAAAACATCAAATCCAATCTTGCAAATGTTATCTTTAGACAGGATTTAATATGTATTTATCAAAAACAAACCGAGCATAGAGATACACTTCGTGCTGAAGCTCGTGATATTGTTGCTGATATAGTTGCAAGGGTTAATTCTGAAACTTATGTCAGTGACTCAATTCAGCAAAAACTGTTAAGGCTTGCTGAAAAGTTACCCAAGACAGAGGGTAAGAAGGTTTATGGTTATCTAAAAGCTGATGTAAAAGTAATTGTAGATTCTATTGTTGATGAGCTTGCAAGTGATGACAGAATTAAAAAGCTGTATGATTTATGGTACGAACAAAAGGAGAATACAATCAGAACCTACACTGATGAAATGCCCATACGCATACCTTTGGTAGATAACAAAGAGTTTAAGTCAATCAAAAATTCTGTAATTAAAGAAGCATTGAAATTAAATCTTTCAGAAGATGAAACTGAAAAATCAGAATACACAAATGAAGAAAACACCTCTGCAAAACCTACGAAAGGTTCAAACAAAGGTGTTATATATCCGAAATGTTCAGTTAAATCTAAGCGTAATAGTGTTACAATCTCATCGTTAATTCTTCTGCGAACACTTTCTAATATGCTCCAAAATCGTTTGAGATTTGAAGAAAAGCAAAAATCTCAGCAGACAGATAAAAAGCTTCAGCAGAAAATAAATGATAAGAAGCAGGCTCAGGGATTGAAAATGTAAATGGCGGAGATTGGGGGAGTCGAACCCCCGGGGTTGTTACCTTATTTCAATGTGTGATAGTGATCTTAGACATAGTAAGCTGTTACAATCTCCACAAATCCCCGTAATATCCGCCAGCATACTTGTCGCCATTATTAATTTCATTATATCATCTCCAGACAAAGTAAATTTAAATTCTAAATTGCTTTTGATTTTATAAGAAATCGTAACAGAAAAGCCCGTAATCAAAATTGCTATCACACTCATTAAGGACTATCTAACAATATAATTATATCAAACAATTTTATTAATTCAATAACCCAAATGAAAATTTTATCTACACCAAGAAATAACTATGTCAAATTCGTGACAGGTGCCTCCTGTCATGATGATAGGGGAAAGTTAACTACCCAAGTTAAGATATTACAACAGAAAAGAAAAATATATTTAATCTATAAGGAGAAACAATGTCAGAATACATAAACTTTACAAATGAAGAAAGAGAACGAGCAAGGCGAACTAACCTTGCTTCTTTTCTTATAAGTCAGGGAGAGAGTGTTAAAAAGTCAGGTTCAGAATATGAATGGCTTGACGGCTCACAAAAAGTTACAATCAGAGGTAATCTATGGTATCATCAGTACGAACAGAAAGGCGGTGATGCAATAGATTTTGTACGCAGATTTTATAATAAGGACTATGTAGGTGCAGTACAGTTGCTTTTAAGTCAATCAGGTGGAAACTTAATAAAATCAGCACCAATAGAAAGAAAACAAAAGCAATTTAAATTACCTGAAAGAAACGACAGAATGAGCAGAGTTTTTTCTTATCTGTTGTTGACACGTGGCGTTGATAAAGAAGTTATCTATGAATTTGTGCGTAAGAAGATGATTTATGAATCAGCAAAGTATCATAATGCTGTGTTTATTGGATATGATTCAGACGGAAATCCTTGTCATGCACATCTAAGAGGAACTGTTTCAAGCAATGCTTTCAAAGGAAATGTATCAGGCAGTAAACTTGAATATAGCTTTCATTGGAATGGCACAAGTGACAGGCTGTTTTTATTTGAAGCACCGATTGATATGCTAAGCTTTATATCTATGCACAAATACAATTGGAAATGTCACACCTATGTAGCATCCTGTTCAGTTTCTGACAGGGTGCTTTTTCAATGCTTGAAAGATAATCCAAGTATCAAAAAGGTATATCTTTGCTTTGATAATGATGAAGCAGGACAGACTGCAAACAAACGCATAGCAGAAAAGCTTAATAAAATTAATATACAAAACGAAATCCTCATTCCAAAACGCAAAGATTGGAATGAGGATTTAACTTTATTAGAGAAAGGTAAAGGTGATATATGTCAGGTATTATAACTTTGATTATTGTAACAGGTTCAATGTTTGCCTTGTTTATACTCATAACAACCATTGGTAATCACTATTCGCTCAATCGTATAAAAAATAAAACAGTCGGACAAGGTCAGCATGGAACAGCTCGTTGGGCAACCAAGAGAGAAGTAAAGCAGACCTACAAACACATAGATTTTCAACCAAGCGAATGGAGAACCGATAAAGATAGCCGACCAACACAGCAAGGCATTGTAGTCGGTTGTAAAAATAACAGAAACGGAACAACTGCAATGGTAGATACAGGTGATGTTCACGCATTAATGATTGGTGCGGCTGGTGTTGGTAAGACCGCATATTGGCTTTATCCTTGCATTGAATATGCCTGTGCGACGGGAATGTCCTTCTTATGTACTGATACAAAAGGAGATGTTGTTCGTAATTACGGAACGATTGCAGAGAAGTATTACGGCTACAAAATATCCGTTATAGACTTGAGAAATCCAACACGCTCACACGGAAATAATCTTTTACACCTTGTAAATAAGTATATGGATTTATATAAAGCAAATCAAGAACAGCTTGGTTACAAAGCAAGAGCTGAAAAGTACGCAAAAATTATATCGAAGACAATTATTCTTTCAGGAATGGACTCAGCTTCATTCGGTCAAAACGCATATTTTTACGATGCAGCGGAGGGCTTGCTAACAGCTACAATCTTACTTGTCGCAGAATTTTGCAAGCCTGAAGAAAGACATATTGTTTCTGTATTTAAAATCATTCAGGAATTGTTAGCACCAACAAATCAGAAAGGTAAAAACAAGTTTCAGTTACTAATGGATTATCTGCCAAATGACCACAAAGCAAAATGGTTTGCAGGAGCCGCACTTAACACAGCCGAACAGAGTATGTCAAGCGTAATGAGTACAGCACTATCAAGATTAAATGCTTTTCTTGATAGTGAATTAGAGCAGTTACTATGCTTTGATACCGAGATTGATGCAGAGAAGTTTTGTAATGAGAAGTGTGCAATCTTTATTGTTATGCCCGAAGAAAACCCAAACACATTTTTTATGGTGTCACTTATTATCCAACAGCTATATCGTGAGATATTATCCGTTGCAGATGAAAATGGTGGTGTACTCAAAAATCGTTGTGTGTTCTTTTGTGATGAATTTGGCACTCTGCCTAAGATTGATTCAGCAGAAATGATGTTCTCAGCATCACGTTCTCGTAAATTGCAGATAGTGCCAATCATTCAATCCTTTGCACAGCTTGAGAAGAATTACGGCAAAGAGGGAGCAGATATTATCATTGATAACACACAGCTTACAATTTTTGGTGGATTTGCTCCGAATAGCACAAGTGCAGAAATACTGTCAAAATCACTTGGCAGTAGAACGGTGATGAGTGGTTCGGTCAGCAAAAGCAAGAATGACCCGTCACAATCCTTGCAGATGATAGAGAGACCATTGATGACTCCTGATGAATTAAAATCCCTACCCAAAGGAACATTTGTTGTTATGAAAACAGGCTTTTATCCTATGAAAGTGAAATTTAAATTATTTTTTGAGTGGGGGATTAAATTTGAAGAAGCATATACCGTTGAAGAAAATGGAAATCGTCAGGTTGCTTATGCTAACAGTACAGAGCTAATGAATAAGATTATTGAGTCTTACCATCCTGATTTTCTTGATAAAAAAGAAACAGTAAAAGGTATTGAAAATAAAGATAACAAACCGCCTAAAGAAAAACAAGCTCCACTCAGAACCGAACGACCAACACAAGACGAGGTGAGCGAAAATGAGTAGATTAACATTTTTATATCAAATGGATTTATCACACCGAGCAGTTGCTGTATATGTTTATCTCTACGACCGAGCTAACAAAAACGGTGAATGCTGGCCCGCTGTATCTACCATTGCAAAAGAAATCAAACTATCTCAAGCCACCGTACGTAGAGCAATAAAGGATTTACGCAAAGCAGGGCTTATAGAAACTACCCAAAGATACAGAGCTAAAGGTGGCACAAGTACGTTGCTTTTTAAAATAAAGCAAATAGATTTGAAATAAGAAAAGCATCTATTGATAAATTTTTATATAAACGTATCGATAGATGCTTATTAAATTTAAAATTATATTTATTGCATATTTCGACATAAAAATGCAATAAATTTTATACAATAATAGTATGAGGTGGTAATTAATTATTTTATATCGCAAAGTATTCTACTTTACGATA
>FMUV01000027.1 GCA_900101355.1 Ruminococcus sp. YE282
TTAGTCAAATAGCTTTGTTCAGCGTAATAACCAATGGATAAACCGCCTTACTTTTTTGTATCAGCAGCGCAGATACTTATGTGTTAGTCAAATAGATTTATTCAGCGTAGTAACCAATGGATAAAACGCCTTACTTTTTTGTGTCAGCATCGCAGAAACTTAGGTGTTAATATCAAATAGTTTTATTTAGCGTAGTCACCGATGGCTTAACTGCCTTACTTTTTGTGTCAGCATCGCAGAAACTTAGGTGTTAATCAAATAGCCTTGTTCAGCGTAATAACCAATGGATAAACCGCCTTACCTTTTTGTGCCTGCGGCGTAGAAACTTAGGTGTTAATCAAATAGCCTTGTTCAGCGTAATAACCAATGGATAAACCGCCTTAATTTTTTGTGTCAGCAGCTCAGAAAATTAAGTTTAAATCAAATAGTTTTATGCTGTATTTTTTGAGGCAAAGCCTTATGTTGTTTTGCCAGCAATTATAACAACTTTACACGCAATCAAATTCATAAATGGGAGAATCCTATGGGGCATTTGTATTTTGTCAGGCACGGACAAACCGTGTGGAACGTAGAAAACAAAATATGCGGTTCAACCGATATTGACCTTACCGAAAAAGGACACAGTCAGGCAATTGAAACCGCAAATAAAATTCTTTCAGAGAATATAAAAGCGGACATAATTCTTTACTCTCCGTTAATAAGAGCCGCAAAAACCGCAAAGCACATTTCTGAAATTACAGGTATACCTGTCAGGGAAGAGCCTCGGCTCACGGAGCAGAATTTCGGAAAATTTGAGGGAACGGCAAGAGACGGCGACGAGTTCCGAATTGCCAAACGTGAATTTGCGTGCCAATATGACGGCGGCGAGTCCATGCTTCACCTTGCACAGAGGATATACAATTTGCTTGACGATGTAAAGGCAAGCGGAAAGACCTGTATTCTTGTTGCTCACAACGGCATTGCAAGGGTTGTAAATTCTTACTTTTACGAGATGACCAACGAGGAGTATGCGGATTTCGGATTAAAAAACTGCGCCGTAATACGCTATGATTTTTAATATTCTGCCAAATAAAAACGAGCCTCACAATGTGAAGCTCGTTTTGTTTTACCTTGTTCGTTCCGTGAATTTAAGGCTGATTTTCTTATTCTCTTTTTTATAAAGTATAAAACCGACTATTGTTGTGATTATTTCAGTGCATGGAAATGTGAGCCAAAACCAGTCAAGCCCGATTTTTGAAAAGATAAATCCAAGCGGCACAAGCAATACGACCGTTCGCAAAATTGTGAGCATTGAGCTTTTAAAAGCCGAACCGATAGCCTGAAAATAAACCGGATAAATCAGGGAAGTAACAAGCGGAATGAACGAAATTCCGATTATTCTGAATGCGACCGTTCCGATTGAAATAACGTCGGCGTCTTTTGAAAATGTCATTAACAATTGGGTTGGAATCAATTCAAAGCTCAGCACGCCGATGAGCATAAGCGCCATTCCGAGGAGAACCGAATCTTTGAGTGTTTTCCTGCACCTGCCAAACAGCCCTGCGGCAAAGTTAAAGCTTATTACGGGAACAATGCAGGTTTGCATTGCACCCAAAGGAATAAAGATTACCGACTGCCACTTGTAATACAGACCAAGCACCGTGACCACTTGGTCGGAAAAAGTTTTTAAAATCAAATTAAGACCGAAAATATAAAATGTGTATGCCATTTGCATAAGAATGTTCGGAAAGCCGAGCAGGTATATTCTCTTTATGTATTTGCCGAATTTTGAAAATTTCGGCGGCTTTTTAAATCCTTTGAACATTACTATAACCGCCGCTGTGCTTTGACCGATGACAGTTGCAATCGCCGCACCTGCAATGCCCATTTTCGGAATAAATCCAAGCCCGAAAATCATTATCGGGTCAAGAACAATATTTACAAGCGCACCTGCAATCTGGGCAATCATCGGCACTTTCATATTGCCGACCGCCTGCAAAATTTTTGTCCATACGCTTTCAAAAAATATTCCGAAACTGCACACGCACACCATTCGTCCGTAAACCACCACTTCATCGGCAATTTGCTTTGTGTCCGTAGAAATTTGTGCATAAAACGGCATTATAAACCAGCATATTTCCGCAAATATAATCCATATTGCACACGCAAGCGGAGTGCCCACTCCCGCGGCTTCGTTGCTTTTTTCATTATCGCCTACTCCGAGAAAATGCGACATCAGCGTGTTGATTCCGACTCCCGTTCCGACCGCAAGCGCAATCATAAGAAGCTGGAGAGGATATATTTTTGACAGCGCAGTTAAGCCTGATTCGGAATAACTGCCGACAAAATAACTGTCAATCAGGTTATAAAGAGCCTGTATAAGCTGAGCAAGCATTACGGGCGGAGCAAGTTTGAGCAAAATTTTAATTATTTTATCATTGCCAAAGTCAAGTTCACGCTTTGAACTGCTTTTCATTTGTGGTCCCTCCGGACAAAAAGTAATGCCTTTTACGGCACAATCAATAATAGTACAAAATCCGACAGCTTAATATCGTAACAGAATTATCGAAAATTTTATCTTTGCAAAGAATATTTTACCCGACTTAAGGTCAAATAAATTTGACAGGAACTTTGCCGATATTGTCTGTAAAAACAAATAGTGATTATCTTGTAAAACTTACGCAAATAGCCTATAATCATAGTGCAGATGTCCCACGATTTAAAGGCTGCGTGGAATATTCAGATTTTATGGGGAGATAACCAACCTTGAAACCAAAGGAGTTTTGCGCTGATTGCAACCGTTGCAATTTTTGTTTTCTGCAAGCACAGCAGAGCGTTGCTCCGATTTAAATTTATTTATCGGTAGGTTCGGGAGGAGATTATGGATAAGTTTGACGTGTTAAGCAGATACTTCGGATATACTGCCTTCAGAAAAGGGCAGGAGGAAGTGGTTGACTGCCTTTTGTCGGGAGGAGATTCTCTTGCCATAATGCCGACAGGCGCAGGCAAGTCTGTCTGTTATCAGGTGCCTGCGATTATGTTAAGCGGCATTACAATTGTTATTTCTCCGTTGATTTCGCTGATGAAGGACCAAGTTAACGCTCTTGTTCAGCAGGGAATAAAAGCGGCTTATATCAATCGGTCGCTTACCGATTCTCAATATGACAGGGTTTTAAAAAATGCGGCTTTCGGAGCTTATAAGATAATTTACGTTGCGCCCGAACGCCTGGATTCCTCAGATTTTACCAACCTTTGCAGAAAAATTAAAATATCAATGGTTGCCGTTGATGAAGCCCACTGTGTTTCGCAATGGGGACAGGATTTCAGACCAAGCTATCTTAATGTAAACAAATTTATTTCAAAACTGTCCAAGCGTCCGATAATCGGAGCTTTTACCGCAACAGCTACTGACGAAGTAAAAAATGATATTATAAATATATTGAAGCTCAATAATCCCAAGGTTGTAACTACTGGGTTTGACAGACCAAATCTGTTTTTTTCTGTTTTACGGCCCGAAAAAAAGGATTCAAAACTAATTTCGCTTTTAAAAGGAAGAAGTGACAAGTCGGGGATAATCTATTGCGCCACCCGAAAAAAGGTTGAAACTCTGTGCGATTTTCTTATCGAAAAGGGCTTTTCGGCAACACGCTATCACGCAGGTTTAAGCAACGAAGAACGCATAAAAAACCAAGACGATTTTGTCTATGACCGCAAGACGGTTATGGTTGCAACAAATGCGTTTGGAATGGGAATAGACAAGTCAAATGTTTCTTATGTCATTCACTACAATATGCCGAAAAATCTCGAAAGTTATTATCAGGAGTCGGGCAGAGCGGGACGTGACGGACAGGAAGCAGATTGCATTTTGCTTTACGGAGCGTCTGATGTACAGACCTGTCGTTATTTTATAGAAAGTGCCGAGCCAAACCCCCAGCTCACTCCCGAACAGAATGAAGCGTTTAAACAGAGGGAAGAGGAACGCCTTAAACATATGATTTTCTATTGCAGAACAAGCGATTGCCTGCGTGGATATATGCTTAAATATTTTGGAGATGAAGCAGAGGAGAATTGCGGAAAATGCTCTAATTGTCTTACAAAATTTGAAACCGTAGATGTTACAATCCAAGCGCAGAAAATACTTTCCTGCATAATCAGAACAGGACAAAAATTCGGTGCTGCGGTAATATCGGATGTTTTGCGAGGCAAAAAGAATGAGAAAATAAAATATTACGAACTCGACAAGCAATCGACATTCGGAATAATGAGAGATGCGGAACAAACGGAAATCAGACATATAATCGAAAAATTGGAGGAGCAGGGATACATAATATTTGTGGGAGCTGGCAAACCGATAATCAAGGTTACGGAAATGAGCTATCCTGTGCTGAAAGGCAAAGCAAAAGTTAAAATTAAGAAGACAATTAAAATTAAGTCTAAAAAGAAAACCGCCGAACAGGCAGCCGACAGTCCTCTCTTTAATATTCTCAAACAAATCAGGTCTGAAATCGCAAGCAAAAAGGGAGTTCCCGCATTTTTGATTTTTTCAGACGCATCGCTTGCGGATATGTGCAAAAAACTTCCCGTAACGCCCGAAGAGTTTTTATCGGTTAACGGCGTGGGTGAAAACAAGCTGAATCAATACGGCGACCGTTTTATATCGGCAATTTCCGAATATGCTGCGAAGAATGATGTAATTCCCGATAATCAAAACAGCAACAAACTGAATAAAAGCGAACTTGGCTCTGCCTATGAACCATGGATAGAAAAAGAAACCGAAAAACTGAGATTTGAATATGAGTTGGGAATGTCGATAGGCAAAATCGCCAAAAATCACGGTAGAACAAGGGGCGCAATAAGAAGCAGACTGAAAAAGGAAGGCTTGATTGAGGAATAGTCACAGTTTAAAGATTTTGCTTTGTTATTTTTATAAAACAATAATTTGATTTTTATTGCAAATACATTTTTGTGCCTCAAAATTTAAATTGTGGGTATAATAAGTTTAATTTAGTATGATGAGGAGAGCTTTGAATGGAAATTGTAAACATAAAATCTCCGTTTGATGAATTGGAGCTTGAAACCGCCGTTTTTGTTCCAAAAAACACCCCAAAGGCGATTATTCAGTTTTCACACGGAATGTCCGAGCATAAAGAACGTTATTTTGATTTTATAAACTATCTTTCAGACAATGGATATATATGCGTTATCAATGACCACCGAGGTCACGGCGCAAGCGTAAGAGAAAAGAGCGACTACGGATATTTTTACAATAATGACGAAAGTGCAATAGTTGAAGATTTGCACACAGTGACAGAGTATATAAAGAACAGATTCCCCGGCATTCCGCTATTTATTTTCAGTCACAGTATGGGTACGCTGGTGGTAAGAAATTATATGAAAAAATATGATGACGAAATTTTAAAGGTCGTGCTTTGCGGACCGCCCACCGAAAATTCGTCCGTGAATTTGGGGCTTAGGCTCGCAAAAATTTCGGGGCATTTTCACAAGGAAAAAGCCCCGAATCATATGTTAAACAATGCAACTTTTAATGGCTATAACGGAAAATCCAATGTGCCCGATTCGTGGATTTCAAACAATAAACAAAATGTCGAAAAATATAACAACGATAAAAAGTGCGGCTTTGTTTTTACAACAAACGGTTTTGTCAACCTTTTTAAACTGCAAAAGGAAGCGTTTAAAAAACAAAACTGGAATCCGCATAATAAAAGTCTGCCTGTATTTGTTATTGCGGGAAAGGACGACCCCGTTATTCAGTCGGAGAAAAAATTTGACAAGCTGATTAAATTCCTTAAAGAAGTCGGATATACAAACGTTTCCGAAAAACTTTACGAAAACAAACGCCACGAAATTTTGAATGAGACCGACAATGCCGAAGTATATGCCGACGTACTCAGTTTTTTTGAAAGTTGAATTTTAGTCGGAATTTATAAATTTAAGTACAAATGTTTTCTGCCGACACAAATCATTTTTGGTAACGATGATGACAAAAATTAAACCCGAAGTTTTCAACTCCGGGTTTTAATTTTACACAGAATTTTAATTTATCCGATGAACTCCAAATTTTCCGTGTCCAAAAGGCTTGTGCGCATTGCAGGTTTGCAAAGCGGTACTTTTTTGCCTTTTTTAATAAACAGCGGAACCTCGTTAAGTGCAACGTCAATGTAATGTACGCCTTTTTCAAGAGGTTGGGTGCTTACGTTTTCGCCGCTGAGCTTAACGAAGGTCATATCCTCAGGCAGATAAACATATCTTCCGCTTGCGTTCTGCTCATAAACAGGGCAAATCATACATTCATCACCGAGCATAAGCTGGTTTTCACATTCTCTGGCGATTTTGTCGTCAGGATAATCAAATGAAAGCGGACGGAAAATCATATCGTCATTTTCGCTTGCATTGCAGAAAGTTTTGTAAAGATAGGGAATAAGTCTGTAACGAACTTCAATAATATCTTTGAAGTCGCTTGTGTTTTCAAAGTTATAACATTCCTGATTGCGTGTTCCGCAGGCGGAGTGATTGCGCATAAGAGGTGTAAAAACGCCGAGGGCAAGAAAACGAAGCACAAGGTCACGTGTGCAGTTTTCGTTAAATCCGCCAAGGTCTGCGCCGCAGTAAAGAAATCCGCACATATTTGCCGAGGGCAGCATTTTGAGGTTTAAAAGAATGTGCGACCACCAGCTGTGGTTGTCTCCGAACCATATTCCGCTTGTGCGGTGTGCGCCGACATATGAAGCACGTGAGAACATAAGAATTTTGCTTTTGCCAAATTCTTTTTCAAAATACTCGCCTGCCGATTTTGTCATATTTGCACCGTAAATATTATGCACCCTATCGTGACAAACCATTTTGCCGTCAATGTTGTGATATATGCTTGAATAGTCCTCGCTGTTGTTTGAAAGTCCGGTAAAAGCGTCTTTAAGTGCAAAGAAGTCACATAAATCAAGGTTCTTTCCTTTGGCAGCCTCAGCCTTTTCAAGTGCCTTGTCAAGTCCGTTTTGAGTATAGAAAATTGCCGGCTCGTTCATATCGTTCCAGAATCCGTCAATGCCCATATCCGTAAGTGTTTTGTACTTTGAGCCAAACCAGCTGCGAACTTCCTTTTGCATAAAGTCGGGAAATCCCACAATTCCGGGCCATACTCCGCCTTCAAAGGTTTGTCCGTCCTTTGTTTTGCAGAAGTATTCGTTTTTAATGCCCTCTTCATAAACCGAGTAGCCGTCCTCTTTTTTTACACCTGCGTCAATGATTGGAATAAGGTGGATTTCCTGTTGCTTTTTCTGCTTTACATATTCCGCAAATTCGGGAAATTTTTTGCTGTCAACGGTAAAGTCCTTGTAACGCTCCATATAGTCTATGTCAAGATAAACACAGTCCAGCGGAATTTGGGCTTTGTTATAGCTGTCAATTACATTGTCAACGGCGTCGTTGGTTTCATAGCTCCAGCGGCTTTGTTGGTATCCGAATGCCCAAAACGGCGGAATATAGCTTTTGCCTATTATTTTCCTAAATTCGTGAACAATGTCAAGCGGTTTTTTGCCGTCCAAAATATATATGTCAAAATCTTCTCCGTTAAGTGTGACAACGGTTTTGTCTGTTTGTGAATATCCGATGTCCCAGCGTATTTTTGCGGGAAAATCAACAAATATTCCAAAGTTTTTTTCGCCCGAAAGCATAAGAAAATTATGAGCGGCATAAAGCGATGACTTTGTTTCGGTGTGGAACGGGTCGTCGGCGCAAAAGCTTTCATAAACCCAGCCGCGTTTGTTAATGCCTCTCGGAGCTTCGCCAAGTCCGTAGACAATGTCGTTTTCATTCATATTAAATTCAAAACTGAATTTGCCGTTCTCAATCTTGTGTTCAAACGGAAATTTATCGACAGAAAGACTGTCAAACTGTTTTATAACGGCTTCGGTGTTGATAGGATTGCCGAGCGTAAATTTTTCACCATAACCATAAACTCCTTTGTTTTGTAATTGCTTTATTTAAATCTGAAAAGTTCCGCTTTAATTGCAAAGAGCAGAGCCTATACAAACTGCAACCGAATTATATTCCGAGTTGCAAAAATATAAATTTTGCCGATGTTAAACCCGATAAATCAAGCTGAAATTCGGGTGGTTTTTGAAAATATCAATTAAAGTATTATGATTATATATTATTTGCTTAAAACATTCAACAGATTCTTTTAATCAAATTACTAAAATTATTTTGTTGAATTTGCCGACACAATATGGTAAAATAAAATGCAATAATAATAATTCGTTTTGGAATTGTTACCAAATTATTTGTAAAGCCTTTGAAAGGGGTATTTTATTTATGTGTGGAATTTGTGGTTTCACAGGTCAGATAGTTGACCGTGACGATGTAATAAAAAATATGACCGAGGTTATTACCCACCGCGGTCCCGACTCCGATGGCTTTTTTACCGATGATAATATAGCAATGGGATTTCGCAGACTTTCAATCATTGATTTGGACGCAGGTCATCAGCCCATTTATAATGAGGACAAGACCCTTGTTCTTACTTTTAACGGCGAAATTTATAATTATAAAGAACTGAGAAAGGTGCTTATTCAAAAAGGGCACAAGTTCTATACAGACACTGACAGCGAAGTGCTCATACACGGATTTGAGGAATGGCAGGAAGACCTTTTGCCAAGGCTCAGGGGTATGTTTGGATTTGCTATATACAATACAGTTGACAAGTCGCTGTTTATTGCCCGTGACTTTTTCGGTATTAAGCCAATGCACTATACAAAAATCGGAAACGATTTTGTTTATGCAAGTGAAATTAAGAGCATACTTGAACACCCGAACTTTGTAAAGAAGTTCAACACAAAAGCGCTTGATACCTATCTTTCTTTCCAATATGCGCTGCCTCCCGAAACATTTTTTGAGGGCGTTTACTGCCTGATGCCGGGACATTACCTTTGGTATCGTGACGGAGAGATAGAAACCACCAGATATTTTGAGCCGAAGTTCAATCCGGACGAGAGTATGACCGAGACCGAGGCTGTTAATAAGATAGAAAAAATATTTGAGAACTCTGTAAACGCACACAAAATCGCAGATGTTGAGGTAGGTTGTTTCTTGTCCAGCGGCGTAGATTCAAGCTATGTTTCAACTTATTTTGCCGACCAAAAAACATTTACGGTAGGCTTTGACTTTGGAGAAAAATACAATGAAATCAGCTGGGCAAAATCTCTCAGCGAAAAAATAGGCGTTGAACATCACACCCACCTTATTTCAAGCGAGGAGTTCTGGGATGCCGTTCCGACAGTACAGTATCATATGGACCAGCCTCTTGCAGACCCGTCCTGCATAGCATTGTACTTTGTATCAAGACTTGCAAGTCAGTATGTTAAGGTTGTCCTTTCGGGCGAGGGTGCAGACGAGTTGTTCGGAGGTTACACCTGCTACAATGACCCGAGGGTATTCAAGTTGTATCAGACCATTGTTCCGCATTGCATACGCAAGGCGATTCGTGCTGTTTGCAAAAAGCTTCCCGACATTAAGGGAAGAGATTATCTTATCCGTGCGTGCGACCCTCTTGAGGAGAGATATATCGGCAATGCGTTTATGTATGATTACAAACAGAAACAGCAGATTTTAAAAGACCCGTCAATCGCAACTCCGCCGCAGAATTATACCCGCAAGTATTATTACCGTTGCCGCAAATATGATGACGTTACAAAAATGCAGTATCTTGACATTAACCTTTGGATGGTCGGAGATATTTTGCTTAAGGCTGACAGAATGAGTATGGCAAACTCTCTTGAGCTTCGTGTACCGTTCCTTGATAAAGAGGTATTTAAGGTTGCTTCGTCGCTTCCGACAGGCCTGCGCTGCAATAAGCATAATACAAAGTATGCAATGCGCAAGGCTGCTGTTCGCCATATGCCTGAGGCTACCGCCGAAAAAGAAAAGCTTGGTTTCCCTGTGCCTACAAGAGTATGGCTCAGAGATGAAAAGTATTATAATGTTGTAAAGAAGAAATTCAAGGGCAAAACAGCCGAGAAGTTCTTCAACACAGACGCACTCGTTGCTTGGCTCGATGAGCATTTCAGCGGCAAGGAAGATAACAGCCGCAGAGTTTGGACAATATATGTATTCCTTGTTTGGTATGACATCTATTTTGACGAAGATTCAACCAAGGTGCAAAAGCCTGTTAATCATCTTGACGAGCTTAAGGCTATTGCCGAGGCAAGAAGAGAAAAACAGATTGACGCTCCCGGTAAAATAATTATGGCAGCCGCCGAAGCCGCTGACGAAAGCTATGACGCGCCAAAATTTAAATCCGAAAAAGACGAAAAGCCTGATGAAAATCAGCCGTCTGATACAAAGGAAGAGTCAAAGCCCGAAAGCGAAACGGCTGAAAATTCTCAGGACAGCGCAGAGGCAAAGCCCGAAACTGAGGCAGAAGCACCTGTTGTTGACGACGGAAGCGAGCCTGCAATTGCGGAAGATGACCAAGACGATAATCAGCCGCCTGTTGAGGAAGAAAAGAAGGAAGAGTACATTAATATCTCAAATCCCGAGGATAAAGAGATTTATGAAGCTCCCAGAAAACCGTCTACGCCTAACGAAAAGGTTCAGATGGCTATTGACGATATTGAAAAACGTTCCAAGTTTCTTGATGAACCGAATGTTATTTCGGACGAAGCGGTTGACAATATAGTAAACTCGATTAATTTTTATGATGACGAGGAATAATCACTGATATTTTTAATGCCTAACAGCAATTGCTATTAGGCATTTTAAAATTTAAATCGGAGCAATGCTCTGCTTTGCCTGCTTTTGATTGCAGACAAAGCAACGGAGTGCCTGCTCCTCAGAATTTTGTTGAATTTTATAATAATCCCTGCCGAATCGGATTGACAACCGACTCGGAGACGGGTAGATGCGCTTAGGTTATAACAAAGTTGCTTCCGTTAAAATTTTACGGACAATTTTATATTCGTTTTCAAAATCCGAAAGCGGCAGAGGATTTTTGCCAAGCCCTATCTCAACGGTTAAAGCGGGTTTGTGAAGTTTATCGATTACCCAGTCTTTAAAACCTCCGCCCGTTGCGATGTCCTCGGGTTGGGCTGCTTTGTAGCCGCTTACGTCCGCAAACCTTTGTGCAAGTACCGAGCAAAGCCGAGGCGTGTGTTCTCCGTAGCTGAAGTATATTTCACGTCCCTGACTGTGAAATGCAATCGCCCTTTCAAAATTAATGCTTCCGCATAGTTTTACAAGTGCTTTTGTTTCGGGTTCGCTGTGCGGAGTTTTTCCGCCAAAGCGAGTCGGAGACGGACCGTTGATGCCAAGCTCGATTTCTTTTTGCCTGAGTTCGCACCAGCCTGCGTCAAAGTTGTGGTTGATGTCAACTCCTGCGGCGTTAGCCTGCCAGTATTTTGTGTTTGTACAAACTTTTTCCACAAGTTCTTTAAAGTTAAGTGCCGCACAGCTTCCGTTTATTGCAATTTCAACGCCGTCTGGATTTACACAGGGCACAATGGTTACTCCTCGGATTTTCAGCGCATTTGAAAGAGGTTCGTCTTCGTTTTTCAGGGCTAAAGCACATTCTTCCGCATATTTTAAAAGTGCAAGTACGGTAAGGTACTCCATTCCGTGAAAGCCGCCGCAAAAAAGCACCGTGTTTTTGGTGTTGCCGATTTGCAGCACATCTATTTCTCTTTTGCAAATGCTTTCACCGACAAAATAATGTCTGATTGATTTAAAGCACTTGCAAAGTTCGTTGATAATTACTTTTCTTGCCGCATAGTCGGGCAAAGTATTATAATTAATCATAAATATTTCCTTTCTTCGGAGGTTGCTATGAATTTAAGTGAAAAAACATTGTCAAGCAAAAGCGTGTTTGACGGTAAAATTCTTCATATAACGCTTGATGAGATTGAATTACCGGACGGCAAAAAGTCAAAGCGAGAGGTTGTTAATCATCCCGGCGGCGTTGCCGTTGCGGCGCTTGACTGCGACAACAACCTGTTTTTTGTAAGACAGTTTCGCTATCCGTATAAAGAAGTTGTGCTTGAGCTGCCTGCCGGCAAGCTTGAAAAAGGTTCAACTCCGCTTGAAAACGGAAAGCGTGAGTTGCTTGAAGAAACAGGCGCAATCGGATATTCATATATATCCCTCGGTCAGGTGTATCCGTCGCCCGGTTATACCTCTGAGGTGATACATCTGTATGCGTGCAGAGTGCAAAATGAGGGCGAAAGCAAGCCCGATGACGGTGAGTTTTTAAACGTTGAGAAAATTCCGCTTGACAAAGCGGTTGAGATGGTGCTCAACAATATCATACCGGACGCAAAAACTCAGATAGCGGTTCTAAAAACGGCTATGCTGCTTAAAAGCGGTAAAATATGAGGTAGAATATTTTATGCAAAATTTTTTTGATATATTACCCGAGTCTGCTCCCACCGCCGTGGCATTGGGATACTTTGACGGTATTCACATGGGGCACAAAAACGTGCTCTCACATGCCGCCTATGAAAAGAAGAACGGCTTGGTTTCGGTGTGCTTCACGTTTTCCGAAAGTCCCAAAAGTGTGCTGAGGGGAACTCAGAGCGAAGCTCTTATGACAAATAAAGAAAAACTGAAAATGCTTGATAAGCTGGGCATAGACCATACTTATCAAGCAGATTTTAAAAGCATTATGAATATGTCGGCTCAGGACTTTGCCGAGAAAATTCTTGTGAACACGCTTGGCGCAAAAAAGCTTTTCTGTGGTTTTAATTACCGCTACGGAAAAAACGGTGAGGGCGATGTTAAAGTTCTCGGAGATTTTTGCGGTAAAAACGGTATTAAACTTACGGTGGTTCAGCCCACTGAAATTGACGGCGAAGTGGTATCGTCAACCTTAATAAAAAAACTTATAAGGGACGGACAGATAAAAAAAGCGAACAAGATGCTTTGCCACAGGTTTGGCTTTTCCGGCGTTATTGAACACGGCAGACAGCTTGGCAGAGAATTTGGCACTCCCACCATAAATCAGTCGCTTTGCAGTGAGCTTGTGGTGCCGAAGTTCGGAGTATATTGTTCTGCTGTTACCCTTGAAAACGGCAACACCTATTGCGGAGTTACCAATATCGGCGTTAAGCCGACAGTCGGCAGCCCCACGCCCCTTTGTGAGACATGGATGCCGAAATACTGCGGCGAAGAGCTTTACGGTCAAATTGCGGACGTACGACTGATTGACTTTATAAGGGCAGAAAGAAAATTCGATACACTTGACGACTTAAAGAATACAATAATCGACAACGGAAAAACCGCACTTGAAATATTCGGCAATGCGTCAGAATAAATTTTGTGACGATAAAATGGCTCAGGCAAAATTGATGTCAGCTCGGAAAGACAAAATCTAACCGAGGTTGCTTCAATAGCCTGAGCCGTTACTTGTTATGCGTACAGTTTTTTATATTTCAAGACCGTTTGCAGTCTTTAAAAATTCATACAGCTTGTTAAGAATAATATCAACTCCGCCCTTGCTGTCGCTTTCAATGTTGAGCGGCATAATCGGGTCGTGAACCGAGAGGCGCAAAAGGAACCAACCGTCGCCGTTGTCCTTGTCAAACGAAACTCTGATTCCCTCGCGGTTGTCATCGGCAACCTGCCAGCCTTCCTGATTTTGAGCATATTCAGTAAGGTCGGCGATTATTTTTTCACCGCAGGACTTAAAATCTTTTTCGGTAATTTTATAACGAATTTCTCTGCTTTCAAGCGGCTCTTTAAGCGATGAGGTAAGCTCGTCAAGCTCTTTGCCCTGCTGTCTGAGCTGTGCGGCTTTGATTATAATTTTTGTGCAGAGATATGCGCCGTCGTCAAGAAAATAATTTTCACGCATTGCGGCGTGTCCCGAGGTTTCAATGGCAAGCGGACAATTAATTCCCTCGGCATTAAGCTCCAACGCCTTGTCTATTACATTTTTATAGCCTCTGCGAAAACGATAGTGTTTTCCGCCGAGATTGTTTTCAATAAATTCCTTAAGACCGCTTGAAGTGATGGAATCCGTAACGATTGTTCCGCCGTCATTGCCCTCAAGCGCAATGGCAGAGGCAACTGCAACAAGACGGTTGCGGTTAATTTCGTTGCCCTTTGAGTCAACTGCTCCGCCACGGTCAACGTCGGTGTCAAATATTACGCCAAGGTCGGCGTTTGATTCACGCACGGCTTCGCAAATTGAAGCCATAGCCTCTTCGTTTTCGGGGTTCGGAACGTGATTCGGGAACATTCCGTCGGGCTCAAGATAGCGGCTTCCGTCTGTGTCTGCGCCCAAAACTTTCAGCACCTTGTCGGCATAAAAACCGCCTGCACCGTTTCCGGCGTCAACCACAATTTTAAAACCTTTTAACGGATGGTCGTAATCCTCCGCATTAACTTCTTTTTTTATTTTGTCGCATAATCCCTTTGCGTAGTCGGACATATAGTCAACATCTTGAACTTTGCCGTCGGGTTTCGATTCGGGATGTTCGTCGTTTTGGACATATGTGAGAATTTCCTCAATATCGCTGCCCTCAAGTCCGCCGTCACGTGTAAAGAATTTTAGACCGTTGCGGTTAAATGGGTGGTGGCTTGC
Source organism: Ruminococcus sp. YE282 (assembly GCA_900101355.1). Lineage (GTDB taxonomy): Bacteria > Bacillota > Clostridia > Oscillospirales > Acutalibacteraceae > Ruminococcoides > Ruminococcoides bromii_A. Next base: position 14,567 of record FMUV01000027.1, read on the forward strand.
CGTAATCTGCAAGGCACCGTCACATCCGAGGTCAACCGTTGTCATAAACATTGACGGGGTAGAGGCAAGCCCGCAACGCAGAACGTTTGTGCCGCATGCGGTGAATCGGTTTACGGCAATGTCCATAATATGAGGACCGGAAATTCGGCTGTCGCGACCGACCGATATTTTGAGTGAATCGGGTGATTTGCCAAGCTTGTTTGAAAGCCAAAGTATAAATCCGTCAACCATATTTGCAAGAACATCATCAGTAAGGTTGACGCTCTGTCCCTCAACACCTTCGCTGGCAACACCTCTGATATCGGTTCCGCTTTTGAATTGTTTATAAAAATCGTTTAGCATAAAAAGCCTTCCTTTCCTCATTCCAATACTATTTAATCACAGCAATACTCTGCTTTGCTTTTTCAAGCCCTGCAAAGGAAGCGATAGCTCCTCAGGGGTTCGGTGAGAGATTATAACCTCACCGAGGTTGAATTAACCCCGCCGCCTTATCGGCTGGGAGATTTGCACTATGATTATAACCTATTTTTAAAGAAATCTCAATATAAAAATATTTTAAGTTTGTGAAAATAGTACGCTGTATGTTTCCTAAAAGGAATTAAGTTGGACAATATGACGAAACAACCATACATAAGTATGCGGTTTGTAAATTCTAAATCAGAATTATATTAGCAATATGCACATAATTTCGCTATATATTTTGGCTATAATTGATAGGTGATTGCTTGATGTTACAAAAATAAATCAATGAAATTGTTGACTTTTTCAAAAACTTGATTATAATAATAATTGTCAAGTAAAAAGTCCGCTTGACTACCGGTTAATTTCAAATCTTCAATCCCGGGTATAATTTGAAGTTAGATAAGCCGATAAATTAAATCATGATTTGCCAAATGGTAAATGGCCACAAAAACTTTATATTTTTAAAGAATTGAAGGAGGAAACATTATGACACCAATTCTTAGCTTACACAACATTGATGTAACTGCGTTCCTCGCTGTGCTTGATACCTGCGAAGGCAACGTATATTTAGTAACAAAAGAGGGAGACAGACTCAATCTTCGCAGCAAGCTTTCACAGCTTGTTGGATTGACAAAGCTTATTGAGGGCGGCAAGATTGCCGAGGCAAGCATCATTTGCGATAACAAAAATGATGAAAGCAAGCTTTTCAGATTTAACTTCTTTGGTGAAACAGGTGAAACCAAAGCCGGTTAATCTGAGTTTGGCTCAAAATTAATTGACATTTCACGTATTTTACGTTAATTTCAAAACTTCTAAATCCGAAGCAACCACTCGTAAGGGTGGTTGCTTTTGGTTTATTTATCAAAAATATTTATGCGTTTGTAGGTGCTTTAAAACCCATACACTTATACAGCGTATGGGTTTTTATTACTCAGTACTCAAAATAATGTTATCCACTTTATTTAAATCTAAAGAAAAATGTTTTTCTTTTGTTGGCTTTTTTTCTACCAATAAATCATGTTTTGAGATTTCCTTTAATCTGTTTAAAACAGTACTTCTGCTTTCATCAGTATTTTCTATTAATTCTTTGATTGTGATTCCATTTTCTGAAAACAAACTTGCCTGCACTAACAGATAATATATGCGACAATATTTTTTATTATCACTATTAGGTAATAGTTCAATAGCATCGCTATAATGTTCAAAATACTTTGCACGTATAGATAAGGCTTCGTGTAGTTGTTGCATAGATTGTTCAATTATTTCTATGAACATAAATAAAAATGGAGTTAAATCCCCTTTGTTTCGTGGATCATTGCAGATTTTAAAGGCCTCATAATATTGTTTTATATTTTCCTGAATAGTATATGAAATTCTAAAGCTAATAATAGGTTCTAAACATTTTGAAAGCAGATAGCTACTAATAAATCTGGAAGTGCGTCCGTTACCATCGTAAAATGGATGTATATATCCGAATAAATAGTGAAATATAGCAATTTTAAATAAATCTAATATTTCATCTTTATCTAAAAGTGATATGGCTTTTTGCATTGCTTCGATGATTGCTTTTTCAGGATAAAGTCCTGTGTGAATCGACTTTCCGGTAGGAGACATAACGCTGACACTTTCTGCTCTGAACATTTTTCCGTCAGGGGCATTATTCGGAGCATCCTCTATGATTTCAGGTAAAGCTAATTCATTATATATTTCCCTAATATCCTTAGGAGTATTGATTTCAATGTTTTCCATATTATATAGGAGAACATATTTGTTCACAAGTCCCTTAAAGCGTTTGCTTGAATTACTATCTATATCATTAAGCACATTGTCAATTTCTCTTCTGGTACTGTGAACTCCCTCTATTTTGTTTGAAAGTACAATTTCATCAATTAAACATCTTTTTTTAAATTGATTAGTTGATAATTTAGGAAGAAGCTGAACTAAATTATGAATACTTTTATCAATTTTTTCAATATTAATTACTTTTTTTAATAACTCACTATCCTCAATAAAAAAGGCTTGATTATTATTTACATAAAAGTCAATAAAAACTGCAGTAGTTGAGTTAATGCGAGAATTAAACTCTTGTTCATATAATTCTTTATCTTTGTAAAATAATTTTAATAATGATTCGTACATCGTTATCACCTTGCGTATTAAAATATATGAATATTATATATTTTATATATTTTATATCAATAAATATTATCAACTATGTAAAAAGCATTGGTTTTTACATAGTTGTTATTAGAATTTTAACACAAGTATGTAAATAAATCAATCAAATAATTTTATTTTTAACTGCTTAAACATATTTCATTGCCATGACGCATTACAAGTGTTTTTGTATTTTACGTAATTCATTTATAACACTTCGTAATTATTTTAACCTGCAAGGTGCTTTTTTATTTAATCAATAAGATATAAAAAATAAGGAATACCCTTAACGGATATTCCTTATTCTGGTGCGCCAACAGGGACTCGAACCCCGGACCGACCGGTTATGAGCCGGTAGCTCTAACCAACTGAGCTATTGGCGCAGATTTCTAACACAAATGATATTATAGCAGAAGTTTTGCAAACTGTCAATGTTTTATTGTGAGTAGTTTTAAAATATGTTATAATATTTTAAACAGTGTCTATATTTAGTATTTGTAAATTAAATATATCTGACTGTAATTAGATAATTTGCAAGTCATTAATTTTATAAATTTTGGAGGTTGAGTAATGAAAAACTACGAGATGAGAAGGGCAAATCTTGAAGCTGACGAGAGCACTTCAAAACAAATCCTTGTCGAAGGCAGTTATGGTATTTTGTCTACCGTCGGCGAAGACGGATTCCCCTATGGCGTTCCTGTAAATTACGCTTACGACGGCGATAAAATATATTTTCACTGTGCCAAAAATTCGGGACATAAACAGGATAATATTCTGTTTTCCGACAAAGTATGCTTTACCGTCGTAACCGACAGCGAAGTTTTAGCCGAGAAACTTGATACAAAGTATAAAAGTGTTGTTGTATTTGGCACGGCAAAAAAGTCAGATGCCAACCGTGAACATGCCTTTAAGCAGTTATTAAAAAAGTATGCTCCCGAGTTCTCTGAATTTGACAACAAAGAGCATAAATCCGAATGTGAAGCGGCTGATATATACGAAATAAATATTTTAAAGCTTAGCGGAAAGATTAAACACCAGGGCTAAGTAAAGTTTGTTTTTTTGACTGAGGTGTATCACAATATGAAGATTCTTTTGGTTTTTACAGGCGGCACCATCGGCAGCACAATAGTTAACGGAAGTATTTCGCCTGATGAAAATAATTCTGCGCTGTTAATTGATATGTATCGAAAATCGGGTGAATCGGCAGAATTTGAAGTGGAACAGCCATATAACATATTGAGTGAAACCCTGTCCGCCGATTATCTGAACTCTCTGTATGACTGCCTTTGTTCACATAATATCAGCGATTTTGACGGCGTCATTGTAGCCTGCGGTACGGATACATTACAGTATGTCTGCTCGTTTTTGTCCTATAAGTTGGGGTTGTGCGGCGTTCCTGTTGTTGTGGTTTCTGCCAATTATCCGCTTCCCGATAAACGTTCAAACGGCCTGAATAATTTTTGTGCCGCTGTTGACTTTATTGCCTCGGGAGAGGGCAGAGGTGTTTTTGCCTCGTATCAGAATGGAACCGAGCCGGTAAAAATCCACCGTGCCTCAAGGCTTTTGCCGCACAATGCATACTCTGACAATTTGTTTGACATATTTAATTCAACTTACGGTGAAATTTCTAACGGCATCTTTATAAGAAATTCGGAATATTCCGAATATGAAGACGATATAAAATTTTTGTTTGAGCAAAACCTCAGTCAAAAATCGGACGTTGTTTATATTGTTCCTTATGTCGGAATGAGTTATCCTAAGATTAACAGGGACACTAAGGCGATTTTGCTTGGCACATACCATTCAGGAACGATTAATACTTCCGACGAGGCTTTAAAGCAATTTTGCAATGCTGCAAAAGATTATAAAATTCCTTTGTTTTTGACGGGGGATAGCAGCGGCTTTGAGTACGAATCTAAATCGCAATACGCAAATCTCGGCATAATTCCTTTGCCGCCCGCTTCACCTGTTGCGATGTATGTAAAGCTGTGGCTTTTGCCAAAAGACAAGATTGATTCCGTGTTGTTACCCTTTGGCGGAGATTTTTACAAAATTTGATACAAAAACAATCCCCACTTGTTTATAAGCAAGTGGGGACCTTTTTAGGAAGGGGTAGATTAGTATGAGTAGGAATATAATATTTGAGATTATTGATAGTCGCAAACGTTAACCCAAGATAACAGAAATTCTCTTTCTTCGGGTTTGCCCTTTACCGACTGAGATGCTGCAACAATCGGGAGCCATTCGTTTACATACTGACGTGCGGTATCTGTCTTTTCACAGAACAATTTGATGTATTTTTCTGCAATGTCATCCTGCTTGTCAAGACGGAACAAAAGATAAGTTCTTGCGGCGTCAGCTGCGCCGTTGCCCTGAGTTGCGTGCGACCAGTCTAATACATACGGTGTGCCCTCCGGAGTAATGATTACATTACTTGGGTTAAAGTCGCCGTGGCAAACCTTATAGTGTTTGTGCATTCCGTTAAGACGGGTGTGCAATTCATAGCGAGTTGTTGCGTCAAGGTCTGTTTCGCTGATTTTGCGGTTCATCTTGTCCTGAAGCTTATTAAGCAACGGAGCTTTTTGGTTTAAAATATTTATCTGAATATCAACAAACTGATTGAGATATTCATCTATTTTGTCAGGGTTTTCGTCCATAAGCTCTTTGAGGGTTTTGCCTTCAATATATGTTGAGATGATTGCCCATTTGCCATCAATCTTTGTTACTTCTTCAATCTTAGGAATGTTAAGTCCTGTTTCTTCAACTCTTGCCTGATTCAATGCTTCGTTGAGAATATCAGATTTTGGAAAAGTTTCGTCAAATACCTTTGCAACGAGGTCTCCGTCACGATAAATGACTTTATTTTTTCTTTCTGCAAGTACTTTATCTAATTTCATAATTGTGTCCCCTTTCGGAAAGTATTGTGCGGGCAAACCGTTTCGTGATTTGCTGTCTATATTATACAATAATTTTTCGGCAGAGTATAGTAGAAAAATAACAAAAAATTACCGAAAATCTTTGTATATTTAGATAATGAAAACAATAAAAGTTTTACGTTTTGAATAAATCTCAAATATATTTTTAGATGTTAAATACAAATTTATTAAAAATTTGTTGCTAAATTAATTTACACTTATCATTTATTGTTTGTGCATTTTCTATAAAGGAAACTTGCAAAAGGCTAAAAAAACATACTTCTGTTTATATTGATAATCATATTTATGTGGGTTTATCTTTGCCGAGAACATTAATTTTTATTGAAAAAAATAAAAAGGGCGAAAATTTTTCGCCCTTTTATTAATATCGAATTATGCTCTTTTCCACGCCGACGGTGAAAATAACAGCAAAAGCGGATACAATTCAAGTCTTCCCGCAATCATATCAAAAATCATTACGGATTTTGAAAGAATGTTAAATGATGAATAGTTTCCGGCAGGACCTACAAGATTAAGGCCAGGACCGGTGTTGTTAATTGAAGCGGCAACAGCCGTAAAGCTTGTAAGCACGTCTTTGCCCTCAAATGCCACAATGATAAAACTTAGGATGAATATGCCGAGATATACAACCAAAAATACTGAAGTGGTTCTCATAATATTATGGTCAACCGTTTTTCCGTCCAGTTTGACGGTTCTTACGTTTCGTGGGTGAACAAGGAGCGCAAATTCTTTTCGTACCTCTTTACACAGTATCAGGATTCTTGACACCTTAAATCCGCCGCCCGTGCTGCCTGCCATTGCGCCTATGAATGTAATTATTATAATAACAGCCTTTGAAAGCTCAGGCCAGCGGTTAACATCATCAATGCCGAATCCTGCGGTGCTTATGATTGATGTGACATAGAAAAATCCTTGGTGGAATGATTCATACGCCGTAGGGTAGAGTGAACTGATATTCACCGAAATTATCAAAGTTGAAACTGCGATTATTCCGATATAAAGCCACAATTCTTCCATCTTAAACGCTTGCTTAAATTTTTTCGTAAGCAGCATAATATAAAATGAAAAATTTGTTCCGAACAGCACCAGGAAAATTGCAATTACTACCTGGCTGTAATGACTGTATGCAGCCATATTGTTATTTCTTACACCAAATCCGCCTGTGCCTGCCGAAGCAAATCCCGTGTTAAGTGCGTCAAAGATTCCCATTCCGCCGCACAGCAAAAGGATAATTTCAAGAGCGGTAAGTCCCATATATATCCCGTACAGCAGTGCCGCATAGTTACGCATTCTCGGAACGGCTTTGCCGACAATAGGTCCAGGGCTTTCAGCCCTCATAAGATAGATATTTTGCGAACCGCCGAGCTTTGGTATTAAAGCAAGCAAAAAGACGATAACGCCCATACCGCCGAGCCAAACCGAAAAGCTTCGCCAAATCAGCATACCGTGGCTTAGTCCCTCAACGTTTTCAAGTATTGTTGAACCTGTTGTTGTAAAACCCGAAACAATTTCAAAGAAAGCGTCAATGAATGTCGGAATTTCGCCGCTTATCCAAAACGGCAGACAACCTACAAGCGAAAGTAAAATCCAGCTTAGTGCCGTTGCGGCAAAGCCTGCCTTTTGGTAGAGCACCATATTTTTTCTTCTCATTATTTTAACGAGAACAAATCCGACCAATGCGCTTGCCGCACCGACGATTACAAAATAAATCCAATTGCTTTCTTTATATATAAGCGAGGTGATTGTGCCGATTTGCATTGCAATCGCCTCAACGATTAATACCCAGCCGAGAATATAGGTGATTATTTTTTTATCCATTGAATTGATGCTCCGTTAGTCCAAAATATCGTCAAGGTCGCTAAGTCCCTTGTGTTTTGTGATTACTATAACCAAATCGTCGGTCATAATCGAATCACTGCCGACAGGAAGTATTATTCTGCCTTTGCGGTTAATACAGATTATTTGGAGATTATCTTTGAGGTTCAGCTTTGAAATCGGAATACCAACCAGCTTAGATGAGCTTTTTGCATTAAACTCAAGTGCTTCAACCCTGTCTTCATTAAGACGATAAAGGGTTTCTACGTTGCTTCCCAGGGAGTTTTGCATCGCCCTGATATAGCTTGCAATGTATTCGCCTGAAATATTCTTTGGGTTGATTACACACTCAAGGTTAAGCTGCTCAACAATATTATCAAAAGATGTGTTGTTTACCTTGGTGATGATTTTGGCTTTTGAAACGCCCTTGATATAAAGTGAAATCAGAATATTTTCTTCGTCAAAGTCCATCAGTGCGGCAACGCCGTCTGCATGTTCAATGCCCTCGCTGAGAAGCAAATCTTGGTCCATACAGTCGCCGTTAATTATAACGGCTTCGGGGAGCAGCTCGGCAAGTTCCTTGCATCTTATCGGATTTTTTTCAATAATTTTAACATTTATGCCTGATTTTATCAATCTTTGTGCAAGATAAAACGATACCTTTCCTCCGCCGAGAAGAATAACGTCTCGGCTTCTGCCGATTATTACGTTTACTTTTCTGAAAAATTTTGCGGCAGTTTCGGACTTTGAAACAATTGAAATCTTATCTCCGCTTTGAATAACAAAATCACCGTTTGGAATATACACTTCGCTGCCGCGCTCAACCGAGCATATGCGAACCTTGTTTTTAAGTATATCAATTTGACTTATGCGTTTGTTTGCTACAATTGACTTTTCGGGAACGGTTACCTTTATCAGTTCCACCATTCCTCTTGACAGCGTGTCAACCTCGCTTGCGCCCGCAAAACGGAAAAGTTGGCTTATCTCAATTGCTGTGGTCTGCTCAGGGTTGATTGCCATTGAAAGTCCGAGCAAATCTTTTACTCTGAACAAATCCTGTGTATATTCCGGATTACGTACCCTTGCAATGGTATGTTTTACACCGGCGGATTTTGCCATCAGGCAGGCATACAGATTAACTTCGTCTTTTGCCGTTACCGCAACAACTAAGTCTGCGTTTTGAACTCCCGCTTCGGTTAGTGTATCGTATGTTGCGCCATTACCCTCTACGCCCATTGCGTCAATTGAATCCGATAATCTTGATACTGCGTCGCCGTTAATGTCAACCAAAACAATATCGTGACCCTCGGTATTTAACTCGTGGGCTATGGATGTGCCGACTTTGCCACATCCTACAATTACAATATTCATAATTCCCTCTCGTATAAAAAATGTAAGGCAAAAACCGCAAAATATTACAGCCTTGCCCTAACCGGAGCACATAACTCTCCATTGAATCAATATGCAGTAATATATTACACCAATCAACCCTAAAAATCAATACTGACCGAGATAAAATAATGACAAAAATTACTTCTAAAAGGATTGCGTTTTGCTTGCCTATTTTATGATAATATTATATAATTTTATTATACAGATTTGTACTTGTTAATTATAACAAATCAGTGTTTATTTATTGTTTAAATCCGACATATTTTGTGTTCAAGACTATTATGAGGTGACAATTTATGAAAAGACAAGATTATATTTCATGGGATGAATACTTTATGGGAGTTGCACTGCTTGCGGCAAAGCGCAGCAAAGACCCGAATACACAGGTCGGAGCCTGCATTGTCGATTGCAACAACATAATTTTGTCTACCGGATACAACGGTTTTCCTTATGGATGTTCGGATGATGACTATCCGTGGGACAGGGAGGGCGATGACACAAAATATAACTATGTTGTGCACGCCGAACTCAATGCAATTCTTAATGCAAGAGGAAGAGATTTGAAGGACGCAAGAATCTATGTTGACCTGTTTCCGTGCAATCAATGTGCCAAGGCGATAATTCAGTCGGGAATATCCGAAGTGGTTTACCTTTATGACAAGTATGCCGATACCGCAGAAACCGTTGCTTCTAAAAAAATGCTGACCTCTGCGGGGGTAAAACTGCGCCATTTTACAACAGACAGAAGCGTTATTGAACTGAAATTTAATTAATGTGCAGGGAAGAGGCGAGACTTTCGCCTTTGTATTAGCCTGATTTTAACTCTTGAATAACTCTTGAATTAAGAAACAGAGGATAGGGGTTAATTTTGTATGCGACCTTTTTCAACGTTCGGCATTATAAAATTATTGAGGGCATAGTCCCAAAGTGTTTTTGAACCGTCAGCCGAGTTGCTGTTTCTTTCCAAAATCTGCTGAAGCTTTACCTTGTGAGACTTCCACATCTTTCCGTCGGTTGCATTATTGAGCATTGCGGGCTGAAAATTATCCATTGTGTGTGCAAATTTTGCCTCGGGCGTTTCGCCCGCTTCAAATTCATCCCACAGTGCGCTGAATTTGTCTTTTTGGTCGTCGGAAAGCACTCCGAAAATCCTTTCAGCCGCTTTTACTTCACGTTCACGCTGCGTCTTTTTTCCTTCGTCGTCATATGCGTATGTATCTCCGGCGTCTATTTCTACAACGTCGTGAATCAGTATCATAGAGATTGTTTTCAGCAAGTCGATTTTTTCATTTGAATATTCCTGAAGCAAAATACACATAACAGCCATATGCCATGCGTGTTCTGCATCATTTTCCCTGGTTTCGCCGTCAGACAAAAGAGTCTGGCGTTTTATTTTTTTCTCTTTATCAAGTTCCAGACAAAACTCAATTTGTTTGTCGATTCTTTCTTTACTCATACAATTCACCTTTCTGATTGTTTTTGTCCCATAAACGGCAAAATGGCAATACCGACAACGGTACTGCCATTATTTTGCTAAGTTTTACCATCTTGCATTCCATTCGGATTTAGGTGTTGTTTTTTTCTTCTTTTCACAGTATCTTGCATATCTTTTGCTTTTGTGGTCACGTAAGAAGAACACAAGTGCTGTAACGCCGAGTATTACGGCAACAAGTACGAACCAAACCCAAACGGTAGCTGTTCTTTTTACCTGGGCGGTAGTTACAGACGGGATTACCGAAGATGATTTTGAAAGCACCTTTTGAGTAACTTTGTTTGTCTTAACTACAATATCCGAGGCTGTGTCAGCGTAATTTTGGTTCTGCTGATTTGAAATAATCAATGCAGAGGGGCTTACCGTTGACGGCAGCTGAACAGGGCCTGATGTGCTCTGAACATCATTTGTTACAGGGTTAGGATTTGCAACGGCATTTTCACTGAAAAGTGCGTTGTATGTAGCTTCGTCAACTACGCCTGTTGCATCAATGTTGTTTGCTGTCTGGAAAGCCTTTACGGCTGTTTCGGTATTTGCACCGAAGAAGTTGTCAACCGTGTCTGTATAGTATCCAAGGTCTCTGAGCTTTGCCTGAATGTCGCCGACTTTGGTGTCGTCATCGCCAAGCTTAAACTCGGTTTTCGGTGTTGTTTCCTCGGGAACGGTTGTTTCTTCAACTGCGCTTTCCTGCGGAGCATTGTCGGAATAAAGCACATCGAGGTCTGAGCCGGCTATGCCGTCAACTGTAAGACCTGCGGCTGCCTGAAATGCCTTGTATGCTGCCTGTGTGGCTTCGCCGAAGTTTCCGTCAACTTCACCGTTGAAGTAGCCAAGCTCTTTAAGACGAGCCTGAATCTTTTCAACTTCTTTTCCGTTTGAACCGAGCTGATATGATGTTGCGTTGCTTTGAGTATCTTCCGAACTGCTTGAAGAATTATCCGATGAGCTGTTTGAGGAAGATGAAGAACTTGTTGAAGAAGTATCGGACGGTGTGTCGCTTGAACGACCCATTGAATCAAAGTAGTATGTTGTTCCGCCGATTGTTCTTGAAGTATCTGTTATGTATTCGCCGTTCTCATAGTAATAGTAATCGCCGTTAAACTGTTCCCAACCGTTTTCAGTATATGAAACAGCCGCAAGCTTAAACCAATATGTCCAGCCGAGGTATGATGATGACATTGATTCGTAACAAACGCCGTAATCATCGCCTCTTGCGTCAACCTCCATGCCGTTGCCGACATAAACGCCGACGTGTCCCGGACGCCAAAGACCAAGACCGTGAATATTAGGTACTCCTGCGCTTACTGAACCCTGCTCAGTGCAGGTCTCAATCATATTTACTCTTTCGCCGCCGCAATATGAATAAATAAGTCCGGAGCAATCAACCGCACCGGGGGTTGAGCCGCCGTAAACATAGCTCCAGCCGCTGTAATAGGCATTAAGTGCCCATTCTGCAAGGCCGGCGCCTGTGCCGGACGCTCCTGCTGAAACAGAACCGAACACACATACGCTTGAAACAACGAGAATGCTCAGAATGATTGCAGTAAGCTTTTTAATCCTCTGCATTTTAAAAACCTCCAGTTAATAATTAACAGCACTCCTAAAAATTACAAATTCGGAGCAACTTATTAACAAATTTGTAACTATTATATCATCTTTGTTTTTATAAATCAACCCCTTGTGCCCGAATTTTTGATTTTTATGCAGTTTTAGCCACATAATTAAGCATTATTTTCTTTTTATGAAAAATAAAATTAAAAATAATTACAAAAAATTACATATTCATGTAATATGTTTTTTGTTGCATATCGGTTATACTATTATATATGCATTTTTGCATATGAATTTAAATTGTATTTTTTTACAGTCAAATATAAACGAATCGGCAGTTTTTAAAGTAAAATAATTAAATTTGGTGGTTTTTGCTCAATAAAGCCCTGATATTCACAGTTTTATTATATAACCCGATAAAAGTGTAAAAAATCGAAAAAATACATTGACAAATATTTAACGATGATGATAGAATGGTACTGTCAGAGAAAGAATATTAACGGATTATAAAATATTGTGGAATGGAAGGAAATCTGCCAAATGAAAAGATTTTTATGCGCCCTGCTTGCCTGTTCAATGTGTGCAACGGCGGCTGTCGGATTTGCCGGCTGCGGATGTACTGATAACACCGACAATAAGCCGGGCTATGTTGTTCCTACAACCGTACCTGATCTGAAAAGTGACGATTTCGGGTTCTTCATCATCAATGACAACCAATTGATGATTACCGAATATCTCGGCACAAACAAAGATGTTGTAATTCCCGAAACATTTAATAATTACACAGTTACAACTATCGGCAGCAGCGTTTTTAATTCAAAAGATATTACAAGCGTTGAAATGCCGGATTCAATTACCGAAATAAAGGATTACGCTTTTTCAAGCAACAGAAACTTAAAGAGTGTAAAACTTTCCAAAAACCTTGAGACTTTGGGCACTAACGTATTTTTTAATTGCAGAAGTCTTGAGTCAATCGAACTTCCGACAACGCTCAAAGATATAGGCGTTTATGCTTTTGCGGCAGCCGGTCTTAAAAGCGTTACAATTCCTGAGAGTGATACATTTACAAAGCTCGGCGAGTTTATGTTCTATCAATGTCAGGAGCTTACGGAAGTAACACTTCCTTCAACCGTAAAAGAAATTCCCGATAATGCGTTTTCGGATTGTCCGAATCCGATTACCATCAAAGCACCCGAGGGTTCTTACGGTATTGATTACGCAAAGAATAATAATTTTGCGTATGAGGAAATTTCAGAATAATCAGCCAAACTTTCAGCTCTGCTGAATGACATAACACAATAAAGTTAGATAAGAGGTAGTCAAATGAGTAACAAAGAGTATCCTATTGTGGACAACACAGAAACTTTTGAAGCAGCCCTTGCAAAAGTAAGAGAAGCTCAGAAGATTTTCTCAACCTACACACAGGAACAGGTTGACAAGATTTTCCTTGCTGCTGCAACCGCAGCTAACAAAATGCGTATCCCGCTTGCAAAGCTCGCTGTTGAAGAAACAGGAATGGGCGTTGCAGAAGACAAGGTAATCAAGAACCACTTCGCATCAGAATATATTTACAACGCATACAGAAATGTTAAAACTTGCGGCGTTATCGAAGAGGACAAGTCGTTCGGTATCAAAAAGATTGCTGAGCCAATCGGTGTAATTGCTGCCGTTATCCCGACAACAAACCCAACTTCAACTGCTATCTTTAAAACACTTGTTTGCTTAAAGACACGTAACGGTATCATCATCAGCCCACACCCACGTGCTAAGAAGAGCACAATCGAAGCTGCAAAGGTTGTTCTTGAGGCTGCTGTTGAAGCAGGTGCTCCGGAAGGAATCATCAGCTGGATTGACATTCCTTCACTTGAACTTACAAATATGCTTATGCAGGAAGCTGACTGCATTCTCGCAACAGGCGGTCCGGGAATGGTTAAGGCTGCTTATTCATCAGGTAAGCCGGCACTCGGCGTCGGCGCAGGTAACACTCCTGCTATCATTGATGAGACAGCAGATATTCTTCTTGCAGTTAACTCAATTATTCACTCAAAGACATTTGATAACGGTATGATTTGCGCTTCTGAGCAGTCAGTTATCGTTGAAAAGAAAATCTACTCAAAGGTTAAGAAGGAATTTAAGGCACGCGGTTGTTACTTCCTTAATGCTGACGAAACAGAAAAGGTAAGAAAGACAATCATCATCAACGGTGCGCTTAACGCTAAAATCGTTGGTCAGAAGCCTGTTACAATCGCAGGTCTTGCAGGCGTAACAGTTCCTGAAGAAACAAAGATTCTTATCGGTGAAGTTGAATCTGTTGACATCAGCGAAGAATTTGCTCACGAAAAGCTTTCTCCTGTTCTTGCTATGTACAAGGCTGAAGACTTTGAAGACGCTATTTCAAAGGCAGAGCACCTTATCGCTGACGGCGGTTACGGTCACACATCTTCACTCTATGTTGACGCTGTTAACGAGAGAGCTAAGATTGACGAATTTGCTTCCCGCATGAAGACTTGCCGTATTCTTGTAAATACTCCTTCATCACAGGGCGGTATCGGTGATCTCTACAACTTCAAGCTCAGACCATCACTCACACTCGGCTGCGGCTCTTGGGGCGGCAACTCAGTATCAGAAAACGTTGGCTGCAAGCACCTTATCAACATCAAGACGGTTGCCGAAAGGAGAGAGAATATGCTTTGGTTCAGAGCACCTGAAAAAGTTTATATCAAGAGAGGCTGTATGCCGGTAGCTCTTCAGGAGCTTAAGGACGTTATGGGCAAGAAGAGAGCCTTTATCGTAACAGACTCATTCCTTTATAAGAATGGCTACACAAAGCCAATCACAGATAAGCTCGATGAAATGGGCATTGTTCACACAACATTTGCTGATGTTGAGCCGGATCCGTCACTTATTTCAGCTCAGAAGGGTGCAGAAGTAATGCGCAAGTTTGAGCCTGACTGCATCATCGCACTCGGCGGCGGTTCTGCAATGGACGCTGGTAAGATTATGTGGGTTCTCTACGAGCATCCGGAAGCTGACTTTATGGATATGGCTATGCGTTTCTGCGATATCCGTAAGAGAGTTTACACTTTCCCGAAGATGGGCGAAAAGGCTTACTTCATTGCTATTCCTACTTCATCAGGTACAGGTTCAGAAGTTACACCGTTTGCCGTAATTACTGACCAGGATACAGGCATTAAGTACCCGCTTGCTGATTATCAGCTTATGCCTAACATGGCTATTGTTGACGCTAACAATATGATGAGCGGTCCTAAGGGCTTGACAGCTGCATCAGGTATTGACGCTGTATCTCACGCACTTGAGGCTTATGCTTCAATGATGGCAACAGACTTTACAGACGGTCTTGCACTTCGTTCACTTGAACTCATCTTCAAGTACCTCCCTGCTTGCTATGACAACGGTCAGAATGAGCCGTTCGCACGTGAAAAGGTTGCACACGCAGCTACAATGGCTGGTATGGCATTTGCTAACGCATTCCTCGGTGTTTGCCACTCAATGGCTCACAAGCTTGGTGCTTTCCACCATGTTCCTCACGGTATTGCAAACGCACTCATGCTTGAGCAGGTAATCAGATTCAACTCTGCTGAAGTTCCTACAAAGATGGGTACATTCCCACAGTATGACCATCCAAAGACTCAGGCTCGTTATGCTGAAGTAGCTCGTTTCCTCGGACTCGGCGGCAAGAACGACGAAGAGAGCGTTGAAAACCTTATCAAGGCTGTAAACGACCTTAAGAAGGGAGTTGGCATAAAGGATACAATCAAGGATTACGTTCCGGACGAAGAGGACTTCCTTAACCGTCTTGACGATATGACAGAGCAGGCATTCGATGACCAGTGCACAGGCGCTAACCCAAGATACCCGCTCTTCAGCGAAATCAAGCAGATGTATCTCAATGCTTACTATGGCAACAACAGCGAGACAGTTTAATTAATACACTGTTATAAATAATTATCCCCGACGGATTTTTCCGTCGGGGATTTTGTCTTTTTCTGTTTAATTTAAATCGAAATAATATTCAGACTTGCTTGCAAAAAGCAGAGCATACAACCGCTTGGCAAACAATTCAGAATAGCGCAGCTATTCAAGGGTTCAGCGGAAGATTACAATTCTTATTGAAATTCAGACCGGAAGCAGCCTTAGAAGTTGAGAGATTACACACTGAGGTTAAAAAAACAGTGCAGACTAAAATCAGCCTGCACTGTATGTGTAAATTAAATATATCAGAATTTGATTTTATCGGAAATGTATTCGTTAAGTTTGTCAATAGCAATACGTTCCTGCTTCATTGTGTCACGGTCACGAACAGTTACGCAGCCGTCGTCAATTGAATCAAAATCGTATGTAATGCAGAACGGTGTTCCGATTTCGTCCTGACGTCTGTAACGTTTGCCGATGGAACCTGCGTCATCATAATCTGTCATAAAGTCTTTTGACAACATTTCGTGAACTTTCTCCGCCTGTTCGTTAAGCTTCTTGGAAAGCGGAAGAACAGCAGCCTTAAACGGTGCAAGAGCGGGGTGCAGGTGCATAACAACTCGGGTGTCTTTTTCGTCAATCTGTTCTTCGTCATATGCTTCAACCACAATTGCAAGGAAGAGACGTTCAACACCGAGTGACGGCTCAATTACATACGGAATATACTTTTCATTAGTAGTCTGGTCAAAGTATTCAAGAGTTTTGCCGCTTGTTTTGCTGTGCTGTGTAAGGTCGTAATCGGTTCTGTCCGCTACACCCCAAAGCTCGCCCCAGCCGAACGGGAAGAGGTACTCAAAGTCAGTTGTAGCCTTTGAGTAGAAGCAAAGCTCTTCGGCAGAATGGTCACGAAGACGAAGATTTTCTTTTTTGATGTTGAGTGAATAAAGGAAGTCACGGCAGAATGCTCTCCAATATTCAAACCATTCAAGGTCTGTTCCGGGCTTGCAGAAGAACTCAAGCTCCATCTGCTCAAATTCACGCACACGGAAGATAAAGTTGCCCGGTGTGATTTCGTTTCTGAAAGACTTACCGACCTGTGCAACGCCAAACGGGATTTTCTTTCTGCTTGTGCGCTGAATATTAGAGAAGTTTACAAAAATTCCCTGTGCGGTTTCGGGGCGAAGATAAATTTCGTTTTTGCTGTCTTCGGTTACACCCTGAAAAGTCTTAAACATAAGGTTAAACTGACGAATGTCGGTAAAATTATGTTTGCCGCAGTTAGGGCATGGAATTTGCTTTTCATTAATATAGTCTGTCATCTGCTGGTTTGTCCAGCCTGCAACATTTGTGCCGTCAAAGTCTTCAATCAGATTGTCTGCACGGTGGCGTGTCTTACACTCCTTGCAGTCCATCAAAGGGTCGGAAAATCCGCCGAGGTGACCCGAAGCAACCCAGGTTTGCGGATTCATAAGAATTGCAGAGTCAAGACCTACGTTATATTTGTTTTCCTGAACAAATTTTTTGAGCCAGGCATTTTTGATGTTATTTTTAAGTGCAACGCCAAGAGGTCCGAAGTCCCAGGTGTTTGCAAGTCCGCCGTAAATTTCAGAGCCTGGGTAAACAAAGCCTCTTCCTTTACACAAAGCGACAATTTTTTCCATGGTTTTTTTGCTGTTATCCATAATATAGCCTCTCTTTTGTTTGAAATATACACCTAAAAATATACAATTAATTTTTGTTTGTGTCAATAGCCTTTGACGTGATGTAGAAAAAATAACAATCTTTTACTTAATTTTATTGGATTTTACATATGGTATGAATAATTAAATTAACATATTTTCCAAAAAAGGCTTGTAAAATTAATACTTTTAATGTATAATGATATTACTCAATTTTATGAGTAATCAAAAGGAGGAATTACCGATGAAAAAGTCATCAAAGTTGGTCAGCCTTATTTTGGCATTGATGCTTGTTGTTTCAAGTTTTACTTGTCTTGCATCAGTATCCGCTTCTGCGGCTGAACCATCAACAACACTTATTTATTTCAAAGCTCCTTCATATTGGGGCACAGTAAAGACCGTATTCTGTAACTTATTTAATGTATACGGCGGATCTTCAATCAAAACACCCGCATGGCAGACAAAGTCAACAAGGTGTACTAAGGTTGCCGGCACAACCGATTTGTTTGCTTATGATACTTCTAAGTTAGTTGATGAAGACGGAAAATCTGTTTCAATCGAAGCAGGTGCCGATTATGCACTTAACTTCAGTGCAACAACTAAAGAAGGAGACACTCCTCAGACAGGCGACGTTCTTTTGGGAGTTGAGTGCCTCGGAGATACAGTATACTGCTTGGGCGAAGATAAGAGAACAGAAAACTCTGTTGACTCTAAAAAGCTCGACTACATAGGCGGTTGGGAAAACAACTCAGATCAGTACGGTGCAAAAGCTGTTATTACATCAACAGGTAAGATTATTCCACCAACTGATTCTTACTTCCCTGCACATCAGCCAAAGGCTGAAATCCTTTCTCAGTTCCTTCACAGCTATGCTGTAAAGAACGCTGAAATCATCACTTCTGAGATTGTACAGGCAGACTGCGCTCAGATTGGCGTTGCTCCTATCGACGTTTACAACTATTACGCAGATGCATATGCTTCTGAGCTTGATGATCCGGAAACATATCCCGAAACAGCTTCTCTTACAACAATTGCTGCATTGCTTGGCGTAGATCCTACACCAACTACAACAGAAGAGCCTACAACAGAAGAGCCAACAACAGCTCCTGAACCTACAACAGATCCTGAGCCGACAGCTCCTGCAAGCACATACATTGTTGCAGGTACAGAAAACCTCTGTGGTTCAAACTGGGACG
Organism: Ruminococcus sp. YE282; assembly: GCA_900101355.1. Lineage (GTDB taxonomy): Bacteria > Bacillota > Clostridia > Oscillospirales > Acutalibacteraceae > Ruminococcoides > Ruminococcoides bromii_A. The sequence continues at coordinate 33,180 of FMUV01000027.1, forward strand.
GCAGCGACACAAATAACGAAATGCTTCAGAACAGTGACGGTACATACTCAAAGACATATGAGAATGTAGACGCAATCGGTGAAGTACAGGTAAAGGTTGTAGAGCACCAGGACGGCGTTGAAGATCCAATCTGGCACGGCTATCCGGGAGACTACAACGTAGCTAAGATTGTATCATCACCATGTGATGTAACAGTTACATACAATCCTGAGACAGGCGAAATCACATTAACAGGCGCAGGCGTTGAAGATAAGAAATTTGAAGTTGACGCAATGCGTGCAGTAGGTAACGGTGACGGAACTTGGCTTAACGGTGCAAACTGGACAGTAGACGATGATGCAAACAAGATGGAAGAAATTGCAGACAACGTTTACCAGATTAAGTATGAAGATGTTGAAGAGTTCGATACATACCAGGTTAAGTTTGCTGCAAACGGCAGCTGGAACGATAACTGGGGCG
>FMUV01000004.1 GCA_900101355.1 Ruminococcus sp. YE282
CCTCTTGAAGGCAGGTTACTCACGCGTTACTCACCCGTCCGCCACTAAACTGAATCAATGTCATTCCGAAGAAATCCTTCGAAGCAGTTCCGTTCGACTTGCATGTGTTAGGCACGCCGCCAGCGTTCGTCCTGAGCCAGGATCAAACTCTCTAAAATTTGTATCTTAAAGCTCTTTCGAACCTTAATATCAATTTCAGAGTTCTCTCTGCTCATCAACAAATACTTGACGTATCCGTGAATTTACGATGTTCTAAAGTACATCTTAAAACTTGTAATTCTTTGAGCTTTCCTCAAAGTCATTACGGGTTCCTTGTCTCTTTTCGTTGTTTAATTTTCAAGGTCCTGTTGTTCTCTCAAGCGCTTTCTCTCGCCTCTTCCTCAGCGTCTTGTCCGCTTCGTTTTGGCGTTTCGCTCGACCGAACATTTGCTATTATAGTACCTTACGCGACAAAAGTCAAGGGTTTTTTACAAATTTTTTTAAAAAATTTTTCATTAAGGATATTTAGTCTATAATATCTCTTTTGACACAATATATTGTATGCTTTAAAACTGATTCATATTAATTATTTCTTTTTTAATTTTATATATATGAAAATTTATTTCGAAATTTTTTAAAATTATTTTTTATTTATAAGATTAGACTTACTGTTAGCTTAATTTTTTATCCGTTTTATAGGATATTAATTGTTCTTATATATATGTGTATTTATCGACACAGATTAATGCAAATCCAACGGTTACAAAACGGTTATCAAAAAGCTACAAATATGTAACATTTTAATTTCTTGCAACTTGCCTATATTTTTGCAGGCTTTTGGCTGCTTTAACGCCCGAATAATATTGCTTTTTGAGAAAAATAGGCATTTTTATTGTGTATATTCACTAAAAATCTCTGCTTGTCCAGGTTTGACATTGCCAAGAAAGATAATTATAATTAGCAGCAACGTAAAAGCAGCCTGCATTACATGTTATTTTTGACGGGTTATGCTTTACGCACTAACATAATAAAGGAGAATTATATGAACAGCATAAAGCGATTTGGTATACTTCGCTCAGCTTGCGCATTAACTCTTGCAGGAATCATGGCAACAGGTTCTGCGCTTTCAGCCTCGGCTAATGCAAACGATGAGAAAATTACTACCGAACAAATTATGCAAGAAAACAAAACTCTTGATTTTTTAAGCAACACTGACACTTTTCATGTTTTGACCGCATACGAAGTAACAGTTGACAACTGCGGTACGGTACAAAAAGCTTTATCCGATGGCGGTACAGTCGGTGAATTGCTTGACAGGTCCGGAATTTTTGTTGATGAGAACCAGATTGTTGTTCCTAATTTGGACACAAAAATCAATTCTGACATCACAGTAAAAATTATAGACGGTAAAAATATTAATGTAACTGCTGACGGCGAAACAAAAACCGTTTTACTTGGTAACGGTAACATTGTCGAAGCATTAAACGCTGCCGGTTATAATGTATCGGATGACGATATTTTAAATGTTTCAAGATACAGTAATACCGAAGAGGTTTCGGATGTAACTATTCAGAGAGTTACATATTTAACAAAAAACTCTACTGAAAAAATCAAGTATGAAACCGAAGAGAAGAAGTCTGACAAACTTGACCTTGGCGACTCAAAGGTTGAGCAAAAAGGCGAAGACGGTGAAAAGCAAATCACCACAAAATACAAATATGTAGACGGAAAAGAGGACTCAAAAACTGTTGTTGATTCAAAAGTTGTGAAGGAAGCTGTAAATGAGATAAAACTCATTGGCACAAAGGGAGCCTCCTCCGATAAGTCATTGGGAACATTCACTGACAGTAACGGAACCAAAGTTTCATATACTAAGGTGTTAACAGGCTCAGGAACCGCGTATACGGCTCCTGCAGGCGCAGGCACGGCAACAGGGGTTCCTGCCTATCACGGAGGCGTTGCGGTTAATCCAAACATAATTCCGTACGGCTCTAAGCTTTATATCGAATCAACAGACGGAAGCTTTGTTTACGGATATGCAACAGCCGTTGATACGGGCGGAGCATTGATGGACGGTTCCGCAATTGTCGATTGTTTCTACAACACATATGATGAATGTGTTACGTTTGGCAGACGCAATGTAAACGTATATATAATAGGATAAGCTTTTGGGACGAACGTTGTTCGTCCTTTTTGCTTAATATGAAAAAGATTAAAGTATTGATTTATTTTGATGAATGAGTTATAATAATGTTTGAATTTAAAAATCTGCCCTTGAAAGGACTATAAGTATGAAAAGAATTTTTGCCGCTCTGTTATGCGCAGGACTGATGGCAGTTTCGTTTGCAGGTTGCGGATATAAAGACGCCCTTGATTCACAGCAAACAGCTCAGTCAACAGAAGACCAAGCAGAAGAAACAACAGCTCCCTTAGCCGAGGCTGCTGATTTTGAAGATAATTATGACGGATTATGCTCCTACTTTGCAAAACTCGGATATATCGCCACTAAAGACGGTGAGATTGACAATGACAAGGTTACAAAGATGGATGCATCATTGGTTGGTGCAAAAGAAGGCAAGAAGTTCACCGCAACGAATAACGGCAAGGCTGTAACAATAGAGCTTTATGAATATGATTTAAACAATCTGAATTATACGGCTAAAAGTGTTATCGATTCAGTAAAAAAAGACGGTTCGTTTGTAATTCTTGATTTGCCGGCTGTAACTGCTTATCTTTCTGACAACGGAAAATATATGATGATATATACCGATAACAGCATTGATAAGAAAAATCCCGATGAAAATTCAGACAGTTATAAGCACCGCGAACAAGTAATTGAGAGTTTCAAAGAATTTCACAAATAATTAATACAGTAAAATCAAAAGGTTAGATTGCACAATCGGCAATCTAACCTTTTTTGTTTTGAAAATAAAACATTATATACAACCTTTAAACATTGCCGTAATGCGTTATTTTTAATATTTTAATAAGTTTTCTTTTTTTATCTCCATTTCAATAATATTCCAAGGTTGACCATATACTATTTCCACTTCGTTAAAGCCGACCGATTTATAACACATAAGGGCAGGAGCATTATTTTCAAAAACACCTATGGTAACCCTCTCAACAGCTAATATATCAAATGCATATTTTAAACCTAACGTAAGCATTTGCTTTCCGTAACCTTTTCCTCTAAGGGCGTCATCTACAATAACCCATCCAAAACGCAATTGTCTGTTGTCTCCCCCTGTGTATCTCATAATAAAATGCCCGACAACTCTGTTATCATCATCAATTGCCGTCCAAGGATAAAAATTATCGGGCTCAACACAATCACCATTATCATTTTTGTATTTTGCATCAATAATATTTGCATTAACGGGATATTCACCAAAACGTTCCCCACCCCATTTTTGAAATACGGTTTCATCTTTTACCCACTCTGCGATTGCTTCCGAATCGCAGCTTTTATAAGGTCTTAATCTAATCATTTTAAACCTTTCTTAGTTTATTAAACAAAAATTAATTGCTTCTTGTTAATTGAATTTTAACAAAAAGGACATTTCCCAGTATTTCCACTGAAAAATGTCCTGTACATACCAATATAGTTGTTGCAAAGTTGTATTTGATGCAAATTTTGCCACACCTGACAACATACCGCAACTTTTGTAGCCCTTGTGAAACGAGCTTTTCTTGATATTCTTGTATCTGAAAGATTATCTCTTGGAGAACTGTGGTGCTCTACGAGCTGCTTTGAGACCGTATTTCTTACGCTCTTTCATTCTTGGGTCACGAGTGAGGAAGCCGGCTTTCTTAAGCTTGCCTCTGAGGTTCTCACTGTCATACTGGAGAAGAGCTCTTGAAATTCCGTGACGGATTGCACCGGCCTGACCTGTTACGCCGCCGCCTGCAACTCTGCAAACTACGTCGAACTTTTCGTCAGTTTCAGTCAAAGCGAGAGGCTGTCTTACAATCAGCTTGAGTGTTTCAAGACCGAAATAATCGTCAATGTCACGGTCGTTGATTGTGATTTTGCCTGTGCCCTGATAAAGTCTTACTCTTGCAACGGAGCTTTTTCTTCTGCCTGTGCCATAAAAATAAGCTGTGTTATCGTACATTATGTTCTGCCTCCTTCTTATGCTTCAACCGTCTGAGGCTTCTGAGCCTGATGGTTGTGTTCTGCACCCTCAAAGAGTCTTAATCTTAAAAGAGCTGCTCTGCCGAGTGTGTTCTTTGGAAGCATACCCTTAACGGCAAGCTCCATAGCCTTTGTAGGCTTTGTTGCCATAAGTGTATCATAGCGTGTTTCTTTAAGGTGGCCGATATAGCCTGTATGACGCTGCCATTTCTTCTGAGTAAGCTTATTGCCTGTCAAAACAGCATCTTTGCAGTTGATGATAATTACGTGGTCGCCGCAGTCAACGTTTGGTGTAAAAGTAGGCTTATGCTTGCCTCTCAAAAGTACGGCAGCCTGAGCAGCAACTCTGCCAAGCGGCTTGCCTGCTGCGTCAATAACGAACCAGTTGCGTTCAACTTCGCTTTTTTTAGCTAAATATGTTGACATATTAATTCCTCCTGTATTTTTCGTGTAAATATGATTATATTACATAAAACAGACAAAGTCAACACTTTTTCCGAAAAATTTAATTTAGCTCTTTACAATCTCTTGATTTTGCAAATATACTCTTTTATTCTCTTAAATACTCACAAGCTATTTTTGATAATTAATTTAATCAAAATGTTATATTTCACAATAAATTCACATTACCGATATATTCCTTTCAAAATGAGGGGGTATTATATAGCCACAATAACAAAGGAGGTGACACCGATGTTCAACGATAAGCCGTCAATACTCGCTTGCGTTACAAGTCAAACCGACTGCGACAGAATTATAAAAGCAGCAAAGATAATTGCTGACGAAGAGGATTGTGAACTAAGAGTTCTCAGTATTCTCAGACCTACTACCGAATATGTGAGTGTAAGCGACACTATTGAATACCTTTACAGCGTATCTAAAAGTGCGGGAGCAGATATGACCGTTTTATTTAACGGCAACGCACCAAAAGCCACGGCAGATTTTGTTAAAGAGAATAACATCAGTCGTATTGTAACAGGTATGCATGACGGCGGAAGCAAGAGTTTTCTTGTTAAATTTAATAAACTTGCACCTGACGTTTCAATAACTATGGTTGCTAAGGACAACCGTATCTATACAATAGAACTGTGCAAGACTTATTCAGATTAAAAGTTTCTCTCCTTATTTATATATATTTGTTAATTTCTATCTCCTTTCTTTCTAAGAAATAAATATAATCTCTCTCAAGACAAACGGGCTGGCAATATGTCAGCCCGTTTGTCATTTTATAAATTTGCACTTACATTATATAAACAATACAAAGTTATCAAGAAAAACTAAAATTCCGAATTGTGCCTTATCAAAATATCAATAAGTTCAGCCACGCCGTCCTCATCGTTAGAATTAACAACAGTATCGGAGTTTTTTATACATAATGGAGACGCATTTTTTACTGCCGCTCCCAAACCGGCAATATCAATCATATCCGCATCATTGTCGGCGTTACCGCAGGCAGCAACATTCGTCATTTCCAACCCTATGTTGTTGCAAACCCAGCTTAGTGCGCAGGCCTTGGTTGCCGATTTATCCATAAATTCAACAAAGTGTTCGGACGATGAGGTTATATACATACTGTGTGCCGAAACCTCAATCAAGTCTCTTACTTTTTCACGCAAACTTCTGTCATTGCAAACATATTCTACGCTGTCTAGCTTTTTGCGATTCTCAAAAATAAACTTTCGCATATTCTCAATATGCCCGTGCGACGCCTTAACATAATCAACATAGGCTTCGCTGCAACCGTATTTCATCGGGTCATCCGTGTAACGACGGTCGGTGTATGTCAGTCCGCCCACAAACGCTTCAAAAATCAAATCATAAGGCTCTGTAATTTTTAACAAAGAAAGAACATCGGATTCCTTTAGCAAAGAGGTGTGGAAAATCTCTCCGTTTTTATTACAGATTACGGCTCCGTTTGATGCGATAACGTAGTTTAAGCCGTCAATTTTAAGAACATCTTTATGCATTGAACCAAACGGTCTGCCGCTTGCCGCAACAACTTCAATTCCGTTTTTTATCGCTGTCTCAATGGCTGACCTGACTTTAGGCGAAAGCGTATTGTCGCTTCTCAGTGTTGTGCCGTCCAAGTCGAGTGACAGCAGCTTTATTTTTTCATTACCTAAAACATCTTTAATCATACTTCATCAATATAAATAGTAAGGGCGATGTTGAACACCGCCCAAGTTTTAATTACTGCTTTTTATTTTGTCTGAGCTTCTTTACGGAAACGTATTCAAGTTCAAACCAGAACGTACTGCCCTTGCCGGGAGTGCTTCTTACTCCATAGTGGGCATTGTGCGAATCCAATATGCTCTTTACGATTGACAAGCCAAGACCCGTGCCTATAACTCCTCGCTTGTGCTCCTTGTCAACCTTATAATATCTTTCCCAAATATATTCAAGCTTGTCGGCAGGAATACCCTCGCCGTGGTCTGTGACCTCAACAACAACCTTTTTATCCTTAACCTTTTGCGTTACGATAACGGTTTTGTCGTCGCCAACGTGATTAATTGCGTTATTAACAAGATTGTATATAACCTGAGAAATTTTAAGTTCATCGGCATTTACATATACATTTTCATTGCTTTCAAATGTTATGTTAAAGCCGTCCTGCTCGATAAGTTTTGCATATCTCTGGAAAATATTATTTATACTGTCGGTCAGGCAGAAAGTATGTTTATCCGGTTGGATTGCACCCGACTGAATTTTTGAAAGGTCAAGCAAATCATTAACAAGACTTGACAACCTTGTAGCCTCATCAATTATAATTTGGATATTTTCCGGTGTGTTCTCTCCGGGCAGGTCACGCATAACTTCTCCGTATCCGGTAATCATAGTCAGCGGCGTACGCAAGTCGTGTGAGATGTTTGCAATAAGTTCCTGCTGAAGCTTTTCGGTTGCCGCAAGTTCTGTTTTGGCATAGTTAAGAGTGTTGTTAAGCTCCTCTACCTCAAGATAACCTGTGGCATTAAAATTAACATCATAATTTTTCTTTGCAAGTTCTTTTGCCGACGTATTGGTCTTTGAAATAGGCTTTGCAATACGATGACTTGCATACAGTGAAAAAATAACAGACAACATTATGAACACAATTGAAACCATAAGCATCTGTCCTTTGATTATCTCAACCGTGTTACTGAGCGGAGTAATCGAAGAGGTGATAATCAAAAAACATTCTCTTCCGTTGTCCATGCCGATTATATCGGCATACACCATATTTTGGGAGCTTTCATTTTCGTTGCTGCGAAAATGTATCTGGCTCTTTGCAGTATCGTCTGTTGACTGGGTTCCCAACATATTTGCAAGTCTCTGTCGGGCAATTTTTGCATCATCATTGCTGGTAATGCACATATAGTGACCGCCGTTATCGCTTGCGTCTTTGTAATATCCGTATACATCGTGGTATTCAAGCTTTAATGCAGTAGACGGATTGTCGTACTCACAATCGTAAATAAGATTAAACAGCGAATTTGAGTCATAAACATAAACCGAAAGGTTGTTATAACTCGCAATATTCTCAATGGTTTCCTGTACATTCTTATTTTCCTGAATAGATTTTGAAATTACAGAAGCATTTCGCTCAACCTGAGAAGTTTTTGATATAGTATAAAACGATTCAAGAAAAAAAGACTGAAAAACCCAGAGAATAATCAAAATTATGCCGCCGAACAGCAAAAAGTAACACAAAAGCTTAAACTGAAGCGGCATTAAATTTAACTTAGACCTAAAGCGTTTCAAACCTGTATCCAACTCCTCGCAGGGTAACTATACATTTGCTGTATTCGCCTAGACTTTTTCTGAGCAACTTAATGTGAGTATCAAGGGTTCTTTCGTCGCCGAAGAAATCATACCCCCATACCTCGCTGATAAGGCTTTCACGTGTGAGCGCAAGACCTTTGTTTTTGACCATATAAAAGAACAAATCATATTCCTTTGGGGTCATCTCTACCCTTTTGCCGTCTACCGTTACAATTCTGGCAGAAAAATCAACCGACAGTCCCTTGTATGTAAATACGTCTTTTTTTACTTCTTTTTGTTCCGAAGTATGTGTGCGCTTTATTACCGCATTTACACGCATCATAAGTTCTTTCGGAGAAAACGGCTTTACAACATAGTCGTCGCTTCCTAACTCAAAACCGTGGATTTTATCGTATTCCTCTCCCCTTGCGGAAAGCATAATAATCGGGGTATTGGGTTTGAATTTTTTTATTTCACGGCAAGCCGAAAATCCGTCAAGTTCAGGCATCATAACGTCCATAATTATAAGATCAAAATTTTCTTTTCTGCAAACCTGAATTGCCTGCATACCGTCAACGGCTTCGTCAACTTCATAGCCCTCAAACTCAGCATACTTTCTGATTATTTGTCTGATTCTGAATTCATCGTCAACCACAAGTATCTTGTACATTTTAACACTTCCTCATTAACAGTATAACCTGTATTTGTGACAAAAATTTGATGTTTTTATGCTGATTGTATTATAACATACTTTGTCACATATTGAAATAGGTGCAGAAAAGATTTATAATATATAAACAGTTAATTGGGAGTACCGAATCAAAATTATCTTGCAATTTAATTTTTTAAGCGGTGACTGCCCAATCTATTAATTTATCCGAAAGGAATACACGGTATGGAAATAAGAACAATCAGTGCAGAAACCGTTACTGCGGCTGTAAAAAAGCTGTTTATGGATTGCAATTACTTTATCGGCAAAGATATTATGAACGCACTTGAAAATGCGGAAAAATCAGAGACTTCGCCTGTCGGCAAAAGCGTATTGTCGCAAATTATTGAAAACGACAAGATAGCTGCCAAAGAAGAAATTCCGCTTTGTCAGGATACCGGAATGGCGGTATTGTTTGTTGAATACGGAGACAAAGTTGCCATTGAAAACGGCAGCTTTGATGAAGCCGTAAACGAGGGTGTTCGTCAGGCATACGGCGACGGATACCTGAGAAAAAGCGTTGTTGCCGACCCTGTTTTTGACAGAGTAAATACCAAAGACAATACACCCGCAATCATTCACACCAAAATTGTAAGCGGAAATCAAATCAAAATAACCGCAGGCGGAAAAGGTTTTGGCAGCGAAAATATGTCGGCAATTAAAATGCTTACTCCGTCTTACGGCGTAGAGGGAGTAAAGCAATTTATACTTGACACGGTTCGCTCGGCAGGTCCTAACCCCTGTCCCCCGATTGTTGTCGGAGTAGGTATCGGAGGCACATTTGAGCGTGCCGCTCAGCTTGCCAAAAAAGCAACTTTTCGCCCGATAGACACTCATAATGAGGATGAAAGATATGCGGCTCTTGAAGACGAGCTTCTTGAAAAAATTAACAAAATGGGCTTTGGTCCGGCAGGACTCGGAGGCAACACAACCGCTCTCGGAGTTAACATTGAAACATCTCCCACTCATATAGCAGGAATGCCTGTTGCCGTAAACATCTGCTGCCACGCCGCACGCCATGCAAGTACAATTATTTGATTAAGGGAGTAGCATTATGACAAAAAAAATTAAACTTCCTATAACGGAAAACGATATAAAGGACTTAAAAGCCGGAGACAGCGTTTTGCTCTCGGGCACAATAATAACAGGGCGTGACGCCGCACACAAAAGATTTTTTGAATTAATCGAGCAAAACAAGCTTTTGCCGATTGACGTTAGCGGAGAGCTGATTTATTATGTAGGCCCCGCCCCTGCAAAACCGGGATATGCAGTAGGACCGGCAGGCCCTACCTCAAGCTATCGAATGGACAAATATGCCCCTGCGCTGCTTGACCTCGGACTAAAAGGAATGATTGGCAAAGGCGCAAGGAACAAGGATGTTATAGACGCAATAGTCAGAAACAAAGCAGTTTATTTTGTCGCAATCGGCGGGGCCGCCGCATTGATAGCCCAAAGTATAAAAGAAGAGAAGATTTTGTGCTATGAAGATTTGGGTACAGAAGCGGTAAGACGATATACTGTTGAAGACTTTCCCTGCATTGTGGCAATTGACAGTTACGGTAACAATGTTTATGAGACCGAACCTCCGAAATATCGCAAGTAATAACAGCTTGTATCACATCATATAAAAGTCGGGACAAAGTTTTTTACTTTGTCCCGATTCTATTTTTGTATAATTTAATTTTATAACGCTATCAATTCATATATTATCTTCATAATTTTGCGGTATTTTTGTGCCTACGAAAATAGCAAACAAAGTACACGACCGCTCCGACAAACAACAAAATACTGATTATCTGCGAAGTTGACAATCCAAAAAGAAAGCCCCGGTAGCTGTCTCCGCGCAAAAATTCATCAAAAAATCTTATGACAGAATAGATTAATAAGTAAAGTGCAAACAGGCCGCCTTTTAACTTGTTTTTTCTGAGTAGATACGCAAGCAGGAAAAACAATCCAAGATTTAACGCAGCTTCAAGAAGCTGGACAGGAAACCTCACGACACCGTTTATGCTTGGATTTAGGGTGTTATCTTTTGTAATAAAGCCAAAACTGCTTTCAATTCCGTAGCAGCAGCCGCCCAAAAAGCAGCCTATTCTGCCGAAAAAATGAAACAGCGGCACAAAACCTGCACAAATATCCGAGTATTCTGTCAAATCAAGCTTTTTAATCTTTGCATAAATAACGCAAATCAGCATACCTCCCAGCAATCCGCCGTAAAAAACCGAACCGCCGAATATGTAGGACACCATTCCGATAAAAGTAGTAAAACTTGTTATGTATTTTGACAGATGAGTAACCACTTCAATAAATGCCCGTATCTGCGTTATTCCATACATTATATGTCCGCCGAAGAAAACTCCGATTGCCGCAATAAGCAAAAAGACAATATAGTCATTATCATCATGCCCTCGTTTTTTAGCCGTGCGGCAAACATATATTCCTGAAACAAAGACTCCGGCAAGTACACACAGCATATATGTAGCCACATCTTTGCCAAATATATTAATATTCGGAAGCATAACCATTCACCTCAAAAATTAAGCCTCCCACAAATATGGGAGGCTTTGTTAAGTATTGCCTATAAAAATTAATTACTGAAGAGCACTGCTGAGCTCGCTCAAAGCGCTGTTCAATGCTGCATTATCAATACCTGAGCTTGCAATTGATGAAGCGCAAGCAACGGCACAAATAACACAAATAACAGAGAGACCTGACCAAGCGGTTGCAATAATGCCTGTAACCAAACCTGCTGTTGCCATACCCTTTGAAGTATTTGGATCTTTACGAGCTTTTACGCCCAATACAATTCCGACAATACCTGCCGCAAGTGCAACAAATACAAGGATAAACGCAACAACTACGTTACCGCTTGAAAGTGTTCCGCCGAATATTGATATTATGATAGCCACAATACCAACAATCATAGCAATTAAACCTAAATTACTCTTTTTTTCCATAGTTCCTACCTCCAAATTATTACTCTCTAAGAGTAGGATAATTATAACATTATTACCGTTAAATGTCAATCAAAAGCTGAGCATTTTATGCTGTTTGTATACTTAGATAACAAAAGTAGGCTATGTTTGTGATATGTGCACAAAGAGTTTTTGTCATATTTTAATAACTGTTTTTTACTTTCCGATAAACTCTTTGCCGCCCATATAAGGTCTGAGGGCAACAGGAATACTTACAGTTCCGTCTTCGTTAAGGTTATTTTCAAGGAACGCAATTAACATTCTCGGAGGAGCAACAACTGTATTATTAAGTGTATGTGCAAAGTATTTTTTGCCACCCTCGCCCGATACTCTGATTTTGAGTCTGCGAGCCTGTGCGTCACCAAGATTTGAACATGAACCGACTTCAAAATATTTCTTCTGACGAGGTGACCAAGCCTCAACATCCAAAGAACGAACTTTAAGGTCGGCAAGGTCGCCTGAGCAGCACTCAAGTGTTCTTACAGGGATATCCATTGAACGGAACAAATCTACTGTATTCTGCCAAAGTTTATCAAACCACATTTTGCTTTCCTCAGGCTTGCACACAACAATCATTTCCTGTTTTTCAAACTGATGGATTCTGTATACTCCGCGTTCTTCAATGCCGTGTGCTCCCTTTTCTTTACGGAAGCATGGTGAATAACTTGTGAGTGTATACGGCAGGTTTTCTTCTTTGTTTATAGTGTCAATGAACTTACCAATCATTGAATGTTCGCTTGTGCCGATAAGATATAAATCTTCTCCCTCAATTTTGTACATCATTGAGTCCATTTCGGCAAAGCTCATAACGCCTGTAACAACATTGCTTCTTATCATAAACGGAGGCACACAATATGTAAATCCTCTGTCAATCATAAAATCACGTGCATATGCGATTACAGCACTGTGCAATCTTGCAATGTCGCCCATTAGATAGTAAAATCCGTTGCCTGCTACCTTACGTGCGGAATCAAGGTCAATGCCGTTGAACTTCTCCATAATCTCTGTATGATATGGAATTTCAAAATCGGGTACAACCGGCTCTCCGAATCTCTCAATTTCAACGTTCTGGCTGTCGTCTTTACCTATCGGTACTGCAGGGTCAATAACCTGAGGAATCTGCATCATAATCTTTGTTACTTCTGCGCTGAGCTCGCTTTCCTTAGCTTCAAGCTCTGCAAGCTGTTCAGCCTGCTTTGTAACTTCTTCTTTAAGAGCCATTCCCTCTTCTTTTTTGCCCTGTGCCATCAATGCGCCAATCTGTTTTGAAATTTTGTTACGGTTTGAACGCAAGTCATCTGCCTGCTGTTTTACAGCACGACTTTGAGCGTCAAGCTCAATAACCTTATCAACAAGTGGAAGTTTGCTGTCCTGGAATTTTTTCTTTATGTTTTCTTTTACTGCGTCGGGATTTTCTCTCAAAAATTTTATATCAATCATTGTTCTTTGCTCCTTGTATATTTCAGCGCATAACGCCGTATTATTTTAATTTATTAGACAATTCTGTGAGTTCTTCGTCTGAATAAAACTCAATTTGCAAGACTCCGCCCTTTTTCCCTTTGTTCTTTGAAATACTGATTTTTCTTCCGAGACTTTCGGCAAGAGCAAGCTCTACCATACTGTAAAAGGAGGGTTTCTTTTCGGGTTTTTGCTCATTTTGAATTTTCGGTTTTGCCTTGCAGAGCTTTTCAACCTGTCTTACCGATAAATCCTTTTGAACTATCAAATCCGCAAGTTCAAGCATGTCTTTTTCATTGTCAAGCGACAATAATGCCCTTGCGTGGCCTGCTGAGATTTTGCCCTCTTTAAGATAATCGGCAATGCTGTTTGGCAGTTTTAGAAGTCTGAGTGCGTTTGAAACTGCCGGACGTGATTTTCCAACCGACTGTGCCACCTCATCCTGTGTAAATCCATGCTCTGTCATCAAAACATTGTAGCCCTCAGCCTCTTCAAGCGGAGTTAAATCCTCACGCTGCAAGTTTTCTATAAGGGCAAGTTCCATTGTTTCAGTATCGCCAAGCTCACGTATTATAACAGGAATATCCTTTAATCCTGCCATCTGACAAGCTCTGTACCTACGCTCGCCTGCAACAATCTGATAGCCTCCGAGAGTCAGCGGACGTACAAGCAACGGCTGTAAAAGCCCGTGCTTTGATATACTCTCAGCCAATTCGGAAAGTGCTTTTTCATCAAACTTCTTACGAGGCTGACTTCTGTTGGGCTCAATTTCGGAAATATTAAGCGTAACGCTTCCGCCGCCGTCTTCGTTATCATTTTCAAGAAAAATTGCGCCTAGTCCTTTGCCGAGACCGCCAAGTTTTTTTGCCATTAATGTCTCTCCTTTGCTATAATTTCTTCTGCAAGATGCGTATAAGCCAAGCTTCCCTTGCAGGATTTGTCATAGTAAATTACGGGCATGCCAAAACTCGGTGCTTCCGAAAGCCTTACTCCCCTTGTTATAACCGTGCTAAACACCTTGCCGGGGAAAAATCGTTTTACTTCTTCAACTACCTGCTGAGTCAGGTTAAGCCTGCCGTCATACATTGTCAGCAATACGCCCTCAAGCTCAATTGAATGATTATACTGTCTTTTTATGATTCTCACAGTGCTCATAAGCTGCGACAATCCTTCCAAAGCGTAATATTCACATTGAATCGGTACAATAAATGAATCTGCAAGCGTTAATGCATTTGCCGTGATTAATCCAAGTGACGGCGGACAATCAATTATTATATAATCATAATACTGCTTTATCGGCAATATTGCATTCTTTAGGAGTGCTTCTCTGTGACGCTTTTCCGCAATTTCAAGTTCTGCCGCCGCAAGGTCAATACTTGACGGTAAAACATGAAGATTTTGATAAGGCGTTGTAAGCACACATTCTTCGGCTTTTACGCCCTCAACCATTATGTCATATGTACTGTATTTAATTTTACTCTTGTCAATTGCAACTCCGCTTGTTGCGTTACCCTGAGGGTCTGCGTCAATAAGCAAAGTCTTCTTTCCTGCCGCACCCAAGCATGCAGAAAGATTAACCGCAGTTGTGGTCTTGCCCACACCGCCCTTTTGGTTGGAAATCGCTATTATTTTTGTCAAATGATCACCTTGCTATGCCGTAATGGTTTGTGTTCTGACATTGAGTTATTTCTGATAAATCATTTATCGTATCAAATTTAATCTATTATGTAATACAAAATGATTTAATCAACACATTATTTAAAGTATATCATATTTCAGTAGATTTTTAAAGTATATTTAATGAATTTGAGATAAAAAATATATTGTTTCACGTGAAACATATTAAAATTATCGTTTAACAAAAGCAAAGAGCCACACAGTTACCTGTGTGGCTCTTCGCAAGGGGTTAGATAAGGAAATGGGTATGAGTGGAACGGATGCTTTCGCATCCAACTGGAAAGTTAATTAATGCTTAGCGCTCTAAGCAGATTTATTGTTTGACACCTTCGTTTTTGGAATTCTTATTGTGTATTCGATATAATCCTCACTGTCTGTTTTGTCGTATTGTGCATTGATTCCTGACAAACGCATTGTGTCAATAGCTTTGTTGATGGTGTTTAAAAAAATTCTGACGTCCTTTATCACCGCTTTGCTGCTCCCCTGCTTCTTGTCGATTTTGGGAACTTTGTTTAATATCATACCGACAAGGTTTTCCGTCTGCAATACATTGAGATTATCTGAGATGATTTTTGACAAAGCTTCTCGTCTTAAATTATCATTCTCAATTTTCAGCAATGCCCTTGCGTGACGTTCGGACAAACCGGCATTGTCAATCCATTCCTGCTCTTCATATGTAAGCCGAAGCAGTCGAAGCTTGTTTGCTATTGTAGATTGATTTTTGCCGAGTTTTTTTGCTGCCTGCTCTTGGGTCAGACCATAACGTCTGATTAATCTTGAAATTCCGCGTGCTTCCTCAAAAAAGCTGAGGTCGCACCGCTGGAGGTTTTCAAGGAGAGCATAAACAGCAGACTCTTTTTCAGAGCACTTAATTACGATGCAGGGAACTTTTTTAAGTCCTGCCATAACCGAAGCACGCAGTCTCCTCTCTCCTGCAATTAATTCGAACTCTGCAACCGATACTTTTCGCACTGTCAAGGGCTGCAAAATTCCATTCTCTGCAATTGACTCGGAAAGCTGTGTGAGCTCGCAGGCATCAAACTGTCTGCGCGGCTGGGCTTTGTTCGGTCGGATTTTTATGATTGGAATTTCAGTGATAGTGTTTTCACTTTTGACTAAAAAATTCAACCGCATTCACCCCGTTATAATATCATCAGGGGTTGTCCCTGTGCTATTATAATACCACGGACTGAGTGCGGTCTTTGTCACAATGTGTATGAGTTTTTTATAATGTTTTGGTAATTATTGGTAATATATCGCATATTGTGTCGTTTTTACTTTAGCGGTGACGATTTTATTTTCCCTGCATTTCTCGGATACTTGTTCGGTGTTTCGGCAATTTTCTGAATCTGAACAATTGCTCGTTCGCCGCCGTCAAAAGGAAGAGCAAAATTATAAGTTTCGGCAATTTTGCCGCCAAGTTTCTTAATGGCCGATTTTGCGGCAGAAATTTCCGATTCGGCTCCCCTGCCCTTGAATGCCAAAAAGCTTCCGCCAACATGCACATACGGCAAACAGTATTCGCTGAGTACATTCATATTTGCGACTGCTCTTGATACTGCATAATCAAAGCTTTCCCTTAAATTTTTATCACGTCCGCCGTCTTCGGCACGGCTGTGTATCAAATCAGCAGATAGATTAATTTCACCAAGCACATTTTGCAAAAAGACAAGTCTTTTATTCAGGCTGTCAAGCAATGTGAGTTTTATGTCCGGACGTGCAATTTTAAGAACTACACCCGGGAATCCTGCTCCTGTTCCGACGTCAATTATTGAGCTGTTATACGGAAAATCGACATAATTCAGCACCGATACACTGTCGGCAAAATGTTTTACGACAACCCCCTGAGCATCGGTTATTGCCGTAAGGTTCATTTTTTCATTCCATTCCACAAGAAGATTATAATAGGTTTCAAGTTGTGTAATCTGGATTTCATTAAATTTAAACTTAAAATTTTCTGTTGCCTGCAATATATAATCCTTAATTTCCATTGCTGCTCCTGTTTATCCCGCTGAGCCAAATAAGCAGAACCGATATATCTGCCGGTGAAACGCCGGAAATTCTTGACGCCTGTCCTATATTCAGCGGTTTTATTTTATTTAACTTTTCCTGTGCTTCCAGTCTGAGGCCTTTTATGTTTTTATAGTCAAAGTCGTTAGGCAGATGTTTCTTCTCAAGTTTTTTCATCTGCTCAACTTGTTTTAACTGCTTCTGAATATATCCTTCGTACTTAATATCAATTTCAACCTGTTCAAAAATATTCGGATTAAGCTTAGGACGCCCTGTGTCAACTGGCGCAAGGCACTCGTAATCAAGCTGAGGACGTTTCAGCAATTCTATAAGGCGCACACCCATTGTTATTTCAGATGTTTCACGTGAAACAAGTATCCTATTCACCTCATCTGTCGGAGAAATAACGGTTGATTTAAGTCGCTTTATTTCCTGCCTTTTCTGTTCCTGCTTTTCAAGAAAACGTTCATAACGCTCGTCACTGATTAATCCGATTTCGTGACCAAGCGGAGTAAGGCGTTCGTCGGCATTATCCTGACGAAGCACCAACCTATATTCACTGCGTGACGTCATCATTCTATAAGGTTCATTAGCGCCCTTTGTAACAAGGTCATCAACCAATGTTCCGATATAAGAGTTGGCACGTGTGAAAACAACCTGCTCCCTGCCGAGCACTTTAAGCGCCGCATTAATTCCGGCAACAAGCCCCTGGGCAGCGGCCTCTTCATAACCCGAACTGCCATTAAATTGACCTGCACCAAACAAACCGTCAAACTCTTTATATTCAAGAGTTGGGTTCATCGCTAATGGGTCAACACAATCATACTCAATTGCATATGCAGGTCGCATGATTACGCAATGCTCCAAACCCTTAATTGTACGATAAAATTTAAGCTGAACTTCTTCGGGCAACGACGAGCTCATTCCCTGCATATACATTTCTTCTGTATTCAAGCCGCACGGCTCAATAAAAAGCTGATGTCTGGGCTTATCTTTAAAGCGCATAACCTTGTCCTCAAAACTCGGACAGTAACGAGGTCCAATGCCCTCAATTTTTCCTGCATATAAAGGCGAACGATGAATATTATCAAGAATTATCTGCTTTGTTTTCTCATTCGTCCAACTTATATGGCAAACCGCCTTGTTCTCACCAAGACTTTCGGTTTCGTAAGAAAACGGCTGTGGCGGTTCGTCTCCACGCTGTTCTTCAAGGTCGGTAAAATCAATAGAACTTCTGAGAACTCGTGCAGGAGTACCTGTTTTAAAACGACGCAACGGAAGCCCAAGCTCTTTTAGGCTTTTGCCAAGTTCGGTTGCAGGGAAAATTCCGTCAGGTCCGCTTTCATAGGATACCTCACCGACAAATATTCTTCCGCCAAGATATGTACCTGTTGCAATTATAACGGTTTTACAATGATATTGAGCCAACATACGTGTAACCAGCTCATATCCTCCGTCAATTTTTCTTATGTCGGTAATCTCAGCCTGATGAAGCTCAAGATTGGCTTGAAGTTCAAGCTTGTGCTTCATGGTTTCAGAATACTTACGTCTGTCAATCTGAGCACGCAAAGAATGAACCGCAGGACCCTTTCCCCTGTTTAACATTCTTGACTGCAAAAAACATTCGTCAGCTGTCTTACCCATCTCTCCGCCAAGAGCATCAATTTCACGAACCAAATGTCCCTTTGCCGTACCACCGATTGACGGATTGCAAGGACAGTTTCCGACAGCATCCATATTTATTGTGAAAATAACAGTCTTACATCCAAGCCTTGCCGAAGCAAGCGCAGCTTCAATTCCGGCATGACCTGCTCCGATTACTGCTACATCAAATTCTCCTGCAAAATACTCCATTTTTCTCTCCGTTATCCAAAATCTATTTCAACATAATTAGCGCCATATAAAAACAGACGACTAACTTAACTTTATATAATAGTTATGCTGTTATGATTTATCACTTGCCTACACAAAAATTGTGAAATACCCTGTCAATTACTTCATCGCTTGTTTTTTCTCCTGTTAATTCAAGCAGTTCCGATATTGCATCTTCAAGCGAAACAGTTATGGCATCATATGTCAAACCACACTTCACTGCCGATTTAGCTTCATCAACAGACTTTAAAGCATTACTGACGGCAATTCTCTGTCTTTCATTAGAGAGAATACCGTCGCTTGGATTAAGGTTTGACGTTCCTGCAATTTCTGCAACAGCCGAAGTAATTTCATCCTTACCCTCACCGTTAGCGGCAGAAGTAAAAATAACCTTATTTACTTTTGACTTAATCAGCTCAACATCAAGCTTTTGGGGCAAATCACTCTTATTTATAATTGCAATAGTAGGAATATCCGAAGCAAGATTCAACAGATTTAAATCCTCATCATCAAGCTCACTGCTGTTATCAAACACAGCAAGCAAAAGTCTGCACTGTTCAAGGCGTTTTCTCGCTCTGTCAACACCGATTTTTTCAACCATATCATTTGTATCGTGAAGACCTGCTGTATCGCTTAGCTTTAAAATTACGTCGCCGACAAGCACAGTGTCCTCAACAACATCTCGGGTTGTTCCGGGAATATCAGTAACAATGCTTTTGTCGCAACCGGCAAGCAGATTCATAAGCGTGCTTTTGCCAACATTAGGTCGCCCGGCAATAACCGTATCTATCCCCTGTTTTACTGCCTGACCGCTGTCATAAGTATCAAGCAATTTCTGTAATTGATTCTGCGCATTATTACACACGTCCAAAATCATATCATCGGAAACTTCTGCAATATCCTCCTCAGGATAATCAGCCCAAGCAGACAAATGCGCCGTAAGCGACAACAAGCTTTCTTTTATCTCATCAATTTTACGTCTGACAACTCCGTCCTTAACAAAAAGAGCGGCACGAGCGGCAATTCTGCTTTTGGCGCTTATAATGTCAATTACAGCTTCGGCCTCTGTCAAATCAATTTTTCCGTTTAAAAATGCACGCTTTGTAAACTCACCTGCCTGAGCCGGGACTGCACCGGCTTCAAAGACAGCCCGCAAAACCTGCTGAGTTATAAACACTCCGCCGTGGCAGGACAATTCAACAACATCTTCGCCCGTATAACTATGGGGTGCTTTAAACACAAGCGCAACGGCTTCGTCAACTTCTTTGTTATCTTGGTTGACGATTTTGCCGAAAGCAGCGGTATAACCTTTCATTGACGAAAGTTTCTTGCCGTTGACACCGCAAAACACCTTGTCTCCGATTGCCACAGCCTGTTCGCCCGAAATACGAATTACGCCTATTCCGCCTTCGCCCTGAGCCGTACTGATTGCGGCAATGGTTTTGTCAGAAATAAAATTACTCATAAAATCACCAAAAAAAAGGGCGGATAAATCCGCCCAAAATTTTATTTATCAATATCTATTCTGTCGTAAAGTCCGTTTTCTCCGCCTTCGTTGAGCGGCTTTCTGTCGGGATTAACGGGAGCAGGATGTGAACTGCGGTTTGCATTGTAAGGACGTCTGCCTCCTCTGCCTCTGCCGTAGTTATCTCTGCGGAAATTGTTCCTTACCTTTGGGTCAGGTCCAATCACAACGTGACGGTTTGCATTTTCGCCTTCGCTCCAAGAAATTGCACCGTTAACCTTTTGAACGGCAGTATGAATAATTCTTCTTTCATACGGATTCATAGGCTCAAGGTTTGACTTTCTTCCTGTTTTTGAAGCCTTAATTGCAAGCTTTCTGCCAAGAATTTCAAGAGTCTTTTCACGTTTTTCTCTGTAATTTCCGGTATCAATAGTAACCTTAAGGTAATCATCTTTACCGTGATTGGCAACCAAACTTGTAAGATATTGCAAGGAATCAAGAGTCTCGCCTCTTCTGCCGATAACAAATCCGACTTCTTCGCCTGAAAGGTCAAATTTTACGCCGTCATCTGTAACAGTTTTTTCGATAGCAATATCGGAAAGTCCCATTTTATCAAGAACATTTCTCAAAAACTCGTCTGCCTTATCTTCGGAAGATTCAGGCAAAGTAACCTTTACTTTAGCAGGAGCACCGCCGAACAAACCGAATTTCTTCTTTTCGGCACGCTGAATAAGTTCAAACTCAACATCAGCCGACTCATCAAGTCCAAGCTGTTTTTTAGCATCATTAAGGGCGTCAAGTTCAGTTTCACCAACGCCGATTGCTTCACGTATCACGTTAATTCTCCTTCTTAATATATTAATTGTAAAACATCTGCTCTGTTATACAAAGACATTCATAGCATTATTTTTTCTTCTTTTTAGAAGACTTAGTATTTGAAGCGTTATTGCTTGCTTCCGGTAACTCATGTGGAGCATAAACATACGGAACGGCTGCTTCGTTTTGATAGAGCAACGCAACGTGTCTTGCCTCGGAGTTTGCTGTAAGATTTGCCGGACTGAACACTTTGCCGAGTACAATCGACTGAACAAGGCTTAAAAGTGCCGAAATAATCCAGTAAAAGGCAACGGCTGCCGGAACAGTGTATGCGATATAAGCAGAGAACAAAGGCAAGGCAAAAAGCATAACCTTCATACAGCCCATCTGCTGATTCATCTGATTGCCGTTGATTTTTTGCATAATAATCTGTGAACCGACGTTTGACAAGAAGCACAATACAGGGAAAATTATATATCCTGACAGGAATCCGTAATCGCTTGGTATTGCCAGCAAGTCAACTCCGAATGTGCTAAAACCGTTTTCAAACATCTGGATTTGAGCAATTTCAGAAGAACTGAACAAGCCCTGAATTGTGTCGGTGTTCACAATGTTTGGAAATACATTAAGCAAGCTAACCTGTTGATATGTCGGGTTTGCATTTGTTACATAACCCGGAATTGTGTTTACGTAATTGATAGCCTGCTGAACGCTGTCGCTGTTAAGATGAAGCGTGTTTGTAAGCGGATATGCAACGGCATAAAACACGCCCAAAATTACTATAAGCGGAATGATTGTTGTAAGGCATCCGCCCATGGGCTTTACGCCCTCTTTTTCATAGAGCTTGTTAAGCTCTTCCTGAGCCTTTTGGCTGTTGTTGGCATACTGCTCTCTTATTGCCTGCTGCTTTTTGCTCAGCCTTGCAGTACCTGCCATAGATTTTTGCTGTTTAATTGAAAACGGAAACAGCAAAAGTTTAATAATCAGCGTAAATAATACAATTGAAAGTCCGAAGTTCTGAATTACATAGAAGATGCCCCATAAAATATATCCGAGAAATCCTCCGAGAAATCCAAAAATTTGCATATTCTACCTCACTTTAGGGCAGCACTCAAACATCACGCCGGATTGCGGCATAACCTGCCCGATTAATGCCTATTCTTTTTTTCGGGTACGGGGTCGTATCCACCCTTTGAAAACGGATTGCAGCGCAAAATTCTCCAAATCGTAAGTGCAGAACCCTTTAGCGCACCAAAACGTTCAATGGCTTCAAGACCATATTCGGAACAAGTCGGAATATACTTGCAGCTTGGCTTTGTATACGGAGAAATAGCAGCTCTGTAAAATCTGATAATTGCCAGAAGAACCTTTTTCATTATTATATACTGCCCTCAAACTTATAAAGACTGTTTTAAAACATTAGCGGCAGCAAGGTGCTGCCTCATCGCCTTGTAAACAACATTTGATTTAACATAAGGCGTTTTGCCTCTGGCAACAAAAATAATATCGTATCCCTGTTTAAGTTCGGGATAAAGCTCATAATATGCCGCTCTGATAACTCTTCTTGCTCTTGTGCGCTTTACCGCTTTGCCGATTTTTTTGCCTGTGGTGATTCCAAAACGCAGGTTATTGTGTTTGCTTTTCAATACATAAGTCACCAAAACAGGACTTACATAGGATTTTCCACGTCTGTAAAGCCTTGAAAAATCCCTGTTTTCCTTTATTGTGATATATTCACTCATAAACAATACCATCAGGCAACTTAATTGTCAAAAAAGAAAGACCACCGATTAAAAGTGGCCTATTCTTTAGTAAGACAACCTTTTTCTACCTTTAGCTCTTCTTCTTGATAAAACCTTCTGTCCGTTAGAAGTGGACATTCTCTTTCTGAAGCCGTGCTCTTTCTTTCTGTGGAGCTTTTTTGGCTGATATGTTCTCAACATAATTGAAAACCTCCCTTCAATCTTTCGGTATTCGGTATATAACCTTGCAATATAGCATTATACCTTAATTTTTTGATTTCGTCAACACTTTTTTCACATTAAGAAATAAAATAATTATAAACTTAATAATGCGGCAGAAAGCCGTTTTTCACAATGCAATTCACTGAACAAATTATCCTAAAATATTCACCCTGCAATAACAATTCAAAACATAAAAACAATCAAAAAAACAAATAAAAGTGTTGATAACACAATGCAAGTTTGATATAATAAAAGGTAATAATTATCATTGTAGAATTTGCAGAACGGAGGAAAAATATGCTGAACACAAACTACAACGAAAAATTCGGCAAAGAAGGACTTACCTTTGACGACGTTCTCCTAATTCCGGGAGAATCAGACGTAGAGCCGATGAATGTTGATGTTTCAACCAATCTGACAAAAACAATCAAACTTAACACTCCGCTTATGACAGCGGCTATGGACACCGTAACAGAAACCGAAATGGCAATTGCGATTGCCCGTGAGGGCGGCGTTGGCATAATCCACAAAAATATGCCTATTGAACGCCAAGCCGACCAGGTTGACCGCGTAAAGAGAAGTGAAAACGGAGTAATAGTTAATCCGTTCTTCCTCTCACCGGAAAACACCGTAAGAGACGCGGACGAGCTTATGGGCAAATATAAAATTTCGGGTGTTCCGATTTGCCGTGACGGAAAACTTATCGGCATCATCACCAACCGTGATATGCGTTTTATGACCGCCAAAGACTTCGGTCAGCCGATTTCTTCGGTTATGACAAAGGAAAACCTTGTAACAGCTCCTGTCGGAACAACATTAACAGAAGCTCAGGATATTCTTCGCCAGCACAAAATCGAAAAACTTCCTATCGTAGGCAAGGACGGAAGCCTTAAAGGTCTTATCACAATCAAAGATATTGAGAAGAGCGTTCAGTATCCTAACTCCGCACGTGACGACAAGGGCAGACTTATCTGCGGCGCTGCAATCGGCGCAACAAAAGATGTTCTTGACAGAGTTGCGGCTCTTGTTGAAGCTCAGGTTGACGTTGTTGTGCTTGATTCGGCACACGGTCACAACTCAAACGTTGTACGTTCGGTTGCAAAGGTTAAAAAGGCATATCCGAACCTCCAGCTTATCGCAGGCAACATTGCTACTGCCGAAGCTGCCAAAGCATTGATAGACGCAGGCGCAGACGCAGTTAAGGTTGGTATCGGACCCGGTTCAATTTGTACCACAAGAATTGTTGCAGGTATCGGCGTTCCGCAGATTTCTGCAATTTATGACGCAGCATGCGAAGCTTCAAAATACGGTATTCCGATAATCGCAGACGGCGGAATTAAGTACAGCGGAGACATTGTAAAGGCTTTGGCTGCCGGCGGAAACGTTGTAATGGTCGGCTCACTTGTAGCAGGCTGTGAAGAAAGTCCGGGAGAAAACGAAATTTATCAGGGCAGACAGTTCAAGGTTTACCGTGGAATGGGCAGTCTCGGCGCAATGGGTAAAGGCAGTGCCGACAGATACTTCCAGGCAAGCAACAACAAGTACGTTCCCGAAGGCGTTGAAGGCAGAGTACCTTATAAGGGATTGCTTTCAGACACTGTTTATCAGATGATGGGCGGTCTCAGAGCCGGTATGGGCTATACAGGATGTGCAACTATTCAAGAGCTTCACCAAAAAGCAAAATTTGTTCGCATTTCCGGTGCAGGTCTCAGAGAAAGCCATCCGCACGACATTCAGATTACAAAAGAAGCTCCAAACTATTCATACCATTTTAACTAATATAAAGGATTGATACACTATGTACAGACTTGGCATTGACCTTGGCGGAACAAACATTGTTGCAGGCGTGGTTGACGATGTAAAGCACAAAATTATTGCAAAAGCTTCCTGCAAAACAGCGGTTCCGCGCCCCGAAAGCGAAATCTGTGACAGTATGGCTGAAGTTGCCCTTAAGGCAATCGAAAAGGCAAAGATTACCATTGATGATATAAAATCAGTCGGTATCGGCGTTCCCGGCGCAGTTAATCCAAAAACCGGAGTTATTGAGTACTCTGCAAACCTTTTCTTCCATAACTGGGAAGTAGTAAAAATGATGGAAGAAAGACTTAACAAAAGAGTATTTATTGAAAACGACGCAAATGCGGCAGCTTTGGGCGAATATCTTGCGGGAAGCGCAAAAGGCGCAAAGAATGCCGTTGCAATCACACTCGGCACAGGCGTTGGCGGCGGTATTATTATCGACGGCAAAATTTACAGCGGTTCAAACTTTGCTGGTGCAGAGCTTGGACATATGGTTATTGTAAAGGACGGCAAAAAATGTGCCTGCGGCAGAAGAGGCTGTTGGGAGACCTACGCTTCCGCAACGGGACTTATTAACCTGACAAAGCAAAAAATTCTGTCTGAGAAGCTCGAATTCAGCTATATGCTGAAAATGTGTGACGGTGATATTAACAAGGTTGACGGAAGAACGGCGTTTGACGCAATGCGTGACGGTGACCCGACAGCAAGAGCTGTTGTTGAAGAATACATCAGCTACCTTGCCTGCGGACTTGTAAATATCATCAATATTTTCCAGCCTGATGTTCTTTGCATCGGCGGCGGAATTTCCAACGAGGGCGAAAACCTTCTTGGTCCGCTTCGTGTAATCGTTGAAAGAGAGCGTTACACAAAGCACAATGATAAGCAAACCGTTATTTGCAAGTGTACACTTGGCAACGACGCCGGAATCATCGGTGCAGCTAACTGTTACGAATAAACTTGTTTAACAAACATTTGGGAGAACGCTTAAAGCGTTCTCCTTTTTATTTTACTGACAAAAAAACTCCCGTCACCAAACTGAGTGACGG
Organism: Ruminococcus sp. YE282; assembly: GCA_900101355.1. Taxonomy (GTDB): domain Bacteria; phylum Bacillota; class Clostridia; order Oscillospirales; family Acutalibacteraceae; genus Ruminococcoides; species Ruminococcoides bromii_A. Next base: position 25,648 of record FMUV01000004.1, read on the forward strand.
GAGTTTTTGTATAAACCTTGCATTTAAAAAATTCAGTTAGATTTTTCATATTTTTTAATTTGTCTTTTAATCGGCAGTTTAACTGTGAAGCACACCTTATCTTCACGATTTGCGGCGCTGATTTTCCCCCTGTGTTGGTCAACTACCGTTTTGGCAATTGATAAACCGATTCCGTAACCGCCTGTCTCTTTTGAACGAGAAGAATCCGTGCGATAAAATCTGTCAAACAGATGCTTCATATCATCCTGACTGAGCTTTTCACTTGTGTTTGCAACCTCAAGCTTTGCGTACGAAAGCGTTGAGTCAAGACAAACGTCAATTTCTCCGCCGCTTGAACAATATTTTACCGCATTATCACAAAGTACGGAAACGAGCCGTTCCAGTCCTTTGGCGTTGCCTATAACTTTAATGCCAGGTTTTATGTTAAGAATTAATTTTTTATCTTGGCTCTCTGCCCTTGTCATAAAATCAGAAACTTTTTCTTCAACAAGCGATGAAAAATCAATCTCAGAAAATTCTTCCTTTCGCTCTGCTTCACTGTCCATACGGGAAAGCGTGAGCATTTCTTCAACAAGACCGCTCATATTGTTTACTTGGCGCTTAATTTTATCAATCGTCGGATTTTCACCCATAGTAAGTTCAAGAACGTCGGCATTCACCTGAATTGCGGCAAGCGGAGTTTTAAGTTCATGGCTTGCATCGGTTATGAAACGCTTCTGAAGTTCAAGATTTTTTTGGAGCGGTGCAATGACCTGCTTTGATGTTATCCACACAAATGCAGTTGCAATAATCATTGCAATTGAGGCAATAAAAATTGATGTACGAGTCAAACTGTTTCTTGATTCAATCATTGAATAACAATCAACAAAATAAATTCTTGTTTTATCTTCTTCAGGAACCTTTAAATAATAGTATTTTCCCGAGTGACTTTCCAAACTGCTGCTCTTTACGGCGGCGTGAACATAATTTTGCACATCATAAACGGACTGTGCGGCAATGTGAGAAAGATCTTCGTCAATGATAATGTTGTTATCATCAAGCAACACCCAAAAATAACGTGTTGTGTAACGAGTTTCGTCTGAAAATCTAAGTCCAAATCCCAAATCAGAAAAATCCGAATCAAAGTGCTGGATTTTCTCATCATCGGTTGCAGAATCATTATCAGAAATAATTTTAATCTGAGTATTATCCTCGCCGTTTTCTGAAGAACTGTCTACCACCTTGGGAATTATGCCGCCGTATTTTTCAAGCATAGATAATAATTGATGCGCATTACGGTTAATCTGAGTTGTAAACCCAATGTTGATTGCAGCAACAATCAACACCGTGATAAACAAAAAAGCCCCCAGTTCAATTAAAATTATGTGCCAGCGCAATTTTTTGAACATAGCTTACTCCGTTTCCTGCAGGCAATATTCGTATTCTTTGTCCGAAACAATTTTAACAGACGCCTTTACAGATTTAAGTTTGTTTCTCAGATAACCTATATACAAGGTCACGGTATTTGAGTCACCGCCCTCGTCTCTCCATATTTTTTCAATCAGCTTTTCCGCTGAAATTGACTTTCCTTTGTTGTGTATCAAATATTCAAGCAGCTCAACCTCTTTGCCTGCAAGCCTGAGAGAGGTCTCGCCGTTAGAAATTTTAAGGGCTTCCGTGTCAAGCACAATGTTGCCGCAACTTAGCGTGTTTGAATTATACGTTTTGCTCCTGCGTAAAAGTACGTTGATTCTTGCAATAAATTCATCTTTATTAAACGGCTTGGTAAGGTAATCGTCAGCCCCCATATTAAGTCCGTTTACTTTGTCGGCAACCTGAGATTTGGCGGTCAGCATAAGCACAGGCGTGTTGTTGTTTTCATCCCTTAACTTTTTGAGGACATCAATCCCGTCCATTCCCGGCATCATAATGTCAAGAACTATGCAATCATAAACGTTTTCGTTAGCTTTACTATAGGCTGAAGTTCCGTCATATACGACATCACTTTCAAAATTGTTGAATTTTAAAATAATTCCTATTGCGTCTGCAATATCTCTTTCGTCATCAGCAACTAATATTTTCATTATATTTCTCCGTTAATCATCTGTCTGACAGTCTGCATTGTCAAATCCGTTGAAGCCATTTCTTCGGCACAGCGTTTAAGCTCATCCTGAATAAGTTCAACATTTTTAATCTCTTTTTTGTAGTGCAGTGAGTGTTCAAGCGCCGCCCAACAATCCTGGGCAATTGTTCTTATTTGAATTTCAATTGGAACTCGCTTGGTTTCACCGGGAAGATTCACATTAAAAAACACTATAATGTGAAAACTGCGGTATCCGTTAGGCTTTGGATTTGCAATATAATCCTTCTCTTCAAAAATCTCAAGCCCCTCCATACTGCGAACCATATTAACAATTGTATAAACGTCATCAACAAAGCTGCATATTATCCGCACACCGACAGCGTCGTGAATTTTGGTAAGGGCGTTTTCAATGGTGGGTTCAAGCCCTTTGCGATGCAGCTTTTCAATCATACTTTCTTCGGTTTTAATTCGTCCCTCAAAGTGCTCAATCGGGTCATGCATACCGATTGATTTGCAATAACACTTGATAAGGTCTATATTCGTAAGCATCTGTTTTAATGCGCTTTCAAGAATAAAAAGATTTTCACCGTAAAACCCACTCATTTTAAGCATTCCTCCCCTAATATATAAATAATTATAACTAAAAATATTTTTAATAGCAATAAATATCGCCAAAAAATCAGGTAAAAAACACAATAACAACTCAAATCAAACGAATACTGATAATCTGCTTTATATCAAAAAATTTACAAAATAATTACCAAACCATGGTGTTAAGAAAAAGCTTTGCGTGTTACAATCAAATCACAGTCAAAACAGGGGGTGACAACAGGTGAAAATCGGTAAAAAATTAATTATAATCATTCCGTCGGCAGTCGTGCTCTGTGCAATATGTGCGATAGCGGGAATATTTTTCGGACATCAGATAAATTATGACAACTCACAGGGAGTTGTACTTGACAACGATGCGTCTTCCGTTACCGAAACAACATCACCCGAAAACGGCTCACAGGGAATAAAAGTTCCTGGATATGCCGATATTGAAATTGATTCAGGCGTAACAAACTTTCCCATAACTCTGCTGAACCCAAGCGGTAATCCCTGCTATTTTAAATTCACACTTTCACTTGATGAAACGGGAGAAGAACTTGGCACAACCGACTATGTTAAACCCGGAGACGCAATCAAAGGACTTGAACTTTCTTCCCCACTTAAACAAGGCGAATACATGCTTGACATAAATATACAAACAAAATCTCTTGATACTCAGGAGGCCATGAACGGAGCTTCCGTACAGACCAAGCTGAAAGTAAACTGACAATAATCCCGATTGGGTTTATTATAGATTATTTTTTGGAACAAAGAAGGAGAAATCAAAATGTCAAAATTAGGGAGAAAAATAAGTATTGGAATTATCTCCGCAGTAATGGCGGCAACCGCAACAACAGCTTTTGCCGCACAGGAAACACCGATTGTTGATGAGAACACACCGAATGCAGAATATCAGCAGACACTAAACTATACAAAGGATAAATCCGAAATTATTCCGTATTTTACAGTAACTATTCCCGACACGGTAACACTTACAAAGGATTCAACCAATCTGCCGTATTCACTCGCTTTTGTTGACGATACATCGTTTATTCCAAGCGGAAAAAAGGTGAGCGTAAAGATTGACAGCGCAGGTTATTCGGGTTGCCTTACAAAACTTGCTGTATGGGACTCAAGAAATCTTCAGGAAGCAGAATACAAAATCTACAATTCGGACGCTGCAAAGAATCCTACATACTACAACATCGGCGATGAGGTTGCCTCATGGACAGGCTCAAACTGGGGTACAATCAACAGAAAAATCAAACTTGCCGATTACAGAAACGTTGGTGCAGGTAAGTACACAGGCGTAATTAACTACACGGTTTCATTAGAGGATAAATAATGAAACGCCTTGTGCACTGTGCGCTTATCGCTTCAATAGTGCTTACACTTCTTGCAAGCTGCTTTTCGCTGTCGGTTTTTGCCGACAGCAGGCAAAGCACACAGGTGATTTTAACGGTAGAAAACACGGAACCGACCAACACGGAGTGCCTGCAATCCGCAACCTTGGATTCAGACAAAAAAGCATTACAGGACAACAGCACGGTAAAAACAGGCTACAGCTACTTGGTAATCGGCACAATTGCAGCCGGGACCTGATTATCCGCAATAGTTCTTGCAATGCTGATTAAAAAATCAAATTCTAATTAATCCATATTTCAAATTCTTCACAACTTCACAACAAAATACCGACGGTAAAATTGTAGCTGATTTTACCGGCGGTATTCTTTTTAATCATAGAAAAGTATATGCTTTGTATACAAAAAGCAGAGCTTGCAATCGGTTACAAGCTCTGCAAAGAAGCGCATTACTCAGAATTTTAACAGTGAATTTCTTGCAACTCCCTGTTAAATTTTAAATAAAATCCGTCGCCTTAAAGGCATGGAACATCTGCGCTATATTATTAAGTTTATTATAATTCAATCATAACAAAACTTTGCGGCTTCATTTCTACCTTGCCGTCTGCAAACTCTGCACCGCCGATTTGATAAACAACCTTGCCGTTATATTCTGTCGAAATTTCAGCATCCTTGCCAAGAGGATTGAAGAACATCACAAGATTGCCACGCTTATAATAGAAAGGAATTTTGCCCTCTTCATAAACAAATTCAAGTTCGCCGTTGCCCTTTAAATCATCATACTTGTGGCGAAGTGCAATAACATCGGTTACAACCTTATAGATACTGTCGGCATCATCCTTTTGGTTTTCAACAGTAGGTGCGTCATCTGATTTATCAACAGGAAGATACGGTTCGTCACCTGTTGAAAAGCCGAGATTCTTTTGACTGTTCCACTGCATCGGAGTACGGGAACCCGTACGTGAGAATCCGCCCTCTTTGCTGACAAGGTTTGCCTGATATTTCATTCCGATTTCATCACCGTAATAAAGGAACGGTACACCCGGCATTGTAAAGATAAATGCACTTATTAATTTTATCGCATTTTTGTCAAGACCTGCCGTAACACGGGGCATATCGTGGTTATTGGTCATAAAGCTGATATATCCGTTATTTTTTGTGCTTTCGTAATTCGGCAGATATTCATCGGCAAATGCCTTTACGTCACCCTTGCCGTTCGGGTTAAACACAGCCTCACTGCTTCTTGGGTCGCCGTAACGGAAAAGTCTGCTGTATCCGTTTCCGTAGTGGTCAAGATAGAAGTCCATATGGAAACCTGCATTATTGATTGCTCTTTCGGGATTACACCATTCGGATACCATTGCAGCCTCCGGGTATTCCTTGTCAAGCATCTCTCTGACCCCGCGCCAAATTTTAGCCGTTGCAACTTTTTCATCATCATTCTTAACAAGAGAATCTGCCATATCAACTCTGAATCCGTCTGCGCCCTTATCAAGCCAAAAACGCATAACGTCTTTGATTGCTTCCACAGTTGCAACACAATCCGGGTGTTCCGGAGGAAGCTGCCATTCGTGGTGTGTAATTTCATTAAATCCATAGTTAAGCGCAGGCTGAGAACTGAAGTAATTTACAAGGTAATTTCCGTCACGCTCACATATTCCGCACATCATTCTGTACTGAGGCGGAGCGTCCCAAACGCTCTTGGTAAATACATATCTGTTTGAAAACTCGCTCTCTTTAGCTTTTTTTGCCTCCAAAAACCACGGATGTGTATCGGAAGTATGTCCCGGAACAAGGTCAAGCAAAATCTTGATGCCCATTTCATGAGCTTTATTGAAAAGATTAACCAAATCATCGTTTGTTCCGTAGCGTGGAGCTACCTTTTTGTAATCACGAACATCATAACCTGCGTCCATAAAAGGAGAATCGTAAATCGGATTGAGCCATATTGCGTTACATCCCAAACCCTTTACATAGTCAAGCTTTTCTATAATACCGTTGATATCACCAATTCCGTCTCCGTTGGAATCATAAAAGCTCTGTGGATAAATTTCGTAAAAAACAGCGTCATTGAGCCATTTCGGCATAAAAACACGTCCTCTCTGTGTGTTATTTTTAAGGATATTCAGTAAAGTTCTAAACACATAACTTTAATTTATTCGGTTATTTTTAAAAGCCTATAATAAAAAAATATATGTTTTTTTACATACTGCACATCCAATATTTTTTGCAATGTTTTGCAACTTCATTCTAGCATTTTTATTTTAAAATGGCAACATAAAATTCCATATTGTTTTCCATTAATAATTACTTGCAAACCTTGAATAATCGGCATAATATGATAACAGCAAATTACTATGCCGGAGGGAAAGACTTTGACAGTAAACAGATTATCTGACAACAGAGTTCTGATTATTTTATGCGGAAAAGATATGGAAGAATTTTCGCTTAAATATGACACAATGGACCTTGAGGATTTACATTCACGTAAAATCTTGATGAGGCTTATGCAGGTTGCGTGCAGGAAGTCAGGCATTGAAACTATCGGAAAGAGGATAAATATCGAAGCCCTGTCGCTCGAAAGCGACTGCTATCTTTTAATAACCGTTAAAGACAAAAAAAGACGCACATTCAGAATGAAGCAAAAGGGAAAGTCAATCTGTTATATGCTTGGAAACGGCTCAAGATTTCTTGACACAATTGAAATTTTGTATAAACAAAATATTTGCTGCAACAAAAATTCCGCATATGTTTTAAACGGAAAATATTACCTTATTTTTGATTATCCGTCAATTCCCCAAAAACTAAAAATGACTTTATCTGAATATGCGGAACTATGTTCGGGAAGAATCGTTACGGCAAAGATACGTGAAAACGGAACTCCGATTTGCACTCAAAACGCAATACTTCAAATAGGAAAATTCTTATAATAAGATATAAAAAGGGTCGGAAATTTAAAACTTTCCGACCCTTCAAAAGCTATAAAATATTAAGTACAATCAGTGCCACAGTACTCACTTTTAAGCTTTAATCAAATTGAGAACTGCTTCGTTTTCATTATCGTCGCTGTTAAGAACAACATCTTTAACAAACAAATATGACACGTAAATATAGATTGCGACATATACAATTGCGGTAAATCTCATACTGATGTCATAATTAAACATATAGTGACAATAACCTCTTAGCGAAACCAAGTTGCATGCTGCTGCCAACCAGTAATGCTTTCTGTTTGAAATCACATAGACTATCAACAGTATATCAAGCAAGTATCCGTATCTCTCGTGCATTGACGAAAGATACATCAAGCAGGTAAAAGCTGTCCAAATTGACGTAAGCATAAACTTATTTTTATCGGCAAGGTTCACTCTTTTGCGAATCAACATACACAAACCTATTCCGAGAATTACAACCGTAAGTGCAATAGAAACAGTTTTCAGCAAATCATAATTTGAAGTATCGCTTGCATCACAAATTAAAGCGTATATATTCGGACAATTCATTTGAATATACTTGCCGTAATCGGTCTGTTCCACATATATTTTTATAATGTCCACAGGATTTCTTCCAAGGAAAACAACCGGCAGACACATAACAACATCTACGGCAGGCGCAATAAGAAAATGAAGAATTGAAACCTTGCGTGTTGTAATATAGTAACACAAAAAAACAGGAAGAATAAATATTGTCTGAAGTTTAAACGCAAGTGAAACGCCAAGCAAAACAAATGAGGCTATGTTTTTGTTTTTCAACAGAAAATAGATTGAAAGCAAAATAAACGAAACATAGATTGAATCACACTGTGCCCAAAAAGCAGAGTTAAAGCAAACAGTAATTGAACAAAAAACCAGTGAGTATGTTAGTGCAAAGACAAAATCTGATTTTTTGCCGCTCACTTCATTAACAAGCAAGCCTGCGCTGATTGCAAGCACAACATCAAACACGATTGATACTAACTTATACGTATACAATGACTTTAAAGGAAACAAAGTAAGGATATAAATAATTATCTGATACGGTATGTTGTAATTACCCACCTGAGTTTTAAGTCCGCATAATCCGCCGGCTTCAATTTGAGACCACCACGGATTAAGAAAAGATATAAAGTCGCCGCTCTGGTAACTTCTGCCACAATAACGAATTACCATTCCGAGTATTGTCGCTGCCGCAATTAAAAAAATCGGCAGATGTCTTTGAACAAAATCAAAAAATTTACTTTCTATTTTTGTCATAAACTATCCTTTCACATCTAAAGCATTAAAGAATAAATCCGACTTTTTTCATTGTCTTTGAAAGTGTTCTGCTGCTTATTTTAAGTGCGATTTCGTCTGCTTTGCGATAGCACTCTTCAAGGTAAGCTTTATCTTTGATAAGTTTTTCATAGCGTTCACGGATTGGTCTTAATTCTTCAACAACAGCCTCTCCTACCGCAGTCTTAAAGTCACCATAACCCTTACCGTCAAAGTCATGTTCAATCTGTTCATAGCTGAGTCCTGTTATTGCACTGTAAATTGCCATAAGGTTGTTTATGCCGTCTTTTCCCTCTCCGTAACGAACACAAGCCTCGCTGTCCGTAATGGCACGCTTGAATTTTTTCATAATAACTTCCGGAGTGTCAAGCATATGAACACAGCCGTTTACGTTTTCGTCAGACTTGCTCATTTTTCTTGTCGGGTCCTGAAGGCTCATAATTCTTGCGCCGTTCTTTGGAATAAATCCGTCAGGAATTTTGAACACATTTCCGTAAAGTCCGTTAAAACGCTCGGCAATGTTTCTGGTAATCTCAATATGCTGCTTTTGGTCTGCGCCTACCGGAACTTTGTCAGCCTGATACAGCAGAATATCACAAGCCATAAGAACAGGATATGTAAATAGTCCTGCATTTATATTGTCGGCGTGCTTTGCAGACTTGTCCTTAAACTGAGTCATTCTTGAAAGCTCGCCAAACTGAGTGTAACAGCTCAAAATCCATGACAACTCAGCGTGAGTGTGAACATGGCTCTGAATAAAGAAAAGGCTCTTTTCAATATCTATTCCGCAGGCAATTACGGACGCATATGCCTCAATTATATTCTTTCTCATCTGAGCGGGATTCTGTCTTACTGTAATAGTGTGCAAATCCGCAAGAGAATAAATGCAATCGTATTCCTCCTGCATTGTTACCCAGTTGCGCAGAGCACCCAAATAGTTGCCCAATGTAATTGTACCGCTGGGCTGAATTGCGCTAAATACGATTTCTTTCTTCTTTGGAGTTTCAATAGTTTTGTTTTCGTTTTCCATAAATATTACCTCTCATTAATTCCAGTTATTGGCAAGCTCTCCGAGAATTTTTATTCCCTTTTCAAGCTGTTCGTCAGTCGGAGTTGAAAAATTAATTCTAAAGCTGTTGCAAGGGTCGCTTTCGTCAGTCAAAAACGCATTGCCGGGAACCACGCAAACCTTGTGCTCAATAGCCTTTTTGCAAAAATCCTGCATATTAATACTCTGCGGCAAATCGCACCAAATAAACAATCCGCCGTCAATTCGGTTATACGTAATTGCAGGTTTGCAGTATTTGTCGAGCAAATCCATACAAAAATCAGCTTTTTTGGTATAAATGCTTCTCAGTTTTGCAAGGTGAGAATTAAAATCATATTTTGTAATGAACTCATCGCAAACATACTGCGACCATATATTTGTATGCACATCGTTGCCCTGTTTGCACACCACAAGCTTCTGAAAAACAGGCTTTGGCGCAATACAATAAGCAACACGCATACCCGGTGAAATAACCTTTGAAAACGAACCTGCATAAATTACAATTCCGTCTGTATCAAGCGACTTGATGTTCGGAATATTTTCACCGCTGTATCTCAAATCTCCGTACGGATTATCTTCAAGAATCAGAACTCCGTATTTCTTTGCAAGCTCATAGATTTTTTTGCGCTTTTCAAGACAGGTTGTAACGCCTGACGGATTCTGAAAATTCGGAATTGTATATATAATCTTTGCGTTCGGGTTTGTTTTGAGTGCATTTTCAAGCTCCTCAATATTCATACCGTCGCTTTCAACCGTTACTCCGACAAGTTTTGCATTGTAGCTTCTGAAAGTGTTGAGTGAACCGATAAACGACGGAGCCTCGCAAATTACAACGTCTCCCTCATTTAAAAGCGCCTTTGAGCACAAATCCATTATTTGCTGTGCTCCTGTTGTTATGATAATATCATCATTCTCGCTTCCCGTGTTATTTTCACGCTTCATATAATCCCTTAGATGCTGTCTTAGCGGCGTATATCCCTCGGATACGCTGTACTGCAATACAGAAATAGGGTTGTTTTTGAGCACATCATCTGAAATTTCGGCAATTGCCTTAGCAGGAAATGCATCCGGCGACGGATTTCCTGCCGAAAGTGAAACCACTTCCGGGTCTGCGGCATATTTAAAAATTTCCCTGATTGCACTCGGTTTAAGATTAGATACTCTGTCAGAAAATTTATACTCCATAAAATACCTCTTAATCAATGCGGCTAAGCACTTTTATTTGGTAAACAAATCAAACAAATTCTGCCGCAAATATACACTAAAATATACACTATATATCTTATCACTAACACCGATAACATTCAAGAACTTTTTGTGCCGTAATCGGCATTTTGAAATGATAACAGGTCGGTAATTGAGCAATTTTAAACTTTTTTCGGTAAGTGCTGTTTGCAATATGTATAAAAAATTGGGAATTTATATTGTTTTTAGTCGGTTTATGTAGTATAATTAAAGTATATTTTTTGAACCCAAGTTTAATTACTTGCTACCAAAAGGAGCAAATATAATGAGCAATCGCAACGATTACGATTACTACGATTTTGATAAAATGGATGACGGCTATGATAGCAGGGACTACCGCAGACGCCGCCCCGAAAGACGACAGGGCAGCTATAACAAACGTCCTTCATATAATCCGCGCAGCTCTCGTTCCTCATATAATTCAAGACCCGTGCGCAAAAAACGCAGCCCGCAGTCTTCATATAATTATAATTCGTATCCACAATCCGCATATAAAAGACGCAAAAAATTCAACAAGAGAAGATTTAAAAATCGCATGATAATAATCGGCGGCGGAATATTTATTCTTGTCTTGGTTATTCTGATGATTGTGGCAATGTTCCGAGGATGCGGAATAATGCGGAAAGACCCGTCAAACGTTTCAAAAGACACAATTTCAAAACAAGAGTCCACAATTGACACAGCTCAGTCAAATTCATCTAACAATTCAGCCGAAGGAGACCTTTCGCCTGCCTATTTTAAAACGCCTGAAATAAAAGACGACAACTCCAAGGGTGAAATGGTGTATAACATCTATGTTTGGAACAAAGCAGGCTATGAATTGTTCGGAAGCACGGATGACAAGGCACAGACCTATGCCGACACGATAAACGGATTTGCCGACAAGCTTTCGGATATTAAAGTTTATGATATGGTAATTCCAAATCATACAGAATTCGGACTTCCTCAGCGACTCAAAGACGGCGACGCTCCGTCAACGTCTCAGGCAGATAATGTAAAGGCAATATATTCAAAGCTTTCAGACAAGGTAACACCTGTTAATGCTTATAACTACCTTGCCGACCACAACAGTGAATATATATACTTTAAATCAGATCATCATTGGACAGGACTGGGCGCATATTACGCTTACAAAGCCTTTGCAGACACAAATAAACTGACTGCTTTGTCGCTTGACAACTGTACCGAAAAGACCATTGACGGCTTTACCGGAACATTTTCAAATACCGCAACCGGACTTGACACCGACTCTGTTCACTATTGGGAATTTCCGTATTCGGTAACTATGGACATTACCTCGGAGGACGGCACCACAAACACATATGACAGTCCGTATTACAGCGGTGCAACCGCCGGTTCACTGACATATGGCGCATTTATTATGGGCGATAATCCGTTGACAGTGCTTAAATCAAGTTCGGAAAATGCCGAAAAAGGCAAGAAAATCGCAGTTGTAAAAGAAAGCTACGGCAATGCGTTTGTTCCGTATCTTACAAACAACTATGAAGAAGTACACGTAATTGATTTCAGAACATTCCGCAACGTTCAGACAGATTTAAATTCTTACTGCAAACAGAACGGAATAGACGAGGTGTTGTTCTTAAACGGCGTTATGAGCGCCAATACTCAGATTCAGCTTGACAGTATGAGCGGACTCTTTAATTGATATAATATCAATCTGTTAAAATTTTTGGAGTTTGATAAAACATCATACAAACAAACCTGAATTTTAAAATAAAAGAATTTTAGAAAGGAGGCAACAGAATGATTGCAGAGCGTGTGCAAGCAACATTGTTCGGAAAAATTGGTGAGCATCTTTATTCGGCGTTCATAAATTCACCGAAAATCAACAACAAAAACGCCTATGCAATCTCTCATAACGAATTACCGGAAGTTTTTGACGCCGTTGTGATAGCTGTTGCCGAATTTGACGGCCTTGACGGAGAGCGTGCAATTGTTGCTCCTCACGGAGAGATATTTTACGAACCGGAAATACGCAATATGCTTGCAAGGCTGAGAAATGTAAAACTTATAAATATATCCTGTCTGTATGAAAAATCCTGCGGTGCGGTTATATTTTATAAAACCAGACAGGATACAAAAATTCTGTTAGTAAAAAATAATAACGGAAGATATTGGAGTTTTCCGAAAGGACACATTGAGGACGGCGAAAACGAACACCAAACAGCCATCCGCGAAATTAAAGAGGAAACAGGACTTGACGTTACAATATTCAACGGATTTCGTGAAGTCAGCGAGTATTGTCCGTTTGGCAAAATACGCAAAAGGGTTGTCTTTTTCCTTGCAAGAGCATTTACAGATAATGTAAAAATTCAGGAAGAAGAAATTGACAGCTATATTTGGGTTGATTTGCAGCAGGCGCGAAAAATGTGTTCTTATGATAACGATTTAAGGATTATTGATAAAGCAGAAACAGCAATTCACCTTATGCGAACCTAAAATTCTTTGCGAAAATCAAAGAATTTTGGGTTTATTTTTTTATTTTTAAAACACAAAAAAATATTTTAAAAAACTTCAATTTTTTTATTTTCACACTTCAAACATATTCGTAATAAAATAGTCAAAAATTAAAATTCAAGTAATTGTAATACGTTAATTGTGTTCAAATTACGGTTTCAAAATTCAAAATATTTTTAAATAACATAAATTTGAGTATAATTATACAAAAAACGATAAATATGAAATCTTAATGCAACTATTATTAAAGCAAATTGTTATTTATCATTACATTCTCCTTTGATATACTTTAGGCACATTCAAGGCAACAAACTCGACTGAAAATTAATATTAAAGGAGTTTTTTAAATGAAAAAATCAGTAAAGTATATGGCAGTAGCAGGCGCAGTTCTTACAATGGCAACAGCAGCACTCGGAACAACAGCATTTGCAGCAAGTGCAGATTCAAACACTTCTGTTTCAGCAAGTGCATCAGCAAGCACATCTAACGTAACTTATGTTGAAAATCATTCAAAGATTGATTGCACAAACCGTTACAAGATGAATGACGGCAAGTACAACTACACAATCAAGACTCCAAAAATGGTTTCCGCTAATGATGTCAAAGTAAATCTTACAAGCAATTCAGAAGGTACAGCCTCTTACGGTACATATGCACTCAGCGATTTGAACGCAACTAAGATTAACGAAGATGAGACAAACAATTATTATCAGCTCATTCTTGACAAGCCAAACGGCGTAGGTGTTAAGCTCTACTGTGTTGAAAACAGCGGTTCATATATGGCAAGCTATTATATGGCAACTGATAACGCTAACCTCCAGACAACAGAAGGCAGAGGTTACTGGTTGGGTGCTTAAATCTATTTAATTGATTCACCGAACATCCTATAAATTTAACAAAGCGCTTGATATTCATCAAAATGAGTATCAAGCGCTTTTTGTATATTACTGTTTTTTGCAGCAAATGGATAAAGTATAATGATATTCAAAAATTTTCCTTAACAATAAAGGCAACACCAAGTAATTTTCGGTGTTGCCTTTTTGTATTATTTATTCAGATATAAAAGTTAATCAAAAACTATCAATTACATTTCAGTGATAATATCATCAACAGTTTTTCCCGGAGGAATCATCGGAAGAACGTTTACATCCGGGCTTATATGGCAGTCAACAACAACAGGTCTATTGAGGTCAAAAGCCTTTTTAAGCACAGGTTTGATTTCTTCGGGCTTGGTAATTCTCATACCATCAATACCAAAAGCATTTGCAAGGGCAACAAAATCAGTTGCACGGTGCGGGTCGGTCTGAGAAAAACGACTTCCGTAAAACAGCTTTTGCCACTGGCGAACCATACCGAGAACCGTGTTGTTCATAACAAGTACTATGACAGGTAAATCATATGACTTGAGCGTTACAAGCTCGTTGAGATTCATATGGAAACTTCCGTCACCTGTTACAAGAAACACACGCTTGTCAAGGTGAGAAACCTGTGCGCCGATTGCTGCGCCCATACCAAAGCCCATTGTTCCCATTCCGCCGGAAGTAAGAAGCGTTTTCTTGCTTTCAAAGCGGCAATACTGAGCTACCCACATTTGGTGCTGTCCAACGTCTGTTGCGATAATATCGTCGTCAGCCTTTATCTCGTTTACAACTTCAAGAATCTCGCGGGGCTGCGGATAAATATCATCGGCAGGATTTGGAGTACTAAGAGAATCTTTCCAATCTTCAATTTGACTGAGCCATTCCGGATGACTTTGCTGTTCAAGACCGACTGTAAGTGCAATCAAAATATTCTTTATGTCGCCGAGTATGTATTCATCAACCTTAACGTTTTTGTTGATTTCTTTCTCATCAATTTCAAGCTGAACAATCTTTGCCTGCTCGCCAAATCTTTCACGGTCACCTGCTACACGGTCGGAAAATCTTGCGCCGCAAACAATCATAAGGTCACATTCGGCGGTGATTTTGCCGGTTTCGTATCCGCCGTGCATACCGATATTTCCGATAAACAGCGGATGACTTGCGGGAATACAGCCAAGGCTCATAAGAGAACAACATACCGGAGCGTCGATAAGCTCGGCAAACTTTCTAAACTCATCGCTTGAGTTTGCACTGAGTATGCCTCCGCCGGCGTAAATCATCGGACGTTTTGCATTTTTAATCATATCCTGAACAACACGAATATTTTCGGGATTTTTAATTTCAAAAATTTCGGGCTTTTTAGGTTCTAACGGCTTAAATTCTGCCTTGTCAGATGTTATATTCTTTGGAATATCAACCAAAACAGCGCCCTTTCTTCCCTCGTTGGCAAGTTCAAATGCCTTACGAAGAGTCGGAGCAAGGTCTTTGACATCTTCAACAAGGAAACTGCCTTTGGTGATAGGCTTTACAATTTCTACAATATTAACTTCCTGAAAGCTGTCACGGCCAAGCTGGTCGGTTGTGACATTTGCGGTTATTGCAACAACAGGAATACTGTCAATGTTTGCCGTTGCAAGACCGGTTACAATATTTGTTGCACCAGGACCGGAAGTGGTAATAACCACACCTGTTTTTCCGGTTGAGCGTGCGTAGCCGTCAGCCGCATGTGAAGCTCCCTGCTCGTGAGCAGTCAAAATATGATTAATTCTGTCGCTGTACTTGTACAGTGCATCGTATGTGTTAAGAGCGGCACCGCCTGGATAACCAAAAACCGTATCAACACCTTGTTCAAGCAGGCACTCGCAAATTATTTCTGCACCTGTAAGTTCCATTTTACCTAACTCCTTATAAAACCCGCAAATGTCCGTAAATGCGAATTAATGTAATCTAACAATTAATTTTAATGATTTAAAGCGTTATTGTCAATAGCCAATCAAAACTCCTTGACAAATTCGGTTACGGCATAAACCGTTTTTTTGCTTGCAAGTTCACAGAATTTTACAAAGTCCATACCTTTGTTTTCGTCAAGGTCATCGGAAATTGCACGAATGATTCCGTACGGTACACCAAAGCAATAACAAACGTGACCGATTGCCGCACCCTCCATCTCACAGGCAAGTGCACCAAACTGGTCGTTAATGCGCAGTCTCTTGCGGCGGTCAGATACAAATATATCTCCGCTTGCAATAATTCCCTGCGCAACCTTTGTGTCGGGAATTTTCTTACAAACCGAAGCAAGCCTTGTTGAAGCTTCTTTGTCACATTCAAAATATGTAACCTTGCCGTTTGAAAACGAAACTTCGCCCTTCTTGTCGCCAAGAGCAGTTGTGTTCATATCGTGTTCAAGCGACTTTGTTGCAATAACTATATCTCCTATGCTGACTATCGGAGACAAAGAACCGGCAACTCCGCTGTTTATTACCACATCGGGAGAATAACGCTGAATAAGAGTTGCAGCGCACATTGCGGCGTTTACCTTGCCGACACCGCACACAACAATAACAATATCCTTGCCGCAAAGTTTTGCCGAAATAAACTTCATTCCGGCAATTTCTTCGGCATTTGCCTGTTCTGAACGTGCAATAATGCCGTCAGCCTCAATCTGCATTGCACAAATTATTCCTATCATTTCAATCTTCCTTTTTATCCGTTATGTTTTTTATGATTTTCTATTAAGTGTTATTATTAATTTAATCATTGAAAAATGATTTAGCAAGTAAATTTTCGGCGCTGACAAATAACTTATAGGAGTTACGATTAATCCATTCGTATATGTACTGTTTTATAATCCGCAATTTTGTTTACTGCTGACTAAAAAGTAATAGTAATGATGTGTTCAAAACTATCTCCTAACTAATAAACTTCTACGTTGCAGACCAAAAAGTAAGGTTCAGCAGTAATAGTGAGGACGTGCTCAAAATTATCCTATAATCTGTAAATTTCTACGCTGCTGACCAAAAAGTGAGAGTCAGCGGTAATAGTGAGGACGTGTTCAAAATTATCATATTAATCAGTAAGTTTCTACACTGCTGACCAAAAAATTAAGAGTCAGCGGTAATAGTAAGGACGTACTCAAAATTATCTCCTAACTAATAAACTTCTACGCTGCAGATTAAAAATTGTCGGTCTGGTACATTATTATTGATAAGGCGGCAAGCGGTGCAGTTTCCGCACGAAGGATTCGTCTGCCCAAGGTTGCGGCAACGCCTCCGACAGAGATGACTTTCTCAACCTCGCCTGCTTCAAATCCGCCCTCGCTGCCAATAAACATTCCAACGGTTTTAGGTTTGTCCGATAAAATGGTTTTTACGGATTGACCGCCCATTTCATAAAAAATAACTGTCTTTTCGTTTTGTGCAGAAAGCTCGGCAGCCGAGTTAAAGCTTACACAATCACATACTTGGGGAATTATGCCTCGGCGGGATTGCATTGCCGCCTGAAGAGCAATTTTCTGCCAGCGTTCACGCTTTTTGGCAAGAGATTTTGAATCCGGACGTGAAACACACCTTGCGGAAATAACAGGAACAATTCGGCTGACTCCAAGTTCAACGCATTTTTGAATTATGTATTCCATTTTATCGCCTTTTGGCAGAGCCTGATAAAGCGTGACAAAAACATCAGGTTCATTTTCGCACGGCATTTTATAAAGAACGTCAACCGTAACGCAGTCAGAATTGATGTTTGTAATTTTGCAGGAACATTGAACTGAATTTGGAGTTACAAGAGTGAGACTCTCCCCTATTTTCATACGCAAAACTTTTGAAATATGTTTTGCGTTTTCGCCCGATATTGCATATTGCTCACCGTTTATTTCGTGTTCAGTAAAAAACCAAGCCATAAAAACCTCAAAAAATTCTCGAATTTGAATAACCAAAACATAAATATACAATGCTTATTAAAGTAATTACCAATTAAATCACATATCTGTACAAGCTTTTGTTAAAACTTTTCACAAATGTTAACAAATACAATTAATCGGTATTACTTATATATAATACCAAAGTTCAAAATTAATTGCAATAAGTAATATGAGGTGTTAAAATAAACCAAGGAATACTTTTTGGAGATGATTTTGTGGTAACTCTTACAGATATTGATATTATCCAATTGCTGAGAAAAAACAACCTTAACGCCGACACCCTGGAAGAAACCGTTGTTGAAAGGCTTGCAAACAATAATCTGCACGCCGCAACCGCAGAAAGCTGTACGGGAGGTCTTGTAAGCGAAAGGATAACACGTGTGAGCGGAGCAAGCTCCGTGTTCGACTGCGGAATATGCTCGTACTCCAATGAAATTAAACATAAAGTGCTTGGTGTAAACAACGAAACGCTTGCCGTGCTGGGAGCGGTTTCGGCAGAAACTGCAATGCAAATGGCAGAGGGCGTAAGAAAGATTTCAGGCGCAGATATAGGCATCAGCACAACAGGAATAGCAGGTCCGACAGGAGGAATCGAAGAAAAACCGGTGGGGCTTGTTTTTGTCGGTATTTGCACAAAGGATAAGTCGTATGCGGTCAAGTTAAACCTGGGCGGCAACGAAAATATGGTAAATTCAAGAAGCTACATCAGACGCCTTACCTCGGATATGGCGCTGTTTGCAATAATAAACGAAATTCACAATATGTCAAAATAAGGTGTTTTACTGTGCAATTCATACAGTAAAATTGCGCATTTATGTATAAAGTTACAATGTGTAGCAAACCTTTTTGCACAATACGAAAATACTTGAAAAATATAATATTGTATGATAAAATATGATTGTTATTATGGGTTTTTGTGTTGAAAAATATACAAATTCCGAAAAGAATTAAATATCCGTTTGAAATGGAGTTGATTTTATGGCAAGAAGTGCAGGTGTACTACTCTCTATTACTTCACTTCCTTCCCCCTACGGTATCGGAACGATTGGCAAAGAAGCCCGTAAATTTGCCGACTTCCTAAAGGCTTCAGGACAAACTATATGGCAGATTTTGCCCGTAGGTCCTACAAGCTACGGCGACTCACCTTACCAGTCGTTTTCAACTTATGCAGGCAATCCGTATTTGATTGACCTTGATACTCTGTGTGAGGAAGGTCTTGTTACCAAAGAGCAAATCGAAAGCTATGATTGGGGCAGCAACGACAGCGAAGTTGATTATGAAAAAATTTATAACAACAGATTTGATGTTTTAAGAATTGCTTATAACAATTTTAAACAGGGCGACCAAAAGGAATTTAAAAGCTTTAAACGCAAAAATTCAAGATGGCTGAAAAATTATGCGCTGTATATGGCTGTTAAAGAAAGCTTTGATATGCGTTCTTGGACAGAATGGCCGGACGAAGAAATTAAAATGCGTGACGAAAAAGCTGTTGCACGTTATGAGCGCAAATATAAAGACGAAGTTGACTTTTGGAAATTTATTCAGTTTAAATTTTATGAACAATGGGAAGCTTTCCGCGCATATGTAAACGGATTGGGCATCAAAATTTTGGGAGATATGCCGATTTATGTTGCAATGGACAGCGCAGATACATGGGCAGACCCGGAGATTTTCCAGCTTTATGACGACGGAGACCCAATTGCAGTGGCAGGCTGTCCTCCGGATTATTTTTCGGCAACAGGTCAGCTTTGGGGAAATCCGCTTTATGACTGGGATTACCTTGAACAAACAGACTATGACTGGTGGTTTGAGCGCATAAAGGCAGCTTCAAAGCTTTTTGACATTACAAGAATTGACCACTTCAGAGCATTTGCAAGCTATTATTCAATCCCGTTCCCTGCCGAAAACGCAGTAAACGGCGAATGGATTGAAGGTCCAAGAATTAAGTTCTTCAATATGATGGAAGAAACTCTCGGGAAAATTGATATCGTTGCAGAAGACTTGGGCACTCTCACACCTGACGTTACCGAGCTTATGCAGCAAACAGGCTATCCGGGAATGAAAGTTCTTGAATTTGCTTTTGACAGCGGAGAAGAAAATGATTATCTGCCGCACAAATATAATGAAAACTGCGTAGTATACACAGGAACCCACGACAACGACACTGTAATGGGTTGGGCAGAAACCGCAAATCCAAACGACCTCAGATATGCAAGAGAATATTGCAGAATGCCTGAGGACGAGCCGTTTAACTGGGGACTTATCAGAGTTGCGTACGAAAGCAAAGCAAACACGGCGATTGTTCCTATGCAGGATATTCTCGGACTTGGGAAAGAAGCAAGGATGAACACGCCGTCTACACTCGGCAACAACTGGACATGGAGACTGAAAAGCGATGCTCTTACACAAGAGCTTGCAGATAAATTAAAAACAATGTCTGTAAATAGCGGACGACTGGAGGACTAAATAATGGGTAATATTATGGAAAAGCTTGAGCTGACAGCACAGTCAATGTACTGCAAAAAGGTTGAAGAACTTACCCCTTCCGAACTTCACCTTTCACTTGGCAAAGCAGTTATGGGCGAAATCGCTCCAAACTGGGAAGCAAGCAAAGCTAAGCACAACAACAACCGCAGAGCTTACTATTTCTCGGCTGAGTTCCTTATGGGCAGAATGATGTACAACAATCTGTACTGTCTCGGCATTCTTGACGATGTTAAGAAGCTTCTCAAGAAAAAGGGCGTTGACATCAATGTATTTGAAGACATTGACGATGCTGCTCTCGGTAACGGCGGTCTCGGAAGACTTGCCGCTTGCTATCTTGACAGTGCCGCAACTCAGGAAGTTCCGCTTGACGGCTACGGAATCCGTTACAAGTACGGTCTTTTCAAACAGCTTATCAAGGACGGCTATCAGGTTGAAGTTTCAGACAACTGGCAGAGATTTGAAGATCCGTGGTGTCTGCGCAGAGAAGACGAAGCTGTTTTGGTTTCATTCAAAGACCAGACTGTAAGAGCTATTCCTTACGATATGGCTGTTATCGGCTGCAAGACAAGCAACATCAACACTCTCAGACTCTGGCAGGCTGAAGCTGTTAATGACTTTGACTTTACAGCATTTAACGATACTGAATATGACAAGGCCGTTAAGGAAAAGAACGACGCTGAAAACATCACAAAGGTTCTTTATCCGAACGACAACAAGTATGAAGGAAAAGTTCTCAGACTTAAACAGCAGTATTTCTTCTGCTCTGCTTCACTTCAGGACATTATGCGCCGTTATAAAGCAAAGCATGGCAACGATTTCAGCTACTTTGCAAAAGAAAATGCAATTCAGCTTAACGATACACACCCTGTATCATGCGTACCTGAACTTGTAAGACTTCTTATGCTTGAGAATATGAACTTTGACGAAGCATTTGAAATTGCAAGAAAGACTTGCGCTTATACAAACCACACAGTACTCGGCGAGGCTCTTGAGAAATGGCCTGCTGACCTTATGACTCAGGTTGTTCCTGAAATTTATCACATCATTTGCCTTATCGCTAACAAGTGCCAGGAAGAGCTTACTGCAAAGGGTATCAGCGAAGATATGAAAGCTAAGATGCGCATTGTTGACGGCAACGTTGTTCATATGGCAAGACTTGCAACATACGCTTCAACTTATGTAAACGGTGTTGCTCAGCTTCACACAGAAATTCTTAAGGACGACGTTCTTAAAGAGTGGTATCAGGTATATCCTGAAAGATTCCAGAACAAGACAAACGGTATTACACAGCGCCGTTGGCTTGGTCTTTGCAACCCTGAGCTTGCAGCAATGATTACAGACAAGGTTGGTTCTGACGAATGGCTTACAGACCTTTCACTTATTTCAAAGCTTAACGAGTCTGTAAACGACACAAGAACAATCAACAAGTTCAATACAATTAAGAAGAAGAAGAAAGTTCAGCTTGCTGAATACATAAAGAAGATGGACGGTTATGATGTAAATCCTGACACAATCTTTGATATTCAGGTTAAGCGTCTTCACGAATACAAGAGACAGCTTCTTAACGCTTTCTCTATCATGACAATTTATTACAGACTTAAGGAAAACAAACTTAAGAACTGGACACCAACAACATTTATCTTTGGCGCAAAGGCTGCTCCGGGATATGCAAGAGCAAAAGCAATCATCAAGTACATCAACGAGATTGCTAATCTTGTAAACAACGATCCTGACACAAAGGATTTGCTCCAGGTTTACTTTATTTCAAACTACAACGTATCTTATGCAGAAAAGATTGTTGTTGCCGCTGACATTTCAGAGCAGACATCAACAGCAGGTCTTGAAGCTTCAGGTACAGGTAATATGAAGTTCATGCTCAACGGTGCAGTTACACTCGGAACATATGACGGTGCAAACATCGAAATTGCAGAGTGTGCAGGCGAAGAGAACGAATACATCTTCGGTGCAAGAGTTGAAGACATTGAAAAGCTCAAGGCTGAGGGTTACGATCCTAAGAAGCTTTACGACGCTAATCCGGAAATCAAGAGAGTTGTTGATACACTTATCGACGGCACATTTGATGATGACGGAGCACAGGGCGAAGGTAGCTTTAAGGAACTTCACGATTCACTTCTTAAGGATTCAAGCTGGCAGAAAGCCGACAACTACTTCCTTATCTATGACCTTCCGCTTTATGTTGACGCAAAAATTAAGGCTAATGCAGATTATGCTGACCGTAAGGCATTCGGTAAGAAGTGCCTTATGAATATTGCAAATGCAGGTAAGTTCTCA
Organism: Ruminococcus sp. YE282; assembly: GCA_900101355.1. GTDB lineage: Bacteria > Bacillota > Clostridia > Oscillospirales > Acutalibacteraceae > Ruminococcoides > Ruminococcoides bromii_A. Next base: position 48,241 of record FMUV01000004.1, read on the forward strand.
TCTGACCGTGCAATTGTAGAGTATGCTAAGGAAATCTGGCACGTAAGCCACAAGTAATTTAAAACAATTACAAAATAACTAATTAAACGGGTTGCTGCTGCAGCCCGTTTTTCTTATAGAAATTTTCAACATAGAATGTTAATTATCACAGCGCTGAGTATCCTTAAACTATATAAAATACCGATTGTTTGACTTTTTGAAGCAAAAACAAAAAAATTTCAACATATAATCAACAGAAATTTAACAGAGCTATTTGTGTTATAAAATGTTGATAAATCGCAATGACACAAAAATAAAGCGAAGCACAAGTTTATGCGCTTCGCTTGTTAATTATGTGTTAAACATTGTTGAAAATTTTGCAGTCTGATGTTATTAATCGGTATCCAGTTTCAGCACTGCCATAAACGCCTCCTGCGGAACCTCAACGGAACCTAACTGGCGCATACGTTTCTTACCTTCCTTTTGCTTTTCAAGCAGCTTTTTCTTACGGCTGATATCACCGCCGTAGCACTTTGCAAGCACGTCTTTACGCATTGCTTTTACGGTTTCTCTGGCAATAATTTTGCCGCCTATGCACGCCTGAATTGGTATTTCAAAGAGCTGACGCGGAATTTTTTCTTTCAACTTTTCCGCCATTTTTCTGGCTCTTCCGTACGCTTTGTCCTTGTGAATAATAAACGAAAGCGCATCAACAACCTCGCCGTTAAGCATAATATCAAGCTTTACAAGCTGGCTCGGAACGTATTCTTTCATCTCATAGTCAAAAGAAGCATAGCCTCTTGTACGTGATTTAAGAGTGTCAAAAAAGTCATAGATAATCTCGGCAAGCGGCAAAATATAATGCAAATCCACTCTGTCAGCATCGATATACTGCATATCAGCAAAAGTTCCTCGTCTGTCCTGACATAATTCCATAATATTTCCGACATACTCTTTCGGAGTATAGATATGTGCGTCGGTAACAGGTTCTTCTGCCATTTGAATCAACGACGGGTCAGGATAATTTGTTGGATTATCAATCATTTCAACGGTGCCGTCGGTGCGTGTAATGCGATAAATAACGCTCGGAGCAGTTGTTATAAGGTCAAGCTGATATTCACGTTCAAGCCTTTCTTGGATAATTTCCATATGCAAAAGTCCCAAGAATCCGCATCTGAAGCCGAATCCAAGTGCAATCGAGGTTTCAGGCTCAAACGAAAGCGCAGCATCGTTGAGCTGAAGTTTTTCAAGCGCATCCTTTAAATCACCGTACTTTGCACCGTCAACCGGGTAAATACCGCAGAAAACCATTGGATTTGCTTCTCTGTAACCGGGAAGAGGTTCTTCGGCAGGGTTTGATGTTAACGTTACAGTATCGCCAACCTTTGCGTCAGCCAATGTCTTGATTGAAGCCGCAATATAGCCAACCTCGCCTGCATAAAGCCCGTCGGTGCTCTCCATTGTTGTGGCATGCATAAGTCCGCACTCAACAACGTTAAATGTACTTCCTGTTGCCATAAGCTTAAATTCATCACCCGGATGAATCTGACCTTCTTTAAGTCTTACATAAATAATTACACCCTTGTAGCTGTCATAATAACTGTCAAAAATCAATGCGCGCAAGGGTGCGTCTTTGTCACCTGTCGGCGCAGGAATATCTGTTACAACCTTTTCCAAAACCGCATGTATGTTGATTCCGGCTTTTGCGGAAATCTTCGGCGCATCCTGAGCAGGTATTCCGATTACGTCCTCAATTTCATTAATTACCCTGTCAGGGTCAGCACTGGGCAGGTCGATTTTGTTGACAACAGGGACAATTTCAAGACCGCTGTCAACCGCAAGATATGTGTTTGCAAGGGTTTGAGCTTCGATTCCCTGTGATGCATCAACGACAAGTATTGCACCCTCACAAGCGGCAAGCGAACGGGAAACTTCATAGTTAAAGTCAACGTGACCGGGCGTGTCAATCAGATTAAAAAGATATTTTTCGCCGTCATCGGCAGAATATACAACGCTTACTGCACGTGCTTTTATTGTAATTCCACGCTCACGCTCAAGCTCCATATCATCAAGAAGCTGAGCTTCCATATCACGCTTTGAAACCGAATTGGTTTGCTCAAGAATACGGTCGGCAAGTGTGCTTTTGCCGTGGTCAATATGAGCAATGATGCTGAAATTTCTTATTTTATCCTGTGGAAAGGACATAGCGTCACCTAATTTCATCTATAATCTTAAGTGCAAATGTTTCGGCTTATAAAAATAAAGCTGAGGAGCGATGCTCATTTGCACTGATTTTAATTCATCTCAAGCTCTGCTCGTTGAAAGCAAAGCAGGGCATAATAATCAGGATAATTATATCACACACACACCGAATTAACAAGTGAAAATCGGTTGAAAAAACTTGTCCAAGGTGATATACTTATGCCAAAAGGGATGATGATATGAGTAAAGGCGATATTGCAAAAAACTATTTTGAAAACGGATATAACTGCTCTCAGGCAGTTGTACTTGCATTTTGCGAAGATTTTGGGCTTGAAAAAGAAACAGCAGCAATGATTGCCGCACCGTTTGGCGGCGGAATCGGCAGACTCAGGGAAGTTTGCGGCACATTTTCGGGAATAAATATGATTCTCGGACTTGCCGAGGGAAAAAACACTCAGGAAAATCGTAGCAAAAAGACAGAACTATACAAGGATGTACAAGCCCTGGCTGAAAAATTCAAGGCAGACAACGGCTCAATTATATGCAGAGATTTGCTTAACCTGCGCATAAAAATCAAGGATAACCCTACTCCCAGCGAACGCACCGACGAATACTACAAAGCCCGCCCGTGTTCGGAACTTTGCAGATATGCGGCTGATTTACTTGAACAATTTTTGGCTGAAAACAAAAAAGTTTGAAGCATTAAACAATAAATTGATATTAAATAGAACTATGCCCTGCTTTGCTTGCGATTAATTGCAAACATTGCTAAGGAACATTAGCTTTTCAAGGGTTAAAAAATGAAAAATCAACTGAAACTCTGATTTGGCACCCACTTCAGATGCGTATTTTATTTTTAATTTAGATTATACATAATAAAACAGGCACGACAGCTTTATTCTAACTGTCGTGCCTTTGCTTTATATTTTTTAACAATTATTTAACGAATTAGGTCTTTGACAACCTCGCCTGCAATAATCAATCCTACCACAGACGGGACAAACGCCGTACTTCCGGGAACCTGGCGGCGTTGAGTGCATTTTCTTGCCGTTCCCGGAGGGCAAATGCAGTGTTGCTTACAGCTTATTGCCATATCGTCAACAGGCGTAATCGGTTTTTCTTTTGAGTAAACAACCTTCAAGCTCTTGATTTTGCGCTTTCTAAGCTCGGTTCTCATTACCCTTGCAAGCGGGCATACGGACGTGCTGTATATGTCGGCAACCTCAAAAGCCGAGGCATCAAGTTTGTTACCTGCGCCCATTGAACTAATAATCGGAGTTCCTGACTTGTCGGCATTAACAACAAGCGTAATCTTTCCTGTCACCGTATCAATTGCATCAACAATGTAATCGTATTGTGAAAAATCAAACTGCTCTGCCGTATCAGGCATATAAAAAGTTTTGTGAGTGTTTATTATCACATCGGGATTGATGTCGTGAAGCCTCTCTTCTGCAACATTAACCTTATACTTTCCGACAGTTTTGCGTGTTGCAAAAATCTGTCGGTTAATATTGGTAAGGCATACCTTGTCGTCATCAATCAAATCAAGGGTGCCAACTCCGCTGCGAACAAGTGCTTCGGCTGTATATCCGCCGACGCCGCCTATTCCGAATATAGCCACCTTTGAATTGTTGAGTTTTTCCATAGCCTCTTTGCCCAAAAGCAATTCGGTTCTTGAAAACTGATTAAGCATTATAATCTCCTGTATCTCGGATTAATTGTTATTATCTGTTATTTCAGCAGGTTTTTCCTGCGGTTTGTTTTTGCGTTTTTTAAAGATATAAACATATACGCACAATGCCGCAAATGCCGCAGCACAAATTACAGAAACCGCAAATCCCGGCCAGAATCCCTGAGGATAGTAATAAAGTTTTATTGTGTGCTCACCGACAGAAAGCGGAAAAGCAACCAATGAATTGCCAACCGGTGTGATGTCAACCTTTTTGCCGTCAACAACAGCGGTCCAGCCTTTTTCGTATGGAATAGATGTGTAGAACAATCCGTCTTTTGTTACGTTTATTGTTCCCTCCATAGAACTGCCGGTAGCCTTTGTTGTGGTCATAACACCACGGCTTACTGCTTCATATCCTTTTTCAAACACATCCTGATTAAACAGGTTTACATAAACTTTTGCGGTGCCTGCCTGTCCCTGTTTGAGCTGTGAATATACAGAAATCTTATCGCCCTGATTAAAGTAACCAATGCAGGCAATATATGAACGTCCCATTCCGTATGTCTTAGGCTGAGCCACATCGTTTTGCATAATTGTAATATCGTCACCGCCGGTAATGTCGGCATACATACAATAAATACCGTCTTTCGGAGCTGTGTAATTCCACTTTACATTCGGTGTGATTGAGCCGTCAAGACAGCTGAACGAATAGTTGCCGTATGCGGTTTTATTAACGGTAAACTTGCTTGAATCATAGTGACCCTGACTTTCAACCTCAAGCGGAGTATAAACGTTCTCGTCCACTCCCGTTGCAAGCTTAAAAAATTCACTCTGAGTATCAAACGGATTAAACTGGTCTTCGTTGTCGTTTTCTACCCACTGTGACAGCTTGCTGTCTGTCATAAATCCCATAGGAAGATAATGATTGTTTTTAAGAAGTTTTTCGTTTGCAAGGGTGTAAACCTCGCTGAGGTCATAGGTATTCTGATAGGTTACGTCACGTGCAACAAGATATTTAAGGTTCATAAACAGGTTGGCAACAGGTGAGCTCTCGGCGTATGTGTAACGGTTTCCACTCTTCCAGCCCATCAAACCGAAGTTTTCAAAGAATCTTGTCATATTAACATTAGCCATTGAATTGAACATTGAAAGTCCGTCATAGTGGTTAAGCGCACCGTCGTTGAGAGTCTGTGTTGACGTCATCTCTGCACGCCAAAGCTCTGTTGTATCCTCCTCAAGATAGTTCATATAATCAAGAACCGCCTCGGTGGTTTCTTCGCCTCTCGGATAATCTGTTGTGGTTGTAACGGTGGTAACGGTTACGCTGTAATATGCCGTAACTGCGCTCTGACCGATTACAAGCACGGTTAATACAATACTGAGCACCGTTTTGGGAATAATACGCTTTGTGTAGAACAGTACAATAATTGCAGTAACTGCCAAAAACAGCGCAGATGCAACCAATGTAGGAGTAATCCACTCGGCATGTTCGGTAAACTGAGTCTTAATTCCGTCGTCATTAATTGCAAGCGCAAGCACAACCGCGCTGCAAGCCGCAGCAACAATAACATTAAGTGCAGATGAAAAATCAATGATAGAAAATGCTCTGAACGCCATAACAATAAGCACAAAGCTTATAAGATAGCTGAAACGGTACGGAATCATATTTGTGAAGTGAAAGCCGTGCCAAATATAGTCAAGCTGTCTGATAACACAGCTTATCATCATAAAGAACAGCAAACCAACATCAACAATTTTTTCTCTTAACTTAATCTTCTTAGAGGTAAGGAACAAGAAGCCAAAGAATATACAAATTGCTCCGCAGGAAATGTTCGGAATTGCGTCGGCAGCCTTTGTTGCGGCGCAGGTGAAATTAACAAGGTTTGCAACTATGCTCTTCATAGCCTTGAGAACGCCTGCCAAATCATTTGTTCCGCCGATATTAATTGCAAAGGTTGACGGGAACGCACTGCCGGAAGCATTTGTGTTTTGAAGTCCGAAAAATGCCGGCAACAGGAAAAATGCAGTCAATCCTATGCCTATTACCGAAAATACAGCAACTTTTACCAAGCTTCTGAAAAATTCTTTGACATTTTGCCAATGAACAATATGGTACGCTATAAAAATCAACAGCGTAAAAATGCAGGTAAACAAACCGATATAGTAGTTTGTGAGGAGCGAAAGAGCAAGAGTTACCGTGTAAAGACGGAACTTGTTTTCTGTAAGAAGTTTTACAACGCCGAGAACAACAAGCGGAGTGATACAAACCGTATCGAGCCAGATTGTGTTCCAGTAATATCCCATAAAGAATGCGCAGAATGAGAAGCAACATCCGAACAGCATGAGAGATATATCATTCTTCTTATAAACACTGCGCAGAAAGATTGCAGTAAACATACCGCCAAGAGCAATTTTGATTGAAACAGAGAACATAAGAAATTCTCTTAGCCATGCAGACGGAATAAATACCGTTAAAAAGTTAAGCGGACTTGCAAGATAATAGGACATCAGCGCAAAGTAATTTGTACCTCCGCCAACCGCCCAGGTCCAAAACAGCGACTCGCCGTTTTTCAGCTTGTCCTGAAAGTCTGCAAGAAACGGAAAATATTGGTGCCACAAGTCAGTAACTAGAATCTGTTTGTCGGCAGTGCCAAACGGCGAAACATTCATAAGTCCAAACGCCGTAACCATAAGAATAAACGGTACTGCAAATGCAAGAATAATGTAAATGTTTTTTAATACAAATCCCTTAAAACCATTTGGATACTGCTTTTCAATCGGCGGGTTAACCTCTGTATTTGCAGAAGCTTTTCCGGCCTTTGCCGCAGCCTTTGTTCTTGCGGCAGATTTTGCCTTAGAACCGGCTTTTGAAGCGGATTTTTTGTTCGCCATAGCTTTCTTACCTCCATAAATATTTTTAGCTATAATTAATCCAGTATATTTTAACACGTTTTTACTGCAAGGTAAATAAAAATATAAAAAAATCCAAAAAAAATGGACTTTTGCTTTTTACTTTGATATAATGGGTGGATAGAGGTGATTTTATGAAAACCATTGATTTGGTTGTTCCCTGCTTTAACGAAGAAGAGGGACTTGAACACTTTGTACTTGAAACAAATAAGGTAATCGACACACTTCCCGATTACAGTTTCAGATATATTCTTGTCAACGACGGAAGTCGTGATAAAACTTATTTGATTATGAAACAGCTTGCCACACGTTTCAGCAATGTCAAATACATTTCTTTTTCAAGGAACTTCGGAAAAGAAGCGGCAATGTACGCAGGACTTCAGCACGCAACGGCTGATTATGTTGTTGTTATGGACGCCGACTTGCAGCACCCGCCGCAGGTGTTCCCGCAAATGATAGAAGCCCTTGAAAAAGAGGGTTACGATTGCTGCGCAACAAAGCGTGAAGAACGTGAGGGAGAAAGCTTTTTCAGAGGATTTTTCTCAAAGCTTTTCTTCAAAATCTCAAACAAGCTGACTGACGTAAAAAATCCGTACGGAGCAATGGATTACCGTATGATGACTCAGCAAATGGTTCGCTCCATTGTTGAACTGGGCGAAGTTCAGAGATTTTCCAAGGGAATATTCTCTTGGGTTGGATTTAACACTAAATGGATATCGTTCAAAACGGTAGACCGTGAGCTTGGAACATCAACATGGAAATTTTCAAGCTTGTTTAAGTATGCAATTGACGGCATAACCTGTTTTTCGGTTGCACCGCTTAGGTTTACTGCCGTTATGGGCGCTATAATATTCTTTATATCGCTTATCTATATAATAATAACATTAATTCAAACTCTGTTTTTCGGAGTTACTACTCCCGGATATGTTACAACCCTGTGTGCGGTACTGTTTTTGGGAGGAATTACTGAAATGTCAATCGGTATTCTTGGCGAATATATAGGAAGAATTTATCTTGAAGCCAAAGACAGACCGATTTATATTACAAAGTTCTCAAACTTTGAAGAAGAAAATAACGAAGAAAAGGAAGAACCCAATGAAAAATAAGTCAAAAACCATAAGTTTTTCATATGCTCTTGTAATAACCGCAATCGTAGTTGTGCTTTCATTTATATGCACCTGCTTTGCCGTAAGCTCCGCTTCAAACAGTTCACAGGCTGACCTTAACGCTGCATTAAGCTACGCTGATGACAAAGTTAAAGATTTTAATTCTCAGGAATCTAAAATTAAATTTGATTTTGCCGACAAAATTTATTCAAAAGCAAATGCGGTAGCTTTACTGTACAGCAAAGACACAACTGATGAAGATTTGCAGAAAATCACAAGAGATTTGTATATTGATTCGGTAGTTATTGTTGACAGCAACAACAACTGCGTAGCTTCATACCCGGAAGACTACAAGGGTAAGAACATAAAGAAAACAGATGATTATGCATCATTTTCAAAAATCGTAAAGGGTATGGCTGTTAAACTTATGAGCGAACCTGTTCTTGCCGAGGACAGCAGCAATGAATATTCATTGCTTGCAGGCGTTCCGCAGAGCGACGGAACAGGCGCAGTTATTATCGGAATTACCACTGATGATTATGCAAACGTAAACGGTGCCAACCTTGCCGAAAATTGCGGAAGAAACGTTATAATAGCAAAAGATGGAGAGATTATAAGCTCTACCTTCGGTTCTGAAAAGAAAGCCAAGCTCGAAGACCTCGGCATAAACGACAGCGACCTTTCAAAAGACAGCTTTAATTTGAATTATGACGGCAACAGCTATCTTTGCAAAACATCCGTTCAGGGAGATTACACAATTATTTGCGCTTCACAGCAAAGTTCTTCTGCCGCTGTTTGGGTAATTCTTATTATTGAAATAGTTTTACTTTTGTGTGCAGCCGTTATGTTTGCGTTAAGTCCGAAATTCTCAGAATTTTTTTCTAACTTTTTCGATATAAAGTTTTGGAAATTTATCCTTGTGGGCATTATCAATACATTGGTAGGAAACGGACTCCAGTTTGTATTCTACGCCTGCTTTGGCTGGGACAAGTTCCAGTGGGGCGTTTGGCTTGCGTCTGCACTCGGATATTTAATCGGAAGCATTGTAAGCTACTTCCTCAATAAATACTTTACCTTTAAGAATAAAGAAAAGGGCTGGAAACCGATTGCACGCTTTGCACTCAACATTGCAATTTGCTATGCGATTGCATACGGAATTGCAATTCCTGTTACAAAGTGGATTTGCGTTGCAAACAGCTTTACAATGTTTGGTTTAAGACCGGAAGTATTTGCAGACTACGCTTCGATGCTTATCGGCGCTTGCCTGTTTGTTGCAACAAACTATATCGGTCAAAGATTCTTTGCTTTCCGTGAAAAGAAAACCGACAGCAACGAGACAAAGTAAATTTAAGACTTTAGTATTAGGGACGATGAAAATCGTCCCTTTTGTTAATTGCAATATAGACAGACAATATAATAAAAATCGGCTGTAAAAACAGTTAACTATTCCGAGATAAATTAAGTAGCTTGAGCAAAATTATTTTGACTGAAAACAGCAGGAAAAAAAGCGTTAAAATCAGCGTTTTCTCAAAGTTATCCTAAAAGTCAAAGCCCTTGCATTTTTGCTTGTAATAATGTATAATGATTAAGAATGGTATTTTAGGCTTTGATGGTATATTTCAGGGGTAATGAATACGACAAAAAACGGTATAAGGATTACTATATATCGGGTATAGGAAGGGAAAAATATGGATTCTTTTGAGGACGCATGGGAGCTTATCTGCTCGTATTGTCAGACAAAAATCACAGACGTAGCATACAATACATGGATAAGCAGAATAAAACCCCTAAAACTTGACTTTGAGAGCAACACGGCATATCTTATTGTACCAAACGACTTTCATCGTCAGACTATAACACGTTGTTATATTCCGCTTTTAAACGAGGCTTTTGAGGCGATTTTTGACAATAAATTTAATATTGCACTGCAAACTCCGGACGAAACAGGTTCCGTTGAGGTAAAGCAGCCGAAAATCGAAGACGAAAGCACAGACACAAATTACGAATATACATTTGAGAACTTTATTGTCGGCTCGTCAAATAAATTTGCACATGCGGCTTGTCTTGCGGTTGCGACAAATCCCGCAAGAGCGTATAACCCGCTGTTCCTTTACGGTAACTCGGGACTCGGAAAGACTCACCTGCTGTATGCTATCGGAAACGAAATCAAGAAAAATGACCCGTCAAAGGTTATTTGTTACATAAAGGGTGACGACTTCACAAATGAGTTGATTGAATCACTGCGTTTGGCAAAAATGAGCGAGTTCAGGCATAAGTACAGACAGACCGATATTTTGCTCGTTGACGACGTTCAGTTTATCGGAGGTAAGGAAAGTACACAGGAAGAGTTCTTCCATACGTTCAATGCGCTTTATGACGCAAAAAAGCAAATTGTACTTACATCAGACCGACCGCCTAAGGAGATTAAAACTCTTGACGACCGACTTCGTTCACGATTTGAACAGGACTTGATTGCCGACATTCAGCCGCCGGACATTGAAACAAGAATAGCAATTATAAAGCGTAAGGCTGAAATTGACGGAATTGATTTGTCAAACGAGGTATGCGAATATATCGCTTCAAAAATCAAGTCAAATATTCGTCAGCTTGAGGGAACCGTTAAAAAGCTAAAAGCAAAATCCCTTTTGAATAATGAAAAACCGAATATTTCCGCTGCTCAGGAGGTTATTGCCGATATTCTCAATAACGACGTTCCGCCTGAAGTTACAGTGGAAAGAATTATTGACGAGGTTGCAAGAACATACGGCGTTTCTGCTGAGGAAATTCGTTCTCAGAAAAACAGAAGCGCAAATATCAGCAACGCGCGCCATATTGCGATTTACATTACAAGAGAGATGACAACACTTTCTATGGTTGCAATCGGCGAAGAGTTTGGTAAAAGACACTACTCAACAATTATATATACATTGCAAAAGGTTCAGAAGATGATGAACCAAGACCAAAAGGTTAAGGAATTGATTGAGGATACAATCAAAAATATCAGAGACAGATAGTCAATATGTGATTTATCGGTATTTGAAAAATAAATCAGAAACTGTTATCTGCAATGCGATAATTAATAAACCGCTGTAAGCCTACGGAACGGTACAAAATTCGTTCTGTATGGTTGACATTATATATAAGTATATAAATTAAACCACGCACAGTAGATTTAATTGAATTTGTTTTTCTAAAAACTATCTATGATGTGCCAAAAGACGTATAAAAAAAGTTACTTTAAGATGAATGGAAGACACGGGACACCATTGGTTTTTGATAAATCAGACCGTCTACACGTGCCAAAAACGTGCTAAAAAGTTATTTTCAGATGAATGGAAGACACGGGACACTATTGGTTTTTAATAAAACAGACTGTCTACACGTGCCAAAAAGCTATTTTCAGATGAATGAAAGACACGGGACACCATTGTTTTTTGATAAATCAAACTGTCTGCCCGTGCCAAAAAATTAACATTTTAATTAACATTAACTTAACATTTACTAACCCGATGTTAAAAGTTGAAATTTGTTGAAAATAATCTAACAAAAATAAACAAAACACAATTTTAAGATGTGGACGTGTTTTGCCAGAGTACAAGCCGTTTAAAAGGGTTTTACTACATATTAACATCCCCTACTACGACTACGGAAAAAATAAAGATATATAGAAGAGAGGTTTTCACTGCCGTGAAATTTTCGTGTTTAAGAACCGACATAGTAAACGCAATTTCAAATGTTTCGAGAGCAGTATCTTCAAAAGCTGCCATTCCCGCACTTGAGGGTGTGCTGATTAAAGGATACGGCGAAAAGCTAAATATTTCGGGATATGACCTTGAAATCGGTATGACAACTGACATTGACGCCACTATACAAAGCGAAGGCGAGTTTGTTATTAAGGCAAAGCTTATTTTGGATATTGTACGTAAAATGCCGGAAGAAGTTGTGTTCATTGAAACTGACGAAAAAATGGTTGTAAATATCAAATCAGGTAACGTTGACTTTAACGTTGTCGGTATGTCGTCGGTTGAATATCCGGATTTACCGTCTTTTGAAAAGACCGACTCAATTACAATCAACGCCAAAGTTCTGCGTGATATGATAAGACAAACAGTGTATGCGGTAAGCGATAATACGGCAAAGCCGATTTATACAGGTTCATTGTTTGAAATTGAAGACGGAGTATTCAAAATCGTAGCCATTGACGGTTACAGAATGGCTATCAGAAGTGAAAACGTTGACTCTCAGAGCAAAAACAGATTTGTTGTTCCGGGGAAAACCCAGCTTGAGGTGCTTAAGCTTTTAAATGACGACGAAGAAAATGCCGAGATAATTATCGGTCAGCGCCACATTGCTTTTCAAATCAACAGCTACCGCGTAATTTCAAGGCTGATAGAAGGCACATTCCTTGATTACAAAACCACTATTCCAAGCGACACAAAAACCGAGCTTGTTATTTCGACAAGAAGTATGATTGCCTCTGTTGAGAGAATGGCTTTGCTTAATAACGAGAGGGTTCAGAGTCCTGTAAGATGTAAATTTGCCGACGACGAAATCAAACTTTCATGCGCTTCGGCACTTGGCAGGGCAAACGACGAAATCTCGGTTCAGATAATCGGAGACGACGTTGAAATCGGATTTAATAACCGTTATATGCTTGAGGCACTCAAAAATACCGATACCGACGAAATCAAAATGATTTTGAACGGTCCTGTTGCGCCGATTATTATAAAACCGGTAAAGGGCGACAGCTTTTTGAGCATTGTTGTACCGATGAGGCTTGCAAATGAAAATTGATAGGATAAAAATTGACTCCGAATACATAAAACTTCAGGATTTGATGAAGTTTTGCGGTTTGGTGGGAACAGGCGGAGAAGCCAAAATTGTTATTCAGAACGGTGAGGTTAAAGTAAACGGCGAGGTCTGCACAATGAGAGGCAAAAAGCTGAGAGCAGGCGACAAGGTTGAATTTGACGGAACCGAAATTATTGTTGAATAGTCGGGATTGATTTGAAAAATTGAAAGTAATTGCACTTAAATTTGAAAATTTCAGAAATCTAAAGAACGACATAATCACGCCCTGCGACGGAGTTAATATAATCTACGGCAACAACGCCCAGGGCAAAACGAATATTATCGAGGCACTTTGGTTTTTTTGCGGCGGACATTCGTTTCGCAGCGCAAAAGACAACGAAGTAATTTGCTTTGATAAGCCAAACTCAAAAATTGAAATGAGATTTTTCGGTCAGGGACGAGAGCAAACCGCAAAAATAGTGTTTCTTTCAAACAAAAAGCAGGTTGAAATTAACGGAATAGAAAGGACTTCGGCTTCTGCGCTGATAGAGAAGTTCAATGCCGTGGTATTTTCACCCGAGCATTTGAATTTGATTAAGAGAGGACCGTCCGAACGCCGAAAATTCATTGACAGCGCAATTTGCAGGGAAAAACTCAAGAATGCGGTGATTTTGTCAAAATTCAACCGTATTCTTGTCCAAAGAAATTCTCTGCTAAAAGATATTTATAAGCGTCCTGCTCTTGAGGACACACTTGAGGTGTGGGACGAACCGCTTATAAAATACGGCTCAATGCTGATTGCACAAAGGCTTGAGTATGTTAAGATGCTTAGCAAGAGAGCCAAATTTTATCACAGCGGAATTTCAAAAAATAAAGAGGAATTAAATATACGCTATGTTTCATCGGCTCAGATTACGCTTGAAGATGACTTTGAAACAATAGAGAAAAAACTCAGAGAGAAATTTTCTGAAAATAAAAGAGACGACATACGAACGGGCGTGACCAATGCCGGTCCGCACCGTGATGATATAGAAATACTGATTAACGGCAAAAACGCAAAGTCATTTGCTTCTCAGGGGCAGCAGAGGAGCGCTGTTTTGTCGCTGAAACTTGCGGAAGCGTCCGTTCTCAAAGAAAAAATGGGCGAAGAGCCTGTTATTTTGCTGGACGACGTGCTGTCCGAGATTGACAACAAACGCCAGGATTTTTTGCTTAACGAAATCAAGGATTGCCAGGTGTTTATAACCTGCTGCGAAAAATCCAATAAAGAACAGCTCAAAGAGGGCAAAATTTTTCAGGTTGAAAACGGAGAAGTTACTGATGTATCTGCACTTGGGACAAGACACGGTGATTGAAAGCGAAAGCATTATTGCAATGTTTGATATTGACGCCTGCACCGTATCCAAAAAAACAAGGGATTTTCTTACAATCGCCGAGCAGTCGGGGCAGGTTGTGAATGTGTCTTATGAACTTCCGAAATCGTTTGTTGTGTGCCGAAAGGACGGCAAAACCGTTGTGTATATCAGCCAGCTTGCGACAAAAACTCTGTCAAGACGTCAGACACTTTGAGTTTTATTGCAGTAAAATTTATTGAACGATATCTTTTGACTTTAAAATCGAGGTATGAATATGACAAAAAAGAGATGCCCGTATTGCGGAAAAAGAATTTCATACACCGCTTCATTTTCAAACAGGAGAAATGCAGAATACGTTTGTCCGAGGTGCGGCAAAGAAAGCAAGGTAAGAATCAAAAGCTCAATTTTGATTGTGTTTGCCGTGTTTGCATTAATTGCAATTGCAATTATGGTTGTGTGGAGCGTTTTGGGTTTTTCAAATAATCCGCTGGGAATTGCATTTGTGGCTTTGCCTCTGATTATCTTTGTATTCTTAACGCCTAAGTTTGTTTATTATGAGCCACTCAAGAAATACAAAAAGTCTATGGAAGCCAAAAAGGCGGGAATTGCCTACTCTGACAATCTGCTGATTTCGGATTTTAAGGAAGAACCTTTCAGAGGCCGCAGTGCTCAGGATAACGGACAGTTCCAGATAAACGCCGATGTCTTTAATAAAATCAGAGCCGAAAGAAATGCGGCTCGGGAACAGCTTGGCAAGGATGACATCAGCTCAAATACACAAAGAGATGAAATTTCTGATACAAAACCTGTAAACACCAATAATGTGCAAAATATTCACAATAAAAACGGACAGCAAAGTGACGGTTATGTTCATTTAATTGACAATGTCAGCGAGAATCATTCTTATGACAATGTTCCGCTAAAAAAGATTCATTCCGAGAATGTTCACAGCGCAAGCCGTTCGCGTCATTATATTCCCGACAGTGACAGCGAAACCGACGAAAAACCAAAGCAGCAAAAGCCCAGCGGCAACAGATATTCTTCAAACAGAAGGTTTTAAGCTATGATTAAATTGCCGGTATGTCCGCATTGCCACACGATTTTTAGGTATGGCGATGTAAAAAGAATTATGTACAAAAGAAACGCAGAATGTTACCACTGCGGCAAAAAATTCAAGGTATCACGAGTAAAATTTTTGCTTTTGTTATTGATGATTGCATTAGTTGCTGCAATCATTGACGCTTTTGAGCTATGGATAATAGCTTCAATCAGCTTTTGGACCTTGCTTGTGACAAATATTGCAGTTGTTGTTGCAGGAATTTTAGTTATGCCGTTTTTTGTAAGATTTTGCGTGATTGATAAATAACTTATTGAGAGCATTTTTATATTTCATCCGCCGATAAAGAGTAATGATAACACCGTAGGGACAAATTCTTTTGCCCGATTAGGTAAGTGCGAAAGAGGTAATTATTTTGGATAATGAAAAGATTGAACAGACAGAACAAAACGAAGTAAATGATACTACTGAATTGATTGAATCAACTGACTCTAACGAAGAAATTGTAATTACCAAGGTTGAACAGGAATATGGTGCTGACGAAATTCAGGTTCTTGAGGGACTTGAAGCCGTAAGAAAACGCCCCGGTATGTATATCGGTTCCACGGGCCCGAGAGGATTACACCATCTTGTTTACGAAATTGTAGATAATTCAATTGACGAGGCTCTTGCGGGCTATTGCTCTAAGATTGACGTAGTCATCGAAAAGGGCGACATTATCCGAGTTACCGATAACGGACGAGGCATACCTGTCGGCGTAAACAGCAAAACCGGTCTTCCTGCGGTAACGGTTGTATTTACCGTGCTTCACGCAGGCGGAAAATTCGGCGGCGGCGGATACAAAGTTTCCGGAGGCTTGCACGGCGTTGGCGCTTCGGTTGTAAACGCACTTTCGGAATGGCTTGAAGTCAAGGTGTGCGACGGCGAGGATGTGTATTTTCAGCGTTATGAAAGAGGAAAAATAATTACTCCTCTTGAAAAAATCGGAAAATCCGACGTAAGAGGCACAGAGGTCAGGTTTAAGGCTGACCCCGAAATATTTAAAGAATCCACCGTTTATGAATATGAGGTGCTTGAACGCCGTTTGCGCGAGCAGGCATTTTTGAATGCGGGAGTTCATATTGAGCTTAGAGACGAACGTGATGAAGAAAACATCATCAAAAAGAATTTTGTGTATGAGGGCGGAATTAAGAGCTTTGTTGAGTATATTCACAAAAAGCGTTCTCTTGAAGTAATCCACCCTGACGTAATATATTTTGCGGCAAGAAATCCTGAAGATACAATTGCAGTTGAAATTGCAATGCAGTATAACGAGAGCTACAACGAAAATCTTTTGACGTTTGCAAATAACATTCATACCACCGACGGCGGTACTCACGAAGAGGGATTCAAGCGTGCGCTGACCTATGTTATGAACGATTATGCACGTAAGTTCGGCAAGCTTAAGGATAACGATAAAAACCTCAGCGGCGAAGACGTTCGAGAGGGTTTGACAGCCGTTATCAGCGTTAAGCTTAAAGAGGCGCAGTTTGAGGGACAGACTAAGGCAAAACTCGGCAACACAGAGGTAAGAGCAATGGTAGATAAGCTTGTAAGAGACAAGCTTATGACTTATCTTGAAGAAAATCCTGCGGTTTCAAAGGCGATTTTTGAAAAAGCGCTTGCTTCCGCAAGAGCAAGAGAAGCCGCACGAAAAGCAAGAGAGAGCGTAAGAAGAAAATCTGCACTTGAGTCTGCCCAGCTTCCTGGAAAACTTGCCGATTGTCAGTCGCGCGACAGCAGCGAAACCGAAATATTTATCGTCGAGGGTGATTCGGCTGGCGGTTCCGCAAAGGGCGGACGAGACAGACGTATTCAGGCAATTCTTCCTCTTTGGGGAAAAATGCTTAACGTTGAAAAGGCAAGAATTGACAAGGTTTATGGAAACGATAAGCTTATGCCGGTTATTACTGCGCTTGGCACGGGAATCGGCGATGAATTTGATATATCAAAACTAAGATACGACAAAGTAATTATTATGGCGGATGCCGATGTTGACGGTTCACACATCAGAACGCTTCTTTTGACATTTTTCTTCAGATATATGCGTCCTTTGGTTGAGCTTGGTCATGTTTATATTGCTCAGCCGCCGCTTTACAGAATTTCAAAAGGCAAAGACCATAAGTATGCATACTCCGATATGGAGCGTGACCAGATTTTGGCTCAGACAGAGGGCAAAACCGAAATTCAGCGATACAAAGGTCTTGGTGAGATGGATTCCGAACAGCTTTGGGAAACCACAATGAACCCGGATTCAAGACTTATGCTCAGGGTTGATTTGAGTGATGCCGAAGAGGCTGACGAAACCTTTACAATTCTTATGGGCGACAAGGTTGAACCGAGGCGTGAGTTTATTGAACAGAACGCCAAGTATGTTCAAAATTTGGACGTTTAATTATATTCTTAACTGCACAGCGCAGATAATCAAAAAGGAGGTTACATTATGCATTCAAGAACAAAATTAACGGTTCGCTATGCCGAAACCGACCAAATGAAAATTGCTCATCATTCAAATTATCCGATATGGTATGAAATGGGCAGAGCCGATTATATCAAAATGTTCGGCACTAATTACAAAGATATGGAAAAATCAGGCATTATAACGCCTCTTGTAAATCTCAACTGTCACTACGGGCTTCCGGCTCTTTATGACGATGAGCTTATTATCCGCACTTGGTGCACAATGATGACCGCCGCAAGGATTGAGTTTTCATACTCTGTTAAAAGGATAAACAAGGACGGAACAGAAACCGAGCTTGGCTACGGTTCGACTCAGCACGCGTTTGTTGACGCAAAAACTTTCAAGCCGTGCAACGTCAAAAAGCGTTTGCCTGAGCTTTATGAAAAGATAAATCAGAATATTAAGTATTTTGAATAAAATGGCATATTTTATTATTTTTTAATATACAGGATAACAAAGTTGTCATTAAAAGGATATTTACCGCGCAATTTCGTTGAGCATATATGAAAAAGAGGTAAAAAATGGATAACGAACAGATGAATGATCAGCAGAATGAAAAAAGGATAATCGACGTTGATTTGCGGCAGGAAATGCGCAAGAGCTTTCTTGATTACTCTATGAGTGTAATTGTTGCGAGAGCTTTGCCTGATGTACGTGACGGACTAAAGCCTGTTCACCGCCGTATTCTTTACACGATGTATGAAAGAGGTCTTGAACCGTCAAAGCCGTATCATAAATGTGCCGATACGGTTGGTTCTGTGCTTGGTGCTTATCACCCGCACGGTGACGCTTCGGTTTACGACGCAATGGTTAGACTTGCTCAGGATTTCTCAATGAGATATATGCTTGTTGACGGTCACGGAAACTTTGGTTCCGTTGACGGCGACCCGCCTGCTGCCTATCGTTATACCGAGGCTCGTATGAGCAAGATAGCAATGGATATGCTCACGGATATTAACAAAGATACGGTAGATTTTATTCCGAACTATGATGACAGACTTAAAGAGCCTGTTGTGCTTCCAAGCCGTTTTCCTAACCTGCTTGTAAACGGCTCAAGCGGTATTGCCGTCGGTATGGCAACCGAGATTCCGCCGCATAATCTTGGCGAAACAATAGACGCAGTCTGTGCCCTTATTGATAATCCTGACGCCGAAGTTGCAGAACTTATGGAGTATATGCCCGGTCCTGACTTTCCGACAGGCGGAATCATTATGGGCAGAAGCGGCATAAGGGCTGCATATGCAACAGGAAGAGGAAAAATAACCGTTCGTGCCAGAACAGAAATAGTCGAGGCTAAAAACGGAAGATATAAGATTATTGTAACCGAGCTTCCTTACAAGGTAAACAAGGCAAGACTTATTGAGAATATCGCAAATCTTGTAAAAGACAAGCGCATTGAGGGAATCTCAAACATTGAAGACCATTCCGACAGAATCGGTATGCATATTGAAATTGACGTTAAACGTGACGCATCTCCCGAAATTGTGCTGAATCAATTGTTTTCATATACACAGCTTCAGACAACTTTTGGCGCAATTATGCTTGCAATTGTTGACGGAGAGCCAAAAATTTTGACTCTCAAGGATATGCTCAAATGCTATATTGACTTTCAGGAAGAAATTATCCGCAGACGTACTGAGTTTGACCTGAAAAAGGCTCAGGACAGGGCTCACATTCTTGAAGGCTTAAAGGTTGCAATAGACTATATTGACGAAGTTATTGCAATTATTCGCCGCAGCAAGGATTTGCCGAGCGCAAGAGCTGCCCTTATGGAGAGATTCAGGCTTGATGAGGTTCAGGCGCAGGCAATTGTTCAGATGCGTCTCGGACAGCTCACAAATATGGAGCGTACAAGGATAGAGGAAGAAATTGCAGCTTTGCAGGCAAAAATTAAAGAATATATTGAAATACTTGAAAGCGAAACAAGAAAGCTTGAAATTGTTAAGGAAGAGCTTATTGCAATTCGCAACAAGTATGCTGACCCAAGAAGAACAGAGATTTGCGCGGTAAGCGGCGAGGTTGATATTGAAGACCTTATTCCGCAGGAGGAATGTGTGCTTACGCTTACACGTTTCGGCTACGTAAAACGTCTTGCCGTTGATACCTACAAAATTCAGCGCAGAGGCGGACGAGGCGTTTCGGGAATGTCAAGGCGTGAAGAGGACGTTGCCACCGAAATGTTTATCATCAATTCTCACGATTATGTGCTGTTTTTTACAGACAAGGGCAGAGTTTACAGACTCAAATGCTATGAGGTTCCCGAGGGCAGCAGACAGTCAAAGGGTATTAACATTGCAAACCTTCTTCCGCTTGCTTCGAATGAGAACGTTACGTCAATGATAAGAGTGCCGGAGTTTGACGAAGAAAAATATTTGATTATGGTTACACGCCAGGGAATTATCAAGAGAATTTCCCTTAATGCTTATAACACGGCACGCAAGGGCGGACTGATTGCTCTTGAACTTAACGAGGGCGACGAGCTTGCTTGGGTTAGAATGACCGACGGCAATGACCAGGTTATTGTTGCAACCAAAAAGGGTGTTGCAATTCGCTTTAAGGAAACCGACGTACGTGCCATGGGAAGACAGGCAAGGGGCGTTAAGGCACTTAGCCTGAAAGAGGGCGATGTTGTCGTAGGAATGAGTGTTGTCCGTGAGGGCGGATATGTTCTTACCGTTTCTGAAACAGGCTACGGCAGACTTTCAAGCCCTGATGATTACCGTGTTCAAAGCCGTGGCGGTAAGGGCCTTACCAACTACCACGTTGAAAAATACGGTGATGTTGCCGCAATTAAGGTTGTTGACCTCGACGATGATATTATCATTATTTCGCAGGACGGCATTATTATAAGAATCGCCGCCGAATCAATCAGAATTTGTTCGCGTCCGTCAAAGGGCGTTACCGTTATGAAAATCGGTGACGGCGATAAGGTTGTTACGGTTGCACGTGCTCCTCACGAAGCCGAGGACGGTGATTCAGACGAGGATGTTTCCGAAGAACCGACAGATGATTAATCAACAGAATCCGAAGCTGAAACGGTTGAAGAGAATACAGCGGAATAATAAATACAGTTAAAGATTTTTTCACCTATAAGGTGAGTGGCACATCAAAATTTCAGCGTAATTTTATAATTTTACACGGAAACGCTGAGGAGATAATGCCCTTGCACCGCTTGCAATTGCGTGTACGCTAAGATTTTTGTAAGCAAATCAAGGGTATTGTTCTGATTTTAACAAGACAATAAATCGGGCGGATAGAAATATCCGCCCTGCAAACTATTGGTTCAATATGAGGCAGCATATGAAAAGATTAGTTTCAATTCTTACAATTTTCTCAATGATATGCGGAGCAGTTGGTTTTTCTGCCTGCAACACAAACGACAGCAAACTGAATATTGAACAACCGACGCAGTCTGCGTCAAATGACGAAATTTATCCTGCACAGAACCTAAATTCAACAGAAGACAGCGATAATGTAAACGGAAAGCGATTTTCTCTTACGCTTGAAGGTTTTGTTGAAAAATATAATAATATTCAAAACAGCCTCGGAAATGACGAAAAGCTGAGCGTCGGCGGCTGGAAGAAAAACGGTGAAGCCGTTAATGATAATAACGGCGTGAAAATCCAATACTATTACTATGACGACAAAGACATAAATTATACGGCAACCGTTGAGGTTGAAAGCCAAAAGCTTCTTAATATCGGCTGCGGCACCACAACAAGCAAGTTTATGGCGCAGGAAGACAACGCAGAAAATGGTAATCAGACGATAAAAAAGGCGGCGATTATGGCAGAAGCCGCATGTCAGTTTCCAAGCGGCAGCGAAGAATTTTTGCAGAATATTTTTTATCGAATCACTACCGAAAGTTCCGACTCAATTTGGTATCAGGGATTTGTGTTTTCTTTGAGCACAAAAGAGGATAAGAATGACAGCAAAAACAATGTTCTGTTGTTTAGAGTATTCCCAATTAAAGATGAATTAAAGGAAGAATGGAATCTTTCGGAATACGGCAGTAATTAAATTTTATGGATATTTTTCAGTCATTTTGACAAAAATAAAAAAATTTAAAAAATTTGCAAAAAAGTATTGACAAAACGGACTTCTTACAATATAATAGAACTTGCTGATTTTAAGTATCGGCAAAAACATGGCGGAATAGCTCAGCTGGCTAGAGCATTCGGTTCATACCCGAAGTGTCGTAGGTTCAAGTCCTATTTCCGCTACCATATCTGGCCCGGTGGTCAAGCGGTTAAGACACCGCCCTTTCACGGCGGTAACACGAGTTCGATTCTCGTCCGGGTCACCAAACTTTATGCCGGTGTGGTGGAATAGGCAGACACAAGGGACTTAAAATCCCTCGGACTAATACTCCGTACCGGTTCAAGTCCGGTCACCGGCACCAAGACAGTTGGAATCAACTGTCTTATTTTTTGTCCAAATTCAGTATTTTATCGAACCTTATCGAAGTTTTTATGCCCGAATTTGTCGGCTGTAATTTATGCTGTCACTATCAGGATTTTGAAAACCCTCGAATAAAGAGGCTCAATGTCAATAGTTTGGGTAATTCTGAAGAAATGAGTACTTGATTAGACAAGCGGTAGTTATAAAGCTACCGCTTGTTTTTATAAGCTTTATTAATACAGCAACTTTTATTTAAATCTGAGTAATCCCCCCGGTTTATCTTTAAAGGGGTGAGCCTATAACTGATTTATAAGATATGCAAAGGGAAATTTGGTGTGAGGACAATAACTTTTGTTAAATGACTGTAATTTTCTCGTTACTTCGTGGCGAGAGGTATTTGTACTAAGATTATAGACCTTTGCACAAAATACATCAAAATCACGGTTGAAGACACTACGTTAATTCAAAAGGCAATTGCCGATATTACCACTCTTGACAATAACCAAAAAGTTCTTGCCGATGTGGATGGTGACGGTGAAATTTCAGCTTTTGATGTAACTTTGATTCAAAAATATATTGTCGGTGGTTATCAAAATACAGGGCTTGTCGGGATGACTGCAAATATTTAATTAGTTACTTTTTAAATTGATACATACAACTCCGCGTTTATTTAACATTTTAAGGCTCTGCTTTTTGCGGGGCTTTAATTTTTTCGATAAAAAGTTTAAAAGTTTAATTTTCTTTGTACTTTTAAGTTATTTGATTAAGTATATTCGGGAATTTTCAAAATCATTTGATACAATCCGACATCTTTGCCACGTCAAAAAATGCTTGCAATAGATGCGATATGATATTATAATGTATAAGAGTAAAAATTTTTAATATTAGAAGTAAATTTGTAATATGAAACAGGGGTATTTTTATGAGAATTGTTGTTCTTGCAGGCGGACTCAGCACAGAGCGTGATGTTTCAATTTCATCAGGTATTTTGGTTGCTGACGCACTCAGAAAAAAGGGACACGAGGTCGTTTTGCTTGATGTATTTACAGGTTATGAAGAAAATATCTGCGATATTGACGCTTTGTTCAAAAATAATTACAGTTTTGTTGATAAGATAAATGTCGGAGAAAAAATTTCCGATATAAGCGAGGTTAAGGAAAATCGTCTTGATAAGTCGGACAGATTTATCGGCAGCAATGTTATTGAAATTTGCAGTTATGCCGACATTACTTTTCTTGCGCTTCACGGCGGCGAGGGCGAAAACGGTCAGATTCAGGCTGCATTTGACTTGCTCGGAGTAAAATACACGGGTTCGGGCTATCTTGGTTCTGCACTCGGTATGCACAAAGGACTTACCAAAAGCGTTCTTGTGCAAAACAAGGTTCTTACGCCAAAGGGCGAAGTGTTTAAGTCAGCACAGGAAGCTGAAAAATGGAATACTTTCCCCTGTGTTGTAAAACCGTGTTCAGGCGGTTCAAGCGTTGGAATAACCGCCGCTAACAACAAGGAAGAATATGTTAAGTCGGTAAAAGAAGCCTTTGGATACGGCGAAAACGAGATTGTTGTTGAGCAGTTTGTTAAGGGAAGAGAATTCTCCGTAGGTTTGCTCGGCGGAAGGGCTTTGCCACCGATTGAAATTATTCCGAAATCCGGATTTTATGATTATGCCGCAAAGTATCAGGCAGGCGCAACGTTGGAAATTTGTCCTGCCGATATTGACGAAGCAACCGACAAAAAATTGCGTGAGTCTGCCGAAGCCGCATACAAGGCGCTTTATCTTGAAAATTATGCAAGAATTGACTTCATTCTTGATGAAAACGGCGAGGCATACTGCCTTGAAGCCAACACCTTGCCGGGAATGACTCCGACAAGCCTGCTTCCTCAGGAGGCTGCGGTTGAGGGCATGAGCTATGCCGATTTGTGCGAAAAAATAATTGAAATCTCACTTAACAAAAAATAAATTCTTGAATCAGATGATTTAGCAATCATATTTCTGGTTATTTCGGAGTAAAAAATGAAACCATTTACACTTGAAGAAATTGCTGCGGCGTGCGGCGGAAAATATGTCGGAGACGCAGAAAAAAAGCAGTTGTGCATCACGTCGGTTGAACGTGACAGCCGCTGCATAAAAGACGGTTCGCTTTTTCTTGCAATAAAAGGAGAACGTGTTGACGGTCACGATTATATCGAAAAATGTTTTGAAAGCGGAGCTTGCTGTGCTGTTTGCAAAAAACCTCCGATTAATGTTCAAAAACCTTATATTTTAGTTGATTCCACTCTTGAAGCGGTTAAGAAGATTGCCAAGGCTTACCGTGAAAAGTTTAATATTCCGATAGTCGGCGTGTCGGGCAGCGTTGGCAAAACTTCAACAAAAGAAATGCTCTATGCCGTGCTTTCTCAAAAATTTAAGACCCATAAAACAGAGGGTAACCTCAATAACGAGCTCGGTGTGCCGCTTACAATTCTTTCAATGCCGGAGAACACAGAAGCCGCTGTAATTGAAATGGGAATTTCTGATTTTGGCGAAATGTCAAGACTTGCTCAGATTGTTCAGCCTACCGTTTGTGTTCTGACAATTATAGGTTGCTGTCATCTTGAAAATTTAGGCGACCGTGACGGAGTTTGCAAAGCAAAGACAGAAATGTTTAAATTTGCCGCAGATAATGCTGAATTTGTGCTGAACGGCGATGACGACAAACTTGCACAAATTACCGATGTGAACGGCAAAAAGCCTATTTTTTTCGGACTTAAAAACAGCAACAGATATTATGCAGAGAATATTAAAAATAACGGTGAGGGCGGCGTAAGCTGTACGCTTTGTGCCGACGGCGACAAATTTGACGTTGTAATTCCCGCAATCGGTAACTATATGGTTTCCAATGCTCTTGCAGCCGTTGCAGTCGGCAGAATTTTGGGGCTGAGCGATGAGCAGCTCAAAAGCGGAGTTGAAGCGTATAAGACAGTGGGAAGCCGTGCACACGTGATTAACACGGGAAGAATCAGAATTATTGACGATTGTTACAATGCCAATCCAACATCGGTTAAGGCTTCTCTTGATACACTGTCAAACTTTGACGGAAGAAAAATTGCTGTTCTCGGAGATATGAAAGAGCTTGGCAAAGAGGATTTAAAGCTTCACTTTGATACGGGTGTGTATGCAAAGTCGAAATCGGATGTTGTAATATCAATAGGCGAGTTGTCAAAAGAGTTGGCAAAGGGCGCAAAAGGAAAGTGGTTTGCGGATATTGAATCGGCAAAACCTGAGATTTTGTCGCAGATAAAAGACGGTGATACCGTGCTTGTCAAGGCTTCGCACTCAATGCAGTTTGAAAAGATTGTTGAATTTTTGAAAGCAAATTTTTGAGCGTATAGAGACTTGAATAAATTTCATATTGTATTGTAAATTCTATGTCTTAATTCAGAAAAATCAAAAAAGTTATGTGAATTTAATATAGGAGAACCTATAAAATAATAAAGAAGGGCAGGAATGGAAATGTCAGTTTTATATATGACGCATCCGTTAATAAAACACAAAATTACTATTTTGCGCAAAGAAACCACCACAACCGGAGAATTTCGCAAGCTTATCGAAGAAATTGCGATGTTAATGGGATATGAGGCTCTTTCGGATTTGCCGACAGAGGAAATATCCGTAAAAACTCCGATTGAAGAAACCGTTCAGCCTGTTATTGCAGGCAAAAAGCTTGCTGTTGTTCCGGTTTTGAGAGCCGGACTTGGAATGGTAAACGGCATTTTGGCTCTTGTTCCTACCGCAAAGGTAGGTCATATCGGTTTATATCGTGACCCGGTAACTCATGAGCCTCACGAGTATTACTGCAAACTTCCCGAAAAAATCGACCAGCGCCAGATTGTTGTTGTTGACCCAATGCTTGCAACAGGCGGTTCTGCTGTTGCGGCTGTTGATTACATCAAACAGCACGGCGGCAAAAGAATCAAGTTTATGTCAATTATTGCTGCTCCGGAGGGTGTAAGCGAACTTATGAAGGCACACCCCGATATTCAGCTTTATGTTGGCTGTCTTGACAGATGCCTCAACAAGGACGCATATATTTGTCCGGGTTTGGGTGACGCAGGCGACAGAATCTTCGGTACTCTGTAATACTTTGATTTGCCTAAATAGTAAGCAAAATTAAGAAAAATTTTGAAATTATTTATTTCAGATAAAATTATAAGCCGTATTGGATAAAGATTCCTAATACGGCTTTCTGTTTTGGTTTAATGTCTTTGAGTGTTAAAAGAAGTTTTAGTAAATAGTCGAGGTAACTCAAAAATAAATATTGATTTAGGCAAGCGGCGGTAAAGGATGAACAAGTCCGCAAAAACGGACAATAGAAAAATACATAAATCCGTTAAAAAACACAACAGAAAAAAGTCTCCTATGACAGAACAAAATAAACTGTCATAGGAGGTTTTTATATTAAATATTTAAATGTTTTTAATATTTGATTATGTAACAGCAAAAGTGTTCCATTTTATATCAAAAAATATTTTTTATAATCGTTTTGCATTTTTTATAATCAAAAACAAGTATAAAAAAACACAGTAAATAAGTCGTTTTTAGTAACTTTAGCTTATTTACTGCGTTTCGCTGTGGAGCTGATAACGGGATTTGAACCCGTGACCTCGTCCTTACCAAGGACGCACTCTACCTCCTGAGCTATATCAGCATATTAAATTGTGATGCGGCATTTTGTATAAACACAACGTCCGAAAGTTATCATATCATATTTGATTGATAATTTCAAATGTTTTTTGAAAAAATTTTGAAAAATTTTTAAAATTTACATCAAATAATGCAAAAAACACTTGATAACGCCTAAAATCGGTGTTATAATTTTAATGTTGAATATTTTAGACTAAGGAGTGGGCAGCAAACCCGCTCCTTTGTATTTATTATTTTGCTTTAGGAGGTATCATATGGCAAAGAGCAAGGGCGGAGTTACCGTGTCAAAGGTAAGACAACTTTGTGAGCCGATTATAAATGAGCTTGGGTTGTCGCTTTGGGACGTTCGTTACGTCAAGGAGGGAGCCGGCTGGTTTCTGAGAATTTATATTGACAAAGACGGCGGCGTTGATATTAACGATTGTGAAACTGTTTCCCGTGCAGTCAATGAGCCTCTTGACGAGCTGGACCCAATTGAAAATGCCTATTGTCTTGAAGTTTGTTCGCCGGGAATTGAGCGTGAACTTATCCGTGACGAACATTTTGAACAGTTTATCGGCGCAGATATTATGGTAAAAATGCGTGTGCCTATTGACGGTATCGGCAAGGAATTTAAGGGTGTGCTGAAATCCTATGATGACGGAATGGTTACAATCCGTGACCATTCGGACGAAAACGAAGTTACTATCAGCAAAAAAGATGCTGTTTGGATTAAACTTGATGATTTTGATTAATTTTGTAAAGGATGATTTGGAAAATGACTAACAAGGACCTTTTTGAAGCGCTGAGAATGTTTGAAAAAGAAAAAAATATTACAATGGATTATATGCTCCAGCAGATTGAAAAGGCAATTGAAATTGCCTGCAAGAATAACTACGGCGGCAACGAGAGCGTAGTGTTCAAGGTTGACCCGGAGAAGAATTTGTTTGACGCTAAGCTTAAAAAGACAGTTGTTGACGAAGTTTATGACCCGAATTTTGAAATATCGCTTGAGGACGCCCAGGAAATCAACAAAAGAAAAAGGGTTGAAATCGGCGATGAAATTGAAGTCCCGCTTGATACAAAGCACCTTGGAAGAATCGCAGTTTCTTCTGCAAGAAACGTAATTCGTCAGGGAATCCGTGCCGGTGAAAAGGGACAGACTCTTATTGAGTTCCAGAGCAAGCTCGGCGAGATTGTTACCGCAACCGTTGAAAGAATTGACCCGAAAAACGGTGTTGCAACAATTAAAATCGGCAAAAGCGAGGCAATGCTTCCGAAAAGCGAGCAGCTTGGTTATGAAAACCTCAAAGAGGGCGACCATATAAAGGTTTATATTGCCGACGTTAAGGATAACGACAGAGGTCCTCAAGCAATTATATCAAGAACTCACCCGGGATTTGTAAGACGTATGTTTGAGCAGGAAGTTCCTGAAATTTTTGACGGAATTGTTGAAATAAAATCAGTATCAAGAGAAGCCGGTTCAAGAACCAAGATGGCTGTAAAGAGCAACAATCCCGACATTGACGCTATCGGTGCCTGCATAGGACCGAAGGGTGCGCGTGTAAACAAAATTGTTGAGGAGCTTGGCGGAGAAAAAATTGATATCATAGAATACAGTGACGAGCCTGAAAAGTACATTTCCGCCGCCCTTTCGCCCGCTACCGTGTGCAAGGTTGAAATTGTTGACGAAGAAAAGAAGAGCTGTAAGGCTACCGTGCCTGACGGACAGCTTTCACTTGCAATCGGCAACAAAGGTCAGAATGCACGTCTTGCGGCAAGACTTACAGGCTGGAGAATTGACATTCGTCCCGAAAGCGGATTCTTTGGCGAAGATGAGGACGAAGATGAAAAGCAGGATGAAGTTCCTGAGAATACCGAAGCCGAAAACACAGAAGAAGCTGTTGAAAGCTCAGAAGAATAATTGTTTTTACATTTGCTTTTTAAATAGCATAATCCTTTAAAAAGGTGATAAGATGAAAAAAGTACCGATGCGAAAATGCACAGGCTGTATGGAAATGAAGCCTAAAACAGAGCTTATAAGGGTTGTTAAGTCTCCCAATGTAAAGGATGAAAACGGAGAGATAACCGCAAGCGGAGAAATTTCGCTTGACCTTACGGGCAAAAAATCCGGCAGGGGCGCATATGTGTGCAAAAGCGCAGAATGTCTTGAAAAAGCCCACAAGGCTCACAGGATAGAGCGTTCGCTGTCGTGTAAAATTCCCGAAGAAATATACGAACAGCTCAGAACGGAACTTGAAAACATAACTTAATTGCGAATCCGCTGTCTCTAAGGCGGAGGACGCAATATCAAAATTTCAGGAGTTATATCTTGCTGATATTTTGAAGAGCTAACGCTCAGTTGCACTTATTAAAATAAATAAACTTGACACAGAAAAGGGGATATTATGACTGACAAAATATTGTCGCTTCTCGGTTTGTGTCGGCGTGCGGGAAAACTTGCAATTGGCGCCGAGCCGTCAATTGAGTCTATGCAAAAGCACAAATCGGTACTGATTTTATATGCCGAGGATTTTTCTCATAACAGTTTGAAACCTGTTTTGGAGCAGGCCAAGCAAAGCAATGTAAATGCATTTGACATACACAGAAGCAAAGACGAGCTTAGTCATTCGCTGGGCAAATTGTGCGGAGTCCTGTCGGTAGAAGACAGAGGCTTTGCCGATAAGCTTGTCGGACTTATTCAAGATGAACAGAGAGGAGAATTATATGATAAAATATAAGGTTAAGGATGTAGCGTCGGATTTGGGGGTTCAGAATAAAGAGATTACCGAGATTCTTGAAAAATACTGCGGCGTAAACAAAAAGACAATGGCTTCTCTTGACGAAAGTGAGCTTGACGTAATTTTTGATGTTATGACTAAGAAAAATAATGTTGAAAATTTCGATTCATACTTTGCTGCACGCAACGAAAAGCTTGACGGTGAGGTTTCAAAGCCCGCTAAGTCCGAAAAGCCCGAAAAGAGCAAGAATA
The DNA here is from genome assembly GCA_900101355.1 of Ruminococcus sp. YE282. Lineage (GTDB taxonomy): Bacteria > Bacillota > Clostridia > Oscillospirales > Acutalibacteraceae > Ruminococcoides > Ruminococcoides bromii_A. Next base: position 77,869 of record FMUV01000004.1, read on the forward strand.
CAACCGACGAAAAGAGCGGAAAGAAAGATAACAACAGCAAAAATGTAAAAGATAACAAGGAAAATGCAAAGCCTGAACCTGCTCAGAAAACGGAAGCTCCTAAGAAAGAAGAAAAGCAGGTAGAGATTAAGAGCGAAGAGTCTGTACAGAGAAAGCGCAGAGTAATTGATACACGTACAAGCAATATCAATGTTGACAAATATAATTCTAAGTATGACGATATGGCGAGCGACAGCTCAAAAATGCGTAATACGGACAATACGATAAAGAAGCAGAAATTTTCTAACCGTTCACAGCGCCAAAAAGGCAGACGTCAGGGCAGAAGAGAAACCGAGGCAGAGCGTTTGAAGCGTATTGCCCTTGAGCGTAAGCAGAAGCCTATTACAGTTCAGATTCCTGATGAAATTTTGGTTTCAGAGCTTGCTCTCAGACTTAAGGCAACGGTTGCCGAGGTCGTTAAAAAGGCATTCCTTATGGGAACAATGGTTACCGCAACCGATACAATAGATTTTGACACAGCTTCACTTATTGCAATGGAGTTCCATGCTAAGGTAGAAAAGGAAGTTGTTGTTACAATTGAAGAACAGCTTATCGACGACAGCGAAGACGACGAGGCAAATCTTGTCGGCAGAGCACCGGTAGTTGTTGTTATGGGTCACGTTGACCACGGTAAAACTTCTATTCTTGACGCAATTCGCCATGCAAACGTAACAGCAGGAGAAGCAGGCGGAATTACACAGCACATCGGTGCGTACAGGGTAATGATTAACGGCAAACCGATTACTTTTCTTGATACACCTGGACATGAGGCATTTACAACTATGCGTGCAAGAGGCGCACAGGTAACGGATATTGCAATCCTTGTTGTTGCTGCGGACGACGGTATTATGCCGCAGACAATTGAGGCTATTCATCACGCAAAGGCAGCCGGAGTTTCGGTAATTGTTGCAATTAATAAGATGGATAAAGACGGCGCAAATCCTGAGCTTGTTAAACAGCAGCTGACAGAGCACGAGCTTATCCCGGAAGAGTGGGGCGGCGACACACCGTGTATTCCTGTTTCTGCAAAGACAAAAGAAGGTCTTGACGACTTGCTTGAAATGGTTACTCTTGTTGCAGAAATGAAAGAGCTTAAGGCTAATCCCGACAGAGCCGCAAAAGGTACTGTTATTGAGGCAAGACTTGACAAGGGCAGAGGTCCTGTTGCTACCGTGCTCGTTCAGAACGGTACGCTTCATAAGGGTGATACAATCATTGCCGGCACAAGTGTGGGCAGAGTAAGAGTAATGACAAACGACAAGGGCGAAAGAGTAAAAGAAGCGGGGCCGTCGGTTCCTGTTGAAATCACAGGTCTTGACGAAGTTCCGACAGGCGGCGACACCTTTGACGCAGTAAAGGACGAACGCCTTGCACGTACTCTTGCAGACCAGAGAAAGTCGGCAAAGAAAGAAGAAGTGTTTAACGCTCAGACAAAGGTTACTCTTGATAACCTGTTTGACCAGATGAAACTCGGCGAGGTTAAGGAACTTCAAATTATTGTTAAAGCAGACGTACAGGGTTCTGTTGAGGCGGTTACCCAGTCGCTTGTTAAGCTTTCAAATGATGAGGTAAGAGTAAACGTAATTCACGGCGCAGTCGGTGCAATTAACGAATCCGATGTAATGCTTGCCGAGGCGTCTTCCGCAATTATCGTTGGATTTAACGTTCGTCCCGATGCGGTTGCTGCCGAAAACGCAGAGCGTGCAGGTGTTGATATGCGCCTTTACAGCGTAATTTACGATTGCATTAACGAGATTGAATCAGCTATGAAGGGTATGCTTGCGCCAAAACAGCGTGAAGTTGTTCTCGGTATGGCTGAGTGCCGCAACGTAATCAAGATTAAGTCGGTCGGCACCATCGCAGGTTCTTATGTAAAGAGCGGCAAGATTCAGCGCGGCGGCGGAGTAAGAGTTATTCGTGACGGTATTGTTATTGCTGAAGATAAGATTGCTTCTCTCCAGCGCTTTAAGGACGCGGTTAAAGAGGTTAACGAGGGCTACGAGTGCGGTATCGGACTTGAAAAATTTAACGACCTCAAGGAAGGCGATATGTTCGAGGTTTATACTATCGAGGAATATCGTGACTGATTTATGAAAATATAATCATAGTGCATATTTGGGCAATATCGGACAATTGATTGTTTGATGAATATACAAAATATTTTTGACGATTACGCAGATAATATTTGTATATAACCTAAGTGCAGATGTCCCTCGCCCTTAGGCGGAAGGATTTGATATAAAATTCAGTAAATGTCTGTAAGTCAATATTAGATTTTTCAGACTACTAATAATATTTAACATTGTAAGGGCGAACATCGTTCGCCCTTAAATATAAGAGGACTAAAATGGCAGGACATAGAATTGAAAGAACAACAGAAGATATAAAGCGTGAGCTTACTGCAATTTTCAGAGAATTAAAGGACCCTCGTGTTAGCGGAGCATTTTTATCAATTGTGCGTGTTGAGGTTACAAACGATTTGTCGTACTGCACGGTGTCGGTCAGTGCGATTGAGGGGATTGACCGTGCAAAACAGGCTGTTAAAGGTCTTGAATCGGCAGCGGGATTTATCCGCCGAGAGCTTGGACACAGGCTCAGACTGCGCCATGTTCCCGAACTGATATTCAAAGCAACAGACAGCATTGAATACAGCGCTCACATTAACCGTATTTTGCACGACCTTGATATTGATGACAGCGAGGAAAACAAAGATGACGATAACTGAGGTTGCGGATTACTTAAATTCACACAACAATTTTGACATTCTTACTCACGCATATCCCGACGGTGATACGCTCGGCAGCGGTTATGCGCTTTGCCTTGCACTTCAGCAAATCGGCAAAAACGCAAGGGTAATCACAACAAATATTCCAAAGAACTTTCAGTTTTTGACAGACGGCGTGCAAAAACAGGATTTTTTGACCGAAACGGTTGTCAGCACCGATGTTGCCGATGAAAAGCTTTTGGGTTCAAACAAGGAAAAATATGTGGGTAAAATTGATTTGTGTATCGACCATCATATGACAAACAAGGTTGAAGCCGAGCTTAAATATGTTGATGAAAATGCGGCGGCAAATTGTGAGAACATTTATCGTTTGCTGCTTACAATGAATATCAAAATCACCAAACAGATTGCAAATTGTCTTTACACGGGAATTTCAACGGATACAGGGTGTTTTCGCTACACAAACACAACATCGGATACTCTGAGAACAGCGGCGGCTCTTATGGATATCGGCTGTGATACGGCTTATATTAACAAGGTGATGTTTGAAACTAAATCAAAGGCAAAAGTACGCCTTGAACGTGCGGTTTATGACACAATGCTTTACTGTGCCGACGGCAAGTGCGCTATTATCAATACAACTCTCGAAATGCAAAAAGCTCTTAATATCAGCGATGACGAGCTTGAGGGGCTTGCCTCTATTCCCCGTCAGATTGAAGGCGTTTTAATCGGCATTGTGATGAGAGAAAAGGAAGGCGGCGTGTTTAAAGTTTCTGTCCGCACCAACGGTAATGTCAATGCGGCGGAATTTTGTCAAAAATTCGGAGGAGGCGGACACTCTGCGGCGGCAGGCTGTTCCGTTAACGGAAGCCTTGACGAAGTGCGCTCAAAGCTTATTTCAGCGGCGGAAGCGATACTATGAACGGACTGATTCTTATAAACAAACCGAAAGATTTTACTTCGTTTGATGTGGTTGCGGTAATGCGTAGACTTGCAAAACAAAAAAAGGCAGGTCACACAGGAACGCTTGACCCGAACGCAACGGGCGTTTTGCCTATTCTTCTCGGTTCGGCAACCAAGGCACAGGACCTGATTGTCAGTCACGACAAAACCTATATTGCTGATTTTAAGCTCGGACTCACTACCGATACGCTTGATATTTGGGGAAGGGTTACCGCCGAATATGAGTCAAATGCCGACGGTGACAGCGTAAAAAATGCCTTGCAGGATTTTGTCGGAGAAATTGAACAGATTCCCCCGATGTTTTCCGCTGTGCAAAAAGACGGCAAAAGGCTTTATGACCTTGCCCGTCAGGGAATTGAAATTGAGCGTGAAAGCCGAAAAGTAACGGTTTATGACATTGAACTTTTAAATTTTGATAACGAAACCCAGAGCGGCAGTTTTAGAATTGCCTGTTCCAAAGGAACGTATGTAAGAACCGTTATCGACGATATGGGCAAACAGCTTGGCACTGGGGCTGTAATGACAGGTTTGCAGAGAATTGAAGCCTGCGGATTTTCAATTGATGAGTGTATTACTCTTGATGAGGCGAAAAGTCTTGCCGAAAGTGAAAAACTCGAAACGGCTCTGCATTCTGTTGAAAGTTTGTTTAAGTCGTATGACAGCATAAAAATATCTCCGGCTCAGACAAAACGATTTTCTAACGGCGGTGCACTTGATTTGGCACGCACAAGGCTTAAAAACAGCAATCCCGATGACGGAAAAATTTTAAGAGTAAGTGATAATGAAAATAATTTTATCGGTCTCGGCAAGGTTGACGCTGAAAAATCCGAACTGAAGATATATAAGCTTTTCAATACATAAGTTTTTACTCACAAATTGTATAAAAGTTAATAATACATAGCAAAAAGGAACGGCGTTTTAATGCCGTTCCTTTGTTATATTATCTTTAATTTTTCAAGAATGATATAAAAATTAAATCAATCAACCTTTAACAACGTCTCTGATTACCTTGGCAATATGAGGCTGCGTGAGACCGAATTTGTCAAGAAGTTCAAGCGCAGGACCGCTGTAACCGAATACGTCGTTAACGCCGATTTTGGTTATCTTAACCGGATATTCCTCGCTTAGTACTTCGCTTACCGCACTGCCCAATCCGCCGATTACGTTGTGTTCCTCAACTGTAATAACTCTGCCTGTTTCCTTTGCAGCCTTTATAATGATTTCACGGTCAATAGGCTTGATTGTGTGAATGTTGATAAGGCGGGCGTTTATTCCCTCTGCTTCAAGCTCTTTAACGGCTTTGAGTGCTTCGTTTACAACAAGACCTGTTGCAATAACCGCAACGTCGTTGCCTTCGTGAAGCGTAATGCCCTTGCCAAGCTCAAATTTGTATGTTGATGGGTCGTTAAAGCTGTCAATTGCAAGTCTGCCGAGTCTGATGTAAACAGGACCCACATATTCAACCGCAGCCTTTGTTGCAGCCATCATTTCATAGTGGTCGGCAGGATTGATAACTACCATTCCCGGAATTGTACGCATAATTCCGATGTCTTCAATGCACTGGTGAGTTGCGCCGTCCTCGCCTGTTGAAATGCCTGCGTGGCTTCCCGCAATTTTAACGTTAAGGTGCGGATAAGCAACCGAGTTGCGGATTTGCTCAAAAGCTCTGCCTGTTGCAAACATTGCAAAAGAAGCGGCAACAGGAATCTTTCCCGCAGCAGCCATACCTGCCGCAACACCTATCATATTGCCTTCTGCAATACCGCAGTCGATGAATCTTTCGGGAAACTCTTTCTTAAAAATGCCTGTTTTTGTTGCTGCTGCAAGGTCAGCGTCAAAAACAACAATATCTTTATTTGTTTTGGCAAGCTCGCACAAAGCCATACCAAAACTCTCTCTTGTAGCCTTTTTAATAATCTCAGCCATCAGCAGTTGCCCTCCAATCTGTCAATTTCAGCCTGAAGCTCGGCTGTTGCCTGCTCATACTGTTCCTTGTTCGGGGCTGTGCCGTGCCAGCCAACCTGATTTTCCATAAATGAAACGCCCTTGCCCTTAATTGTTTTTGCAAGGATTGCAGTAGGTTTGCCTTTAATTGTTTTTGCCTTGTCAAGAGCTGATTTAATCTCTTCAAAGTTGTGACCGTCAATTTTGATTACTTCAAAACCGAAAGACTCAAACTTTTTGTCAAGCGGCTCAATTCCTGCAATTTCTTCAACAGGACCGTCAATCTGCAAGCCGTTTTGGTCAACGATTACAACAAGATTGTCAAGGTTTTGGTGAGAAGCAAACATTGCGGCTTCCCAAACCTGACCTTCCTCAACTTCGCCGTCGCCGAGAAGCGTATATACACGATAGTCTTTGTTATCAAGCTTTGCGGCAAGAGCCATACCGCACGCTGCGGAAATGCCCTGACCGAGTGAACCTGTGCTCATATCAATACCGGGTGTTCCCTTCATATCGGGATGTCCCTGAAGCATTGCGCCAACATGACGCAAAACTTTAAGCTCGTCCCACTCAAAGTAACCTTTTAGCGCAAGAATTGCATAAAGGCTCGGACAGCAATGACCTTTTGAAAGCACAAAACGGTCTCTGTCTTCCCACTTAGGCTGTTCGGGCTTAACGTTCATCTCCTTAAAATAGAGATAAGTCATAATGTCTGCCGCCGAAAGCGAGCCGCCGGGATGTCCGGATTTTGCGTGATAAGTACCGAGGATGGCACCCATTCTTGACTTTGCAGCAAGAATTTTTAGCTGCCTGATTTCTGAACTATCCATTACTACCATTCCTTTCAGTTCTTTCGGTCTGTTTCAGCCAAAACCGACCAAACATAACTAAATTTATTATACACTATATCCGCCAAATTTCAATCATTTTTTTGGAATTGTTAAAATTGTGTCAGATAATATATAATCAAGCTTGAAACAATTATGATTTATGGTATAATTAAAAATATATTTATCAATATATTATTGGAATTCGGAGGGAATTTTATGCTTTTAACCGCTGATGTTGGAAACACTAACATAAAACTCGGGCTTTTTGACGGTGATGAGTTCACCTGCAAAATTCGTTTTTCAACGGATACCTGTCAGACCAGCGACGAATTTGCGGTTGAACTTTATACTTTTTTTCAGATTTATAAGATTGACGCACAAAGCATAACTTCCTCTATTATCAGTTCCGTTGTGCCGAAGGTTACCTATCCGCTGAAAACGGCAATTCAAACCGTGACCGGGGCTAAAAGCTTTATTGTGGGACCCGGACTGAAAACAGGGCTTGATATTAAAATCGAACATCCCGAAACCCTCGGGGCGGATATTGTTGCCGGCTGCGTCGGTGCGTGCGAAAAGTATGACGGGCCGTTTATTATGATATTTATGGGGACGGCAACGGCAATTGCATATGTTGACGAAAACCACGCTTATCACGGCGGTGCGATTGCACCCGGAGTGGGAATTTCTCTTGACGCTCTGACTCAAAACGGCGCTTTGCTTTCTTCCGTGGATTTAAAAGCGCCTAAAAAGGCAATTTCGTCGAATACCACCGACTGCATACGTTCGGGCGTAATGTTCGGTACGGCTTGTATGCTTGACGGAATGATAGACAGATTTATTCAGGAGACAAAAAAGGAATGTACGGTTATTGCAACGGGTGGTTTGGCTCCGCTGATGATAAAGAACTGTACACACCAAATTGTGTTTGAAGATAACATAATTTTGGACGGACTTAATTATATTTACAAGCGAAACAAAAAATAGTTTTTGTTTTAAACCGTACATTTAATTAATTTATTGTATACACCGCCTAACGGCGTTGTAAATAAATTTGCGTTTCACCCGCATAATATAGGGTGGGGAAACAGCAGGAGGTTATATTATGTCAAAAGACAGAATCAACAACAAAACATTCAAACTTGTCGGGCTGGGGATCCTGACTGCAATCATCATTGTGCTGCAGATAGTTACCACGTTCTTTCCGACAAAACCGGTTTCAATCACGCTTGCCCTTATTCCGATAATAATCGGCGCAGCCTTTTACGGTGCAGGTGCGGGTGCGTACCTTGGCGGAGTATTCAGCGTGGTTGTTATTCTTATGTGTGTATTCGGTGCAGATGTGGGCGGCGCAATGGTTTGGAACGCCAATCCGTTTTTGTGCATTGCTGTTTGTATGTTAAAGGGCGTCGGCGCAGGCTTTGCGGCAGGTGCGGTTTATAAAGCCCTAAGCAAAAAAAGCACAACATTGGGTGCTGTTGCAGCCGGTGTGGTGTCTCCGATTGTAAATACCGGAATTTTCGTTCTTGGACTTTTCCTTTTCTTCAAACCCGTTCTTGAGGCTTGGGCAGGCGGAACAGACATTGTTTACTATGCTCTTATTACAATGACAGGCGTAAACTTCCTTGTAGAGCTTGGCGTAAACATTATCTTAAGCCCTGTTATCGTAAGAATTATTCAGGCGGTAAGCAAGAGCAAGTCCTAATTTCAATAAATATTTGCCCGGAGGTAAATATGCAGAAAAAAATACTTGAGATTCTCACAAGCGCAGAGGATTATGTTTCGGGACAATCGATTTCCGAACAGCTTGGAATATCACGCCAGGCGGTTTGGAAAGGAATCAACTCCCTTAAAGAGCGCGGATATGATATAAAATCTCTTCAGAACAGGGGCTACAAACTTGTATCTCCGCCAGAACATATGGACCAATGCATGCTTGAAAATCTCCTTGTCAACAATAAAATAATCGGAAAGAACATGATTGTTCTTGACTCCGTCGGCTCGACAAACGATTATCTTAAACAACTCGGCAGTGATGGCTGCTCCAACGGAACTGTGGTTACCACACGTGAACAGGTCAGCGGAAAAGGCAGACTTGGCAGGGTGTGGCAGAGCAAAAGAGATGAAAACATAGCGTTTTCGGTTTTGCTCAGACCCCATATGACCCCGTCGGAGGTTACGGCAATTACGCCTCTTGCAGGTCTTGCCGTGTGCAAGGCACTTAGAGATTTTACCGGGCTTGATTGTATGATAAAATGGCCCAATGATATTGTTGTGGGTCGAAAAAAGATTGTCGGAATACTTACAGAGATGAGCGCAGAATTTGATGCAGTGGAGTACACTGTGACAGGAATCGGAATCAATGTTGACCAAGCGGTTTTTCCGGAAGAAATAGCTTACAAAGCCACCTCGGTTTTGCTTGAAACAGGAAGACATTTTGACAAAAACAAGCTGCTTGCCTGTGTTCTTGAACACCTTGAGGCTGAATTTTTAAGCAATAATCTTGAGTTGACACCGACTGCTCTTGCAGAGTACAGCGATATGTGCATTTCAATCGGCAAAAGCGTTACTTTTCAGCGAGGCACACGCAGAATAAGCGGTATGGCTGTTGGCGTTGAAAATGACGGTGAACTGAAAATTATGCTTTCCGACGGCACAATCTGCAATGTAAATTCGGGCGAAGTTACCGTTCAGGGAATTTATTAAAAGAAGCGGTTGGGCAATTGACTTTACCCGACCGCTGTTTATTTATGATATTATTTGTTTATGAAAATACAGAATCTGTTTCAAAGTCGAATATTTGCCTATTTTGCGGCAGTTTTTTGCACGTTGCTTTGGGGAACGGCGTTTCCGTTTATAAAACTGGGGTATTCGTCGTTTGAGATTGCCGAAAGTGACATCGGCTCAAAACTTCTGTTTGCAGGGTTAAGGTTTGCAATTGCAGGAGTTATGGTATTGGTTTTTCTTTGCGTGTGTGAACGAAAATTCACGCTTCCCAATAAAGATGAAATTTTGCCTGTTACGGTTCTCGGCTTGGTTATGACGGCAGGTCAGTATATTTTTACATACATCGGCATAGGATTTACAAGCGGTACAAACACCTCGATAATTACCGCCTGCGCTTCATTCTTTACCGTGCTTTCGGCTCCGCTGTTTTTTAAAAATGACAAACTTACCGCTTTTAAGGTAATAGGCTGTGCGCTCGGTTTTGCAGGAGTTCTTGCAATAAACAGGGGCGGAAAAATAAGCGTTGACACTTTGTTTGGCGATGTTATGATACTTGTCTCAACACTGTGCTCGGCAGCAGGAAATATACTTTCAAAAAAGCTTGCAAACGGCAGAAATCCTGTAAAGATAACGGCGTTTCAGCTTTTAATCGGCGGTATTGTGCTTACAATAATCGGTCTTGCGTGCGGCGGCAGACTCAGCTTTGAAAAAATGCAAAGTTCTTTTATTTTGCTTTGGCTTGCTTTTGTGTCGGCTGCTGCGTTTACAATATGGACAGCATTGTTGAAATATCATCCGGCAAGCAAAATCACGGTTTTTAACTTGCTTGTGCCGATTTTCGGCACGGTTCTTTCGGGACTTATGCTTGGGGAAAACGTTTTCAGAATTGAAACTCTTGTGTCACTTGTTTTGATTTCACTCGGTATTGCAGCCGTAAATTTTCAAAAAAAGACGTGAGAAATTAAATTGTCAGAAAATTAATATGCGGCGTTAAATAAAAGGTGGGTTATATGAAAATAAAGGGCGTAATTTCAGATATGGACGGTGTTATACTCGACAGCGAAAAGCTGTATGTGCGCTTTTGGTGCGAGGCGGCAAATTTTTACGGCTACCCTATGCAAAGACAGCACGCACTCAGCATTCGCTCAATGGCTCGTCCTCTTGCGTCGGAAAGGTTAAAGGGTTATTTTGGCGAGGGTTTTGATTATCATGCGGTTCACGACAAGCGGATTGAATTGATGGATAAATTTATAAATGAAAACGGAATTGAGCCAAAACCGGGTGCAAAAGAGCTTTTGCGGTATTTAAAAGATAATAACTATAAAACAGCGCTTGCAACCGCAACCGCATTTGAGCGCACCAAAAAATATCTCGAACAGGTTGACCTTTATAAGTACTTTGACGAGATAGTTTGCGCCTCAATGGTAAAATGCGGAAAGCCCAAGCCTGATATTTATTTTTTTGCAGCCGAAAAATTAAGTTTGAAATCGCAGGAATGTGTTGCGCTTGAAGATTCGCCTAACGGAATAATTTCGGCAAGTTCTGCCGGATGCAAGACTGTGATGGTGCCTGACCTTGACGGACCAACGGATGATATAAAACCGCTTCTGTTTGCCGTGGCAAACGGTGCGGAAGATGTTATACGTATTCTGAAAGATTGCGACGAGGAGTGAACTAAGTGGATTTAATTACAGAAATTGCAAATCATTTGGACGAGTTCTTATGGGGCGTGCCGATGATAGTCATCTTGCTTGGCACACACATCTATATGACCGTGCGAACAAGATTTATGCAGCGCAAAACCTTTAAGGCGATTCGTTTGTCGGTAACCAAAGACCCGGACAGTGACGGAGACATAAGCCCGTTTCAGTCTTTGACAACTGCCCTTGCTTCCACAATCGGAACGGGTAATATTGTCGGGGTAGGTACAGCGGTTGCCCTTGGCGGAGCGGGAGCTGTTTTCTGGTGTTGGCTTACAGGTGTGTTTGGCATAGCCACAAAATATGCAGAATCGTTGATAGCGGTAAAATATCGTGTGAAGACCAAGGACGGAAAAATGCTTGGCGGAGCGATGTATGCTATTGAACGCGGTATTCATCCGAAAATCGGAGGCAAAAAAAGAAGTATGAAGTGGCTTGCCGTTTTATTTGCCGTATTTGCCGTTTTGGCTTCGTTCGGCATAGGCGTGGGCGTTCAGACAAATGCAATTTCTAATATTTTGGACAGTGCGTTCAACAAATCCCTTGTATGCGACCTTGGCTTTATCAATTCAAGCAAGGACACCGACATCACTTTTGACGGTTACGGAAAAATTTATGATGAAAATATGTGGACTGATTTTTCCGCTCAGTCCGATGACGATTATATTTACATAAACAATTCAAATAATTGGAAATCACCGTGCGTTTATTATACAACCAACGAGAGCGATGAGTGGGTCGGAGTTGGTATGACTGAGCTTGACGACCAGCCGAATGTGTTCAGAGCTTCAGTCCCCGACAATGCCGACAAAATTATGTTTACCGACAAGGGAATTTCTCTTGTTTCTCTTATTGCCGGACTTGTTACAACGTTTTGCATAGCTCTTGTAATTTTCGGCGGAATCAAAACCATTTCAAGAGTGTGTGAAATGCTTGTTCCGTTTATGGCTATAATGTATGTTGTGGGATGCATTATAATTCTGATTATAAACGGCGACGTGTTGTGGCAGACAATAACAACGATTGTTACTTCGGCATTTTCCCCGAGAGCTCTCGGCGGCGGAATGACGGGCGCAGGAATAATGCTTGCGGCAAGATATGGTGTTGCCAGAGGACTTTTCAGCAATGAATCAGGTATGGGTTCGGCTCCGATTGTAGCTTCTGCCGCTCAAACCAGAAACCCTGTAAGACAGGCGCTTGTTTCGGCAACGGGAACATTTTGGGATACCGTTGTTGTGTGCCTTATGACAGGTCTTGTGGTTGTAAGTTCCTGCATTAAAAATCCTGATATTGATACTGTAAACATTGAGGGCGGAAGACTGACCTCAGCAGCCTTTGCTCAGATTCCGATTATCGGAACTCCGGTTTTGGTTGTGGGAATTGTTCTGTTTGCATATTCGACAATCCTCGGCTGGTCGTATTACGGCGAAAGGTGTATTGAATATCTTTTCGGCAAGAAGGGCACCGTTCCTTACAAAATTTTGATAGTAGTTATTTTGGCAATTGCTCCGGTGGTTTCAATAGACCTTGTTTGGACTATGTCAAACATCTTCAATGCACTTATGGCTTTGCCGAATATCTTTGCGATTATAGCGCTTACTCCGGTTATTGTTAAAGAAACCGATTATTATCTGTATGGCAACAGACTGGATGAAAGGGATACAACTCCGATTCCGACAGTAAACAAGTAAATCATTTATATAAAATAATAATGGCAGCTGATTTTATCAGCTGCCATTAGTTTATGATACAAAAATTTTATTTTTTCAAAAGTTTTTTCTTATACTGTGCAGGTGTGCAATTGTATACCTTTTTGCACTGTGTAATGAATGATTTAACGTTTGCAAATCCGTTTTCAAATGTTGCGTCAGATACGGTCGAGTTTTTGGTAAGCATATCTTCAATTGCATTTTCAAGTCTGAGGTTTGCAAGGTATTCCGAAAAACTTACGTGTGTAACGCTCTTGAAATACTTTGAAAAATAAGACGGAGAAAGATTTACAACGGCAGAAATTTCGTCGAGCGGAATTTCGTGCTTAAAGTTTTCATTTATATATGCGATTGCAGTCTTTGCGTACGAGAAATCGCGCTTTGGCAATACTACCGATGCGGAAGCACGGCGGAAGTATACACAGTTTTTAAGAAGAATATAATAAAGATTGTTTACGTTAGCAACCTGAAGCAGGTCTGAATAATCATCATCACTGCTGACAACGTCGGCAATCTTTTTGAGTTCGTCAATAATGCGAGCTTTTACATCAGGCTTTTCCGTAACATCAAAGAAAACGCTGTCAATCGGTTTGCAGAACATTCTCATATACTCAAAAGAAAGCTGGATGCACAAAAGTTCACAGCTTGTTCCGTTTACGGGGCGTACAAGATGGACGTCTTCGCTGTTGAATAATATAAAATCGTTTTCCTCAATAATTTTCACTTCACCGTTATGTGAACACTCACATCGTCCGTTAATAACATACACAATTTCAGTTTCTCTGTGCCATTGAAGCTCTGCCTTCTGAGTGTCAGAATTTAGGTTCAGATGCATAATGGTTGCAGGAATGTTTTTATTATAGTTAATAACATCATACTTATAATCCATTTCCTATACCCCTTACAAATTATTATTGAAATTTTGTTGAAATTATTATATCATATTTAGTATAATCAAGTGATATGTCAACTGCTATGTATAAATGTTAGTTTTATAGGGATAAATGTTGTGTGAGAGTGTTATGAATGAATTTTCAGGATACAGTTCAATAAATTGTTTTTGTTATTTTTGCGGAAAATGTGAAAAAGCAACAAAACCGATAAATATAAAAATATCAAAAGACACATATAAACTCTTTTATCTTACCGACGGCGAGTGTACAATTTTTGTTGATGAAACAAAATTCGTACTTTCAAGACACCAGTCGTTTATGGTCTTTCCAAACCAGCGTGTGGTTATGCAGCCCAACCCTGAGATAACAGTTTCTCTTAACTGGGTTGAGTTCAGCGGAAATGTTGCAATGTCAATACTTTCACAGACAACTTTTTGCAGAGAATTTCCTGTTGTCGGAGAAATTGATGTTCCGCATTTTGAAGATTACTTTTTTATTCCCGACAGCGGAGCTCAGCCTGCGTGTTATCAGTTCAGAGCAGGAGCGGCAATTGTAATTCTTCTTTCGTTTTATATGGAGTATTTCCCTAAAAGAGAGTCAGATTTTAATATATATGTTGAATCCGCCCTAAATTTTATTGAGCGAAATTTTCAGAATGTGCACCTTTCCGTTCAGCAGGTCGCAGACTATGTAAAACTGGACCGTACGTACCTTTACAGACTGTTTAAACAGCAGATGGGAATGTCGATTGTTGAATATATCAACAGGCGCAGAGTTTCAAGGGCAGAGGTTATGTTAATTGATATGCAAATTTCGGTGAAGGACGTTGCGTTTTCTGTGGGATTTTCGGACCCAATGTATTTTTCCCGAGTGTTTAAACGCCTTAACGGAATAACTCCGACAAAATTTAAAGCCGCAACCTGTTAGTCTGCGATGAATAAGAAAGGTCTAATTTGCTATACTAAATACAGCCGAAAACGAGTATAACTGCTTAATTTATCGGTGATAAGTAAACAAGCAAAGGAGAACTTATTATGGAACTTAAGGGTTCAAAAACCGAAAAAAACCTTGAAGCTGCTTTTGCGGGCGAGTCATTGGCACGCAATAAATACACATATTATGCGGCAAAGGCGAAAAAAGACGGATATGTTCAGATTGCGGATATATTTGAAGAAACCGCAAACAACGAGAAAGAACACGCAAAAATTTGGTATAAGCTTCTTAACAACGGTGTCAGCGATACAAAGGAAAATCTTAATGCCGCCGCAGCAGGGGAAAATTATGAATGGACTGATATGTATCCCAAGTTTGCAAAAGTGGCAAAAGAAGAAGGTTTTGATGATATAGCCGCTTTGTTTGAAAAGGTTGCGGAGATTGAAAAACATCACGAAAATAGATTTAAAAAACTGCTTGAAAATGTGAATGGAAATCTTGTGTTTTCAAAGGATAATGACGTTGTGTGGCAATGCAGCAATTGCGGACATATATGTATCGGGAAAAAGGCTCCCGAGGTTTGCCCGGTCTGTTCACATCCGCAAAGCTATTTCATGATAAATCCCGTTAATTTTTAGCATATAAACTTTGCTCTCTGTGCAGTAAATGTACAGAGAGCGTATTTGAATTGAAAAGAGAGTATAAATATGAGTGATTTTGAAGAGCTTCAAAACGTTATTGACAAAAGCAAAAGAATAGTGTTTTTTGGCGGCGCAGGTGTGAGCACCGAAAGCGGGATTCCTGATTTTCGCAGTGTTGACGGTCTTTATAATCAAAAGTATGATTATCCGCCTGAGCAAATTTTAAGCCACAGCTTTTTTGAGAAAAACACCGAAGAATTTTACAGGTTTTACAGAGACAAAATGCTTTGCCTTGATAAAAAGCCCAACAAGGCTCATCTGAAAGTTGCTGAACTTGAAAAAGCGGGTAAGCTAATTGCTGTTGTTACACAAAATATAGACGGACTTCATCAAGCGGCAGGAAGCAAAAATGTTTTTGAACTGCACGGAAGCGTGCTGAGAAACTACTGCCGAAAGTGCGGAAAATTTTATTCTGCCAAATACATAAAAAACAGCTGCGGCGTCCCCGAATGTGAGTGCGGCGGTGTTGTCAAGCCTGATGTTGTACTTTATGAGGAGGGGCTTGACGACAGAACGGTAAACGGGGCGATAAGCGCAATTGAAAGTGCAGATACGTTGATTATTGCAGGCACAAGCTTGACTGTGTATCCTGCCGCAGGATTTGTCAGATTTTTCAGAGGCGAAAACATTGTATTAATCAACTGTGATAAAACGCCGTTTGATTCTCAGGCAACTTTGGTGTTCCACGAAAAGGTCGGCGAGTTGTTGGATAAAATAAAAGTAAATTAAAGGCGAATTTGAATTTAATTGTATTACGGTTTTGTATTTATATTCTTGTGTCTTGAATATGTTTTTTAGTCGGACCAGACAGGGAAGATTATAGTTAAATACTGTGTATTAAGAAATTTTTGAGTGTAAACTTTGGTTTGAATTTTAAATTTTCTTTTATTTCAGCATATTTTTAAATAGCTTTTTAATAATTTGCGGTAAAAAAATCATCAGGCATAAAATTGCCGCAAAGCCGCATAAAACCTGGGGTGCAACCGACGGTTGCGGAATTGAAAACTAAAATGTATTGCACTGTGTCAAACTTTTTTCGTATAATTAGGGCACAAAATAAATTGAATTTCGGAGGGTATTTATGAATATTGAAATAGCAAACAGACTTTATCAGTACAGAAAGAAAAATAACCTTTCACAGGAAGAGCTCGCAGCCAAAATCGGTGTAAGCCGTCAGGCGGTTTCAAAGTGGGAACGTGCAGAGGCGTCTCCCGATACCGATAATCTTATCCTGCTTGCCAAGCTTTACGGTGTTACTCTTGATGACCTTTTACAGGGAGAAAGCGAACCTCAAAAGGCAGAAAATTGTGAACAGTCTCAAAAGGAAGCGCAGGAAGAACAGAGCGATGACGGATTTGCTCCCGACCCCGACGCAAACTATACTAAATGTGATAAGGTAAGTTTCAAAAAGGGAATACATATTCACTCAAAGGACGGAGACAAGGTTGATATAAGTTTTAAAGACGGCGTGAACGTTATTGACAGTGACGGTTCAAGAGTCAGCGTAAACCGCCATGGTGTGAATGTTTCTGAAAACGGAAAAACCAAAGTATATACTGATGAAAACGGTGATGTCCATTACAGCGACGACGTAAAAGAAAAATCAAACCACAAAAAGAGTACGTTTATGATGTTTCCATATTATCTTATCACGGCTGTTGCTTACATAGTGTTTGGATTGTTCAACATTTGCGGCGGATTTGCGTATGGCTGGATTGTTTTTTTGACTATTCCGCTTTATTACACGACTGTTGAAGCAATAATCAAGAGAAAACCAAGTGCGTTTTGTTTTCCCGCACTTGTTGTAATTGTGTATCTTATTTTTGGCTTCGGTTGGCGGTTATGGCATCCGTCGTGGGTGATATTTCTCTCAATTCCTGTTTATTACAGTATGTGCAGCTTCTTTAAGCACAGAAAAGACAATTAAAATGCTTATGTCCTAAGCGTAAAAATCCGTTTTTATACGGCGGATAAAGTAAAAGTGCTTCGGCGGGAGATTTAATCTCCCGCCGAAACACTTTAAATAGCTAATGCTCTTTCACTTTTTGTTCCAATTAAATAATTGCAGGCTTTCCGACATTCCCTGTATTTGAATAACCACCGACAATATATTTTTGAATCAAAGTTACATCAAAAACTGAAACTCCACCGTCACCGTTCACGTCGCCAAAAATTTTGTCATCAGATATAACAATAAAAGGAATGTTATGCTCATCTGCATATTCTTGAGCATATGAGTCTTCATATCCGTATATAGTTAAACTTTTGCAACCGTAAAAGGCTTTATCATCAATCCATGAAACACTTTCAGGGATTGTAATGTTCGTTAAGTTTGTACAACCGGAAAGACCCCACTTACCAATACTTGAAACACCATCATGTATTGTGATACTTGTTAAGTTTGTGCAGCAGGAAAAAACATCATTACCAATCCATGTAACACTCTCAGGGATTGTTATGTTCGTTAGACCTTTGCAATATCCAAAAGCCTTGTTACCAATACTTGTAACGCCGTCAGGAATTTGATAATCTCCGGCTTTTCCGATTGGATAAGCTATAAGGGTATCTTGTGCTTTATTAAATAAAACTCCGTCTACGCTCGAATACACACTGCTGTTTTTATAAGCCGTTATGCTCGTTAAGTTATCGCAACCGATAAAAGTTGATGCACTAATGCGTGTAACACCGTCAGGGATTTTTATGCTTTTTACACTTGTGCAGCCTTTAAAAGTATAATCTAAAAAGGTAACCTTATGTCCCAAAATATCATACGGAATTGTAACGCTTGCGGCTGAACCAATGTATTTGGTTAATGTGCAAGTATTATCTTCCTCCACATAATATTTAAAGTCATGATAGGTTTTCTCCACATAATATTCAGAGTCATAATAGGTTTCCTCCGCAGATACCCTGAACGGCGCACACATCATTACACCAATCAGCATTACAACGGCTAATATTGCCGAACCCGCTT
Source organism: Ruminococcus sp. YE282 (assembly GCA_900101355.1). GTDB lineage: Bacteria > Bacillota > Clostridia > Oscillospirales > Acutalibacteraceae > Ruminococcoides > Ruminococcoides bromii_A. The sequence continues at coordinate 96,004 of FMUV01000004.1, forward strand.
TTGTTGTTTTTTTTTACTTTCTTCATTTGTTTTCCTCCTCAAAATAAAAACTGTATAGCCGAAGCTACGCATAAAAATACATAACTCCGATTGTCGCAAACAAATTCTCAATGTTGCCTGAATGTTTGAAATCAGAGTCCATATTAACTGAGATAAAAAAGCACAATTATCAGGCAATAAAATTATTAAAATTTGTTTTTTAATTTCATTTTATCAGCAATTTAAGCTTATGTAAACGGTTAATTAGGTAATGTCTATAATTCTGTTGGTTTTGTATACTAAATAAATACAACTTTTGTATAAAAGCTCTATAATCTTAGTGCAACTATCCTCGTTGCCATTGAGGCAGTGGACATCTGCACTACGTTATAATAACAAAAGCCGCATTAAACGATTAAGTTTAATGCGGCGATTTTTTGCAATACAATATTATAATTAAATTCAGATTTTATATAGATTAGAAAAGCTTAGCCTGCAAGTTCCTCGTTATAGGCCTGTCTTACAGCCTTTGCAAGCTGGTCTGCACAAGAGGTCTGACGAAAGCCGCAGGTGTTGCCAAGCAATTTTTCTTCAATCTGTTCAACGGTCCAGCCGTCAACAAGTTTTGAAATTGCCTTGAGGTTGCCGTTACAGCCGCCCTTGAATTTTATGTTTGTTATAACATTTCCGTCAATGTGAAAGCTGATTTCCATTGAACAGACGCCCTTGGTTATATAAGTATAATCCATATTATCAGTCTCCCTGTTTTTAATTTTGTTTCCTTACAATTTTATACTCATCATAAAGTTGAAAATAATGACATTGACTTACGTTTTGGGTCAAAAACTTTTCCATTTCGTCCTCGTCAAGGTCAATGCTGCAATAATCGCCAAATTCTTCATCGGTTACATAATGAGCACACATCTCGCAGTTATCCATTTTAACCTCCGTTATTCCTTATATTTGTCATATGAAAACGGTTTGTAGTTATCAAGCTGCTCGAAAATTTCTTCTTCATTTTTTGCAATGGAATAAAGTTTGTTGCAGTTTTCTGTCATAAACTTTTCATCAACGGCATTTTTCATCATGGCAATCATTGAATCGTAATAATTGCGGACATTGTAAATTATTATCGGTTTTGTGTGCCTTTTGAGCTGCTTTAGGGTTAATACCTCAAAAAATTCCTCAAATGTTCCCATTCCGCCCGGGCAGATTAAAAAGGCGTCGGACTTGTCTTCCATTATACCTTTGCGCTCACGCATTGTTTCTGTAAAAATCAGCTCTGTGCATTGGTCATAAAGGACATTCATTTCTACAAAAAACTTTGGACTTACGCCGATAAGTTTTCCCTTTTTTTTGGCAACTCCGCGTGCGGTTGCGCCCATTACTCCGTATTTTCCTGCGCCAAAAACAACTCCGCAGTTTCTTTTTGCGATTGAAAAACCAAGATGTTCGGCTGAATCAAGAAATTCCTTGTTTATATTTTCGCTTGATGAGCCGAATACACATATATTCATATTAAAACTCCTGTCTAAATAAATTCGTATATATATTATGCTGAATAATTCGCAAAAATAATCAGTAATATCTTATGACTGAAATAACCTTCCCCAACAGCACAACTTCATCTACAATAATGGGTTCAAAGCTGTCGTTTTCCGGTTGTAATCTGAAATGGCCGTTTTCTTTATAAAAGCGTTTAACGGTTGCTTCGTCACCGACAAGCGCAACCACAATTTCTCCGTTTTCCGCAACGGGAGTGCGGTTTACAATCACAATGTCGTTGTCAAGAATACCGGCGTTTATCATACTTTCGCCCTGAACACGCAGTGCAAAAAGCTCTTTGCCGCGTTTGAGGTGTTTGGGAACCGGAACATAGCACTCAATGTCTTCAACAGCAAGTATGGGAATACCTGCCGCAACACGACCGAGCACGGGTACGGACGCAGACTTTTCTTCGCCTGTAATGCGAATACAGCGATTCACGCCGTGTTCCCGTTCGATAAGTCCCTTTTCTTCAAGTGCTTTAAGGTGGTGGTGTACCGTCGAAGTGGAGCTTAAACCGGTTTGTTCGCAAATTTCACGCACCGACGGAACTCTGCCGTCAACAGAACATTCCTTGAGGTAGTCAAGTATCTTTTGTTGGCTTTTGCTTAACGGTTTCATATTATCACACCTTTCCGCTTAAATTATATCATACAATAATTCGAAAATCAAACATTTGTTTTATAAATTTAGTAAAATTACGGATATATTTTTGAAAAGAAAACCAAACAGTGAACTTCAGCCCTATTTCAGTTTAAGTTCAAGATACTTTCAGGATAAGTTCACACAGTTTTCATAATACTGTTGTTTAATATAACCGTACTCAAAAGACGGAACCGCAACCGTCAGAGTATATTGTTCTACCCTCCTCAATATGAACCGACATAGAGGTTCATATTTGTACCCCTCATTTTTTAAAGAACAGGAAAACGCCGGACAGAAATGTCCGGCGTTTTCATTTGTTCTTTTATACATTAAAATCCTTGCGTTGTCTGAGCAATATGCTTTTCCTTGACACGTAATTTTTATTATGATAAAATTAATCAAATTATAATATGTATTTCAGATGTGCGGTTCACGGCGGATAAGTTCGCTGTGGTAAAGGGAATATCGGTGTGAATCCGAAGCAACAGCCATTACTGTGTTTGACCAAGGTCATAAGTCAGGTTACTTCCGCATTTCTGCGGATAATGCTTTCTTGGGCAAAAGAAGAAACGCACCGATTTTTGTACTGTTTGTGCAGTACAGCTTTGTTGTGCTTTCCTTTTGGAAGGCTTTTTTTATGCCTTCAATATATTTACGGAGGAATTGCTATGAAAACAATTAAAAGATTAACCTCGCTTGTTTTGACGGCAACTGTTATTACGTCTTTTTCGGCAGTTGGAATAAGTGCAAATGCAGCCGAAAACGACAAGGTGAGAGTTATTGTCAGCAACGATGTCTTTTCAAAAGCGGACGGAGCTGCCTGGGATGGCACTCTTGTTGATGAATGGGTGGATATTGACGAAAATTCCACAATGCTTTCATCGGTTGTAAAAGCTCTTGAAAATCACGGCTATACTCAGACGGGCGCAGACAGCGGCTATTTTAGCGAAATAAACGGCCTGTCATCCTCAGACTGCCAGATGGGCGGCTGGATGGGTACGCTCAACGATTGGTTTACAAACGAACTTTTCGGCTATTATACCGTTGCTAACGGCACACTTGAAGCAGGCGATGAAATAAACCTGCAATATACAAAGTCTTACGGTGTTGACATCGGCTCGGATTGGAGCGACAACACTACCGCTCTTGCTTATGCGGAGTTCAGCGTCGGAACACTTTCTCCCGAGTTTGACCCTGAGGTTACCGATTATACCCTTACAGTTCCCTCAGATACCAAAAGCATTGCCGTCACACCGACAGCGTTCAACAAAAACTATCAGGTAAGAACTTACAAGAATGAATACACACCCGCTGAGAACGGTACAGAATACAAAAGAAATTCTGATATTTCGGTAGTTGACGGCGACAAAATTATTATAGGTGTAGGCAGTGATAAATGGCCGTCAATGAATTACAGCGCAGGCGGCATAGAGTATACCTTTACAGTAAAATTTGAGCAGGAAGAGACAGCAAAGGCAGTTTCCGAAAAGTTAAAGTCAACTTCCGACTATTTGCTTACTCTAAGCACTCCGAGCGTTGGCTCTGTTGGCGGAGAGTGGAGTGTACTCGGTCTTGCGAGAAACAACACAATATCCGATTCTTTTGCAAACGGATATTATGCAAATCTTGAAAACTATGTAAAAGAAAAGGGTTCTTCAACCCTCAGCAAAAACAAATCAACAGACAATTCAAGAGTTATTCTTGCCCTTTCCGCAATCGGCAAAGACGCAAGAAACGTTGCAGGCTATAATTTGCTTGAACCATATGCGGATTTTGAATATGTAAATTGGCAGGGAATCAACGGACCTGTATTCGCACTCATTGCTCTTGACACATACGGCTACGATATTCCGACAGACAGCTCGGTTTCAGAGCAGACAACAAGAGAAAAGCTTGTTGATTACATCCTTGAAAATGCGCTTGAAAACGGCGGCTGGACATTTTTCGGAACAACTGCCGACCCTGATATGACCGGAATGGCAATTCAGGCTCTTGCACCTTATTACAATACCAATGAAGCTGTAAAGACGGCTGTTGACAAAGCTGTGGGCGTACTTTCTGATATGCAGAAGAGCAACGGCGGATTTGCTTCCTGGGGAACCGTAAAATCAGAAAGCTGTGCTCAGGTTGTTACTGCACTTGCAAGCATAGGCATTAATCCCGACAAAGACAGCAGATTTGTAAAAGAGGGCGGCAGCGCAGTTGACGCTTTGCTTTCATTCGGCTGTGAAAACGGATTTAAGCATACCGCAGACGGAAGCTATAACCAAATGGCAACAGAACAGGGCTTTTATGCACTTGTTGCATATAACAGATTTATAAACGGAAACAATTCGCTTTACGATATGACAGATGCATCTCCCGACAGCGTAAAATATGATGTTGACGGCAACGGTTATGTTGATGTTTCCGACGCAACAATTATTCAGAAGTACCTTGCAGGCACGGCAAAGCTTTCTTCAACTCAAATTGCAAGGGCTGACGTTGACAACGACGGAAGTGTAACGGTTGTTGACGCAACATTTATTCAAAAACAACTTGTAAAATGATTTAATTATCGGCGGCGAAAAATATGAAATCTTTAATTACTAAAATCATAAATTTCATAAAGCAGCACAAAACGGCAGTTATTTCAAGTTTGGCTGTGGTTTTGGTACTTGCGGCGTCCTTTGTGTTTTTCGGAAACGAGAGTCCAAATTCTCAGAAAGAGCTTACAAAAAGCTCGTATTCGGCAGAAGACAGCACCGATGAAACTCAAAAATCGGATTTAATTGTTTCCGCAACTGAGAGCTCCAAAAGTACCGAACCGCAAAACTCAGAATCTTCCAAATCGGATGAAAGCTCAAACTCTGCGGCTGATGACAATAAAGGGAAAACCGACAGCGGCGAATCCTTTGTGCAGAATCAGACGGTTGTTGAGCCTAATGTCTCGCCGAGTCCGTACGGAGACAACCAATCTCATCAAGATTCTGAATCGAAACAGGAATCGGAAAGTTCTTCTTCCGACGGAAAAGATAAATATCTTACCGACCCGATACCCGAGGGCAAGCCAAAACCGGTAGAACCTCAGGACCAGGAAATTGAGGACAAAACACTTTATTGTACGTTCTCAATCTCTTGTGCGACTATACTTGATAATATGAAGAGCCTGAGAAAGCATAAGGCAGACCTTGTTCCATCTGACGGCTGGATTTTAAAACCGCAAAAGGTTGAATTTAATGAGGGAGAGTCTGTGTTTGACGTGCTTCAGCGTGTGTGCAAAGAAAACAAGATTCATATGGAAGCGTCGTGGACTCCGATTTATAATTCCTCATATGTTGAGGGAATCGCCAATTTGTATGAATTTGACTGCGGTAATCAGTCGGGCTGGATGTATAAGGTAAACGATTGGTTTCCAAATTACGGCTGTTCACGTTATGAGCTAAAAAACGGCGACACGGTTGAATGGAAGTACACCTGCAAAGGTTACGGATTTGATGTTGGCGCATCAATGCCGATGGGCGGCTAATCAGCGGCAAAAGAATTTTGCTCCACTGATATTAACATTGATTTAAGGTAAAATTATGAAAGACAGTTTTTCACGGCTCAATCCGTTTGTCAATTTAATATTTTTTGCTTTTGTAATTGTGCTGACAATGTTTACGCTTAATCCAATCTGCATTGGAATCTCACTTGTGTGCGCTTTGCTCAACGCACTGTACCTCAACGGAAAAAAAGCGGTAAGAATTTCGCTTTTGTACCTATTGCCTATGGCAGTGATGATTTCGCTTATCAATCCGCTGTTTAATCACCAAGGCGTAACAATTCTCACATACTTTTCTTGGGGTAATCCGCTTACCCTTGAATCAATATTATACGGAATCGCAACCGCAGTACTGCTCAGTTCGACAGTACTGTGGTTTTCGTGCTTTAATACGGTAATGACAAGCGACAAATTTGTGTATCTGTTCGGCAAGGCGGCTCCTTCGCTCAGCCTTGTGTTGTCAATGACGCTTCGGTTTGTGCCAAAATTTACGGCTCAAATGAAAAAGGTAAGACAGTCTCAGAAGTGTATAGGCAGAGATGTGTCGGACGGCGGTTTGATAAGCAGAATAAAGCACGGAATCAAAATAATTTCAATTATGATAACCTGGTCGCTTGAAAATGCAATTGAAACTGCGGATTCAATGAAAAGTCGTGGTCACGGACTAAAGGGCAGAACGGCATATTCCGTCTTTAAATTTACGCAAAGAGATTTTGCCGTGCTTGCATTCGAGTTGATTCTCGGATTGGCGGCTGTAATACTGCTGTTTGGCGGAATTTCCGAGTTTTGGTATTATCCGTCAATCAGCGGCAATATTTTTGAAGCAATTTCTGTTGTTGACTATTTAATTTATGCGGCGCTCATGCTTATGCCGCTTGTTATCAATGTTTGGGAGGGCAAGAAATGGAAGCGTTTAAGGTCGAAAATCTGACGTTCAGATATCCCGAAACAGGCGTTAATGTGCTTAAGGATATTTGCTTTTGTATTAACAAAGGTGAATTTATAACCCTCTGCGGACCGTCGGGCTGCGGCAAAAGCACGCTTTTGCGCAATATGAAGCCTGTGTTGGCGCCTGTTGGGGTTAAATCGGGCAAAATACTGTTTAACGGAAGTGAAATATCAACACTTTCTCAGCGTGAACAGAGCGAAAAAATCGGTTATGTTATGCAATCGCCCGATAATCAGATTGTAACGGACAAGGTTTGGCACGAGCTTGCTTTCGGGCTTGAAAGTCTTGGTTTTGACAACAAAAACATAAGAAAACGGGTTGCCGAAACGGCAAGCTTTTTTGGAATCCAAAACCTTTTTGATAAAAGCGTTGACGAGCTTTCGGGAGGTCAAAAACAGCTCTTGAATTTGGCGTCGATAATGGCTATGCAGCCCGAAGTGCTGATACTTGACGAACCGACAAGCCAGCTTGACCCGATTGCCGCATCGGACTTTCTTGCGGTTATTTCAAAAATCAACCGTGAAATCGGCACAACAATACTTATAACAGAGCACAGGCTTGACGAGATTTTGCCAGTGAGCGACCGTGTGCTGGTTATGGAAAACGGAGAGATAATTTCGGACGATACGCCGCAGAATACGGGCATTAATTTAAAACAAAAAAACATTAAAACTTTTTTGTCACTGCCGTCGCCTATGCGCATATGGGACAGCTGCGACGGAAAAAGCCCCTGCCCCGTTACCGTTACGCAGGGACGAAAATGGCTTGAAGAATACGCTGAAAATCATACGCTCTTTAAGCTGCCAAATGAGAGTATTCCATGTAATGACGGCAATGTTTGCATTGAATTAAAAGATGTTTGGTTCAGATATGAAAAAGACAGTCCTGATGTTCTCAAGGGTCTGTCGCTGAATGTGTTTAAAGGTGAATTTGTAACTGTTCTCGGAGGAAACGGAACTGGAAAGTCAACGTTGCTGTCGGTTCTTTGCGGTATAAGCTCTCCGTACAGCGGCAGTGTGAAAATTGCCGACGCACATATTGACGGAGATATAAACATAGCTTGTCTGCCGCAAAATCCTCAGACATTGTTTGTAAAAAAGACCGTGCTTGAAGATTTGCTTGAAGTTTTTGACGGCCGAAAAATTGATAAAGAACTTAAAGAAAAACGCCTTGCCCAGGCTGTTGCCCTTTGCAGGCTGAAAACACTTTTGAATCGCCACCCCTATGACCTGTCGGGCGGCGAACAGCAGCGTGCCGCCCTTGCAAAACTTTTACTTTTAAGGCCGAAAATTTTGTTGCTTGACGAGCCTACCAAGGGTTTGGACGCAGAGTTTAAGGCTGTGTTTGCCGAGATTATCGCAACGCTTTGCAAGTCTGGCGTTACCGTGATTATGGTTAGTCACGATGTTGAGTTTTGCGCTCAATACAGTCACAGATGTATGCTGATGTTTGGCGGCGAGATTGTGTCGGACGGAACTCCGAGAGAGTTTTTTTCTTCAAACAGTTTTTACGTTACCTCTGCAAACCGAATGTCACGCGGAATAATCAAAGACGCCGTAACGGCTTACGATGTGATTTTTTGTTGTACAGGCAAAGGCAATGAGAAAAACGACGACATTGATTTTGACCTCTATGACAGCTCATACACAATAGAAACAAAAAACAACAAACCGAAAACTTCCGAAAAACTGCCGCTCTGGAAGAAAATTTTCGGAGTTTTCTCGGCAGCTGCGCTGTTGTTCGGACTTGTTGTAAATCTTGATTACATCAGTTCTTTTAATTCCAAAACATTGCCTGTTTGGGCGGATTTTTTGATAATCGCCGTGCCTGTTGCGTTGCTTATGGTGTCATTCGGTTCAAAATCAAAGCGTCCTATTGACCAAAGACCGAAAAAAACAAAAATCCCGAAAAGAACCGCTGCCGCGGCGGCAATGATTTTGTTTGCCGTTCCGATTACGATATTTGTGGGCGTGGTTTATCTTAATGACCAAAAATATTTGTTTATTTCGTTGCTTGTAATGCTTGAATGTATGCTGCCGTTTTTTCTTGTGTTTGAGGGACGAAAGCCTCAGGCACGTGAACTGGTTATAATAGCTGTTATGTGTGCAATTGCGGTAGTCGGCAGAACTGCGTTCTATATGCTTACGCAGTTCAAGCCCGTTGTGGCTCTTGTGATAATTTCGGGGGTTGCGTTTGGCGGTGAGTCAGGCTTTTTGGTCGGAGCGGTGACAATGCTGGTTTCAAGTTTTGTGTTTCAGTTCGGCGCATGGACGCCTTGGCAGATGTTTTGTGCCGGAATAATCGGATTTTTAGCCGGAATTTTATTCCGAAAAGGGCTTTTGAGCCGCAACAGAGGTGCGCTGTGCATATTTGGCTTTATATCTACAATAGTTATTTACGGCGGAATAATCAACTTCGGTTCGGCAATTATGGCGCACGCAGATATGAATCTTGAAACAATTCTGTCGTTTTACGTAACCGGATTTCCGTTTGACATAGTTCATGCGCTGTCAACTGTTGTATTTTTGTACTTTTGCGCTGAACCCATGCTTGAAAAGCTTGACAGAATCAAGGTAAAGTATGCATTGATTTCCTAAATTAATATCAAAATCGCTTTAATTGAAAATACACGAGCAAAGTTTTAAATTGATACAAAAAAACACCTGTCATTTGGCAGGTGTTTTTATATTTATTTTCCACAAAATATTGCAATTATGTTAAATGATAGTTATAATAAAAACATGTTTTATTATAACTTGAACTTTGGAGGGGATTTTGTGGACAAGGTCTTGGATAAACTTGGATTGTATGATATTGTCGCGGTTTTACTTTCGGGAATGGTTATAACCACCCTGTCCTACTTGCTTTTAACGGCTGTTTACGCCATTAATATCGAGGCGCTGAATAACGGATTTGATTCAGGCGTTGTATTTATTTTTTTAATATTAAGCTATTTTATCGGGCTTGTTTTTCAGGAGCTGGGTTCACTGTTTCAGTTTACTGTTCATAAATTAATACATAACAACAGCCTGGCTATGTATAAAACAAAGAAGCATTGGAAAAAGGAAAAAGATAACGGTCAAAAGTCCTATCAATACATTACCAAAGCTGAATTTGAATTACTGAAAGAGAAGCTGCAAAATGTTGATATGGATTCCAAAGAATGGAATGACAATACAATTTTTTATTACTGCAAAAAATATAAAGAGGCAGACGATATGAATTTTATCGAAAAATTGCAATCTCTGAGCGGTATGAGCAGAAGTTTTGCGATTCATTTCTTTATTGTATTTTTTCTTCCCTTGTTTATTATATTTCTCAGCAACCGTATCAGATAAATTTAAAATTGTTTGTTCCGATAATAGCTTTCGCTTTGTTTCTTATATTCTATTTTAGGTTTACAAGATTTGTTGTTGTGAGATATACAAAGATATTCAGGAGCTATTTGTATTCAAACATTAACGAGAAATCCCAAAATAACCAGGAACGTAATTCCTCTTAAAATAATTCGGGGTGCATACGGCTGTAATGGAATATATACTGCTGTGCAATGCCGGCATATTGACCAAAGTCGTCTCCGCTCATTCCCGGAAAAAGTTTTTCCATTGCACGCTTCATCCAAACGTCAATCGGAAACGCTTCTATCCTGTGCATACCAAACAACAAAGTACAGTCGGCTACCTTTTTACCGACCCCGGTGATTTTCATAAGTTCACTGCGGGCAGTATCGTAGTCGGCTTTTTTGCATAATTCAAGGTCAACTTCGCCCGAATAAACCTTTTGCGCGGCGTCAATAAGGTATCTGTTTCTGAACCCTGCCCTGAGTGGAGCCAAGTCGTCGGGTGAAAGCTTTGACATAGTTTCGGCGGTCGGAAATGCAAATTCACCGTTTTCTATCGGTTCGCCAAAGTTCTCGCAAAGTCTTTGTACAATCCCCTTTATGCGTTTTATATTATTGTTTTGTGAGATAATAAACGTACACAGTGTTTCATAGGGCTCTTGCCTTAATATTCTGATTCCCGGCGCATATTGAGCCGCCTCTTTTAGTACAGGGTGCAGGTTTGCAATTTCGGCTCTTACCTTGCCGTAATCAAGCGACAAATCAAAATAATCGTACCATATGTTTTCAAAATCTTCTTTTGATGCGTTTTCTATATATAAATCGGTGCCCTCAAGGCGCACGGATACGCACTTTCCGAAAGCAACGCCTTTAAAAGAGCCGTCGCTCTGTTTTGTCCATCGAAAACTTTGTCCGCAGTCAAGGGTTTGTTCAAGGTCAAGGTCTGTTACGCCTGTAATTTTAATTTTTCCATTTTGTTCAATACATTCCAAAAGGCACACTTCCTTTCAAAAAAATTATATCACAAGTGCGGGTTTTATGGTACAATAAATTTAAATTCAGCAACGTTCTGATTTACTTGCAGAAAGCAGAGCTTGCGGTTGATTGCAAGGGTGCAAAGAAGCTTTGGTTCCTCGGAATTTCGGTGATTAAATTTAATACAACTGAAATTTCGGACGCTCTGCCGCTTTTAAAAGCGGAGACGTCTGCACTTAGATTATGGAGTGTGAAAATATGAAAGAAACAATATGCACAATACCGATTAACGATATATTTATGCCAAAAGATGTATGCCCGTTTTGCCGAATGGAAAAAATGCTTGATGAACAGTATGTTCGGTTTATTACGGGAGACGCTATGATGGAGCCGAGCGTAAGAATAGAGACAAATAAAAAGGGATTTTGCCGCCGTCACTTTGAGCAAATGCAAACCGAGGGGCAAAAACTGCCGAATGCGCTGATTCTTGAAAGCCATTTGCAGGAAATAATCGATATTCATATGCCCAAAAAGCTTAGGGGCAAGCCTGACAAAAAACAGCTTGAAAACCTAAAAAAAGAGCTTTCTTCCTGCTACGTATGTGACAGAATAGAAAGCGATATGCACCATTTTATGGCGACAATTTTTGTTGAATGGGCAAAGGGCGAAGAGTTCAGAAAGCTGTATAACGAACAGCCGTTTATCTGCCTTAAGCACTACCATTTTGTTATGAGTGCCGCAACCGGAAAGGGCGGATTGTCGTCGAAACTTATTCCTGATTTTTACGCCGAAACAGCCGCACTGACTAAAAATTACCTTATGTCTCTCAAAAAAGATATAACACACTTTTGTTCTATGTTTGATTACCGCAGTCAGGGGCAGGAGTGGGGCACTTCAATTGACGCCATTGAGCGCAGTATCGACTTTTTAACAGGCAAAGGATAAATTAACACGGGCGGATAAGACCCCGAGAAAAGTACAATTAAATTTTCTTTTTGCAAAAGCTGTTCATACAGCAAATTTCGCACTTGGGATTGCGTGCCGTGCAAACCGCTCTGCCGTGCAGAACAATTCTGTGGCAAAAGTCGTTGCTTTCTTCCGGCGGAAGTAAATTCCTGAGGGCAAACTCGATTTTTTTCTGGTCTTTAAGGTCGTGCAGTCCAAGTCTGTGCGTTATTCTTATGCAGTGGGTGTCCACAACAACGGCAGGCTTGCCAAAGATGTCTCCGCAAACCAGGTTGGCGGTTTTTCTGCCGATTCCGGGAAGCTTTGTCAGGTCGTCAATATTATCCGGAACAATTCCCGAAAATTCATTGCGAAGCATTTTTGCAAGATTCACAATGTCCTTTGATTTTGTTTTGTAAAGACCGCAGCTTTTTATATATTCGGCAACTTCATCGGGCGTTGCGTCTGCAAAATCATCAACATTTTTAAACCTTTCAAAAAGTGCCGGCGTTACTGTATTTACACGTGCGTCCGTGCATTGAGCCGAAAGCCTTGTGGCTATAAGAAGCTGAAGCGGGTCGCTGTATGTAAGCGAACAGCGGGCGTCGGGATATTCGTTTTTCAGCGCTTCAACGGCGTTTATTGCAATTTGCTTTTTTGTCAAGTTAATCACCGTTTTCAGTTTATCATAATTCATTTACTATTGCAATCGGGAACGTAATTTGTTAGAATGTGTTTACTAATTCAAAAGGGTGATTTTATGTATAAAAACTATGTTTTTGATTTGTACGGAACTTTAATAGACCTTAATACCGATGAAAATGATGATAATCTTTGGAAAAAGATGGCTATATACTACGGCTATAAGGGTGCTAATTATACTTACGAGGAAATTCACAGCGAATATCTTCGCCTTGTTGAAAAGGAAATAAATCTTGCAAAGAGCAGACACAAGGAATATTCCGGCGTGGATATAAAACTTGAAAAGGTATTCAAAGAGCTTTTTGCACAAAAGGGAGTAACGGTAACCGATTCACAGATTTTGTTTGTTGCCGAGATGTTCCGCTGCTTTTCAACAAAATATATCAAATTGTATGACGGCGTAATTGATTTGCTTGATACATTAAAAGCAAAGGGCAAAAAAATATATCTTTTGTCAAACGCTCAGCGTGTGTTTACCGAAAACGAGCTTAATATGTTTGACCTTACAAAATATTTTGACGGAATTTGCCTTAGCTCGGACGAGGAATGTCTGAAACCCGATGTGAATTACTTTAAGATTCTTTTTGACCGCTACGGACTTAAGAAAGAAGAATCAATTATGATTGGCAATGACCATATATCTGACATTGGCGGAGCGGCTGATTTTGGCATTGACAGCCTTTACATTAATCAAAGCATTTCGCCCGATGTTAATGATGATGAAATTCGCAGTACATACAAGGTTATGGACGGCGATGTTTATAAAATCAAAAAACTTATCGTAAAATAGTATACTCATTTTTTCGCCGTACATAATAAGTACAGCGAGGTGAGTATGATGAAAAAGAAGAAAACTTACAGGCAAGATAAGGGGAAGTTTGCCCAGCCTGATTTAGAACTTAATACAATTTCGGCAAACGACTGCACGGGTCTTATTCCTGCCGCACTTACCGATGAAATGGAGCAGGAATTTTATGAAGAACTTTACCCGTATGAAGCAGAACCGAATGATTGAATACAAACAAAAGCTCCCAATCGGGAGCTTTTGTCATATCTTGGGCTTATTCTATGATTTCTTCTACCGTAGGTGTGTCGCCCCAAACGGCGATTACGGCATTATAATAATCGTTTGGCAAAATGGATTTAATAAGTTTTCTTCCGCTTACACTGTTTGCATAGGTGTTTCGTATGTTGCCGCCTACCTGCATTTCAACATTGTTGAATGTTAAAAACTGCTGTTTCAGCACTGAAACACTGTCCTGTGTGAGCATATCAAGTGTGATTTTTGTTGTTAATTCCATATTTTCTTAGTCTCCTTATTTTTTGATTTTGTAAATTAATGTTTCTTGGATGCTTTCGCCGTCAGAGATTGCAACGGCTTCTCCCTGCGTAATTATTGTCAATGTTGCGGTGTTGGCTGCAATTGCAATTCCCAACTTGTTTTTTGACGTTGTAATAGTCGGCTTTCGCAGAATAATATCGTTTTGATACGGAAGACCCAAAAGCGAGTATGATTTTGCTGCGCTCATCGTAGCTGCTGAAAATATAACAGTAAACGTCAGCATGACAAAATCGCCGACTTTTTGATAATTGAATTTTGCAGATGTAACAGGAACGTTTTCAGAGTATAAAGACAAATCTCCGCTGCCCGATTCAACGTTTGCGGCATCGTATTTTTTGCTTAAATCTGCCGAGATTGTAATTTTGCCCTGCTTGTTATCGTCAATTTTTATATT
>FMUV01000012.1 GCA_900101355.1 Ruminococcus sp. YE282
TTTGACTAACACATAAGTATCTGCGCTGCTGATACAAAAAAGTAAGGCGGTTTATCCATTGGTTATTACGCTGAACAAAGCTATTTGACTAACACTTAAGTTTCTACGCTGCTGATACAAAATTTACCAGGGACGGATTGTGCCTGTCAGTTCGGTAACACTTGAGATGTTGTTTTTGTCAAGATACTTCTGCATACCCTCGGTGATTTTGATTGGAGCGTACGGGTCGGTAAATAAAACCGTGCCGATTTGCAGGGCAGACGCACCTGCAATCATCATTTCAACGGCGTCCTGCCAGGTTGTTATTCCGCCGAGTCCGATTACGGGAATTTTGACGGCATTTGAAACCTGCCAAACCATTCTTACGGCAACAGGAAAAACTGCCGCTCCGCTCATTCCGCCCGTGTTGTTGCGGATTATCGGACGTCTTGAATTTATGTCGATTCGCATACCTGTAAGTGTGTTTATCAGCGACACTGCGTCGGCGCCGCCGTCTTCTGCCGCTTTGGCTATTGAAGCGATGTCGGTAACATTCGGGCTGAGTTTTACTATTAGGGGCTTTGTGCAGTGCTTTCTTACCTGCCTTGTGATTTCGCCGACCCCCTCGCAGCTTGTGCCGAACTGAACGCCGCCCTGCTTTACGTTTGGACAGGAAATATTAAGCTCAATCATATCAACATCGGTGTCGCTGAGCTTTTCTGCCATTTCACAATATTCCTCAAAGGTGTTGCCGGCAATGTTTGCGATAACAACCGTGTTTTGCTGTTTGAGCCAAGGCAAATCCTCTTTGATAAAAACATCAACACCCGGGTTTTGCAGTCCAACGGCATTAAGCATACCGGACGGAGTTTCAGCTATTCTAGGCGATGGGTTTCCGTCACGCTTTTTAAGGGTGATTCCCTTGCAGGAAATTCCGCCCAATGCGCTGAGCGGATAAAACTCGCCGTACTCTTTGCCAAAGCCAAATGTTCCCGAAGCCGCAATCAGCGGATTGCCAAATTCAACACCTGCTATTTTTACGGATAAATCAGCCATTAAAAACTACCTCCTCAGCGTTAAATACAGGTCCGTTTTTGCAAACGTGCTGCATAATTTCTTCGCCGCCTATATTAACCTTTACGGCACATCCGAGACATGCACCGATTCCGCAAGCCATACGTTCCTCAAGCGAAACCTGACACGGCTTTGAAAACTCTGCACAAACCTTGGCAACCGCCTTGAGCATAGGAGTCGGACCGCAGGCACAGACCTCATCTGTTTCATTTATTTTTTCACGGAGAATGTCGGTAACAAAGCCTTTTGTTCCAGCAGTTCCGTTGTCGGTTACAAGCACAAGCTCAGCCCCCGCCTTGGCAAAATCGTCCTGTAAAATTACAAGCGATTTGTCACGAAAACCTGTGATAACAAGCGGATTTTGGGTTTGCTTTGCAGTGTAGAGCATTGGCGGAACACCGATTCCACCACCGATAAGGCAGTAACGCTTGCCTTGTTCAATTTTAAAACCGTTGCCGAGAGGCGCAAGAATATCGACTGTTTCGCCGCTTTTCATTTGTGACATAATCTTTGTGCCTTCGCCCTTGACCTGATACACAAGCCTAAGAACACCGTTTTCAACATCGCACACGGAAATCGGGCGTCGCAGGGTTTTGGACGGAACATAAACGTGGGCAAATTGTCCGCACTTTACCGGCAGGGCATTGCTGTCGTATTCCACATGCATATCAAAGATTCCGTCGGCAATTTCGGCGTTTGAAATCAAAGGATATTTTTTTACGTCGTATTTCATATTATCAGTCCTTTAAATTAATACCGCACAATCATTTTGGTCGTGCGGTTTTTGATTTTTATATTTTTTGATTTTGTTGAAATGTTCTTGCATGTTACTGATGTTGCCATGAGCAGTAAACACACGGTGCAAATTACTCGTATTGAAGTTTTATCGTTAGCAGTCTGTGCTCCGAAAAATTATAGAGCTTGCTTTTATCGCTGATTTTAGGGTTGTTGCCGTTCTTTGCATTTGCCTTTTCAAGCCAGTTGTAAATATATCCGTCACTTGCGAGGCTGTCAACAGTTGTCTGAAAATCAAGACCTTCGTCTATCACAACGTCGAAGTCCTCTCCCCTCTGTGCCGCCGTTTGGGCAAGCAGGGTGACAATTTCGTCCGAACCGTTGATATTTGTAAGCTTTGGACAGCTTGCGTTAAAGTAGTTGTATGTCTGACTTGTGCACGAAGGAACAAAGATATTATAAATCGTGTTCTCGTCAAAGTTGTCGTCGGAAACTTCGCCGTAACTTAGGTTAATTGTGTGGTCGGCTTTTATCTGCTCTGTTGTTAAATTAAGATAAAAATATCTTTCAGAATGAACATATTCATCGCTGTCATTCCACGTAACATCGGTGTGATACCATTCATTGTTAATTTTTACGCCGTTCCACATATGAGGTTCGTCTTTTGACGTTCCCTGAATTGAAACACACTCAATGCCGAGTTTGTTACACAAAAGCTGAAAAGCAGCCGAATAGCCGTCGCAAACAGCCTTTTGATCAATAAGTGCGCCGTATGCATTGTGTTCATTGCCCAAAGTTTCGCCGTTGTCGGCTGCCGCCGCACCCTCTTTGTCATATTGACAGTTGTCAACGATATAGTCGTTGATGTAGAGTTCAACATCATAGTCGGTTGAGTTTGTGGGGGCGTTTGCAATAATCTCACTAACCTTGGCGTCAAAATTCTGCTTCATTTGGCTAAGCTCGTCACCGTCATAGATAAAGCTGAGAATTATGCCCGTCTTTGAGCCGAAATGCGAATATTCAAAAGTATCGTCAAGCCAAAAGACCTGAGGATTGTCGTTTTTGTAGGCTTCAAGTACCTGACTTATTTCCTTAACGGAAAAGGTGCCGTCAGCAACTATTTTTTCAACCGAGGATTTATTTGCATATTGGTCAAGCATCTCATAAAGATTCTGCAAATCTTCACGTTCAAGATTGCTGAAACCGTATCCTGAATACGCATTTGACCTTGCTCCCACAACAGTGCCGCCGGAAGTAACCGTCTGCGATATTTGAGAATTATCCGAAAATCCCAATTCGTCCAAAAGCGAACAGCCGCTGAAAACAGAAACACACAAAAAAACAGCCGTAACGGCAAGTACTGTGTGGAGTTTATTGATATATTTCAAAAAATCACCCTGATTATAATTTAAACACAGATATCCTACCGCTAATGCGGAGGACATTGCGACCTTTCGGCAGAGAGTTAGTCTCAGCCAAAGCCATGAGGAGCCAATGCTCACTTTTCTGGGCAGGCTTTGTTTTTGCAAGCAAAGCCGAGATTTGCTCCGATTTTAATATATATTCTATTGTACTTTATTTTTTTTACATCGTCAATATTGCATTTGGGTATTTTGTGTGATAAAATACTCAACGGTCTGTTCGCAAAATCCAGACCTAAAACAAACACTACGGAGGAAAACATAATATGAAAAAGAAAACAACCCTGTACATTGTTCAGTCGGCTGTTATTGCTGCGCTCTATACCGTTTTGACAATTCTGCAAAACACGCTTTTGCCGGGAACCGCTTCAATGGCGGTGCAATTCAGAGTATCCGAAATTATGACAATATTCGCTCTGTTTACGCCTGCCGCAATTCCGGGACTGACAGTTGGGTGCATACTGGCAAACATCAGTTCTTTGTCAACGCTGGGACCGTATGATTTGATTTTCGGTTCTGCCGCAAGCCTTTTGGCTGCAATCCTTATGTACCGCACAAGGAACATACGAATTGCAAAACTTCCGATTCTTTCCTGCCTTATGCCTGCGCTGCTCAACGGAATTTTGGTTGGATTTGAAATTGAATTTTTCTTTGTTGAGGGCGGATTCCACTTTGGCGACTTCTTGCTGCAAGGCGGACTTGTTGCGCTCGGAGAACTGGGTGTGCTTATAATTTTGGGACTTCCGTTTGCCCGTCTGCTTGAAGTACGCGGACTTGACAAAAAACTTATGCTGCGCTGATTTTGCATTAATATTAATAATATTATTAAAGCGCAAAAATTAATAAATAAATTACAATTACCGTTTCAAAGTCACAAACACTGTGTCTGAGAAACGGTAATTTTTTTGCAAACTATTTTGTTGTGTTACATTTAAATTTAAAAGCAACGCCGCCTTAGGAATGAAAAACACATTAACTTACGGTTATAATTCCCTGATTTTTTTAACAAACGCTTCAACCTTTGCCCTGTCTTTTTTACTGTTGGTTTCAAGGCTTGAACTTACGTCAAGCGCAAACGGATGTGCGCTGTTTACTGCGTCTTCCGCATTGTCAATGCTTATTCCGCCTGCAAGGAAAAACGGCTTTTCAATATTATTTATCAACGTCCAGTCAAAAGTTTCACCCGTGCCGCCGACTGCCTTTTCGGAGTATGCGTCAAGCAAGAGAGTCGCACACATTGTTGACTTTGTTTTTTCAATATCGTCTTTGTTACGTATTCTGAACGCCCTTATACAGCGTTTTTCGGGCTGTTCAATGCCGCTGTTTTTCAGTGCGGCAAACAGCTTTTTTTCGTATTCGGCGGTTTCATCGCCGTGAAGCTGAACAAAATCAACCGCTCCGCTTGTTATTGCGCTGACAAGAAAATCAATCGGCTGGTTTACAAACACGCCAACCTTTTTTATGCCACTAAACACATTGGCTGACAAAGCAATCGCCGTATTCAGCGAAATTTGCCGCTTGCTCGGCGCAAAAACATAGCCTATGTAGTCGGGCATACAATCATTGATTATTGCAACGTCGTCAAGCGAGCGTATTCCGCAGATTTTTATCTTTGTCATAACATCACCTGCCGCAAAAATCCCGTACGGCTTTAACCCTGTCGGAGGCACGCATAAGAGTTTCGCCAACAAGCACGGCGTTTACTCCGTCGCTTTCCAAATCTCTTACCTGCTGAGCTGTTTTTATTCCGCTTTCGGCAACAAAAAGAATATTCTCGGGAACTTCTTTTCTGAACTTTGCGCTCAGCGACACATCAACGGAAAAATCCTTAAGATTGCGGTTGTTTACACCGATAATCTCCGCCCCGGCATCAATTGCCGCTTGGATTTCTTCTTCGCTGTGAGCTTCGACAAGCGACGAAAGTCCAAGGCTTTTGGAAAGCTCAATGCGGTGTTTGAGAACATCGTTTTCGGTAATTGTGCAGATAAGCAAAACTGCGTCGGCACCGATTACCTTTGCCTCATATATCATATAATCGTCAACGGTAAAATCTTTGCGTAAAATCGGAATTGAAATGTTTTTTCTTATTTCCTTAAGATATTCGTTGCTGCCCAAAAACCAGTATGGCTCTGTCAGCACCGAAACTGCGCTTGCGCCGCCCTTTTCGTAATCCTTTGCAATATTTACATAATCAAAGTCTTCGGCAATCAAGCCCTTTGACGGCGAAGCTTTTTTTACCTCGCAAATACAATGGATTCCTTTGCCGCTGAGGGCTTTATAAAATGCAAAGCTGTTGCTTTTATCCTTTGCAAGCGTTTCAGCGGCAGCACGCATTTGCGACTCGGAAACGTTCTTTTTTTGTTCCGCAACACGGAGCCTTGTTTTGTCTGCTATTTCATTCAGAATGTTCATAAGCGCCTCACTTGTTGCTCTGCTCGATAAATCTTTCAAGCTGAGCCTTTGCCTTGCCGCTGTCAATCATATCTTTTGCAATTTTTATGCCCGAATCAATGCTGTCGGCTTTTCCGGCAACATAAATTGCTGCTCCGGCATTGAGAAGAACTGCATTTCTCTTGGCTCCGTCCTTGCCGTCAAGAATATCACGCAGTATCTGTGCGTTTTCCTGCGGAGTGCCGCCTACAAGTTCTGACTTTTGACATCTTTCAAAGCCAAACTGTTCGGGAGTAATTTCATATATTTTGAAATTGCCGTCTTTAAATTCACAAACCTTTGTTGGTGCGCTCATTGAAATTTCATCAATGCTGTCTTCGCCGTAAACAACCATTGCGCTCTTAACGCCGAGGTTTGAAAGAACCCTTGCAAGCGGCTCAACCAAATCTGCGCTGTAAACGCCCAAAAGCTGCATTGAAGCTCCTGCGGGGTTAGCCAAAGGTCCGAGTATGTTAAACAAAGTTCGGATTCCCATTTCACGTCTTACACCGCCCACAAATCTCATTGCGGTATGATATTTTTGAGCAAACAGGAAGCAAATGTTAATGTCATTAAGGAGCTTTTGGCTCTTTTCGGGAGAAATGTCGATTTTAACGCCGAGGGCTTCAAGGCAGTCTGCCGTTCCGCACTTGCTTGAAGCGGCACGGTTGCCGTGTTTTGCAACCGGAACTCCTGCGGCTGAGGTTACGATTGAAGCGGCTGTTGAAATGTTAAAGGTATTTGAACCGTCGCCGCCCGTTCCGACGATTTCAAGCACATCCTGGTCATTCAGGAACTTTTCGCAGTGTTTGCGCATAACCTTTGCGGCAGCGGTAATTTCGTCAATTGTCTCGCCTTTCATTGCAAGTGCCGTAAGGAACGAAGCCTTTTGAGCGTCGTTAGCCTCGTTGTTCATAATTTCGTCCATAACCTGTTCCATAACCTCGGACGTAAGGTCCTGCTTTTTGCTTAACGATAATATAGCCTCTTTAATCATAATAAAACCTCCTGTTTATGTATATTTTCGCACATCGGTGCGACATAAATTCAATTTGTATGTCATTGGAGCAATGCTCTGCTTGCAACTGATTGCAACGGTGCCAAGGGAGCGTTAGCTCCTCAGTTTTTCAGTGGAGATTATCCCACGCCGAAAGACTGAATTGAGCCCACCGCCTATAAGAGCGAGGTCATCTGCGCTTATATTGATACTGCCAAAAAGTTCTTTAGAATCTTTCTTCCGTCAGGCGTAAGAATAGACTCGGGGTGAAATTGCAGTCCGAATATCGGATACTTTGTGTGTTCAACCGACATAACCTCGCCGTCTTTTGTAAACGATGTTGCTTTCAAACAGCTTGGCAGGGTGTCTGCAACAACCGCAAGTGAGTGATATCTTGCAACCTCGGCGGTGTCGCCAAGTCCATCAAACAGTCTGCTTGAATGGTCAAGCGTAACCACGGACATTTTGCCGTGCATAAGCTTCTTTGCATATGAAATCTCGGCTCCGAACGCCTCACAGATTGCCTGGTGTCCAAGGCACACGCCCAAAATCGGGAACTTGCCTTTCAGCTCCTTTACAACGTCTTCACAAACACCTGCATTTGCGGGTCTGCCGGGTCCAGGTGACAATATTATGTGAGACGGATTCATTTTTTCAATTTCCTGTGTTGTATATTCATCATTTCTGATTACCTTTATATCGGGGTTAAGCTCGCCGACAAGCTGATAAAGATTGTATGAAAAGCTGTCGTAATTATCAATCAACAAAATCATCTGTATCTCCTCCTTCGCCTACTGCGTTCATAACCGCTCTTGCCTTGTTAATGCACTCTCTGTACTCGTTTTCGGGCACGCTGTCGGCAACAATTCCTGCACCCGAACGAACAAAGACCTTGCCGTTTTTCTTAAATGCAATTCTTATGCCGATACAGGTGTCAAGGTTGCCTGTAAAGTCAATATATCCTATTGCTCCGCCGTAAATTCCGCGCTTGTTGTTCTCAAGCTCGTTAATAATCTCCATAGCTCGAATTTTCGGTGCGCCCGAAAGCGTTCCCGCAGGCAAAACCGAACCGACTGCGTCCATATAGCTCTTGCTTTTGTCAAGCTTGCCGGCAACGGTTGAGCCGATGTGCATAACGTGGGAATAGCGTTCAATCGACATATATTTTTCAACCTTAACCGTTCCGAACTCGCTTATCTTGCCAAGGTCATTACGTCCGAGGTCAACAAGCATATTGTGTTCGGCACGCTCTTTTTCGTTTGAAAGGAGCTCCTTTTCAAGTGCGTCGTCCTCTTCCTTTGTCTTTCCCCTTGGGCGTGTACCCGCAAGAGGAAATGTGTGCAAAACTCCGTTTTCAAGCTTTACAAGGGTTTCGGGTGAAGCGCCCGCAACCTCGATGTCGTCACTGCTGAAATAGAACATATAAGGCGACGGATTAATTGTTCTCAGGTGGCGGTAAACATTAAACAAACTGCCCTCGTAATCGGCTTCAAGCCTGTTAGACAGCACAACCTGGAATATATCGCCCTCATAAATATATTTTTTTGCCTTTTCAACCATTTCACAATATTTTTCTTCCGAGAACAGTGCACGGAACGGAGACGTGATTTTTCCCGGAACGATTTTTTCGGGAGTGCCATTGTGAATAAGGTCAACAATTTTGTCAATCTGTTTAATGCACCTTGCATACTCGTTTTCAAGGTCATCTGTTTTTGCATTTGCAATTACGAAAATTTTCTGCTTCAGGTTATCAAAGGCAATTACGTTGTCAAACAACATAAGGTCAACGTCTTTAAAATGCTCGACATCTTCGGCGTCAAGATTGAGCTTCGGCTCGCTGTACTTAACATAATCGTACGAAAAATATCCCACAAGTCCGCCTGTGAATGTCGGAAGTCCCTCTACCTTAGGGCTGGTGTATTCCTGCATAATTTTTGCGATTTCTTTGTCGGGGCGTTTGGTTTCAAGGGTCTTGACATCGTTTCCGTCCTTTATTGTCATAACGCCGTCAGTGCAGGTAATTTCAAGCTTGGGGTCAAAGCCCAAAAATGTGTATCTTCCCCATTTTTTCTGTTTTTCAACGCTCTCAAGCATATAGCAATGTGAGCTGACTGTTTTTAAAATTCTCAGAACTTCAATCGGCGTGCGCACATCCGAAAGAATTTCACGGCTAATAGGCACAAGCTTGTAGCCCTGTGCAAGCTGTTTTGCTTTTTCAAGTGAAATCATATCAATGCCCCTTTTCGTAAAATCAAACAATAAAAAAAGTCCTTGACAGATGAATATCATCTGTCAAGGACGGTTAAAACATTACCGTGGTGCCACCTTGATTTATGGTTGCCCATACTCTCTGCGGAATACCAACATATTCCCGACAACTAACGTATGCCTTCACGTCACAGAATACTCGGAAACCCTTTGACTGTGCCCTCAGCGGTCCATTTAACAAACTGCATTCTGCGAGGCTCTCAGCAATCCCCACTCTCTGTAAGCGCATTTTTTGTTTTTATCTCCGCATCAACGGTTTATATTCAGGCAACACTTGCCATTGCCTTTATTTATCCACATTATACTCCCGACAAAATCATATGTCAATAGAAAATTAAGCAAATTATTACACGCTTTTTTGCTTTGCCTGCAATCGGTCACGTTTTTTATTTGCAAACAGAGCAGAATGTTGCTCCGATTTAAAATCAATCTGTTGAATTTATGACTTAATTGTGCTAAAATTAGTTTTCAGAAACCGTGAAAGGGTGCTTTTATGAAAAAATGCGATTACTGCGCCAAAGAAATTACATATTTTGAGCAATACTGCTCTGACGAATGTCAAAGAAGGGCAAATAAATATTATGAAACCAGCGAAAAGTACGGCAAGCTGTTCTCCGTCATCAACGTAATTTGTGTATTCGGAATACCGGTAGGTTTGTTTTTGTTTCCGTTTTCAAAGTCTGTCGGAACGGTGCTTGCGTCGGTATGCTGCGTTGTGCTGGGAATAATGCTGTTGTTCCTGCCGTTTCCGACCGAGGGTATGATTTCAAAGCTTAAACTTCAAAAATCAATGAAAATAACACGAATTATCGGAGCCTCGGTAATTGCGCTGGGATTTTTGATTATCGGATTTTACTTTTTCTTTTTCAGCTAATAAAATTAAATGTAAAATTTTCAAAATTTAAAAAACGAATATTTTAAAAATTTGCGTCAACACTAAACTCAGTATTTAAAAAAGGAGGATTTTAAATGCTTGATAAAATAGCGTTGACGCTGCTTGTTATAGGCGGAATAAACTGGGGAAGCATCGGAATTTTTCAGTTTGATATTGTTGCGTTTATCTGCGGCGGACAAACAGGTATCATCAGCCGAATCATCTATGTTATTGTGGGACTTTCGGCAATTTGGTGTAGTTCATTACTGTTCCGCGACAGCAGAGATACGATTATGGACGACTCCACGGCAAGCTCCGGCGTTTAAAGAAAAGCTCCCCTTGCGGGAGCTTTTTTGCGCTATGTTATCACATTGAAAAAATTCCTCATTTTTACAATTTGTTGATGAAAATTTTGTAAACATATGCTATACTATAAACTGAGTGCAAACGGCTCTCGCCTCCAAGGCGGCGGACTGCAATCGGAATTTTATCTGAAGTTATAATCTTCCGCCAAAACCTGATGAGCTTACGCCCTTTTGCGCCCTTACAATCTGTTAAGCTTTGCATTTGCAAAAAACAGATTGTTACTTTAATTTAAAATAATTTTGCGCTTGAACAATAATATTACAGAGGTGCATACATAAAACAAAAACGGGAGGTTTGATTAATATGGATATGCTTGAGCTTATGAAGCAGCGCCACAGCGTCAGACAATATGAAGATAAGGCGATTGAGCCGGAAAAACGTGAGGTGCTGGACAAGCTTATAAGTGACATTAATAAAGAAAAGGGACTGCACATTCAGATATTCTACGACGAGCCGAAGTGCTTTGAATCCAAAATTGCTCACTACGGAAATTTTGTGGGCGTGAAGAACTACATATGTCTTGTCGGAAGAAAGTCAACCAGACTTGATGAGACCCTTGGATATTACGGAGAAAAAATTGTGCTCAAGGCTCAGGAGCTGGGGCTTAACACCTGCTGGGTGGCGTTGAGCCACGGCAAGAGCAATGCAAACATCGGCAGAGGCGAAAAACAGGTTTGCATTATTGCGGTGGGATACGGAAAGTCAAACGGTTTTCCGCACAAGAACAAGTCAATGAAAAGGCTGTGCAACTACAAAGACGCTTTGCCCGATTGGTTCATCAAGGGTATGGACGCCGCTATGCTGGCGCCGACTGCACTGAATCAGCAAAAGTTCTTTATTGAATTGCAGTCGGACGGCACGGTTTGGGCAAGAGCAGGCAGCGGATTTTACACAAAAATTGACCTTGGTATTGTAAAATATCATTTTGAAATCGGCTCGCAAAAAAGAATTTTATAATCACAGTGCAATCGGTCGCAATCTATGCTTTTCGGGCAAAGAGAACGCTGCTCCGATTTAAAACTCAACAGACAAAACAGCCGCTGAAGGTCTATCCCTCAGCGGCAATTTTATTTACAGAACAGTTTATGAAATCTGCGGGCAATCCGCCCGAATTTGTTGTTTAAACAGCGTTTATTCATCTTCGCCTTTGTCCAGTGCCTTGTAAAGCAGCGCATACAAAAGCTCTGCTTCCTCTTTGGTAAGGTTTACGCACTGCGTTACCTTTTGCGGAACAAGGGCTGCGCTGCCCTTTAGCTGTTCGCCTTTTTCCGTGATATTCGCTATTACCATACGTTCGTCTTTAGAGCTTCTTGTCCTCAGAATATAACCCTTTTGCTCAAGCTTTTTCAGCACGGGCGTAAGCGTTCCCGAATCAAGAAACAAAAGCCTGCCCATATTTTTAACATTTATCTGTTTGTGCTCCCACATAACCAGCATTGCAATATACTGGGTATATGTAAGGTCAAGCTCGTCAAGAAACGGCTTGTATCTCCTTACAATTTCTTTTGAACAAGCATACAGCGGAAAACAGATTTGATTTTCAAGCTTTAACGTATCGTAATTGTCAGCCATAAATATCTCTCCCGATTATTTGTTTGCCTCAATAAAGCTCTTGATTGCCTCTTTGGGCTGAAAACCTACCGTTCTTGCAACAACCTCGCCGTTCTTAAAGAGCAAAAGCGCAGGAATGCTGTGGATGTCATACTCCTGAGCAAGTTCCATATTTTCGTCGGAATCTGCGTTGTAAAAATCCACCTCTCCGTCAAGCTCATCGGAAAGCTCCTCGATTATCGGAGCAAGCATCTGGCACGGGCCGCACCATGTTGCCGAAAAATCAACAAGCGCAAGTTTGCTTTCAAGTGCCTCATCCATATTATTATCATAAATTTTCTCAACCATATTTATTCTCCTTTGCTTAATATTATGAATTGTTTTTTGACGTATGACTAAGATATTCAACGGCAGAAAGTGCGGCAACATTGCCCTGACCTGCCGCCTTGATATATTGATACGGTTTGCCCGCAATATCTCCGCAGGCAAAAACACCGCTTATGTTTGTTCTCATCTGCAAGTCAACCTTTATGTGACTGCCGTCGGTTTCAAGTCCCGGAACAAGTGTGTCGGGCAGGACGGAATCTCTGAGCACAAAAACGCAGTCTGCGGCATACTCGTTTTCGTCTGTAACGACGCCGCTTGTGGTTTTTTCTCCCGAAATTTCACGCGGAATCTCATTGATTATTTTTATATTTGTGCGTACTTCGGGAACAACGCCATTTTTCATAGGAAAGAACAAAACCTCGGACACAATCTCGGACAAAAACTCGGCTTCTTTGGCGGAATCGTCGCTGTAACCGATAACCGCAACCTTTCTGCCGCGATAAAGCCTTGCGTCACAGGTAGCGCAATAGCTGACGCCCGAGCCGAGAAGCTCTTTTTCGCCTTTCAGGGTTTTTCCCTGCATAACACCGCTTGCAACAATCACGCTGTTTGCTTCGATAATTTCTTCGTCAGCCTGAATCGCAAAGTAACTGCCCATTGCATACACCGTGCTAACACGCCTGTCGGTAATGTCAATTTCAAGCGATTCAAGGTGTGAGTGCAAATGCTGTGCAAGCTCACTGCCGCTGATGTCGGGAAGCGCAGTATAATTTTCTATTTTTGAAGCCCGAGTAATTTTGTCGCTCAGGTTTTTGTTGCCAAGCAAAATTATATTTTTACCGCGGATTTTTGCCGTAACTGCGGCTGAAATTCCCGCAGGGCCCGTGCCAATAATTGCAATATCGTATCTGACCAAAAAATCACCACACTGACTTTAATTAAATTGCAGGCAAATTTATATTATAAAATTAAATTGTATGCAATCGTTTTTCTTTATAATACAGCACAAATTATTTTTTGTCAACACCCCATTGACGGCGTATATTTAGCATTAACCAAATACTTCCGCATTATTCGAATATTAATTCAAAAAAAGTCCATAATAATCACGAAATTCTTTATCGGAGGCAATATTATGGACGATTTGTTATACATTGTGGTGACGGCGTTTGTGTCGGTTGCAGTGCTTTTTATTCTGTCAAAACTGATTGGAAACAAGCAGATGTCAAACCTGAATATGTTTGACTATGTAAACGGAATCACAATCGGCTCGATTGCGGCGGAAATGGCAACAAGTGAAATCAGCGACTTTTGGCAATGCTTTGTGGCACTTTTGGTGTATGCACTTATTATGATACTCCTCACGATTTTATCGCAAAAGTCTGCCGTTTGCAGAAGATTTTTCACAGGCAAAAGCATTGTGCTTTACGACCGAGGCAAGCTGTTCAAACGCAATCTTACCACGGCAAAAATTGATTTTAACGAGTTTTTGACAATGCTCAGGGACAAAGAATATTTTTCGCTTGACGATGTTGAAACAGTAATGTTTGAACACACGGGACAAATTTCGGTTTTGCCCAAAGACAAAAGCCGCCCGGTTTCACCCGACGATTTAAAAATCGTAACACAACAAAAAAGAATTGAGGTTGTGGTTGTGGCAGACGGCAGGGTGCTCAAGAAAAACCTGAACAGCACAGGCAACAATATGGACTGGCTTAATTCCGAGCTTGAGAAGCAAAACGAAAAAATCGAAACTGTTTTTGCGGCATTTTGTGACGGCGACAACAACCTAAAAATATTAAAATGCTCTGACCGCAACCCGACAAACAACCCCTTCTGCTAAACAGAAGGGGTTGTTGCAATAATCTATTTTGCAAACGTACAGACGGCATATTAAAATTGCATAAGATATTATTACAATAAAAATTAAAGGCGACTTATATAAAAGCCGCCTTTAAAAGGAAATATATTACATATTTTAAACTGTTGGTGTGCCTAAATCATAATCAAATATTCTGCTTTAGACAAGTTTTGATGTCGTCCTCGGCGTTGCTGATTGCGTGCAAATCAAAGGTATCGGAAAGATATTGAAGAACGTTAGGGCTCAAGAAAGCAGGGAGTGTGGGACCAAGGTAGATATTTTTAATTCCAAGGCTGAGAAGTGCGAGTAAATCCGCAACTGCCTTTTGCTCATACCAAGACACTATCATTGACAGCGGCAGTCCGTTTACATCTGTTCCAAATGCGTCGGCAAGAGCCGTTGCAATGCGGATTGCAGAATATACGTCGTTGCATTGACCCACGTCAAGGAGCCTCGGAAGCCCGGCAACCTCGCCAAACTGCAGCTTGTTAAACCTGTACTTTCCGCAGGCAAGCGTAAGAATCATACAATCCTGAGGAACCATCTTTGCAAATTCAGTGTAATAGTTTCTGCACGGTCTTGCGCCGTCACATCCGCCAATCAGGAAGAAGTGTCTGAGCTTTCCGCTTTTTACCGCTTCAATGATTTTATCGGCATAACTCAAAGTTGCGTGATGTCCGAAGCCGACGAGAATATCATAAGGCTCTTGCTCTTCGGGATAGCCGCCAAGCTCTATTGCCTGCTTGATAATTTCGCTGAAATCTTTTTCGCCTTTTTCGTTTTTTCCGATATACTTCATGCCGTCCCAGCCGACTACATTTGTGCTGTATATTCTGTCTTTATATGATTCCCTTGGGCGCATAAGGCAGTTTTTGGTCATGAGAATACAGCCGGGAAGACTGTCAAACTGCTTTTGCTGGTCTTGCCAGGCGCCGCCGAAATTTCCTACAAGGTGAGGATATTTTTTCAGCCCCTCATAGCCGTGGCACGGAAGCATTTCACCGTGTGTATAAACGTTAATCCCCTTGCCCTCGGTCTGCTTAAGCAACATTTCCAAGTCTTTGAGGTCGTGACCCGAAACAATTATAAACGGGACTTTCTTCATATGCACATTAACCTTGTGAGGCGACGGGTTGCCGTACACAGTTGTATTTGCCTCGTCAAGCTTTTTCATAACCTCAATTGCCGCCTCGCCCGTTCGCATTGTCATACGAATGAGGTCTTCAACGGTTAAGTTATCATCGGTGGTTGCCTCAAGGGCGATAATATAAAAATCATCGACTTGGTCGCTGTAATATCCAAGCTCTCTCGCCTGATGACCGTATGCACTGATTCCCTTTAAGCTGTAAACGATTGTCTGGCGCAGAGAACGAATGTCGGGGTCAAGCGACTTGTCTTACATAATTCCCGCAAGAGGTGCGTCCTTGAGCATTTCCGTTTTTGTCTGCGGAAGATTGTAGGAAGCGTGAGCGGTAGGGTTACTTATTTCACCGACAATACTTCGCAAATTCTCCTTAATTTGCTGAGATTCTCTTAACAGCGCAACGTGAACCTCTGCGTCAAAGTTTACGTTCGTAAGAGTTGTAAAAAGGCAATTTTCAATAAAGCTGACAATCGCCTTGTCAACGTGCTGACCCGAATCAGTCAAAGCCTTTGCGTAACAGCTGATTCCTTTAAGCTGAAAAACCAGCAAATCCTGCAAGTTTGCGACCTCGGGAGTTTTTCCGCAAACGCCGAGCTTTGTACAGCCCTTGCCGTTTGCCGTCTGCTCACATTGATAGCAGAACATTTCATAGCCTAAGTCCATATTATTACTCATTGCATTACCTCCAATATATTTGGTAATAGCATTTGCACAAATGGCAATAATATGCATTTTTTAACCGACAACGGTTTTGATATATTGACAAATATCAACTTTGTTGCTACAATAAAATCAACCTATAAAGAGTGCGTGAGAGACAAGCTCGTTGACCGCACACCAACCTGCCGAAAGGAAAGGTGGTAATGCTTGAATGATGGGTGGATACGATATATAAAATCAGCGCTCATCAGACGATGGGCGCTTTTCGTTTTTCTTATAGGTAATAAATTTACTTAGGAGGACCGATTATGTTATCGGAAAAAAAGTTGTGCGAAAACGAAATCTACGAAATTTGCAAATCAGCAAGGGACATTAATTTAAATGAATGCTTCAGGGGTGTGAGGATTTTAACCCCCGCAATCGGAAGCGAACACCTTCTGGAAAGAACGTTTGCCTGTATTGGAAAAATCGGCGATTCGGAGCGAATATTATTAACCGATGACAAGCTGTGCTGTTTCAGCGTTACCGACGGCTGGGGTGAAAAGGACGGTTATCTTTTTGCCCTGAATTTAGGCTTTGTGTTTAATAGTGAAAAACCTGTGGGCGTTAAGGAACTTAAAGAATTTATTGACAATCCGCCGACCTCCCACGGATTTATTTCTCATATGGCAATGGGATGTGAGATTGAAAAGGCAAAGAAAATACTGAAAGCATTGAGCCAAAATCAGTAAGTAAGACTACGGTTGGAGATTAAATTATATCTTAAGTTTTATCACTACAACTTCAAGTCTTGTTATCTTCCGAAAAGCACAAAAAAACAGGTCATAACATTTCGTTATGACCTGTTTGTGGTCGAGGTGACAGGACTTGAACCTGCGGCATCTTGGTCCCAAACCAAGCACTCTACCAAACTGAGTTACACCTCGAAGTCTGTCGATTTCCGACAGCCATATCATTATAGCTGATGTTTCTGAATTTGTCAAGACATTTGGCATATAAATTTTGGCTTATTCGTTAAATCGGCATACTTTTTATTAAACATCTTTAATACGCAACAAATTTTATCAAAGTACAGAAAGTCTTGAATAAATATCGGCGGCAGAGTAGAGATAAGCAACGCAGTTGTATCTTTCAGCTTCCTCTTTGCTCTTAAATCCGATTCCGTAAAGCGCAGCGGCAAAATCCATTCCCACCTGACGTGCGCCATCGGCGTCAACATAACTGTCGCCGACAAGAACACTGTCCTGAACCGAAATTCCAAGACCGTTGCAAGCCTGCATAATCAAATCACACTTGTTGAGGTTTGAACCGACGTCGGTTGCACAAACAATATCAAACAGTTTTCCGATGTCGTGATGGGTTTTCAGCATATCGGTTGTGTAGCGTTTGTTCTGCTGTGTGGCAATTGCCAGCTTGTAACCGTTTTTCTTAAGCTCTAAGAGCGACGACTCTATTCCGTCATACAGCATAAGCATTTCTTCGCCTTTTTGCGAATACAACTTGCTGTAATTGTTGACGGCGTACTGTATTTCATCGCCTTTCATTCCGTAGAGCCTCTCAAAGCCCTGCTCAAGTGTTGCACCTATTATTTTTTGCAATGCGTCACGGTCAACGGGAGAATAGCCCATAGCCGACGCGGTTGTGTTAAAGCAATAAAGCGTTCCCGGAGAAGTATCGGCAATTGTGCCTTCAAAACCGAAGATTATTAGCTTTTTCATTATATATCACCTCAGATATACCACTGTATTCTAAAGAACATCGCACATTTTTGTGCGCTAATATTTAACTGAATTTAATTTCCTTTTTGTTGCACCTAATTATACCACTCAATTTTAATAAATACAATACTTTTCATTTGACATTGTTATTGTTACGGTATAAAATTGTTTTATGTTTTCAGACGTCCGTTTTAAATCGAAGCAATGCGCTGTTTTGTTTGTCAAAAACATTGGTTGCAACAGATTTTAAAAGGTGCAAATCATCAAGCTTTTCCGGGGCTCGGTTTGGAATTATAACTTTCTTTGAAACACCGAAGTTTCCGCCGCCTTAGAGGCTTGGAGCCTTTGCACCGCTTTAAACGGCGCTGTACATACTATTTTATTCATAATTTTGTGAAAGGTTAATCATATGTCCGACTCAAAAAAACAATCTCTTACAAAACAAGGCGAGCATAAACGATACACTCTGAAATGTGCTTCGCTTAATTATTATCTTGCACTTATGTTTTCACTGTTTCCGCTTTATCTGTCAATTTTTGCGGACGGGAACTTTCCGTTTATTCACTTTGACAACGCCTTTACAACCATCAGGCACGACAAGTATTATCTTTTTTTGATACTTACGGGAATTGCCGCAATAGCGGAGCTTTTGCTGATAACAACATACAGCGAAAACGCAAAAAAATCCGACAAAGCAAAACCCAAAAACAGCATATTTAAAAGCTTTTCGTTTGTGGACTATTCATTGCTTGCCCTGCTGTTTTCAAGTCTGATTTCGGCTTTGTTTTCGCCTTATACCGAAACAGCGTTTTTCGGTGAGCCAAACGGAAGAAACAACGGCGTTATACTCATCGCATTTTATGTGCTTGCATATTTTTTAATCACACGGTTGTTTTACTATATGGAATACGTTCTTGCGGTGTTTGCGGCGGCGTCAATCGGCGTTTACCTTTTGTCGGTTTTAAACGGATTTTATCTTGACCCGCTCGGCACGCTGAGAATTTTGGGAGAAGCCCAGGCAAACGACTTTATCTCAACAATCGGCAACAAAAACCTGCTTTCAAGCTACATCTGCATTTCGCTTCCCGTTATTGTTGCTATGTCGGTTCACACCCAAAAAAGGCCTTTGCGTATTCTCTACCTTGCGTCCTCGGGCTTTGGCTTTATGTCGCTTATGGTTTCGGACAGCGACTCGGGAATTTTGGGCATAGGCGCTTTCCTGATGATATACTTCATTGTGTATTCACGCAAAATATCAAAGCTTAAAAAATATTTTTTGGCTTTGACGGTTATGCTTGCCTGTGCAAAACTGCTGAGACTGTTTTCGCTTGCTATGGGTGACAAATACAAAGAAATAGGCGATTTGCAGCAGATGTTTGTGTTCTCAAACCTCGGTTATGTTTTGCTTGGAATCTGCCTTGCCGCAACAATTGCCTTGTATTTGACCGACGCAAAAAAACCAAACCTGATTTTGCCGAAAACCGTTCCGATTGTGCTTGCAATACTGCTTTCCGTTGCCGTTATCGGTCTGATTTTTACCGTGGTATATTTCAGCACAATTGACACACAGACAGACCTCGGCGACTTTGAAAAGCTTCTCAGATTCAACGACAAGTGGGGCACTCACAGAGGCTATATGTGGATAAGGTCAATGTGGATTTTCGGTGACGCTTCCGTTTGGCAAAAGCTGTTCGGCACAGGTCCCGACACGTTTTACTATCCGTTCAGCCAATATTTTGACGGACTTATGAAGTTTGGCGACAGTTCTACCAATGCGGCTCACAACGAATACATCAACTACCTTATCACAACAGGAATAGTCGGACTCGGCTCATACCTTGCCTTTGTCGGTTCTGCAGTTGTAAGGGCAGTAAAGACAGCCTCAAAAAATCCGATTGTTATTGTGTTCCTTGCCACAGTTGTGGGATATTCGGCACAGGCTTTCGTTAATATTTCTCAGCCAATCACAACACCGCTGTTTATTATCTTTGTGGCACTTTGCGAAGCGGTAAGCCGTTCACAAAGACTTAAAGACAATCAGGTTTAATATTTGAACATTATTGCTCCGATAAAATTAAAATCAAACATAAAAAAGCGCTCCGTATCGGGGCGCATTTTTTATACAAAATATTAAAATCTGAATCCGCTTAATCTGGCGGTAGGTCTGATTATGCCGCAGGCAATTTTTTCTCCCGAATTTCCCGAGGGCTGAGTGTGAAAGTCATCGGGGTGAGCGTGAATGATAACCGTTTTTCCGATAACTTCGGGAACGGTAAATTGGTTGGTTATGAACATAGAAAACGCATCACCGTTTACGCCCATCAAAGGCGGCAAATCTCCTGCGTGGTATGGGTGTGGGCAGTCCCATGGGTTATAGTGAGCGCCTGCGTTTGCAAATTGGTCTTCGCTGTTGCCAGTGCACTCGCCTCCCTCATGAATATGGAAAGCAAAAATAGGACTTTGACACGGCTCGTCGCTTTGCGGCAAACCCGAGACCTCTGCCCTTACCAACACCAAATCACGAAGATTATAGAACAGCACCCTGCCCTGTATTGACCTGTATTTGTCACTGCCGATTAAAAATGCCACCGCTTCCGCGTGCCTGTTGATTACCGAACATATGTTGTTAAAGTTTATCACATTACACCTCTCCACAAACATTAAAACGGAGCAACGCTCTGCTTTGCTTGCAAGAAGCAGAATTTGCAACCGATTGCAAGCTGTGTAAAAGAGCGTTAGCCCCCTAAGAATTTCGGTAGGGAATTTTTAATTCACCACCGAAAGACTAAATTAAACCCGCCGCCCACAAAGGCAGAGGACTCTGCATTATAATTATATGCAAAGTCATCGGGCGTGCCATTGTTTGTTTTATGGAGAGGTGTATTTTTACTCGGTGTTCAGTGTTAATTTAAAACAGGTATTTGATTTTCTGACAATTTAATCAGCAAAAATCACCGCAAATACTATTACTTGTGAGAATCTGTCAAAACCTTGCGCATATACTTTGCGATGTCTGTGTTGTCGATAACATCGGAACTGCAAATTTCCGCCGACTGTGCGCCGCCTGCCATCAACAAAACATTTGTGTTGGTATGTTCTCCGTCTGAGGTAAAGCAGTCGTTGTTTATGTCGTCAGCCGTGGCATTGTCGGGAATTTGCACACCGCCCGTTTCGTGGTCGGCTGTAACCAAAACCAGTGTTCCCTGGTGCTGCTGCGCCCAATTGAGAACATAGTCAACAGTATGGTCAAACGCCATCATCTGCTCAATGGTTCCCTTCATATCCTGCTCGGATTCGCACACGTCAATGTTGCTGCCCTCAACCATAAGGAAAAATCCCTTGTCGTTGTCAAGCAAATCAAGAGCCTTTGACGTCATTGTTGTCAAGGTGGGTTCTCGGTATGCGTTTTTCATATTTTCGTACGCAAACATTCCCAAAACCTTATCGTCACTGCCGTCAAGAGCCAAAAGCTGTTCTTCGGTATCAATAAACTTATAACCTTTTTCGTTTATATAGTTCTTGGTTTTGTTTGAATTTTTATAATACTGCTCACCGCCGCCAAACATTACGTTTACACCGGTTTTTGCCATATCACGCAAAATCTGAACATAGTTGCCTCGGTTTGAGTTATGAGCCGCCATGCCCGCCGGGGTTGCGTGGCACACATAGTGCCTATCAACAAGCCCTGTCTTCATATCGTATTTTTGCGCAAACTCGCAAATTGTTTCAAGGCTGTTGCCGTCCTTGTCAACGCCGATGCACTGGTTATAGGTTTTAACTCCCGTGCTCAGGGCAGTGGCTGCTGCGGCGCTGTCGGTAAATTCAGCTTCACCCGAGGTAACCGACTGAGAGTATGTTGTGACATGGGTTTGGTTTGGCAAACCCGACATAATCAATTTGTCGCCCTTTACGATTTCGGCGGCTTTTATAATGTTTTCGCCCATACCGTCGCCTATCATCAGGATAATGTTTTTTACCTTTGAATCGCTGTCAAGGCTGTATTCCTTAAACGGCACCCAGTCTACATTGTCTGTTTCCACGGACGGAGAAGTTGTTTGAACAGCTTCGTTTGCAGAACTTTGCGACGTGGTTTGTTCGGTCTTGCTGTTTGAAGCGGCGTCATTTGAGCAAGCCGCAAACGAAGCCAAAATTGCCGCAGACATAAGCACCGCAAGTAGTTTTTTCAATGTAACCCCTCTTTTCATACTTTAATAAATATTTTGAATTAACGCTGTTAAGAACAATCGGTTCATAAGTTGATACAAATCCGAAATTGAAATATTTGTCAAAATTTCAGATATATAAACATTATAAATGATAAAAACAAAAAATCAACAGATTTGTATAAAATATTATTGAAAATAATAAGATTTCACATTGCATACAGGAGGTGAAAACAGTAAGGCTGAAAACAAAATATTAAAATTTATTTTTTAACCCTAAGCTCGGCAATTGCCGCATAGTGCAAAACTTCAAAGCTTTCGGGGGCAATTTTCTCAAGCAGTTTTTTGTGCTCGGCTTCCCACATTTTTATTTTTTCGGTAGGCAATGATGCTCCGATTCCGCGGCAGGCTTTCATTCTTCCGTTCCACGATTCTCGGGTAAACGGCACCTTTAAATCAAATTCATCGTGTGAAACCAAGTCAAACTTTTCAAAATAACATTTCGGAATTTCAATCGGCTTTTTGGTTTCGCCTGCGCCGCTCCAGTCGGGGCTGTATTTAAGCACCAAATTTTCGCTTGCCCCTGCAATTTTATCTTCAAACGGCAGCCACTCCATACACATAACCAAAAATCTGCCGTTCTTTTTGAGCATATTCCAAAGTTTGGGCACAAGAGCTTCGTGGTCAAAATACCAAAAGCACTGGCAGGCTGTGATTACATCAAAGCTGTTGCTTGGAAAATCAAGTTTTTCTGCCGAGCAAGCCTTGAAATTTATGTCCATATTTTCGGCTTTTGCAAGCCTTTGGGCTTCAATAATCTGATTTTCCGAAATATCGGTTCCCGTCCAATTTGCGCCGAATCTGTACAAATTTCTCGGCAAAACTCCTGTTCCCGTTCCAAGGTCAAGAACATTCTGCCCTTGTGTGCAAAGATTGCGGCATATTATTTTTTCATAAAATTCTTTCGGATAAATATCCCTGTATTTTGCGTAATCGTGAGAGGTTAGCCCCCAGTCAAAAGCTTTTCCGCCGTCAATGCGGTTGTCGGTAATCTTCATTGCAAAAATCCTTTCATCGGTTTTAACGGCAAACATCGGTTGCCTGTTCATCTTTAAATTAATTATATTTGTTCAAAAAGCCAAATGCAAGTTTTGCCGAATTTCGATTACCCAAGTTAAGCCTTTGGAAGAAATGCGGTTTACATAAACCCGTCGCTTTTAAGCAGTTTGGTGACTTCGTCCAGGGCAACAGCCTCGTCGCTTCCGTCGCAAACCACCTCAAGCTCGTCCACACACGAAAAGCACGAAGCAAGCGTGCCGATAATGCTTTTGGCGTTATAACAGCTTGTGCCGAGCCGAATTATTACATTACACTTGTATTTTTCAGCGGCAGAAGCAAATTGCAGTGCAGGCGTCAGGCTTTGCGAAACACACGGATTTAGCGAAACATTTTTTGAAACCATAAAAATTCCTCCGAGAAATGATATATACTACTATCATTGCATTTTGGAGATTTTGTATTCATATTTTCGGCATTTTGGGGAATATTTGTGATTTGTTTGCCCTGCAAATATCTTGGCTTTTTGAATTAACGCACATAAACCAAACGTTCAATAATTTTTGATTGATATTAAAAATTTTATCAAACCCCTTAACAAACAAAATTTTCAAAAGTTGCATAGAAATATGCAATTACTCCTTTCTTCCGTGCATGGTTGAAAGGAGATTTTTTATGTCCGAACCTACAACATTTATAAAACTTGACCGAAACATTCTTCGATGGCGTTGGTACAAAAAACCAAACACATTCCGCCTGTTTGTGCACTTGCTGTTAAACGCAAATGTGGTTGACCGTGACTTTGAAAACATAACCGTTTGCAGAGGTCAGCTTTTGACAAGCCGCCGCAGTCTTTCGGCAAGCCTCGGAATTTCCGAGCAGAGCGTCAGAACGTCGCTTGAACACCTTAAATCAACCAATGAAATAACCGTCAGAGGATTTTCAAAATATTCGATTATTACGGTAAATAACTACGACAAATACCAAAAAACTCCCGACAAGTCAACCGCCTTTCCGCCGTCAGCCAACCATCCTCCAACCACCGTTCAACCACAATATAAGAATGATAATAAAGAAAAGAATTATAAAAATGATAAGAATACAGAGGTGCGCCTGCCTGCACTGGGATTATTCAAGAATGTCTTTCTTACTCAGCAGGAGCTTGACTCGCTTAAATCTCAATATCCCGACGATTATTCGGATAAAATCGAACGTCTTTCACGTTATTTGGCTTCAACGGGAAAGTTCTATCGCAACCACTATGCGGTTTTACTTCAATGGCTTGAACAGGATTTGCCAAAAGAGCCTAAACGCAAAGCCTCGTATGATATTGACGAGCTTGAAAAGATAAATATTCTTGACGACATAAATTAATCCGACTGTTTAATATTTTCAGAAACAAAAAGGCAGCCGACCGGCTGCCCCGAATTATTTGGTTGTTTCCTGTGTCTGTTCGGAGTAATCACTTAAATTGACTTCATACATTGTGTCTATGTCAAAATTATAATCCTTAATATCTGACAAGCTCAATTCAAACACTACTTTTCCGCTGTCCTTCAAAGCTTTGTAGTGCTCAACAAATTTAATTGTCTCCCCTGCCTTAACCGTGTAGCCGTCATAATCGCCGCGAGGTTTTGTATCGGTGTAGAGAAACTCCACATCGTCACAATACTCAAAGGCTTCGGGGTCAAGGGCATTGGAATACATATCAAGATACAGTGGCTGACCCGTTGTGTTCTCAAACTCAAACGTAACCGCATAAACGCAGTAATCTTCGTCTGACATTTCCTCATTTGATACCTTTACATCGGTAAGGCTAACCTTGCCGACAGGACATTCATACACCTCGTCGATTTTATGTACCTTTCCGTAGTCGCCATAAGATTTATAATCGTCTGCCGAACTGTCGTACGAATTATCATAATCGCTGTATGAGCTGTCTGACCCGCTCATAACATTCAAAAAGTTTTGGTTATAAAAAGCCGAAGATATAAACGCAACGGCGATTCCCGCAACTATAACAAGACCGATTATTGAACAAATTATTATCGGCAGTGCCTTTGTCTTCTTTTTTGGCTGAGCATAGACAGGCTGCCGGTAAACCGGTCTGTTTGGCTGAGGCGGAGTCTGCGGCATCTGCTGCGGCTGATTCATATTAAATCCAAACTGACCTGAGTTATTGACAGGGTTCGGAGCATTTAAATAGGCTCCGTTAGAAAAACCTCTGTTTTCCGCATTGTTTACATTCGGGATTGCACTGTCTTTTTGCGGCATTTTGGCTCCGCATTTCGGGCAAAATTTTCCGCCAGACTCAAACCCGCAATTTGAACACTTCATAACACCGCTTCCTTTCCTGCAATACACAAAATGATTCAGAATATTGATACTCAAATAATAACGTATATACGCCAAAATGTCAATATTCATAAACTTTGCCGATATAAAAATAAATTTGTATTGCATTTATATCATAAAACTAACTGCGGTTTGGTCGTATCGGCTAAGATGATGTTAACGTCAGGTCTCGCACCAAGGTTTTGTTAATCTTATGATTTTGTGCTTATCGGATATGCCTACAAAATTATCCCCGTAAACGGCAGACCGTTTTCTGCACAAAACTACAAAATGACTGTACAAACCTACATATTTTGTGCTAAAATAGATACAAAGACGATTAGATGAGGCGGTGACAAAATTGATTATTCATGACATTTCACGTGACGCACTGAAAGTTCCCGTTTTTGACGGCGACCCACAGACAAAGGTTGAACAGCTTAAAAGCATTGAAAACGGCGACGAATACAATTTGTCCGCCGTTTCGGCTACTTCGCACCTTGGAACCCACATTGACGCTCCGCTTCACTTTTGTGAGGACGGAAGCCCGATTGACAAGGTGAGGCTCAACACATTTTACGGCAAGTGCACGGTAATCTCTGTTCGAGGAATACTCACGGGAGACGACGTTGAAAGGCTTTTGCCGTACTGCAAAAGGCGTGTGCTGTTTCACGGCGAGGGCAAAACGTTTTTGTCGTACTCTGCGGCTGCTGTGCTTGCCTCAAGCAGAGTGGTGCTTGTCGGTACGGACGCAAATTCAATCGCTCCCGCCTTTGACGAGGTAAAAACGCATTATGAGCTTGCACGTGCGGGAATTGTTGTGCTTGAAAATCTGAATTTGTCGGCTGTGCACGACGGAGAATACGAGCTAAGCTGTTTTCCGATTAAACTCGGAGGGCTTGAAGCGGCACCGTGCAGAGCGATTCTTTTTGAGCAGGAGAAAGGACTTAACAGGTAATATGATTAAAATTGTTGTGTTTGATTTGGACGGAACGCTTGTAAATTCGCTGACCGACTTGGCT
This sequence comes from Ruminococcus sp. YE282, assembly GCA_900101355.1. Classification (GTDB taxonomy): domain Bacteria; phylum Bacillota; class Clostridia; order Oscillospirales; family Acutalibacteraceae; genus Ruminococcoides; species Ruminococcoides bromii_A. Next base: position 25,981 of record FMUV01000012.1, read on the forward strand.
CAAAGCGTAAACAAGGGACTTGTAAAGGCAGGAATAAAAGCGGAACCGATTGAAAATTATAATCAATATGTCGGCAACGGCAGAGAAGTTATGATAACCAAGGCTATGGGAAAGCTTTCGGATAACAAAGAGCTTTTTAAGATTGTTGAGGACACGTTTAACAGCGAATACGCAATTCACTGCAACGACAACACAACCGCATACAACGGCTGTGCACAGATGCTTAACGACCTTGAACAAAGGGGAATAAAAACCGCCGTGCTGTCAAACAAGCCCGATGAGTTTGTTGCAAAAATTCTTAGCAGGGTTTACCCGAACCACAGCTTTACGGAAGCTTGGGGCAACAAACCCGAATACAAGCGCAAGCCAAGCGGCGAAGCCCTGATTGCTATGCTTAACAAGCACGGAATTTCAAAGAAAGAATGTATCTATGTCGGCGACAGCGATGTTGACGTTTTTACAGCGCAGGACGCAAAGGTTAAGATGGCAGGGGTTTCCTGGGGATTCCGAGGAAAGGACGAGCTAAAGTCCGCAGGTGCTCCGTTTGTTGCGAACACAGCGGAAGAACTGCTTGATTACATCACAAACTATGAATAAGATAAACTATCAAAAAGAGCTTGACAAGGTGATTGCAGACTGCCAAAGCCGAGGCGTTACTCCAAACCTTTTGCTGCACGCCTGCTGTGCGCCCTGCTCAAGCTATTGTCTTGAATATCTTTCCGAATATTTTAATATAACGGTATTTTATTTTAACCCCAACATCTCCAAAAAGCAGGAGTATGATTACCGCCTTGAGGAGGAAAAACGGCTGATTTCACTTATGGATTTTAAAAATCCCGTGAAGATTGTTGAGGGTGAATACAACCCAAAAGACTTTTTTGCCGCAGCCAAGGGGCTTGAAAACGAGCCCGAGGGCGGCAGGCGGTGCGAGCAATGCTTTAAACTGAGATTAAGAGCAGCCGCTCAAAAAGCCAAGGAGCTTAACGGCGACTATTTTACCACCACGCTGACAATCAGCCCGCTGAAAAATGCCGACCTGCTGAACCGAATTGGAAAAGAGGCAGGCGAAGAATTTGGCGTAAGCTGGCTTTACAGTGATTTTAAAAAGCGAGAGGGATATAAGCGCTCAATTGTTTTATCGCACAAATACAACCTGTATCGCCAAAATTACTGCGGATGTATTTTTTCGGCAAACAGCTCTGAAAACAGGTGTGCAACAACACCGAACGCTTGAAAATTAAACATACAAACCAAAAGCCGTCACTTTTGTGGCGGCTTTTAAATCAGGGTAACATTTTGCTTTATTTCAGGCTGATTGCCCCTTTTAATATTGAGATTTAAGTTCTCTTTTATGTTGAATATGTATTCCGATATGTCCGATTCCTAAGATTATCGTAGCACCCAAAAGCCATACAACATTTCCATATATGCCAAGCAGGAAAAAAGAAATTACAGGCAATGTTGCTCCCGCAAGCGGAATACCCAAGAAACTGCTATAAAAGTCTGACAATGTTCTATCGCTGTGAAAATAACGCACCCACCAACATTCATACATTGCCATTAAGACAAAAGCTGCAATAAGCCACCAAGTCCGATTTGACCAACCGTGCACATTGAAATCGTCAAAAACCAAAACACATATTGCGGTCAAAAATTCTCCTGCTCTTTCAAAAACCAGCAATACTTTGTTTTCGTTCTCATAAGTATATCCCTGCGGCTTTCTTCTTGCCCAAATAATATTAGGAACAAATAATAATATCAAAAATATCAATCCGATATATGAAAAACCTAAATGTCCTGTCATTTATCCGTTCTCCGTTTCCGTTAAAAATTTTTTTGCTTCTTCACACCACTCTAAATAAGCGTTATAAGTTTTTATTCCAAACTGTACTGTAAGCAAATAGTATTTGTGGGTTGTATCATCATCCAAACAATTTTTTAAGGTTTGTTCTGCACCTAAAAGATACGGCAATTCTTTTTTGATTTTTCCCTCAAATGATTTTATATGCAGCAGCGACTGCTCTGCTCCTTGCTCATTCCCAAAAAATAATTTAAGCAGCGTTTCATAACGAAGCTCATCTTTTTCAACGGGAACTGCCAACCATTCTTTGAGGTACTCTCGCCCTTCGTCAGTTATGGTATAAATAAGTTTATTTCTTTTGTTCTGCGTATCTTCTTTTTTTGTGGCAAATCCACGCCTAACCAAATCACTTAACGCAGGATATATGCTTCCGTAGCTTGCACCCCAAAAATATTTTAGTGTGGTATCCATTCTTTTTTTTATTTCATATCCTGTCAGTTCTTCATGACTTAACAAGCCTAAAATCACATAATCAATTTTTTTCTCGGTTGCCATTGCGGTTTTCCTTTCTTTCAATCATTCCGTAGGAGAGAATATTCTTTGGACAATTATCAACACAAGCACCACATTGAATACATTCCGAATTATCAACTATTCCGCACTTTGTTTTACTCATAACATCAATTCCCATAGGACAAGACTTATTACATTTTCCACAAAATATGCAACTGTCTGTTTTGCCTGTTCTGATATGTAACCCCGGCAAATGCAAAAAACGACGGAGCTTTGTTCCCAATATCATAAACGGAGCCATCCAACAAAAATAATGACAAAACACCCTTTTACCGAATAAGACAGAGGGAATAAATATTAAGCAAATGATGCCGTAATACACGATATAGCTTTGGATTGAAGAAACGGAAATTCCGCTTTCTGTTTCAAAGAAAAAATCCACCGATAATATTTTGTCATTATGAAAATAACAAAATATAACCGAAACTATCCAAATTCCCCATATTACAAATTTTATGTAATTTTTCCACCCTTGTTTGGGCTTCTTTTCATTGATTAAAAAAGAACATTCCTGTAAACCGCCCGCAGGGCAAATATAGGAGCAAAATATTCGTCCGAAAGGAACGGAAAGCAGAAACATTAGAACAAATAAAATAAAACTTCCGTTAATTATTCCTTGTAATCCCGCATTTATGATTAATGCAGGGCTGAAATAATAAAGCGTTACAGGAAACAAAAGCAGTGAAATTATGAGTAACAATTTTCTTATTTGCTGTCTTTTCATGCTGCACCTCCGTTAGGTCAGTTTGATATATCAATGTAATATATTATACAGCGTTTTGTTGGTGTAGTCAAGAGATTTACAATAACTTTGTTTTAAATCTCTCGATACAAAGCAGAATATCGTATATTATGCAGAATATTGGCATAAAAAATCCCCTCCTGATGTATATCTACACCAAGAGGGGAAATTTTTATTGTTTTTTCAAACTTGTTCAAAAACGAACAGTCTTTAAATTTGCTTTAATTCAAGCTGATTGCCAAATGCAATCAGGAAAGCTCAATATCAGTCAAAGAACTTGTCGTGAATTGTGCTTACAGCCTTGTCGGCGTCGGCAGCGTCGATGAGCACGGAAACCTTGATTTCGCTTGTGCTTATCATCTGAATGTTAATCTGAGCGTCATACAAAGCCTCAAACATCTTTGTTGCAACGCCTGCGTGGCTTTCCATACCTGCGCCGACGATTGAGATTTTGGCAACGTTGTCATCATAGAGAATTTCTTCTGCGCCGATGTTCTCGGTGTAGTCTTTCATGCACTCAACAGCTTCTTTGCCTCTGCTCTTTGCAACTGTAAAGCTGATGTCTTTCTTGCCGTCGTGACCGATAGACTGAAGGATAATATCTACGTTGATGTCCTTTGCGGAAAGCTTTGAGAAAAGCTTGAAAGCAAGTCCCGGAACGTTCGGGATTCCCTTAACCGAAATTCTTGCAACATCTGTATCCTTAGCAACACCGCTGATTAACATTTTTTCCATCTTTGTTTTCTCCTTTACAATTGTACCCGAAGCCTTAGCCATACTTGAAAGCACTTCAAGCTCTATGTTGTATTTTTTAGCCATCTCAACCGAACGGTTGTTAAGAACCTGCGCACCAAGTGTTGCAAGCTCAAGCATTTCGTCATAAGAAATTTCTTTAAGTTTTCTTGCGTTCTTAACCTTGCGAGGGTCAGCAGTATAAACGCCCTCAACGTCGGTATAAATCTGGCACAAGTCTGCGTGCATTGAAGCCGCAATTGCAACGGCGCTTGTGTCGGAGCCGCCGCGTCCGAGAGTTGTAATATCTCCGTATTTTGAAAGGCCCTGGAAGCCCGCAACAATTACAATGTTTTTCTTGTCAAGTTCACGGCGGATTCTTGAAGCCTCAACTTTTTTGATTCTTGCGCTTGTGTGTGCAGAGGTTGTTTCAAAGCCTGCCTGCCAGCCGAGAAGTGAAACAGCGTGAAAACCAAGCTTTTCAATTGCCATTGCAAGCAACGAAATGGAAATCTGCTCGCCTGCGGCAAGAAGCATATCTTTCTCACGGCGTGAAGCGTCCGGATTAATCTCGTTGGCTTTTTCAATCAGGTCGTCTGTTGTGTCGCCCTGTGCCGAAACAACAACCACTACGTCGTTGCCCTTTTTGAATGTGTCAGTTACGATGTTTGCAACATTCATAACACGCTCGGCGTTTGCAACGGAACTGCCGCCGAATTTCTGAACTATCAAACTCATCTGCTCAAATACCCCTTTTTATTATAAATCACCGATACGGATTGATGAAAGCACCTTAACATCGTTATTTTCAAGCGCTTCTTTTTTATTCAAAAATTCTCCGTATGGCATTTCTTCAGTTACAAATGCAACCTCGTCTGCGGGTGCATCGTCCTTTTTAATTACGCTGATGTTACCAAAGGTACTCTCAGCCTTGCTCAAAGCGTCTTTGCCGCTTGTGCGTACATACATTGCCGCAACAGAATCCTTATAATCAAGAATATTCTTGCCGTCGCCGTCTGTCCAGTACAAGTATTTTCTGGTTTTAAGGTGCTTGCAGCAGTCAATAACATCTGCAACAACGGCACTTGCGGTCGGCAGCTTTCCTGCGCCCTTGCCGTAGAACACAACGTCGCCTGTGCAGTCGCCGCGAACCATAATTCCGTTAAATTCGTTGTCAATGTTTGCAAGCTGGCTTTTGTTAGGAACAAACATAGGAGCAACAATGATGTCGATTTTGCCGTCGCCAAGCTTTTTAACCTTGCCGATAAGCTTAATTACGCAATTGTATGCTTCGGCATACTTAACGTCGTCAAGGGTGATTTTTGTGATACCTTCGGTATGTACCGAGTCGGGATAAACGTGCTTGCCGTATGCAAGTGAAGCAAGTATGCAAATCTTGCGGCAGGCGTCAAATCCTTCAATATCGGCAGCGGGATTTCTCTCGGCAAAGCCCAAATCCTGGGCAAGCTTCAATGCGTCCTCAAACTGCATTCCCTCTTCTATCATTTTAGTCAGAATAAAGTTTGTTGTACCGTTTAAAATTCCGGCAACCTCATAAACAATGTTTGCAACAAGGCATTGGCTCATCGGACGGATAATCGGAATACCGCCGCCGACAGAAGCCTCAAACAGGAAGTTTACGTTTTCTTCCTTTGCAATGGCAAGCAGCTCTGCGCCGTGTGCGGCAACAAGCTCCTTGTTTGAGGTTACAACGCTTTTGCCCGCTTTGAGACATCTTTTAACAAAGTCATATGCCGGGTTAAGTCCGCCCATAACTTCAACTACAACCCTGATTTCAAGGTCGTTGATGATGTCGTTAAAATCCTTTGTAAATCTGTCTGCAATCGGACTGTCAGGAAACTCTCGCAAATCGAGAACCTTTTTGATGTAAACCTCTTCTCCGAGGCTTGCAAAAAGTTTTTGTTTGTGCGTCAAAAGAATTTCGGCTACACCCGAGCCTACCACTCCGTGACCCATAATTGCTACTGAAACCATATCTTTACCTTACCTTTCGGGATTTTTAACTGTAAACTTATTTAATCGGTTTGTTTATTCGTCGGGTGCGGCGGGATTGCTCTCGTCGCCTCCGCCGCCGTCGGCTGAGCTGTGTTGTCCGCCGCTCTCGGCAGAACTGTGCTGACCTCCGCCGCCACTGTTTTCACCCGAGTGGCTTGACGAAGCGCCGTCACCGCCGCCGTTGTTATTATAACCGCCGTTATTGTTGGAATAAGAGCTTGAATCGCCGTAGTAATTATTATAATCATTATAGTTACTGCTGTTATCACTGTAATTGTTATAACTGTCTCCGTAATATGCGGAACCGTATGACGGCATATTGTCTTCGGTGTAATATCCGACATATTTGCCCGACAAATCAGAGGTGGATACGATAAGTCCCGTAACAGGATTATACTGCGCCTTTATGCAGTTTTCGGAAAGCTTATAATCCTTTTGCTCTTTGCCCTCAAGGTATTTTCCCATAACCTTTGAGAAGAATTTTGCAGAGCGTGTTGTGTCCGAAATTGTATCGGGCTGGTCAAAGCCTGTCCATGTTGCCATTACGCCGTAAGGCGACATTCCGCAGAACCAGCAGTCTCTGTCGCTGTTTGTGGTACCTGTTTTTCCGACAATATCCCAACCGTCAACACGTGCGTACATAGCTCTTGTGCTTACGCTGTTTGTAACGTTGTAATGCAGAAGTCTGTTCATAATCGTTGCAGTTTCTGCCGAATAAGCCTGTTTCGGAACAGCGTCACGGTTGTCGATGATTACGTTGTCCTCTGAGTCTGTAACATAATAATAGGTATACGGCTTGTAATAAAGTCCGCCGTTGCCCATATATGTGAACGCCGCAGCCATCTCACGAACGGAAACACCGCCGTTCATACCGCCGATGGAAAGCGAACCTGTAATTTGTGAATCTTCTTCGTTAAGATGAGAAAATCCCATCTTTGTTACAGCCTGTTTATAGGCAACCTCGGGACCGCCGATGAGTTCCATAACCTGAACGGCGGTTGCGTTTGACGAACATTCGATAGCGTCCGGAAGCAATATGTTTCCCTTATAGTATCTGTATGCGTTCTCAGGACCTGATTTGTAGGTTCCCGTTGATTCGTCATATTCGTATTTGTCAAGCGGTTCGTCAAGAACGGTTGACGAATAATAGAGCTGTTTGTTTTCAATTGCAATAGGATAAACAAGCACAGGCTTGATTGAAGAACCAGGCTGCAAAGCGGAGTGAGAAGCTCTGTCCCATTCAAGCGCCTGCGTTTTCTTTTTGGAGCTTCCGACGGTTGCGATTACACGTCCGTCAAAGTCCATCATAACCGAACCGAGCTGAATGTCGGGGTCGGAACTTTTGTCAATTTCTTGGGCGGCGGATTCGATATAATTCTGCATATCCTCGTCCATTGCACAGTAAATTTTAAGTCCCTCGGTATAAAGCTTGTCTGAAGCGGCGTCTTCGCTGATGTTATAATACTGAGCCAAATCGGATTTTAGGTCGTAATAGAGCTGGTCAATGTACCAGTTCTGAACATATCCGTCGTCGTCGTCGTCCTCACTTGTTGACTGAAAGCCCACAAACGTCATATTTGCCGACTCTTCCATTGCCTGGTCGTACTCGTCCTTTTTGATGTAGTGCTGGTCGTACATTTCTTTGAGGACAATTTCACGCCTCTGCTTGTTGTTTTCGGGATAAATAAGCGGATTCCAGAGCGACGGGTTCTGGGTTATGCCCGCAATTGCGGCGCACTCTGCAATTGAGCAATCCTTTATGCTCTTGTCAAAATACAGCTTTGCAGCCGCCTCAACACCCTGACAGTTGTTGCCGAAATTTACCACGTTAAGATAAGCCTCAAGTATTTGGTCTTTGGTGTATTCCTTTTCAAGCTTGAGAGCTTTGCATATTTCCCTGAGCTTTCTTGTGATTGAAACCTCATTGTCATCGGTTATGTTTTTAATAAGCTGCTGTGTGATTGTCGAACCGCCGTAAGTGTCGTTGCCGCTTGCAAGGTTGAACATAGCTCCGATTGTTCTTGCCCAGTCAACGCCGTGGTGGTCAAAAAATCGTTTATCCTCAATTGCAACCTGGGCGTCCTTCATAGCCTGAGGAATGTCCTGGTTGTCAACCCAAATTCGGTTTTCGGTGCTGTAAAGCGTTTGATACTGCTTAAACTCGCCCGTATCTTTGTCTTTGGTATATATAAAGCTTGTCTGGTTCATTGACTTTGCCGTAAGGTCGATTCCCGTCGGCTCCGAAGCCAGCGAATATATATATATGCCGATTGAAATTCCGGTTATTATCAAAGCGACCATGCAGACAGAAACCACGGTGAGCAGAAATCTGCCGAATCCCTTAAAAAACTTTTTTGCGCCGCTTTCGGTCTTTATTTCGGGAATATTATTATTCCTTGTCTCTTCAGTATACTGACTTATGTCAGTTTCACGCTTATTACGCATACTAACTCCTTATAAATATAAACACAAGAGTCTGCGAATTACTGCGAATTGCAGACTTTTTTGTATATTTATGAATAATTATATAATTAAGATAATAAGTAAATGCACAACAGTTATTAATTATTATAGCACTTTGAAAGCAAAAAATAAACATCATTATTTATTTTTTTAATAGAAAATATCTGAAATTGTTTGTTGAATTTTAGTCAATAGGGTGAATACACAGGCGTTTTCGGGCAAAAATAATGTTATATTTTTAAACAACGCAAGGATGATAATTATGAAAAAATTAATCGGAATCACGGGTGTAATACTCATCGCCTGCATATGCATAAGCAGTCTGTACGCCATGCCCACAGCCGCACAGACGTCAACCGTACCGACCGCAACGGCTTTGGCAGAGCCCACGGCGAAAAGCGTCGAAAATTATATAATCAAATCGGAAAACAACGTAATCGTTGTATACAAAGCAGGCGAAAGCACTCCCTATATCGTGACCGAAGCACGCACGGACAACCTGCCGAAGGGCGATATTCTGAGGCTGAAAAGCGGCGTTGAGGTTGATGGAGAGAAAAATCTGAAAAAAATGCTTGAGGACTATTGCAGCTGAAACACGCCCGATTTTTGTCAATCAGTTTATTCTTTGTACAAAAAGATAGCGTGAATATATTGACTTTTAGGTGAATTTGGGGTAGTATATAACCGATATGTTATGCGGAAAAATGGCGTTTTCGGCTACTGCCGTCAAGTTGAATTTTTGCGGACTTTGCAGGCTTGTCACAGCTTTTTGCGCCGTCAGCACAAAAATCAATAAATAAGCATTTTTAACGCACTTTTATATTATTTTGCACCGCTTTCGATACATTATCATTTTTGACGGATATTCTATTTAATTTAAAGGAGAACATACATATGATTTCAACCGTAATAGACCAGTCGCTCGGACTCGAGTTTCCGATATTTCAGGGCGGTATGGCTTGGGTAGCAGACGCTTCTCTTGCCGCAGGCGTTTCAAACGCAGGCGGACTCGGAATTATTGCCGCAATGAATTCAAACGGTGAACAGCTCCGTGAGGAAATTCAAAAGTGCAAGAAAATGACCGACAAAATCTTCGGCGTTAATATTATGCTTATGAGCCCGTTTGCCGACGAGGTTGCAGACGTTGTTATCGAAGAAGGAATCAAGGTCGTAACCACAGGCGCAGGCAATCCCGGCAAATATATGCCAAAGTGGAAAGAAGCGGGAATCAAGGTAATTCCCGTTGTTCCAAGCGTTGCGCTTGCACGCAAAATGGAAAAAGACGGAGCTTTTGCGGTAATTGCTGAGGGCGGCGAATCAGGCGGTCACGTTGGCGAAATCACCACAATGGCGCTTGTTCCCCAGGTTGTTGACGCAGTTTCCATCCCCGTTATTGCGGCAGGCGGAATTGCCGACGGCAGACAAATTGCGGCAGCATTTATGCTCGGCGCAGTGGGTGTTCAGGTGGGAACAAGATTTTTGGTTGCAGAGGAATGTACAATTTCCCAGGAATATAAAAACAAGGTTTTGAAAGCAAGAGACATTGACACGGTTGTAACAGGCAAAAGACTCGGCCATCCCGTGCGTTCTCTTAAAAATACATTTACAAGAGAATATGCAAAGGCAGAATACGACAAATCAAGCGTTTCCGACGAAGAGCTTGAAAAAATGGGTGCAGGCGTTCTCAGAATGGCTGCACGAGGCGGCGACGTGTCCCACGGTTGTGTGCTTGCGGGACAGGTTGCAGGTATGATAAAAAAAGAACAGCCCGCACGTGAAATCATCGAGGAAATGTTCACTCAGGCTGAAGAAGTATTGAACGGAGCGACAAAATGGGTAAAATAGCATTCGTTTTTTCGGGACAGGGAGCCCAGTACAGCGGAATGGGCAAGGAACTTTACAACAGTTCACAAAGCGCAAAGTCCGTTTACGATATGGCAGACTCTATCCGAAAAGGCACCTCAATTCAATGCTTTGAGGACACGGCGGAAGAACTTTGCCAAACGGTAAACACCCAACCCTGCGTTTTTACCGTCGATTTGGCTGCCGCACGGGCTCTTGTTGAAAAGGGCATAAAACCCGACTGCGTTGCAGGTTTTTCACTCGGCGAGATTGCCGCAATTGCTTTTTGCGGTATGCTGTCGGACGAAGAGGCGTTTAAGCTTGTGTGCAAACGCGGCGAGCTTATGGACAAAGCGGCAAACGCAAATCCCGGTGCAATGGTTGCGGTGCTTAAGCTTCCTGCCGAAACGGTTGAGGAGATATGCAAAAAATTTGACAAAACATATCCTGTAAACTACAACTCAGCCGCTCAAACCGTTGTTGCAACAACGGACGAAGCCGCAGATAAGCTCTGTGAGGCTATTAAAGAAGCGGGCGGAACGGCAAAAAAGCTTGCCGTAAGCGGAGCGTTTCACTCGCCGTTTATGGCTGACGCCGCAAACGGTCTTGCCGAATACCTGAAAAACGTTGAATTTTCAGAACCCGAAATTCCGATTTACTCAAATTATACAGCTCAGCCCTATGAAGGCGATTACAAAGCACTGGTTAAGGCTCAGGTTGAGAATCCAGTGCGCTGGCAAAAAATCGTTGAAAATATGGTTGAAAGCGGCGTTGACACGTTCATTGAGGTCGGAGTCGGCAAAACTCTGATGAATCTGATAAAAAGAATTAATCCCGACGTTAAGAAGTTCAAGTTTGAAGTTCCGTCGGATTTTGACAAAATATCAATTTAACACAGGAGCAGGAGCTGACGCTCCTTTGTCCCCTGCTTTAATACACTTGATTGCGGCAATGCGCCGCAGATTTTCGCAGCGTTTGATAATGCTGAAAAACATATCCGGAGGAAAATATGAAATTTGAAAATAAAACAGCCGTAATCACAGGCGGTTCAAGAGGCATAGGACTTGCAATTGCAACAAGACTTGCAAAAGAGGGCGCAAACATCGCAATACTTTATGTCGGCGACGAGAGCGAAGGCGAAAACGCAAAGAAAGAGCTTTTGCAGTACGGCACAAAGGTTGAACAGTATTTTTGCGACGTGTCCGACTTTGAAGCCTCAAAACAGGTTGTAGACAAGATTATCGAGGACTTCGGCGGAATTGAAATTCTTGTAAACAATGCGGGAATCACCCGTGACAAGCTTGTGCTTAATATGGATGAAAAGGATTTTGATGCAGTTATCAACGTAAACCTCAAGGGTACGTTTAATATGATAAAGCACACATACAAACACTTTATGAAGAAACGCTACGGAAGAATTGTAAGCACCTCGTCAATTGTAGGAATTATCGGCAACAAGGGTCAGGCTAACTATGCCGCTTCAAAGGCAGGCATAATCGGACTTACCAAGTCTGTTGCAAGAGAACTTGCAGGCAGAGGCGTTACGGTAAACGCCGTTGCTCCGGGATATATCGGAACAGATATGACAAACGCCCTTTCGGACAAGGTAAAAACCGAAATGCAGGCTCAGATTCCGGCAAAACGAATCGGCGACCCCGAAGATGTTGCAAAGGTAGTGGAATTTCTCTGCTCCGACGAAGCGGCATACGTTACGGGCGAAGTTATCAGAGTTGACGGCGGACTTGCAATTTAAGCGGAGGTATATATGAGCAGACGAGTAGTTGTAACAGGCGTGGGCGCAGTAAGCCCCGTAGGAAACGACGCTGAGACAACATGGAAAAACCTTGTTGACGGCGTTTGCGGAATTGAAGAAATCAGCGCTTTTGACACAAGCGATTTAAAGGTGCACATTGCAGGCACCGTAAAGAATTTTGACCCTACCGAATACATTGAAAAACGAGATGTAAAAAAGACAGATTTATATTGCCAGTATGCAATTGCCGCGGCTCAGCAGGCAGTTGACGACAGCAAAATTTTGGGAACCGTTGACGAAAATCGCCTCGGCGTATATATCGGCGCAGGTATCGGAGGACTCAACACCTTTGTTGAGAACACCGTTGCGCTTCACGAAAACGGCCCGAGAAAGGTTTCCCCTTTCTTTATCCCAAAGATGATAGGAAATATAGCAACCGGCAACGTTGCAATCAGATTTAACGCAAAGGGCGTTTCGCTTTCCGTTATGAGTGCGTGTGCAACCGGAACCAACTCAATCGGCGAGGCTTTTCACGCAATCAAAGCCGGCTATGCAGACGCAATAATTGCAGGCGGCGCAGAGGCAGTAGTTGCCCCTCTGACCATTGCCGGTTTTCAAAATATGAAGGCACTTTCGACAAACCCCGACCCCAAAAAGGCTTCCCGCCCGTTTGACAAAAACCGTGACGGCTTTGTAATGGGTGAAGGCGCAGGCATACTTGTTCTTGAAGAATACGAGCACGCAAAAGCAAGGGGCGCAAAGATTTATGCGGAATTTGCAGGCTACGGAAACACCTGTGACGCACACCACGTTACGGCTCCCGACCCTGAGGGCGCAGGTCTTGCAAGGGCAATCGAAATTGCATTTGACGAGGCAAAAATTTCTGACGACGCACAGGTTTATATAAACGCACACGGCACAAGCACCCACCTTAACGACCTTACCGAAACGCTTGCGATAAAAAAAGCTCTCGGAAGCAAGGCGTATGACGCAAGCATCAGCTCCACAAAGTCGATGACAGGTCATATGCTCGGCGCAACGGGCGCAATTGAGGCGATTGCCGCCGTTCTTGCAATAAGAGACGGAATTATTCCGCCCACAATAAATCTTGACGAACCTGACGAGGAACTTGACCTCGACTATACTCCTAATAAAGCCAAAAAGCGCAATGTTGACGTTGCCGCCTCAACCAACCTCGGATTTGGCGGACACGACGCCTGCGTTGTGTTTAAAAAAATATAACGAAAGGATTTTACTATGTTTGATGTGAACTATGAAGAAGTAAAAAAACTTATTTCAATTCTTGAAGAATCAGACCTTTCCGTTCTTGAACTTCAAACTTCAGACGGTCAAAAGATTCATCTTGAAAAATCCGCACAGGCGGAGGCTGTTGCCGCACCGACAGTACAGGCAACGGTTCAGGCACCTGCACAGGCTCCGGTTCAGGCATCCGTACAGGCTTCTGTACAGGCTCCTCCTAAGGAAGCAGGCAAGGCAATAAAGGCACCGATTGTCGGTGTATTCTATGCGGCAGCATCTCCGGGCAGCGCCCCATATGCTCCGATAGGCAAAAAGGTTAAAAAGGGAGAGACCGTTTGCATTATCGAGGCTATGAAGTGTATGAACGAGATTCAGGCTGAAGAAGACGGAGAAATTGTTGAAGTTCTCGCAAATGACGGCGACCTTGTTGAATACGGTCAGCCTCTTTTCAAGATTAAATAACGGAGATAATTATGAATCAGGAAGAAATCAAAGGAATATTACCACATCGCGACAATATGCTATTGGTTGAAGAAGCAGAAAAGATTGACGAAAATTCTGCAAAAGGCAGATATACTATCAAGGGAGACGAATTCTTTTTGCAGGGACATTTTCCGGGCAACCCTGTTGTTCCGGGCGTTATTCTCTGTGAAATGATGGGACAGGCAAGCTGTGTTTTGCTTGCAGATAAAGTTAAAAACTGCACTCCGTACTTTACAAAGATGGACAAGGTTAAATTTAAAAGCCCCGTAAAACCCGGAGACACTCTTGAAAGCGTTTGCACGCTCACAAGAAACCGCGGTGCGTTCTATTTTATTGACGCAAGGGGCTATGTTGACGGAAAGCTGTGCGTAAGCGCAGAGCTTTCGTTTGCTTTAGTTGAAAACAAATAGTAAATTAATCTCTTTGAGTTTATCATTCGGCTTTTGCCGAATACATAAATCCGAATTAAATATATAAGGGTGGAACGATATCCATATCTTTTAGCCGTAGGCTATTTATTGGATGAAAATACCTTTGATTATTGTTGAATATCATTATAAGGTTTATTTTTGGATGTGAAAAAATGTTTTCTAAAATTTTAATTGCAAATCGCGGCGAAATAGCGGTAAGAATAATTCGTGCGTGCCGTGAAATGGGCATTAGCACGGTTGCAATATATTCCGAAGCCGACAAAAACGCAATGCACGTTCAGCTTGCTGACGAAAGCTATTGCGTTGGCGGAAACAGAGTTTCTGAAAGCTACCTTAACGTTCCCGCAATACTTACCGTTGCGATTGAAAGCGGCGCCCAGGCGATTCACCCGGGTTACGGACTGCTGTCGGAGAACGCAAAGTTTGTGTCTCTCTGCGAGCAGTGCAACATAAAGTTTATAGGTCCGGACTCCGAGATGATTAAACGCCTCGGCGACAAGGACATAGCACGTAAAACAATGCGCAAAGCCGGAGTTCCCGTAACCCCTGGATGCGACGTTGTGGAAGATGTTGAGCAGGCAAAAAAAGAAGCCGAAAGAATAGGCTTTCCCCTGCTTATCAAGGCTCGTTCGGGCGGCGGCGGAAAAGGAATCCGCAGGGTTGATTTTATTGAGCAGTTTGAGGACGCTTTTTTGTCTGCCTCATCAGAAGCAAAGTCTGCTTTTGGCGACGGAGCCTGCTACCTTGAAAAGTTCATTCACCCCGTAAAGCATATTGAAATGCAGCTTCTCTGCGACCAGTATGACAACATCATCTGCCTTGGTGAGCGTGAATGTTCGGTTCAGCGCAAAAACCAAAAGATGATTGAAGAAAGCCCAAGCCCCGCGCTTGACGACAAAACCCGCAAAAATATGATGGTTGCCGCAATCAAGGCTGCAAAAGCCGTAAACTATGTTAATGCGGGAACCGTTGAGTTTTTGCTTGACCGTGACAACAACTTCTATTTTATGGAAATGAACACCAGACTTCAGGTTGAACACGGCGTTACCGAGATGGTAACGGGACTTGACATTGTTCAATGGCAAATCCGCATTGCCGCAGGCGCAAAACTTACAAGAACACAAGACAGTATTTTTACGCACGGCAACGTTATTGAATGCAGAATCAACGCCGAAAATCCGCTAAAGGGCTTTAGACCGAGCTGCGGCAGAATCAGAAGACTACACATTCCGGGCGGTTCTTTTGTGCGTTTTGATACGGCGATTTATCAGGATTATTTTATTCCGCCGTACTACGACTCAATGATTGGCAAGCTTATTGTTCAGGCGAGAAGCCGTGCCGAGGCTATCAGAAAGATGAAAATGGCGCTTTCCGAGCTTATTATTGAGGGTGTTGACATAAACCGTGATATTTTGGCTGAGATTTTGTCGGACGAACAATTTGTCAGCGGCGAATACACAACGGATTTTATGGCTGAATTTGAAGAAAAACACAATATTCAATAACGATATACAGATACAAGGAAGATAGCAGTTATGGATTTTTTTTCTTTTGTAAAACCCAAAAACGAGCTTGAATCACAACCGAACGAACAGCAAAACGTACCGTTTGTTCCCGAAGAAATGTGGATCAAGTGTCCAAAGTGCAACTCAATGCTGCTCACAACGGATATGGAAGAAAACTGCCATATTTGTCCTATGTGCGGTCACCACTTCAGAATCAACGCAAGGCAAAGAATACAAATCCTTGCAGACGAAAACAGTTTTGTCGAACACGATGGCGATATGCAGTCTCAGAATATTTTAAACTTTCCGGGCTATGAAAAAAAGCTTGAAAAAGCAAGAAAAAGCGGCTCAAAAGAATCGGTTATGTGCGGCGAATGTACAATCAACGGCATTAAAACCGTACTTTGTGTAATGGACCCCGATTTTATGATAGGAAGTATGGGAACGGTTACAGGCGAAAAAATCACCCGTGCGTTTGAATATGCCACAGAAAACCGACTGCCGATAATAGTGTTCACGGTTTCGGGCGGCGCAAGAATGCAGGAGGGAATTTTGTCACTTATGCAGATGGCAAAAACCTCGGGTGCGGTAAAAAGGCACAGCGAAGCAGGACTTTTGTACATCACGGTTTTGACCGACCCGACAACAGGCGGAGTTACGGCTTCGTTTGCGATGGAGGGCGATATCATACTTGCAGAGCCTGACACTCTTGTTGCATTTGCGGGTCCGAGAGTAATTGAGCAGACTATGCGCCAAAAACTTCCAAAGGATTTTCAGACCTCTGAATTTGTTATGCAAAAGGGCTTTGTTGACGCGGTTGTAAGCCGTGACGGCTTAAAGGCAACGCTTGCAAAGCTGCTTAAAATGCACGGATATGGGGAGGCAGAAAAATGACGGCATATGAAAAGGTTACAGCGGCAAGAGACTCCAAAAAGCTGACTGCCGTTGACTATATAAAATATATGTTTGGAGACAGCTTTTTTGAGCTTCACGGCGACCGCAGATTTTCTGACGACAAAGCGGTTGTTGCGGGACTGGCTATGCTTTACGATATGCCTGTTACGGTTATCGGCATTGAAAAGGGACGCAACACCAGAGAGCGTATGGAGCGCAACTTCGGACAGGCTCACCCAGAAGGTTACCGCAAGGCTTTGAGGCTGATGAAACAAGCCGAAAAGTTTAACCGACCTGTGCTTTGCCTTGTTGACACAAGCGGAGCATACCCCGGAATCGGTGCGGAAGAGCGAGGTCAGGGACAGGCAATTGCCGAAAACATTATGGAAATGATGTCCCTTAAAACCCCTGTTCTCTCTATTATTATCGGCGAGGGCGGCAGCGGCGGTGCGCTTGCGCTTGCTGTTGCGGACGAAGTATGGATGCTTGAAAACTCGGTTTATTCGGTAATATCCCCCGAGGGCTGTGCTTCGATTTTGTGGAAAGACAGCTCAAAGGCACCCGAAGCGGCTGAAGCTCTCAAGATGACAGCGCAGGATTTGTTCAACCTTGGCGTAATTGAGCGTATTATTCGCCAGCCAAAGGAATATGATAAGGCTATATTTGAAAGCTTAAAAAAGCTTGTCAACCGTACCTTTGAAAAAAATCTTGCTTTGCCAAAAGACGAACTGATTGAAAACAGATATAATCGTTTTCGCAAGATGGGCAAAATTGAGAATAACTAAAATACGGAGCTGTGATTTTCACAGCTCCGATTTTTATCTTCAGATATAATCAAAAAGGCCACTAGTAAACTAGTGGTTTGCACAGCCCCTAAAAAGGGCATTACGGACTTAACCCCTAAAAGGGGATTTGAAAGTTTGACAACGCATTACCATTACAGGCAGCCGCTCACGTGCGGCTGTTTATTTTTACCTACTTATTCTTGCTACCTGTATCTACATAATATCCTCTACACCAAAAACTTCTTGAAACATATTTATACTTTAAGTTTGCGTGTCTATCAAATATCATTAAACTACTTTGCCCTTGGCGGCAATAAACATAACTATACCTATGGTATAGAAAGGTATAGAAATGTAATCTCTATTTAAAAACCATAAGAGTGCCACGAACAGGCAAGGATTTTTTAACAGATTATCCTCGTTCCTGCGTGACACTCTATATGTATCCGCTGCTTCTGATGAGCAGCGTTGCGGTCATATTAGACCAACACATAAAAATCCCTCCAAACCTTAAACGGGCTTAGAGGGCTGCACTATTTTTGTTTGGGCGTGACAGAGCAGCCCACCAAAGCACCGTTTTTTTATTTGGTGGGCTGTGCTGCCAAATATAAATTGATAACAAAAGAGCCGACGAGCTGTGAGGTATCTCACAAGTTCATCGGCTCTGCGTCTTAGCGTCTGGCACTTCTGCTTTTGTGATATTCAGTTGCTTTGCATTTATCAATGTCTGCTTATGGCACTTGGGACAGAACAAAGGAAAATTCTTTAACTCTGTATCTTCCCGTATCTGCACCCTTGTTTTATTACCGCAGACGGGGCATAGTATCCACTCTGCTTTATTGTTTATATCCATAAGATACCTCGCTGATACTACCATCAAAGTAAACCAAATCTCCATCTTGATAATTCCAAACAGCTTGGAATTTCGTAGGATATTTAATGCCATTGGAAGCAAGTCGATAATCATTACAAATTGCAGACCACGATACATATTCCATACTTCCGTCTGTTCCTGTAGCGGCTCTGTCATTTGTGGTAAAAGAAATCATTTCATACTGTTCATTAAAAGTAAAGATACCGCTTGCCGTTTGCCCTTTGTATTTGATTGTCGCCTGTACTTCAAAATCGCTTGTTTCCTCAAAAGAAATATAGTCCTGCAACAAAATGGTGGGGGCAAATAAACTTTCCGCAAGATAAGTAGCAAGGCAAGTCTTATCCATATCTGCCCCCGTCTGGTTGAATAAGGTAATTGCTTTTGCAATTACACCTTTCATACCGCCAATCCCATTTTGATAGTAGTCATATCCCTCAAAAGGAATACCGAACATACTGCTGTCAATGAGTGCCATTCGGCAAGGCTCATTGATGAAGTTATATTGTGAGTAGTCGATTTTTAGAGTGGGACCGTTTCTGCCCTGTGAGAAATCGACATTGTGGTATTCCATCTTGAGATAGGACATTTTGGGTTTTCCAATATATCCACACTCTTGTATGTACTTCTGAATAGCAGTAGGCAGGCTGCTAAAATCTTCTTCTTCAAAAACCTCATCATTTATCTGTAGTTGATTTTCAGATATAAGAGCATCAATGTCTTTCTGAAAATCTCTTTTTACTGGGGAGTATGGAATATTAAACCATATCAAAATAATACCAACAAGTATAAACAATACACCAATCACTATAAACACTTTTCTTTTCCTCACTTCTTTCATAGTTAATCTAATTCCTCCACATAGCTTTCTATTCTCTCTAATCCTACATAGAGCTTTGAATAGAGGGAAAATAGTTGTCCAATTTCTTCTTCGCTAAAATCGGAAAATAACAGACTTAATGCCTTCATATGCCGTTCTCCGATTTCTTCAGCATAGCGTTGCACCTTTTCTGTCGGTTCAACAAGAACGGAGTTGTTGCTGCTTAATAGCAGATGGACAAAACCTTTCTTTTCAAGTGCTAACGCTAATTTCTTTACATTCTGCCTTGAACATCCCATCAAGTTTCCGATGTTCGTTAGTGTTCGTGGCTCTGGGCAACACTCCGTCATTGCAAGCAGAAGCCATTGTTTCATAGATATTTCGGTTTGAAGTTTTTCGCCAGCGGTCTGCATACGATTTTGCAAAACAAAAATACTTGAAAAGATTGCCTGCATCCTGTGCTGCGTATCGCAGTTGAATTGCTCAAATAGTTCGGTCATTTTATGTGTGCCTCCGTTTGGTAGTAACAAGTTCCTGCTCATTTTAGGTATAGTAACTTGTTACTACAATGTCAAGCCCTCAGATAAAAATTCACAAAAATTTTCATAACGCTTTTCGACTTCCTTGCCACAGAGATTATATCTCTTACTACAAGAAGTTTCAGACCGTTTAATAGGAAGCCAAATCTCTGTAAAATATAAGGGTAAGATTTTTAGAGTATAGGTGGTGAGCTTATGGACGAAAGAAATAATGATTTTGACTTCGATTTTACGCCAATCGGTCTGGCTATAAAATGAGCCAGAACAGCACAAGGTATGATGAGAGAACAGCTTGCCCGTATCGTTGACTATGGCCCAAGGCATTTACAGGCGATTGAAAATGAGGGGCAAAAGCCGAGTCTGGAGCTGTTCATTCAGCTTGTGACGATGTTCAACATTTCGGTTGACGAGTAATTTCCAAATAAAGAAGTCAATAAGAGTTCCGCCCGCAAACGCTTAGACGCACAGCTCAACAATTTAGATGATAAAGAACTGTCTATTGTAGAAGCAACCGTCAACGGTTTATGTAAGGCAAAAGAGTAAACAAAACGGGCGGTTTTACCGTCCGTTTTCATTTTATAGCCTTTATTTTTACTCAGTCATCTTTTATGCCGAGATAACGCCTGATTTCTTTAACGTACATCTCCCCCATTTGGCTGAGGATAATATTTTTTCTTACAATATAGCCAATCTCCATAACGCTGTTGGGGTTGACCTTGTCCGCCTTATACGGAACCGCAACATAATCCGTGCCGTTCAGCTCCTCACTAATAATTCCCGAGCAAAGCGTGTAGCCGTTCAGTCCGACCATCAAATTAAGCATTGTGGCACGGTCGCAAACCTTGATTGTGCGCGGATATTCGTTTGTGCTGAGTATCTCTTCGGCAAAATAAAACGAGCTGCTGTCGCCCTGTTCAAACGAAAGGCAGGTGTAGTCCGACAACTCTTCAAATGTGATTGACTCGTTATTTGCAAGCGGATGACCTTTCCAAAGATAAACATATGCGTCGCAGTCAATCAGTTTGTTAAATACCAAGCCGTTGCTGTTGAGCAGTTTTTGAATAGCTTTTCGGTTAAAGTCGCTCAGATAAAGGATACCGATTTCGCTTTTAAGGGTACTCACATCATTAATAACATCAAGGGTTTTGCACTCACGGATTGCAAATTCATATTTTGTGGTGTCAAATGTATTAACCATCTCAACAAACGCCTTTACGGCAAACGAATAATGCTGAGTAGAAACTCCGAATTTCTTTTTTATGTTTCCGTTTTTTCCGAATTTTTCAAGCAAATTATCATACTGGCTGTAAACCTGGCGTGCATATAAAATGAACTCTGTTCCGTCCGCAGTCAGCGTCACTCCCCTGCCGCTGCGGTTAAAAATTGTTATTCCAAGCTCCTTTTCAAGCTCTTTGATTGAGTTTGTTAGCGATGGCTGAGAAATATAAAGCTGCTCCGCCGCCCTGTTCATTGAGCCTGTCTGCGAAATTGTAATTGCATAGTTTAGCTGCTGCAAGGTCATATAATCATCTCCGTACTTAAATTTTATCATAACGGATATTCTACGTCAACAAACCATTTTTTATTGTAAGCATTATATGATTTGAAGCAACAAAATTTAAGTTTTTATAAAACACAAGGCGTGGTGAAATATAGTCACCACGCCTTGTGCACATTTACATAATTTCTTGTTCACAATTTGTTTCTATTTAAATTTTCTTACAAATAATGTATAATGAATACAAAAAACACAATAATTATTAAAAAAACATCTATATTTTATATAATATTCTAAACAGTGTCATAATTTGAGATTATTTTCTAAAACATATATTAATTCAATAATAGGCAAATACAAAAGTATTATCTTTAATTTAAAATTTAATGTGATTAAATATAACAAGGAGGTAAAAATGAAGCTATTACTGAAATTTTCACTTAAAAATCCGCTTCTGCCTATGGACTATCGCAAAGTGCTTATGTCGTACATTAAGTCTACGCTATCTGCACCGTTGGACGGAAAGTTCTTCAATCAAGTGTACGATGTGCCAAAGGTTCGCCCATTGACCTTTGCCGTAAGGCTGCCAAACCCAAATTTTGCCGACAATAAAATTATACTGTCGGCAAACAGGATGGAGGTCACAATTTCAACCGGCGACCAAACGCTGGGCTATGTATTCTTTTTCACTTTAATCGGTCAAAAAAGAAAGGCCTTTAAAATGCCGCTTGAAAATCAAATGACGTTGTCAGATGTTACTCAGCTTCGCGAAAATCTTTCGGAATCGGACAAAGCCCTTGTAAAAATGCTCAGTCCACTTTGTCTGCGAGAGCATTTTAAGGAAGAGAAAAAGGACATTTATTATTCAGTCAACAGCAAAAACTTTTCGGAAAAAAGCTCTGAAATTCTTTGCCGCCAGCTAAAAAGCGCAGGCTTTTCGGACGAACTGTCAGAGGGTATCAGGCTTGTCCCGATAATGTCAAAAAAGACGGTGGTAACCCACTACGGAAGCAAAATTGAGTGCAGTCTCGGAAACTTTGTGATTCAAGCCAAAGACAAGGCGGTAATCAACCATTTCTTAAAGTACGGAATTGGCTCCCGCAAATCGGCAGGTTTCGGGTTTGCCGAACTTATCTCAGACGGATTGGAGGTGTAATATTTGAAACAAACAACAGATTTTTCATACGGCGGAAAATCCTACAACACCCTTTTGCAGCCAACCGATTGGAGGTATTCGGCTGCAATTACTGGGCTTGTCAATTTCTTTACCGAATTTGGAATTGACTACTTAGTGCTTGAAAATATCTCGGACAAGCCTAAAACAGCCATAAGCGGATTTGACGGCATTGTGTACAATCAGGAGAGCATTACCGAAGACAAATATCTTGAATTTGCCCAGTCACACTTTAGGGATTCAATGACTCACCTCACTATTGAGAATTTGCTTAAAAGCGATGAGTTTAACCAGGACGAGATAAAAAGGATAAACGAACTTATCAAAAGCAAAACCGTGTTTAAAGAGGTATTTGGAAAAACAAAGTTTGAAGGAAGTAACGCTGATTTTTTCCTAAATAAAATCAGTAAAAACCGAGCAAAAATCATTAAAAGCACTTTTAGATACGGCAAAAATATGTACACAAACTTTTGCAATCAAAACCTTTTGTTTACCGACAGCAATAAGCATTGCAGGATTAACGGATACAATGTTGACGAGGGGCGAAAAACCAAATATTTGGGATATTGCTTTAACAAAGACAGTTTTGTCACTAACGATATTCCCGAATTTGACTTTATCCCCTTTGCATTTTCAAACCCGAGTATGTACGAAACATACTTTGTAAACAACAATTACAGTATTTCAACGCTTGTTGAAACCAACAGAGAAATCAGCAGACGCCTTGATGACATCAATGATACCGACGCAAAGAACAAACTGCTTACGGTACTTAAAAACTCAAAGTACTTTATAGACTACGATGTTGAGATAATCTCAAAAAACCGTGACGAGGATTTTTACAAAACGCTGTTTGTTCGCTCGCAACGTCTGAAAAGGCTTCAAAAGCTGAAAGACCAAAAATTTAAATTCAGCTACAAAATCGGCGAAAATTATTACTTTAATCTTGATAAGGAAATATACGAAAAATGCCTAAATGATGAGGTGCTTGACGATTCTATTCTTTTTATGCTCAAAGTATTGTGCAGTGATGAAAATTCAAGCCAATACACATCATACCTTATTAAGAAGATGATAGAAATTAATCTTGAATGGAAAGGACAAGATGATATGTTAGCAAATGACATCAGAATTGCAAGGGGTGCAGGATACCATACAGCACTAAAGTTAAAAGAAGATAAGGCTGAAAATAAAATCAGCTCTTTTCAACAGAAAATAATAGGTGCGCTGATAGCTCACGATTATGACAGGGTAACCGAAATTCTTCTTAACCTATCTTCATACGCAGAAACCGAGTTCGGATTTATCTACAAATTTCTTGAAAACCCGGAAGAAAACCCGGAAGAAAACAAAGACCTTGTATTTGCATTCGCCAGCGCATTTAATAAAAATTCAAATGATAAAGGAGACAACACAAATGAATAAAAACGCAATTACTTTAACAGTTATCGCTAATATGACCAGCAATTACGGAGAGGGACTCGGAAACATTTCAAGCGTTCAAAAAGTTTACAGAAACCAAAAGTCCTATGCAACTCGCAGCAGAGAAAGCCTGAAAAACGCAATTTGTGTTCAGTCCGGTTTGTATGACGATTTGCAGACCTCAATTGACGGCGCAATGCAAAAGCTTGTTGACAAAGACGGAGTAAACGCCGCAACTTGCCGTGCCCTTGAGGGAGGCTATATGTCTACAAGAGATTTGACATACATTCGCAATAGTTCTTTCTATCTGACCGACGCAGTATCACCCAACCCATTCATTAACGACACAAGATTCCACAACAATCTGTATCTTGCAACAAACTATGCAAACGCAAACGGTCTTAATGTTCAAAATAACGCAAAGGACGTCGGACTTATGCCGTATCAGTATGAATATGACAAGTCGCTTAAAATTTACAGTATGACTATTGCCCTTGACGAAGTGGGCGTTGACAAAAACTTTGACGCAGAAGCTGGCAATGAAGAAAAATGCAGCCGTGTGCTTGCGCTCCTTGACGCAGTTGAGAACCTTTCGCTGGTTGTAAAGGGCAACCTTGACAATGCAGAGCCTGTTTTTGTTGTTGGCGGACTTTCTCCTCGCAAAACCCATTACTTTGAAAACGCCGTAACTATGGACAACAACAAGCTTCACATTGAACCGATTAAGCAAAAGCTTGGCGGCGACTTTAAGTGCGGTCTTTTGAAGAACGGAAAGATTGCTAACGAGGACGACATTGTCCGTGAGCTTGCACCTCTGAGCGTTCCGGAATTTTTTGACAAGCTGAGAGAGCAGGTCAAGAGCTACTATTCAGCCTGAGGTGATAAACTTTTATGAAAGCAATAAGACTTCATATAAAACAAAACACGGCAAACTATCGACGTGAAGAAACCGTAAACTGCCGTATGACCTATCCCCTGCCGACATACTCAACAGTTATCGGTGCACTGCACAAGGCGTGCGGCTATACGGAATATCACCCGATGAAGCTGAGTATTCAGGGCAGCTACGGCTCTCTTAAACGCAGGCTGTTCAAGGAGGATATATTTTTAGACTCTCTGAAAAAAGACAGAGGAATCCTTGTAAAAATGAAAAATCCCGATATGCTTTGCTCAGCCTACGAGGTTGTTGCAACCGCCCTAAATACACAGAACAACGACTTTGACAAGGGGATTACCATAAACGTTGCAAATCAAAAGCTGATAGAAGAATATCGGTTTTTGAACAGAAGAAAAAAGCATTTTGACAAGCTTAAAAAGAACGTTGTTGACAAATACTCCGCTAAGCTCAAGACTATGAAAGAGGACAAAGAAATTCCCGAAGCCGAAGTCAAAGCCTTTGCCAAGAGGGTAAAAAACATTAAGAACGCATACAAGGCGTTGGTTACTCAGAAGTACGACATTCCTAAGTCACGATTTAAAACTCCCACCAAAGCTCCCAAATACTATGAACTGCTTTGCGACGTTGAACTGATAATACATATTCAGAGCGATGAAAAAACAATGCAGGACATCGTTGACAATATCTTTAACCTTACGGCAATCGGCAGAAGCGAAGACTTTGTTGAAGTGCTCGACTGCCGCGAGGTGGATTTGCAGCAGGTTTCAAAAGACGGAGCAATCAATGAGGACATTCATATTTATATGCCGATAGAATATATTGACGATGATGTTCTGCTTTTTCAAAATGAAGAACAATTGCCGTTGTACGGAACAAAATATTTGCTCAACAAGGATTACACCGTAGTTGACGACAAAAGAATATTCAATAAAATTCCTGTCCTTTATACAAACGGAATTGCCGCTGACGAGGGTTGCAAAAACGCCGCCGTGGATATTATCGACAATAAAGAATACCTTGTATTTATGGTGTAAAATATGGAAGACAAATCACTTAAAACGAACGCACCAAACTGTCTGCACAACGCTGAACATATTAATCAGTATGTTGAGGAGCTATTTAAAAAATATGACCTAAGCAAATTTTATGCAAAAGAAACAGAGTCTCTTTTAACCCACACACAAAAAGTAATTGAAGCGGCGGAAAGATTAATTGAACTTGGCTATGTTGACGAAAGTATGATAAATGACCTGATTTACACATGCTTTTGTCACGACCTCGGCAAGATGAACGGGAAATTTCAGAAAAGAATTAAACTCAAAATCTTTAAAAATATAAAGGTGAGGTTTGACGAAGACAAAGAAATTCCTCACAATACCCTTTCTGTATTCTTTATTGACAAAGAAAAATGCGACGACTATTCATCGGTTTGCTTCAGCGTGTTGTATCATCACTATCGCGATGAAGGCAAATATGCGGCGTTTATTCGAAGTCACTATGACAGATTGCAAGACAGCCTTAACTGCTTTGACTGTTATCTTCCGCCGAAAATCAAAATAATAAAATTTGCTAATAATATCGGTCATTTTTTCGCAGAGAGTCTGGTTTCTGAGCAAAAGCAACGTGCCGTACTGCTCAAAGGCTTTCTGCACAAATGCGATTACACTGCGAGCGGCGGAATTGAATGTGAACTTCCGAACGAATTTTTGCTTGACAAAATAAACGATTGGCAAAGGCAAAACAATATAGAACTTAATAATTTGCAAAAATTCTGCTTTGAGAACACAGACCAAAATATTGTTGTTACCGCACCCACGGGTATGGGAAAAACCGAAGCCGGGTTGTTGTGGTGCGGCAACAACAAATGCTTTTTTGTGCTTCCGCTCAAAACCGCAATCAACGCTATGTTCAAAAGGCTTGTAAAACTTACAAACGAAAAATCAGGCGATGAATACAAAAACCGAGTTGCGCTTATTCACTCCGACGTAAAAGAAGTTTACCTAAAAAATGACCTTGAGCAAAACCAGGATTTTGATTTTGATTACCTGTATATGACCAGGCAATTTTCACTTCCGATAACGGTGTGCACCCCCGACCAAATCTTTGACTTTGCGCTCAAATATCCTTGCTACGAATACAAGCTGGCAATCGCCTCTTATTCCAAATTCATAATTGACGAAATCCAAGTTTACTCACCTGAACTGCTTGCAACCATAATGTACGCAATAAAAATGATTCACATTATGGGAGGCAAAATTGCGGTGCTTACCGCCACGCTTCCGCCGTTTGTAAGGTGTGAATTAACCAAAATTTTGGGCGACGGATTCAAGTCCGCAGACTTTTCGGGTGACGGAATACTCAAACACAACGTAAGTGTGACCGAAGCTTGTATGACGGCAGATGATATTTGGAACACCGTTCAAAAAATAAGGTGCGACAAAGAAAAAAAATTTCTTGTTGTGTGCAACTCAATTGACATTGCCACGAAAATTTTTGACAAGCTGAGCGATTATTGCGCAGACGAGGACATTGAAATAAACCTGTTTCACTCAGGATTTATCAAAAAGGACAGAGCCGACAAAGAAGAACGAATTTTGGCTGCAACCAAAGAAGAAAACAAAGACAAAACCGAAATTTGGGTCTCAACCTCGGTGGTTGAGGCAAGCCTTGACATTGACTTTGACATTCTTTTTACGGAACTTTCCGATTTATTTTCGCTGTTTCAGCGCTTTGGATGGGTAAACAGAAAGGGCAGTAAAGACTATTTTAAAACTGACTGCAATTGCTATGTGTTTACCGAACAGCAGGGCAATGCAAAAAGATACCGCTTTGCGGACGAGAGACAATATATGAGCTTTCAAAAAAAGGCATAATGAGCGTAAGCGGCATAATAAACGAAAAGCAAAAGTCCGAGCCGATTGAAAAATATCTTTCTGTTGAAAATCTGAACGGCTCAAAATATGTTAATAACTACGGTAAAACTTTTTCACTCTTAGAGAGAAATCTAAATTATTTAAATGATAAGGACAATTTTCGTTTGATTAACCGTGTGGACGTAATACCGATTGAGGTATATGAGGATGAAACAAACCGTGCCGTCATCGAAGAATCTTTGAGAATCATCAATGATTTTGAAAGTTCCAAGGAAGATAAGATAATAGCAAATTCAAGAATAACAGACTTTACGGTGTCTGTTTCAAAATACTATGCAGACAAGGGAAACCGTCAACTGATTAAATATAAGATGAGGAAAGACGGAATCCAAATCCTCGAAAACTGCAAATACGACAACGAAAGAGGAATCCAAATGATAAAAGAGTATAAAGACGGTGGATTTGATAATTTCATCTGAGGTGGACGATGGCATATAAAGAAATCAGCGGTATGCAAATTTATTACTATTTTGTTTGCAAGCGCAAGCTATGGTACTTTTCAAACGAGCTTTCAATGGAAGACGGCAACGAAAATGTTCAAATGGGAAAAATTCTTGACGAAACCTCATACAAGCGAGCCAACAAACACATTATGATTGACAACACCATAAACATAGATTTTATCGCAGAGCACGGAATGTTGCACGATGTAAAAAAGAGCCGCAAAATAGAAGAAGCGGGGATTTGGCAGCTTAAATACTATATTTTTTATCTTAAAAGCAGAGGCGTTGACGGATTGAGGGGCAGAATTGACTATCCGCTGCTTAGACAAAGCGTTGATATTGAACTGACTGAGGCTGACGAAGACGTGCTTAAAAAGGCAATACAAGAGATAAAGAGCATTGTTAAGTCTCCCCTGCCGCCTGCAAAAACTCAGAACAAAATCTGCAAGTCGTGCGCATATTACGAATTTTGCGTAATATACACTAAGTGCAGATGTCCCCACCTTTATGGCGGCGGATTCCATTCAGTCTTTCGGTGAGGTATAATTCCACACTGAAACCCTAAGGAGCAAAGAAAATGAAAGACAGCGTTGAATCAATTGAGGAACTTATGAGCGTTGAGGGCAATATCAGGCAGGAATATTACAAAGCCTGGAACGTCATAATTGACCAAAACATAGATTTTAACAAAAGGGTATATCACCCTGCGG
This sequence comes from Ruminococcus sp. YE282, assembly GCA_900101355.1. Taxonomy (GTDB): domain Bacteria; phylum Bacillota; class Clostridia; order Oscillospirales; family Acutalibacteraceae; genus Ruminococcoides; species Ruminococcoides bromii_A. The sequence goes on from FMUV01000012.1 coordinate 54,569, forward strand.
ATAACATGATAAACAGCCTTATATCGTTTGTTAATTCACTGATATACACAAAAACACTTGCGGAAATTTATAAGACCCAGCTCAACCCGACCATCAGTTTTTTGCACCAGCCGGGAACACGAAGATTTTCGCTTGCGCTTGATGTTTCGGAAGTATTCAAACCACTGATTGCAGACAGGCTTATTTTCTCACTGCTCAACCGAAACCAGATTAACGCAAACAGCTTTGTTGACGGCCTTAACGGACTTCAGCTCACACAAAAGGCTTCGCGAACGATTATGGAAGAGCTTGACAAAAGATTACAGCAAACAATTTCTCACAAAGAGCTAAAAAAAGATGTTTCGTATCAATTTTTGATACGGCTTGAGCTATACAAGCTGATAAAGCATATAATCGGAGAAAAAGAGTACAAAGGGTTTGAAATTTGGTGGTAAAATGTATGTAATACTTGTTTATGACATTGTAACGGACGACGAGGGCAAAAAGATTTTGCCAAAGGTGTTTAAGACCTGCAAAAAGTACCTGACGCACATTCAAAACTCCGTCTTTGAGGGCAACCTCAGCAAACCAAACTCGGTTGCGCTGAAAAAGGAACTTGAGCACTACATTCGCAAGGACACCGACTCGGTAATTACGTTTCATACTCGCGAAGAAAGGTGGATGAGCAAGGACTTTTGGGGCAAATTTGAAGACAAAACATCGAATTTTATATGATTGTCAACCCCATATGAAGCAAAAAACACCGTAGGTTGACAACGGCGAAAAATCAGAACAATATGCGGTTTTGAAAAAATTTATAAACAAATAAAAGAAATAAATACAAATCACAAGGCAGATAGACAAAACACACTGCCCAAAGCAGGATAAACACCGGGCTGTTTTGCCGATGCCTTCAAATCTATCCATACTGGAATGTAAATAGACTTAAAGAATCTCCGCTGGCGGTATCCGGCGAACTTTAAATCTATCCATACTGGAATGTAAATTTAAACTGTATCGGATGCGGTCATCGCAGGCGAATACGTTAAATCTATCCATACTGATTTGAGTTTTGTCAATGGTATTTTCTGCCAAATATATTATTTTGCGATATTTTTTTCGATCTTAACACAACAAACAAAACCATAAAAACATTTTTTAGTAAGTAAAAAATCTAAAAGTATTGCCAAAAAGCACTTTTTATGTGCCCTCTTGTGATTAAGATTGCTTTGTTAGCTTTATGATGTATGCCTCACTTCTATCTCAAATGAACATTCAAATAGCATCTTGACAAATATCGGATTTCGATATATAATAAATATCGAAATCCGATATTTATTATTAGGAGGTCTTTATGGGAAATAAAACTTTAACATACGGAAATGTGGATATGCTTGTACTTAAACTTCTCGAAAATCAAGATATGTATGGCTATCAGATTATTGAACAATTGGAAAAACAATCTCAAAATGTTTTTAGTTTATCAGCCGGCTCACTCTATCCCCTGTTACATAATCTTGAAGTCAAAGATTATGTAGATACTTATGAGGGTGACAATAACAGTAAGACACCTGGGAAAAAAAGAAAATACTATCATATTACTGAAAAAGGTAAAGCATACTTAGCAGAAAAGTCTAAAGAATGGGAACAGTATTCAAGTGCGATTAACTCAATTTTATTCGTTGAGAAAGGAGCTGCAATTTGAAACCTACCCATTCTATAGAAGCTTATATCCAAGCAGTTCAAAATAATATTCGCTGGAAGCGTGCAAGAAAAATTGCTACGCAGGATTTAGAACAACATATACAGGATCAATTTGATGCTTATGTTAATCAAGGTATGGACTCTGATCCAGCACTGGAAGAAGCGATAAAATCCATGGGCGATCCTCAAAAAATAGGTAAAGAATTAGATTGTGCATATAGACCTAAGATTAATATATTGTTAATTGAACTAACGACCGCCTTCCTTGTATTAGGAGTAATTATTCATTATTTGTTAGAGGGTACTTTAAGCAAAAATAATTTTATTGCTATTGGGATTGGTTGTTTTGCAGCAGTTGCTTTATATTTCTTCGATTATACTTTTCTGCTTCGTCATCCTTTAGCAATTTACACAGTACACCTTTTTTTCTCTGCCTTTCTTTTTGCTTTTGAAGCGAGGAATGGTATACACTGTATTGGATATAATTATACATTCTACACCTTGCTACTATTTCCTATTTCACTGTCATTAGTGGCATTATACCTAAAAGAAAGCAACAAGACATATGGTTTGATTCTATTTACAATATTTACGATTCCACCATTTCTATTATCTTTTTTGATTAGCTCTGTTCCCGCAATAGCGATAATATCGACAATCTATGCGTTAATTATTTTTTATGGTATAAAAAATAATTGGTTTTTATTATCGATTCCTTGCGCATTTTTGACTGTTGCTGTGTTTGTTGTAACGCTAATTATCTTATGTTTTCTATTTTTGTTTTTTAATCTAAAAATGCCTAATTTAATCTCATATGATTCATTTTTTCAACAAAAAATTAATGATTCTGTTAGTACTGCTGGCTTTTATGCTACAGAAGATTATAATATTGAATCAGCCACAGAAAGACTGATGTTAGAAAAATATCCGTTTATCATATTGTTGCAAAAATATGGTTATTTGGGAGTAGGATGCATATTTGTTGTTTTTATTAGTTTGCTGTTAGTTATGGCTAATGTTGCACGTAAACAAAAAACTGAGATTGGTAAAATAACAGCGTGGATTACTTTCTTCATTATAACATTTCAGTTGTTAGGATCCATAATTTGTAATTTTAAGTTCTTTGGGGAAATGTATATAAACATTCCTTTCATAGCAAGCGGAGGAGTTTTTACATTAATTGATTTAATCATTATAGGCATTAACCTTTCTGTTAGCAGACATGAGGATATAGTAAAGGAATGGATAAAACAAAAATCAAGGAGAAGCAAACATGATTTATGATTATATTTTAAACTCAATCCCTTATATGGTATGCTCCATACCTTTATACAGCATTATTAGATTTGTTATACTTATATTAAAAAAGCATAGACAAAAGAATTGGCTTCATGAACTGGGACTGTTTCTGTTCGTGATGTATTGTGTTGGTGTAGCTTCTCAAACCTTTATACCCAAAATAGAATTTGGCAATACTTCAAGTTATATTCTCAATCAAAATATTTTTGGGGAAATCAATTTTATTCCGGGCAAAGTGGTTTTTGATACATACAATGAAATCAATACATACAACAATTATATTTATTTTGTTATAAATATAATTGGAAACGTATGTATTTTTATCCCAATAGGCTTCTTTATATCAGTTCTCTGGAGAAATATATCAGTCAAAAAAATCGTTTTGATAGCATTATTTATGTCCTTATGTATTGAGTTGCTTCAATTACCTCAAGCTCGTGGAACTGATATTGACGATTTATGGTTAAATATGTTGGGTGCTTTAATAGGTTATCTTATTTATATTTTGCTATCCAAAGCACCAAGCATTCAAAATATTTTCTATAAGTTTAGGGTTAAACAATAATGTTTTCAAGAGCAATGTTTTAGTGCGCACAAAACCGAGCTATTGGAATGTATTTTATTAATTTTTGAAAGAAGAATTTTAATGTTTAAAAGGTTATTATCAATCATTATGACAACCGTGATAATCTGTTCGATTTCAGTTGTTGCATTAGCAGCCGAACAAGATATTGTTACTAATCAGGATTCTATGAATGAAATTATCGCAGAAATAAACTCGGAGTATGGAACAAATATCCATATTTTATCCAAAGAAGAACTAAAAAAATATGGACTTCCTGAAAACACAAATGATAATGAAGTAAACTTTGATTCTAATTCTTTTGAAAAAGAATTGAGGTATATTGCAGAAGTTGAAATCCCTGAGTATGATAGAATAACTAAAGAGTCAATATCTGGGTTGCAATCTAAAGAATCAACTTTGAACTATTTTAACACAGAAGAAAATACTACAAACATATCAATTAATTCCGCTAGTCCTGTTACAGCAAAAAAAGCTATAATTATGCTACTGCAGGTGCAAAAGCATATATAAATAAGAATAATTATGGTAACAACGTATGTGGAACTGTGACTAATGTTTTTTGCGAAACAAATATGTATCAAACAAAATGGTTTTTATCAGTTAATCCATCGGTTTCTAAAATTGACGCAGGTAGGACATTGTATTGGACAGGAACCGGAGATTATTGTGGTTATGTTGGAGGAAAACAGATCTATTATTCAAGTGGTACGCAGCACGCAGAATTGTATGTTGGCAAGTACGCTTAAACCATCACTTCTAACATTGTCGCTTTATAAAAAACGTATTTGATTCTCGCATTTGCAAAAATAACATAATTAACGAAAAAGGGCGAAGGTACAATTTTATTTGCTTTTGCCCTTTTTGTTATATTTCAATTATAAAGAAAACTATAACTTTAGCATAAAATGACCCTAATAAAATTCATCTCAATATAAATTTATCTCTCATGCCCGTGCGTTTTTCTGCTTCTTTGCGGTTGATGTGCTTGTCTGCACTGCTGATAAACGTATTCACGGACGGCAGGCATATTAATCTCGTCGTCGAGCTTCATATCTGCGTCACGGACACTGCTGAAAAATGTGCTGCGAGAGAAATGTTCGCCGTATGAATCTAAAATCTGATTGAGGGCATTGCGCTCTTTATCGGAGCGAATATCCAAACGAGCTTTTCCAAATTCGCCTGTGTTGAATTCTTTGGATTGCTCTTTGTACTCAGCGTACTGCTGCAAGGCTTCGTTCAGCTCGGCGGTGTATTTTGCTTCTCGTTTGTCTAACTCCTTCAAAGCAGACCGCATTCTGTCAAGGCTGTCATTGACCGTAGATACATCTTTATCATCGGTTCGCTCCATAGCGGCAAGCAAGCGAGCTTTTTCGGATTTCAGTTCTTCAATTTCTTCTGTCAGCTCGGCGATGCGGCGAGCTAAATCACGGTGAGTAATGACCTTGATAAGGGGAGTAGACTTTTTCTGTTTTTGAAGTTCCTTCCGTTCTTTCTTCTTTACAGCGATCTGCTTGACAATACTCTTGTAGCTTTCATAATTTGCCTTTAACTCCTTAACATAATCGGTAATATTGCGCTTGCCGATTTTTGTATGCAGAATATGATAGCTGATAACAATGACTTTCTCACGCAGAGATTCCATCGCTTCGGCGAGGGTGGGGATGGTATTTTTGACCGCCTGTGAGATCTTTGCAAACGCAGCTTTCAGCTCACAGAGCAGAGCGTTATCCGCTTTGATTTGACGGTTGATTTCACAGCGGTCAGCGATCAATCCTCTGCGCTCCATAGCTTGTGCAACATAACCTTCGTGAATCGTCGGCTGCTCGTCAATCCCTCTGGCGGCGTGACTGCGGTGGTCGATATGGGCGTCTGATCGATTCGCTTCATCAAGATATTTGTTCGTGATCTGCGCCCAATTCTCTCTCCATATCACAAGCTGTTCGACGCTGTTTCAACGGGCGGTGATTGGATTCTGCCGTCCGAATTTCGTGCTTTTAGGATATTTGTTGACTCGCTCGTAGCCGTGTCGCTCCGCTTCTGACGGCGGCATATACACCTTCTTTTTGCCAACAAAATATTGATATTGCTTCTCCCAGCCCTGTGATTTTGCCAGCAGAAACTCGGCGGCTGTGAAGCCCTTTTCCTCTCCGTTACACTTGCACAGGTATTCCTTTTCGGTTTTGTATTGCCACTTGCCTTTGTCGTCCAAAGGTCTGACGGTAAGCATAATATGAGCGTGAGGATTGTGACCGTCGGTGTCGTGAATAGCAACGTCGGCACACATACCGTCTGCAACGAAGTTGCTTTGGACATAATCGGTCAGTAGATTGATCCATTGTTCTTTGTGAAGTTCAACGGGCAAAGCGACCACTAACTCTCGGGCGAGTCGGCTATCCTTTGTCTTTTCGGCACATTCAACGGCGTTCCATAATTCACTCCGCTCTTGCCACTCCTGCGGAACATTTTCGGGTAAAAAGATATGCTCCCATACAAGCCCTCGCTTGCGGGTGAAGTCGTGGAGAACACCGTCGTAATCGTTCAAAATCTTGGAGCAGCTCATATAAGCGGAAGCTGCAACGGCGCTTCTGCCGAAGCTGCGGCTGATGACTTTTGCTTCTAAATGATAGATTGCCACTCTTGTAAATCACACCTTTCGGACAGTATTTTTGTTTCTTTTGCAAAGTGACGTTGCATCTAATCCGCCTTTGAAAAACTGAGATGTATAGAGTAAGTTTCTGCAACGGCGGGTCAAAAAGTATTGCGAATTCTTATGAGTAATACTGGGTGTCGCCGCAGCGATACCCACGCTGTCAAGGCTGTGGTACAGCGTTGACAATGCGGTTGTCGGACAGGCAACCGCACGGAAGGTGACGGCTTTGCGGCAGCTTCCGCAAGGCTCCGACGGAGCCGCAACCCTCGGAGAGCGCACGGCTGCTTTAGCAGTACCACCGCCCATTTTGTGGGTGGTGAGTAAGTGCGCCCTTCGGGATAAAAGAAGAAACGCTCCGATTGCTCGAAGCGTTCCGTTGATAATGATTATTTGATAAGACTGCATAGATAGCCCTCCAATTGTTCCAACGACATTTGCCGAACTTGCGGCATAGCTTTCTCTAAAATGGCTCCCTCTTGGATAAGCCGATGTGTTCGTGCTTTGCGTTCCTTCACACGATTGCGAGCCTGCGCTTCTTCCAATCGGTGCTTTGCCTGTAAATAATCTTTCTCAGTAAAATTCATCATATAATTTTCCTCCAATCAAAAAGGCGGCTTGTGAAATCGCTCTCACAAGCCGCCGAAGCGTTAATTGATTATGCTGTTTTCTTTTCTTCGCTGAACACCGTTTCGGAAGTGTTTTGATTCAACTTTTGTTGTTTCTTCATCTCGTAGCGTTCTTTTCGCATGATACGATTTGCTTCTTCTTTGCATTCCTTGCAGCAATACTTGACATCACTTCTTGTAGCAACGAATGATTTACCGCAGTAATTGCAAACTATTTCACGCTTCCGCTTTTCCGATTCTTGCCGACGATAATATTTCGCTCGACATTTTAGAGTGCAGAATAGCGTATTAGACATCTTTGATTCAAATGAATTGCCACAACATTTACATTTGAGGGTAAAAGGCTGTCCTACTTTATGCTTGCCCGCTTTCATCAACTGATAGAGTTCACGGCTCACGATACGGTGACGCTTCATCTGTTCCTGACGCTTGATTTCCTCCGCTGTCAATTCAGGCTCCGGCAAATCAAACTTGCCAATGAAATTAAGATAAATCTCTACCTCCTGCACACGGTCGCCATCAACCTTTTCGGG
>FMUV01000068.1 GCA_900101355.1 Ruminococcus sp. YE282
GACTTATTGCTACACTCATCATTCGACGTTCTTTCGCTTTTCTCGTAGCCGAGCTCATCTGCAAGCTCACATTCCATAACCTCCTGAAGAATGTCCTTGAACATATTTTTCATTGCTGTCATAACTTCATCTGTTGAGGTGAATTTCTGACTTCTTACAAATTCTCTCATCATTTCTGCCGGTACTTTTTCCATTAAAAAAACTTCCTTTCAAGCTTTAATTTTTCTGTTTCCATTATTGCTTGAAAGGAAGTCTATTATTCACTTTTACACAAACTTTTCGGCGGTCTCCGATATATGGCAGTTTTCAGATAAATATTATGTTAACGGTATAAACGGATATGTTGACTGTTCATATATTTATAATCTCAATATCGTTAATTAACAAGCTTTCTACTCATTTGACAAGTTTTCATAATAAACCCTCTTGAGGAGAAGTAATACTTCTCCTCCCCCATTTCGGGGAAACAACGAAAGGAGTAAATTATGCTATTAGGAATTATAATAGGTTTATTCAGCGGAGTTTTTTTAGGAGTATGTTTTATGGCTTTTTTTAATTATAACAATCATGATTAATTTAAAAAGCATAAAAAAATAATCGCCCAACCGGCATTGGACGATTAATAAATAAAAAGTTATAGGACTTGCTTTTTATTATCTTAATTGTATAGTAAAACACACCGGATGTCAAGACAGAGTTTAGGCTCTGTCTTTTTTATTTAATCAAACGGCTTTCTACTCATTTGATGAAGTTTTCATAAATCTCCCTTGGAGGGGAAGTTAAACTTCCCCTCCCCCTTTGTGGGGATTAAATTTTGAGTGGAAATTATGGAGAAAGAAATGAATATAGAATATAAATTTAATGAATCAAGCATAAAAAAAGCGATCGCAAATGCAGCAAATTTCAGATACGCTGAATTGTGTGAAATAGTAAAAACAGAAAAAAGGGCTTTAATTATTGAAGTGTTTTGTGCTTTTAGCGAAATCATCATTACAATCGTGTACTCACTATGTACATATAATGATAATTCAATAACATTTCCGATTTATTTAATCACAGCAACAATAATTTTAGTTGTGATTTTTATAAGCAATGCAGTAAGAATTAAATATAAACATTTAAGACCTGATTTTCTTGAATTTGGAGAAGTTATTACTTTTTCTAAATATGCACGAAAATATTTTAATGATGAATTGTCGTATTTAAATCAATACTTATACTTTTTCAGCAATGTAGATTCAAGTGATTATCTTGACGTTTATATAACTTCAAAATACAGCTATAAGCAAGAACGTTTTAAGCGCAGCATTAATTATGTGTATGCAATTAATCATGAAGTAAAAGTAAAAACATTTAACGTTTCAATTTGTGTTTACACAAACATATCTGCACCTGTGTTAATTGTAGCTGCTGACGGAATCAGATTGTATCTTCAATACGATAATTATAATTCTTACATTGATGAAATCAATTCGTCTATTCATCATATTAATATTTAATCAAGGTTGCAAAATATTAAACAAAATATTGACATTGTTGTGCAATAATTATAGAATAGAGGTGAAAATAATGCATTTATATGACATTGACTGGAGATATATCGTGGATTGGGTAGTAATTGCTTCATGTTTTGTAACGGTTTTAACAATTGTAATTGATTTAATTAAATCTGCTAAAAGCAATAAGAATCTCAGCAAAGAACATGAAAGATTGGAAGAAGAACATAAAGATATAAACAATTCAATAGCCAAAAATGCGGATGTAATACATTCACGTGCAGATACATTAACAAACAATTTGCATTCAAATGCAAGTGCATTGTCACAAAAAGCCGATACAATTCTGCAAAAAGCAAACGATATAGATAAAATGCTGTATGCCGAATATCAAAGAAATGACTTACAACATAAAGAGCTTTCTGATAAGCAGAAAAATATAAAGGAATATGTAACAGCTATATCTGATTTAATGAAAGAATTACAGAAAACCAACTACGAAAACAAATTGCTGGTATCAGAAAATCAAAAGCTTCTTCATGAAAATGAACAATTAAAACATCAAATATCAATGCATAACCAATTTGACAACGGAATGCACTTTAATCTATAAGAATTTACAACAGAGTTTAGGCTCTGTTTTTTTATTTATATTAAAGCAAATATTGACATATTTGCGCAAAAATTATAGAATAGAGGTGAAAATAATGCACTTTAATAACGATTGGGGTTATGTTATGGATATAGCATTGGCAACAATTGTCGGGGCAATAATTGCAGTTGCAGGCTCGGTTATCCTTAATTACTTAGGAAACAAAAAAGGTTATAAGGATATTGATAAAAAAATCGGACAATTAGACAATACAACATTAAGCGGTCAACACAATAAAATAACTCAAGAAATAAAACAAACCGTTGCCGAGAACGCAAAAAGCATTAATAATAATATCGGGATTCTTAATAATACAACCTTAGCAGGGCAAAATCAAGAGATTATTAAACGGGTTGACAGCATAGCGGAAAATTTGCAAAAAGACAGAGAATCAGAATTACGCAAGGAAAATTTTCTAAGCTCTGATATGAAAATAATAAGTAACAGCATTACAAATCTTTCCGAATTTTCAAATATAATGAAAAACTTGAACGAAGAAAATATGATTTTAAAATCAGAAAATCAAAGGCTTCTTCAGGAAAATGAACAATTAAAACATCAAATATCACAGTATAACAAGTTAGACAACGGAATGCATTTCAGTTTATAAAAGGGAGATGGCATTATGAAAAACAAGAAAAAAGTTATAATAATTTCTATTGTCAGCGCAGCACTCATAGCAGTAACAATAATCATTGCTTTATTTTCGGGCTGCAGCAAGAACACATCGACGCCAGATGAAGCAACAGCCGATACTGCCACATCAGACACGGCGACGATTGAAACCACAACACTTAACATAGAAGCTCAGGCGATAACAGATAACGGACTTAGTATTGATAAGGACGGAAATGTTATTGATAAAGACGGCAAAAAGGTTGAGCCGTCGGAAGACGGAAAAGTCAAAATAAAAACCGATGACGGTAAGACTGTTGAAGTAAGTGCAGATGATATTAAGAAAGCAGATTCAAAAAACAGCACTGACAATAACGGTTCTTCTTCAAGTTCTTCTAAGACAAACCAATCAACCTCAAGCAAGAGCGACAACTCCGGTTCATCAAGCAGCGGTTCTTCATCAAAGAGCGATACACCAAAGCAAGATGACGGAAAGACTTATCATGAGGCTGTGTATAAAACAGTACATCATGAAGCAGTGACAGAACAGGTATGGGTTGTTGATGAAGCCGCATACTCTTATGAAGAGCCTGTGTATGAAACTGTTGGTGCAGTTATATGCAATACTTGCGGGGCTGATATAACAAATAACAAAAATGCTCATGGTGAGAGTCATATGTTAAATGACGAGAATTTTAGTTATCATGTTGAATCTAAGCAAGTCCAATCAGGCACAAAAACAGTTAATGTTCCTGAGCAGGGACATTATGAAACAAAAACAATCAAAGAAGCATATGACGAAAAGGTTCTTGTAAAAGAGGCCGGTTGGTATTAAAATCAACACATATAAATAATATTTCATTTAAGACAGAGTTTAGGCTCTGTCTTTTTTGTTATACAAATCATAATTATATACAGAAGAATCAGACAGTTAAGTAAAAAACGGCAACCCATAAAATTTTGTGTAAATAATAATCCTTCAAGCAATAACAGAATACAGGATTGCGGTTGCAATCAGGCTTTCTGATTTGCCCCGTGTCAACTTTTCATTCCTGTCTGCGGAATGTTATGCATGCCAAAGCGTGAATAACATTCCGCAGACAGGAAATTCTATTCACAGGGGCAAATCAAGCAGGTATTCTGGCCTCAAATATTATTGATAACTGGCTTAAAACTACATCCCAGTTTCGACATCTTTGTGTCCAGCGTTCGACAATTTTTTGAGAAGCTAAATACAACATTTTGCGCAGGCTGTCATCGTTTGTGAATGACGGCTTGTTCTTCGTAATCTGTCT
>FMUV01000039.1 GCA_900101355.1 Ruminococcus sp. YE282
ACGATATGCTTCCTCGCCTTTGTCAGCCTTATATCTGGCTATCTTTCCGTTGTAGAGATATACCGTACCACGGTTAATCTCGTTTTTGATTGTGTTGTATGGTCTTCCAAGACTTTTGGCGATTGCGTAGATCGTCCACTTGTCCTCATTGAAGCGCACTTCAATTATGTGTCGTTCTTCCGATGTCAGGTGTTGATATTTCTTGTGTCCTGTGTTACAATTGGGATTGTCCATAGTGATGATTCCTTTCGAATTGGTGAGTGGTAACTCAATTCTACTACAGAATCGTCTCTATGGACTATTTATTTTATTGTTGCAACCTCATTTTACAATGCGCCAAAAAAAGATGTAATGCAGACAAGTTGAGGCAATCCAATAAAATAAAAGTGAACAATTGATACTGAATTTAAGCAAGCGGTGGTAAAAAGCTACCGCTTGCTTTTTGTATGCTTTATTTTGTAAAAGTTTTATTTATGATAGAGCCTTTTTATTAGAATTTATTAGAACGAGAACATAGAATGAAAAAACAGGTATGACAATCTTAATAGATATCATACCTGCTTTTTAATATGCATTACTGAGAATTATTTGTTTTTAGGAATAGCAATTGTGATTTCGGTACCTTTTCCGATTTGGCTGTCAATTGTAACTGTGCCGTTGTGATATTGAACAGCGTGTTTTACAATTGAAAGACCAAGTCCTGTGCCGCCTGAGGCTTTTGAATGACTTTTATCTACTCTGTAAAAACGTTCAAAAATATGATTCTGTTCTTCAGGAGCAATGCCGATTCCGTTGTCTTTTACTTTGATAACCGAGTTGCTTTCTGTTTCAGAAACCGAAATGTCAACCTTTCCGCCGTCTTTATTATATTTAATTGCATTGTCGCAAAGGTTAAATATAATTTCATAAATAAGACGTTTTACGCCCTCAATAACCACATTTTTACCGCTTACCTGTATGCTGACGTTTTTTGCTTTTGCCGTTTCGTCAAGGTTGTTTTTTACTTCATTGGCTATATTAAGCAAATCAACTTCACTTTGCGGCATTGCACTGCCCTCATCAAGTTCCGAAAGTCTGATAATATCTTCAATCAATACCACCAAACGTTTGGCTTCTTCTTTTATATGACTAACAAATCTCGGCATATCTTCGGGCTTTACCATTCCGCCCTCAATAAGTTCCGCACTGCCGATAATTCCCTGAAGCGGTGTTTTTAGTTCATGAGAAACATTTGCCGTAAACTCACGGCGTGTTTTTTCAGCAAGTTCACGTTCTGTAATATCAAAGGCAAGAAGTACGGCACCGATTGTTTTATTTGCAGATTGTATTCTGCTGATATCAAATTGATATTCACGTCCGTTTATTTCACTCCGAATCTCACTTTTGCCGTTGTTGAGTGCATTTTGTATTGCAATACTCATATCATGTCTGCGGTCTATTGTGAGAAAATCTTTTCCGATACAGTATTCATCTGTTTCAAGAATATTTTGTGCAGCCGGGTTAATGCTGAGAATCGTACCGTTGTTATCAAGAAGAACAAGGCCTTCGTTCATACTGCTTGTAATTTGATTAAATTCGTCCTTTTTTTGTTGTAATTCTTTTACCTGAGATTTAATTTCTTTGTGCTGAAAATTAATTCTGTTAAGAAGCGGAGATATTTCATCATATGTGTTGTTCTCAAGCGGATGTTCCAAATCAAGGTCATTAAGCGGCCTTGCAATTCTTTTTGAAATTTGGCTTGCAAGGATTCCCGAAAGGGCTAATGCAACTATCAACACAATTAATATCGGCTGTATCATACCGAATGCAAGGGCACCTGCCGAGGCTCTGCTCATTGATATTCTGAGAACTGTTCCGTCGCTAAGTCGCTTTGCACAGTACATAGTATTTTCAAGTAGGGTAGAGGAGTAACGTGTGCCTTCGCCCTCTCCGCTGCTCAAAGCCTCTCTGACCTCCTCACGGTCAGCATGGTTTTCCATAGTATCGGCACCGTTTTTTGTATCATAAATAACTGTGCCGTCTGCTTTTATCCAGGTTATCCTGTAACGATTTGATTCAAGCTTGCTTAGATATGTAACGCCGTCTTCTTCAACTGCAACAGATGAAATGCTCAATTCATCTTTCATCTGATTTTCCTGCACTTCACCAAAATACTGGTAAAGAACTCCCATTATAATTACAATGCTTGCCAGCAAAACTACTCCTGCGACAAGAACAATGGACTTAAAAATTTTCTTGGTCATTTCTCTGCCTCCATTCTGTAACCTACATTTCTTACGGTTTCAATAAGGCTGCCGTACTTTCCAAGCTTTTGTCTGAGAGTACGGATATGCATATCTACCGTTCGGGTTTCTCCGCAGTAGTCCATACCCCAAATTTCATTAAACAGTCTGCTTCGTGTGAATGCCGTGCCCGGTTGAAGCATAAACAGATGCAAAAGCTCAAATTCTTTATACGTCAGCTCAATACGGTTTCCGTCTACGGTAACGGTGTGTTCCTCAAGGTTAAGCTCAATACCGCCGCGTTTATAGTGCTTCTTTTCCTGTTTTGGAGAACAGCGCCGCAGTACAGCCTTTACACACGATACAAGCTCCATTACCCCAAACGGTTTTGCAAGATAATAATCCGCACCCAAATCAAGTCCCTGAATCTTGTCGTATTCTGCGCCTTTGGCTGTTGCCATAACAACGGGAATATCACAAAGTTCAGGAGATGCTTTCATCATTTTCAAAAGCTCAATTCCGTCAATTTCCGGGAGCATAACATCAAGAACAACAAGCTGAGGCTTTATGATTTTTAAAGCTTCCCAAAAGCTTTTGCCGTCTTCAAATCCCTTGGCTTCATACCCGGTTGATTTAAGTGCATAAACTTCAATATCTCTGATGCTTGCGTCGTCTTCAACACACCAAATCATTTTTATTCCTCCGTGTGAGTATCGTTTACAGAGAATATAACCCATCCGGCAATATTAACTGCATGGTCTCCGATACGTTCAAAATATTTCGCAATCATTATAAGGTCGATTGCATATTCTCCGTCATCGGGATTTTTTGATATTTTATCTATTAATTCGTGCTTTATTCTGTCAAAGTATTTATCAACTACATCGTCAGATTTAATAACTTCTTTTGCCAATATTATATCATGTTTGACATAGGCGTCAACGCTGTTTGTAACCATCCTAATTGTGGCTCTTGCCATTTCACGCAAAAGTTCATCGTTTTCAAATGTTCTTCCGTCAAGAAAGTTAATTATTTCAGCAATATCTTCTGCCTGGTCTCCGATACGTTCCATATCAGTAATCATCTTTAATGCTGCAGAAATCTGTTTTAAGTCTCCGGCAACAGGTTGTTGCTGCAAAAGCAGTCTGAGGCAAAGTGATTCAATATCTCTTTCTTTTTCGTCAATCTCATTGTCAAGAGAAGCAACTTTCTTTGCCATCTTTCCGTCAGCACCGCTTAACGCTTTTGACGCAAGTGCGATTACCTCTTCGCATAATGCGCCCATTTCAATAAGTTCTTTGTTAAGCTGTGCAAGCTGTTCATCAAAATGACTTCTCATAGTTAACCAAACCTTCCTGTAATGTAATCTTCTGTGCGTTTATCCTTAGGCTCAGAGAACAGTTTTTCCGTATCATCGTATTCAACAAGCTCTCCAAGCAGGAAAAATGCGGTTTTGTCAGAAATTCGCACAGCTTGCTGCATATTATGCGTTACAATAATTATAGTATATTTCTTTTTCAGTTCCAATGCAAGCTCTTCAATTTTTGAAGTTGAAATCGGGTCAAGCGCGGATGTAGGTTCGTCCATAAGCAGAACTTCGGGTTCAACCGCAATAGCTCTTGCAATGCACAGCCTTTGCTGTTGTCCGCCTGAAAGACCTAGTGCATTCTTTTTGAGTCTGTCTTTTACTTCGTCCCAAATTGCCGCGTCTTTTAGGGAACGTTCAACTATATCGTCAAGCTTTGCTTTATTTTTAATTCCGTGTGTACGAGGTCCGTAAGCGATATTATCATATATGCTCATAGGGAATGGGTTAGGTTTTTGAAATACCATACCAACCTCACGTCTGAGTTCGTTTACGTTTACCGACGAATCGAATATATCGGTATCTTTATATCGTATGTCTCCTGTGATTTTAACGCCCGGAATAAGGTTGTTCATTCTGTTGAGAGTTTTAAGAAAGGTTGATTTTCCGCAGCCGGACGGTCCGATAAGCGCAGTGATGCTTTTTTCGGGAATGTCAATGTTAATATCCTTGAGTGCCTGATGAGCTCCGTACCAAAGGCACATATCTTTGACAGTTACTATATTACTCATATTTTATTTCTCCTGTTAAAATACTTTTCTACAAGTGTAGCGGAAAGGTTTATAATAATTGACATAATCATAAGTATTGCCGCAATTGCAAATGCAACGCCAAACTCGCCCTGTTCTTTTGCATATACATAAAGAGCAACGGTAAGTGTTGCGCCGGCACTTCCGAGTCCGTCAAAAAATCCGTTGAGCGCGTGAGCAAAACCTGCCGTAAACAAAAGTGCTGCGGATTCACCGAGGATTCTGCCGACCGACAAAATACATCCTGTGATTACGCCGTCCATACATCCCGGAAGAACTACCGTTCTGATAACTCTCCATTTTCCGGCTCCGAGTCCGAAAGCGCCTTCACGGTAACTTTGAGGAACTGTTTTAAGGCTTTCCTGAGTTGTACGCATAATCGTAGGCAGATTCATAATTACAAGTGTAAGTGCACCTGCCAAAATCGAAGTTTGTAAATTCAAGAATTGGCAAAAGAACAACATTCCTACAAGGCCGTAGATGATTGAAGGGATAGCCGACAAAGTTTCTGCCGCATATTCTATAATTCCCACTATTTTTTTGTTTGCCGCATATTCGGTTAAGTATATTGCGGCGCCGATACCAAGCGGAAGTACAATTGCCAAAGTTGCAATAACTATATACAATGTATTCAAAATATCAGGTAAAATACCGATTCTGTCAGAAAGATAACTTGGTTTGGTTGTCAGCATTTCCCACGAAATATTCGGGATACCTTTAACCATAACATACACAATCAGAAAAATTACGATTGCACAGGTGAACACCGTGGCGAGCGCCATAAGAATTTTTAGCGTTATTATGTATGTTCTGCGGCTCTTTGACATTTTATTATTAAGCATAATTATTTCTCCTTATCACGTTTCAAAAAGAAGTTAAGAGTTGCATTTATGAGCATAATAAACAGGAACAGAACAAGTGCTATTGAGAATAACGCTTCTTTTTGCAAACCCGATGAATAAGACATTTCACTTGCAACCGCTGTTGTAAGGAATCGTACGCTTTGAAACAGTTCGGGCATATTCGGAACATTGCCCGATACCATCATAACTGCCATCGCTTCTCCGATTGCTCTGCCTACGCCAAGTACAACCGCAGCCGCAATACCGCTTTTTGCCGCCTTTACAGAAACTTTGAAATATGTTTCTGTCGGTGTGGCGCCAAGTGCAAGAGACGCATCCTCGTATTCCTTTGGAACAGCCTCAAGAGCCGTGATTGAAACTTTTATTACCGACGGCAAAATCATTATTGCAAGCACAATAATTGCGGCAAGCAAACTTGCGCCGTCTTTAACGTTAAATACCTGTCTTATTCCCGGTACAAGAATCATCATACCCACAAGACCGTATACAACGGAGGGAATACCTGCAAGCAGGCTGATTGCGGATTCAATAACTGTTTTTATTTTTTTTGGTGCAAGTTTTGCAAGGTAGACCGCTGACAAAAATCCTATCGGTACACCAAGGATAATTGCACCTGCCGTACCGTAAATACTTGTTAAGATAAACGGAAGAATACCGTATTTTGGGTTTTCTGCGGTAGAAGCCCATTCTTGTCCGAACAAAAAGTCAAATAACCCGATTTTTTGAATTGCCGGTATACCTGAAACTACAAGATATACTGTAATAAGCAGAACAAAACCTACTGTGATTAATCCTAATATTAAAAATATGCCGTGAACTATGTTTTCAAATAACTGTTTCTTATTCTTCATATTTTTTTTCATATTCATTTCCTTCTGATTCACTTACGCACAATAAGGGCAGCTGCAGAAGCTGCCCTGTTAGCTGCGAAATTTTAGTTTACAGGAACTGCGCCTGCTTCTGATATTATACTTGCAGCATCGCTTGAAGTAATATAGTCAAAGAATTTTTGAGCAGAGTCGGAGAGCTTTTCGTTTTCCTTTGTTACAAGTACGAACGGACGCTGAACTACGTAACTGCCGTCTTTAACTGTTTCTTCGCTTGGAGCAACATTGTCAACCGATACTGCTTTTACGCTTTCTTTTACAGAAGCAAGTGAAGCATATCCGATTGCGTTAGGATTCTGAGATGCCGCTGTGATTACATCACCTGTTGATGTAAGTTCCTGACGATACTGACATTTGTCTTTGGTTTTTGTGATGCTTTCAAAACCGTCTCTTGTGCCGCTGCTTGCTTCACGACCGATAAGTACAATTTCGCCGTCGCTGCCGCCGACATCTTTCCAGTTTGTAACTTCACCTTTATAGATTTTTGTAATATCGTCAAGGCTGAGGTTTGAAACTGAATTTTGAGGATTTACGATAATTGCAATACCGTCAAGAGCAAGGGTTGTTTCTTTAAGACCTTTTGATTTCTCGTCGTCTTTAAGTGCACGGCTTGAAAGACCGATGTCGCATCTGCCTGCTGTTACAGCTTCAATACCTGAACCTGAACCTGTCGGGTTATAGGTGAACGATATGCCCTTGTTTGCTTCTTCAAATGCTTCGCCAAGTGCGCCGATAACTTTTTCCATTGAAGTTGAACCGTCTGTTGATACGGTGCCTTCGCTTTTTGATTTTGCGTCTGATGATGCGCTTGATGAGCTTGAAGATGAATCCGAAGAACTGTCATCTTTCTGTTCTCCGCAGCCTGCAAATACTGCAAGTGCCATAAGAGCTGCAAGTGCGATACAAATTAATTTTTTCATTTCGATTTCCTTTCTTAATTCAAATCGGTATTATTTTTCGTCAGCTTTTCCTGACTACACTTTTATCATACATTTGCGGTGTAAAATCAAAAACAAACGTTTTGTAAAATATATGTAAAATAGTAAATCTGTTCTTTAAATTATGAAAATATCTGAATAATGCGATAAAATCTATGTTTTGAACAACTGCATTTGTTTTAATGTAAAACGCATTTTAACAACTTTACATTATTTTACAAATTATTTTGCACATACAAATTTGAACTGTTTATAGCCTAAAGTTACAGATTCTCAGTTTAAATAAGTACTTGTTTTATTTGTGCAAAAATACTTTTATAATTTGTATAATTATGTTATACTATAAATGAATATATATTGGAGTTGATAAAATGAATTCAATCAACAGAGTTGAAATCGCCGACGGTGTGTTTTTCAGCAGTGTAAAAGACAGCCGCTTTAAGACGATGAAAATTACTGCAAATATTATACTTCCTCTTTCCGAGGAAACAGCTTCGGAAAATGCTTTGCTTTTTGGAGTGCTTTCACGTTCCTGCAAGGCTTATCCTGATTTTACCGCACTAAGCAAAAAGCTTGCTTCTCTTTACGGTGCGGATTTGAATATTTCTATAAGTAAAATAGGCGACCGTCAGGTGCTTTCGCTGAGCACAAACGGAATTGATGACAGATATGCATTTGCCTCCGAAAGTGTGGCAAGAGAGCTTTCACTTCTATTGTGCAGCGTTATTTTTGAGCCTAACGTTAATGACGGCAAATTTGTTGAATCGGAAGTTGAACAGGAGCGCAGACAGCTTTTGGATGTTATAGATTCCGAATTTAACGATAAGCGTATTTATGCTAACGGTCAGCTTATCAAAAATATGTGCAATAACGAAGTTTTCGGTATGAAACGTTACGGTACAGCCGAGAAAATCAAGGCGGCAACTCCGGAGTCTCTTTATAATGCCTGGAAGAATATGTTAAATACCGCCGTTGTTGAAATTATGTATATCGGCGACAGTCCGTCTGATAATGCAAAAGAAGTGTTTAAAAATGCTTTTTCAAAATATGACAGACAGCCTGCCAAAAATACAACTCAGATTGTTCGCTCTGCTTCAGAACCTAAGCATGTAACCGAAGAAATGGAGCTTTCACAGTCAAAATTGGTTATGGGCTTTCGTACAGATTGTGCTGTTCCCGACGAGGACGTTATCGCAACACGCCTTATGTGTGCAATTTTAGGCGGTACGGCAAGCTCAAAGCTGTTCTGTAATGTCCGTGAAAAGCAGAGCCTTTGCTATTATTGCTCATCACGCTTTGACAGAAATAAGGGAATCCTGACAGTTGACAGCGGCGTTGAGAGTGAAAATATTGAAAAAGCTGAGCAGGGAATAATAAAAGAAATTGATGATATGAAGAATGGCTTGATTACCGATTTTGAAATTGAAGCGGCAAAAAAAGCCATGATAAATATGTTTTATTCTACAAATGATACGGTAAGCGGAATTGAAGTTTGGTATACAGGGCAGCTTTTTGACGGCGGATTTAAGACAATTGAGGAACTTTCAAATGAGATTAACGCCGTTACAAAGGAACAGATAGTCAATTCTGCAAATAAATTAACGCTTGATACCGTTTATACATTAAAGAATAAGTAAGAGGTAAAAGATGAAAATACAGGAAATAAAATCAGACAGAGCAGGCGACAGCTACTACAAAATTAACCACCCCACAGGATTGACTGTATATGTTTATCCGAAAGAGGGCTATAAGTCTGCATATGCAATCATCGGTACAAAGTACGGCAGTATAAACACCTGCTTTTCTTGTGATGGGGGCGAAAAAATTACCGTTCCCGACGGTATAGCCCATTATCTTGAACATAAGCTTTTTGAAAGCGAAGAGGGAGACGTTTTTGCAAAGTTTGCCCAAACAGGAGCAAACGCAAACGCTTACACAAGTTTTGAAAAGACCTGTTATCTTTTCTCTTGTACAAGCAAGTTTGACGAGAGCTTTGAAATGCTTCTTGATTTTGTTCAAGACCCGTATTTTACAGCTCAAACCGTTGCAAAGGAGCAGGGAATAATCGGTCAGGAAATCAAAATGTATGATGACTCTCCCGATTGGCGTGTTATGTTTAATATGCTTGGCGGAATGTATCAAAATCACCCTGTAAAAATTGATATTGCCGGCACGGTAGAAACTATTGCTCAAATAACGGCTGAAAAACTGTATCAGGTATACAATGTATTTTATAATCTCGGAAATATGGCTCTCTGTGTTGCGGGTAACGTAACCCCCGAACAGGTGCTGAAAATCTGTGACAAAATGCTAAAAAACAATGAAAAACACGAGATTAAGAATTACTTTGAGGACGAGCCGTACGAAATTGCAGAGCCTTATGTTGAGCAGAATTTCCCGGTATCTATGCCTATGTTTAACCTTGGCTTTAAGGAAAAAACCGACAGCGTATTAACCGAGAAGCAACTTGCGGAAACCAATATTTTGCTTTCGATGCTTGCTTCTCCCGCAAGTTCACTTTATCGCAGTCTTATGGACGCAAACCTGATTAACAGCACTTTTTCATACGAACTGTTTGACGGTCCGGGATATTGTTCCGTAATTTTCGGCGGAGAATCAAGAGCTCCAAAACAGGCTGCCGAAATGATTAAACAGTTTATTTCAAAATATAAGGCTAACGGACTTAACAAAGAAGATTTTGATATTGCACGCAAGTCGGTATACGGCGATGTAATTTCTTCCCTTAATTCTGTAAGCTCGATTGCCAATGCAATTCTTGATTATCATTTTAACGATAATGAATTTTTTAAGTATATCAACGCTGTTGAAAACGCAAGTTTTGAAGATGTAAACGCCAAACTTCAAAAGATGCTTGACGTTAACAATTGCACTCTATCAGTTGTAAAATCTCCTGATGGTGAGGTGTAATATATGAAAGTCAGTTTTCCGTATATCGGTTGGGAGTTTAACATTGACCCTGTCGCATTTTCTTTCGGAAATATGAAAATATATTGGTACGGCATAATCATTGCAACAGGTATGATGCTTGCCGTGCTCTACGCCTACAAATCTTCACCGCGCTACAAGACGGATTTCAGCAAACTCCTCAATTGCATTTTTGTCGGAATTATCACCGGAATAATCGGCGCAAGATTGTATTTTTGCTTCTTTAAGTGGGAGTATTACGGTCAACATCCGATTGAGATTCTGTATATTCACAACGGCGGACTTGCAATTTACGGAGGCATAATCGGTGCGCTTATAGGCGGTCTTACCGTTGCAAAAATTCAAAAAATGGACATTATGCCTATTCTTGATATTACAATGATGGGTTTCCTTCTTGGACAGGGAATAGGCAGATGGGGCAATTTTATGAATCAGGAAGCGTTTGGCTCACCGACAAATTTGCCGTGGGCTATGATGAGTGAAAACACTTCCAATATTCCCGTTCACCCCTGCTTTCTTTATGAATCAGTTTGGTGCCTTTTGGGATTTGCTTTGCTCCATTTTTATGGCAAATACAGACAAAGATATTCGGGTCAAATATTTTTCTCATATCTTGTATGGTACGGATTTGAAAGAACAATAGTTGAGGGACTTCGTACTGACAGCCTTTATCTTCCGTTTCAAATTTTCGAAATGGACGTCAGGGTATCTCAGCTGTTGTCGGTGTTGTTGTGCATTACAGGTATAGTGTTTCTTATTATAAATATCAAAAAGGAGGATGCGTTTTATGCAGATTATAGACGGAAAAAAGGTATCGTCAGAGGTAAAGGAAGAAGTAAGACAGCAGACGCTTAAACTTAAAGAAACTCACGGAATTACTCCGGGTCTTGCGGTAGTTATTGTCGGAGACGACCCGGCATCAAGAGTTTATGTGAATAATAAGAAAAAAGCTTGTGAGCTTGTCGGTTTTAAGTCGGAAGAATATGCACTTCCTGCCGAAACAACTCAGCAGGAACTTTTGAACCTTGTCGAGACACTTAACAATAAAGATGATATAAACGGTATTCTTGTTCAGCTTCCTTTGCCGAAGCACCTTGATGATAAGGCTGTAATTGCGGCAATAAATCCAAAGAAGGATGTTGATGCATTTCATGCCGTAAATGTAGGAAAAATTATGTTGGGTGAATATGACTTCTTGCCATGCACACCCGCAGGCGTAATGGAAATGCTTCATTCCTATAATATTGAAGTTAGCGGCAAAAATTGTGTCGTAATCGGAAGAAGCAACATAGTCGGCAAACCTATGGCAATGCTGTTGCTCCACGAAAACGGAACGGTAACCATTTGCCACAGTCGCACAAAAAATCTTGCCGAAGTAACCAAGCAGGCGGATATTCTTGTTGCTGCGGTAGGCAGACCAAAGTTTGTGACTGCCGATATGGTCAAGGACGGAGCAGTTGTAATTGACGTTGGAATGGACAGAGATGAAAACGGCAAACTTTGCGGAGACGTGGATTTTGAAAACGTAAAGGACAAGTGCTCCTACATAACACCTGTTCCCGGTGGAGTGGGACCTATGACTATTGCAACCCTTATGAAAAACACATTAAAAGCGGCCAAAATACAAAACAATATTTGATTAAGTATTTTATTTAAATCGGAGCAAGCTCAGCTTTGCTTGCAAGGAGTAGAGCTTGCGATAGATTGCAAGGTTGCAAAGGGCGTTAGCCCCTCAAGATTTCAGTGTGAGATTATTACTCCCACTGAAAGATCTGAGAAAACCCGCCATCTAAGAGGCGTGGAATCTCTGCACTACGTTATAATCAAAACTCTGGTGTCTTCTATGCTTTGAAATAAGGTTATTTGTCAGTATATATCCAAATATTTCAAAAATCGGTTGACAACAAATTCTCTTTGTGTTATAGTATATAAGCCGCATATTGTGGGTTATAAGTGATTTTATCCACCCATTAGTAGCGAGCCCAATGTAAAGGATGAATGAAATGTACGCAGTTATTCAGACAGGCGGTAAGCAGTACAAGGTAACAAACGACGAAGTTATCTTTATCGAAAAGCTTGACGCCGAAGCTCAGGATACAGTAACATTTGACGTTGTTGCAGTCGGCACAGACGACTCAATCAAGGTTGGTACTCCGTTTGTTGAGGGTGCAAAGGTTACTGCTGAGGTAATTAAGAACGGTAAGGGCAAGAAAATCAGAGTTGCTACTTACAAGCCAAAGAAGGGCGAAAAGAAGGCAAAGGGTCACAGACAGCCTTACACTCAGGTTAAGATTACTTCAATCGAAGCCTGATTATGATTACGGTAACTTTTAAAACGAATGGCAATTTGATTTGCGGCTTTACTGTAAGCGGTCACTCGGATTATGCACAGGAGGGCAGCGACATAGTTTGTGCTGCGGTAAGTTCCGCTGTGATTATGTCGGCAAACACAATTACCGAAGTTCAGCACATTAACGCTGATGTTACCGAATCGGACGGATTTGTTAATTTAAATCTGTCAAAGTCTGATGCCGAAAAATCAAGAGATATTCTTGGTGGGCTTAGACTTCACCTAACTGCTCTGTCAGAGCAATATTCCAAAGATATTAAAGTTAAAATTACGGAGGTGTAAGGTAATGCTTAAAATAAACATTCAGTTATTCGCTCATAAAAAAGGTATGGGTTCTACAAAGAACGGCCGTGACAGTGAATCAAAACGTCTTGGCGTTAAGCGCGCTGACGGTCAGAAGGTTCTTGCAGGCAACATCCTTGTAAAGCAGAGAGGCACACATATTCACCCGGGTGAAAATGTAGGCATCGGTTCTGATGATACATTGTTTGCAAAGATTGACGGTGTTCTCAGATTTGAGCGTGTAGGCAAAGACAGAAAGCGCGCAAGCGTTTATCCTGTTGAGCAGTAATTACATTGCATTTAAGGGTGGATTTAATAATCCACCCTTTTTGTTTAATATCAAAAATTATTGCAATACTATTGTTGTGTTGATAATAACCTTTATTTAAGTATAAATCCAAAATGAATGACTGCTGTTTAATTCTGGACAGGACCCGCCGACTAAGAGGCGGGGAATATATCACTTAGGTTATATATACTTATAATTATTTCGGAGATAACTATGTTTGTAGATAAGGCAAAAATTAAAATTAAAGCCGGTGACGGCGGCGACGGCGCCGTTTCGTTTCACCGTGAAAAATATGTTGCTGCCGGTGGTCCCGACGGCGGTGACGGCGGCAGAGGAGGCAACATTGTATTTGTTGCCGATTCAAACCTTTCAACGCTTGCGGATTTTCGCTATAAGCGCAAATACTCTGCGCCAAAAGGCGAAAACGGCAGAGGCGGTCGCTGCAAAGGAAGAAATGCAGAAGACTTAATTATTCGTGTGCCTGTCGGCACCGTGGTAAAAGAAGAACAATCAGGCAGAATCCTTGCCGATGTTTCCGATGATAAACCTTATGTCGTTGCAAAGGGCGGCAAGGGCGGTTGGGGGAATCCCCACTTTGCAACACCTGTGCGCCAGGTACCGAGATTTGCAAAGCCCGGACTTCCCGGAGAGGAATTTGACGTTGTCCTTGAACTTAAGCTCCTTGCTGACGTAGGACTTGTCGGATTTCCTAATGTTGGCAAGAGCACGCTTGTTTCTGTTGTTTCACAGGCAAAGCCTGAGATTGCCAACTACCATTTTACAACAATTACACCTGTCCTTGGTGTTGTATCAATGGGTGAAGGCTCTTCATTTGTAATGGCTGATATTCCCGGACTCATTGAGGGTGCATGGCAGGGAACAGGACTTGGACATCAATTTTTGAGACACGTTGAGCGCTGCCGAATGCTTGTTCATATTGTTGATGTCTCCGGCAGTGAGGGAAGAAACCCGATTGAAGACTTTGAGACTATAAATGCCGAGCTTGCAAAGTTTAACCCTGAGCTTGCCGAACGTCCGATGATTGTTGCCGGAAACAAATGCGATATGGCAACCGATGAACAAATTGCAGAATTTAAGGAATATGTCGAAAACAAAGGGTACGACTTTTTCCCTATAATGGCTGCAATTCGTTATGATGTTGACCCAATGCTGAAGAAAATCCAGGAAATGCTTTCAAAATTACCGCCGATTTCAAAGTATGAAGCCGAGCCTGCACCGATAGTTAAGGTTGAAGATTTTGACGACCATTCTGTTACAATCAAAAATATTAACGGAATTTATATGGTAGAGGCTGATTGGCTTTTGCAGGTTATGAAAGGCATCAACTTTGACGATTATGAAAGTTTGAATTATTTTCAAAAGGTTCTTGTCAACGGCGGCGTCATTGAAGCATTGCGTAAAAAGGGATGTAATGACGGCGATACTGTTTCAATATACGATATAGAATTTGACTTTATGGAGTAATCGGAGATTATTATGGAAAATATTGCTAAGTCTCATACAAAAGTTGACGAGATTTCTCCCCTGACTCTTGCATTTGTGGGTGACGGTGTGTATGATTTGCTTGTGAGGGATTATCTTGTGAATTTAGCAAATCGCCCGGTCGGAGAACTTAACAAAATAAAAGTGAGTTTTGTAAATTGTACAAGCCAGGCGAAGTTTGCACAATTTTTGTTGCCTCATTTGACCGAAAAAGAAACCGCAGTCTATAAGCGCGGCAGAAACGCCGCACCGAAAACCACGGCAAAAAACGGCTCGGTTGCAGATTATCACAGTGCAACAGGACTTGAAAGTCTGTTCGGCTATTTACATCTCAGCGGAGAAGAAGCGAGAATACAGGAACTTTTTGACTTAATCGTACATAGCTCAACGTAAATAGTTATTGAAAGGACTGTTTAAAATGAGTTTGAAGTTTGATACAGCAAAAACAGCTGTTTTGGATTATCTGATAATTGCGGCAGGGGCTGTAATATATGCAGTGTCGGTAGTTGTGTTTACCTCGGCAAACAATATAGCACCCGGTGGTTTTACAGGTATTGCTACGATGCTTAACTATATGTTTTCACTGCCGATAGGTTTGTTCATTTTTTTGATGAATCTTCCTTTGTTTTTCTGGGGTGCAAAAGAAAGCGGAATTGCCTTTTTAATCAAAACCATTGTCGGAACGCTTTTGGTGTCTATCGCAATTGATGTGCTTAATCCCATATTGCCTGTTTACAAGGGCGATACAATGCTTGCATCAATATTTGGCGGAGTTCTGAACGGTGCCGGATTGGGATTGATATTTTATCGTGGCGGTTCAACGGGCGGAACAGACATAATCGCCTTGATTTTGCACAAGTATTTTCCGTTTATATCAACCGGAAAAATAATTATGCTTTCTGACGTTGTTGTTCTTGCGGCGGCGTATTTTGTATATAACAGTCTTGAAAGCGCACTTTATGCCGGAATCGCAATTTTTGTAAGTATTCGTGTGATTGATGCAATATCATACGGTACGTCACGAGGTAACGGCAAGCTGATGTTTATAATTACCAATAAGTATGATGAGGTCAGCACGATTATTTTGAATAATCTCAAAAGAGGCGTCACCTTGCTTGACGGCGAGGGAGCATACAGCGGTGAAAAAAAGCGTGTCATTATGTGTGCCGTTCGTCCTCAGCAGGTGTTTAAAATTACAAACGGTATAAAAAAGATAGATAAAAATGCATTTATTATTGTAACTACTGCGGGAGCAATCCAAGGTTCGGGATTTGCCAAAGATACAGTATAGTTATATTATCGTACGTTTAAATCGGACACTCCTCTGCACTGTTTGCAAAAAGCAGTACAGGGGAGTGTAGTTTTTCAGATGTTCGGCAGAAATTAAAACTTTTGCCGAAATTTCGGATATACCCTGCTTGTTGAGTGGAGTACATTTGCATTTAGGGTGAACTTAATATTAATTTGTTTTGACGGCATAGTACTAAAACTATGCCGTCATTTTAATAAGATTTAACTTCTTTTTTACCCATAATAATGAATAATGCTATAAAAAATACTAAAGACTCAGTAATCGGAAAAGATAGCCAAATACCCGTCATACCAAATATATTATTGAGCAACCACATATTAAAAAATAACAATACTCCTTGTCGAAGTATTTGGATTACAATGCTTTGAAAAACTTTTTCGGTTGCCTGTGCATATGTTGCTATCATTGTGGAAAGTCCGTTGAATAAAAATCCAAGTGACATTATTCTGACAGCGGGAATACCAAAGGAAAGCATTTCATCGGAAGCGGAAAAAAGATTGAGTATTTCTTTTGGAAAGGCAAATATGATTATCATACCTAAAATCATCATAATTGCAGTTATAATTGTTCCTTTATAAAACGTCTGCTTTAATCGTTCTTGTTCTTTTGCTGCATAGTTAAACCTCATGATCGGCAGACAACCTTGTATCAGACCGTTTACAGTCATAACAATAAGTTGCTGAACTTTAAAATATGCACCAAAAAAGGCAACTGCTAAATCAGAACTTGTTACAAGAAATATATTTACAAATGTTACCATAAAAGCACCTAAACCATTCATAATGAAAGACGGCAAACCATAGGCAAAGACTGTTCCAATCATTTTAAAATCAAAGTGAAAGTCTTTTATTGTAAATTTAACATCCTGTTTGGTAAACAGAAGCATAATTAATGAAATTACCATAGACAGAGTGAATCCAAGGACTGTTGCAAGAGCGGCACCGGAAATTCCCATTTTAGGGAACGGACCTATACCAAAAATAAGCAATGGGTCAAATACAAAGTTAAAAATTACACCTGCAGTTTGAAACCACATAGGAGCCAACATATTTCCGGTAGCCTGTAACATTTTTTGAATACTGATGTGAACCATATTCGGAACTTGCATAAAGGCACATATTGACATATATTCAAGACCGTATTCTAATATTGCGGCGTTGTTAGTGAATGCTTCGTAGTAAGGTTTTGTTGTTAATAAGATAATTATATTTACAAGCGTTCCTATAAGAAATGATAACAGAAGACCTAATGTGACTGTTGAATTTGCTTTGCTATTTTCTTTTTTACCTAAATAACCGGCAATCATAACATTTACGCCTACGCCAATCCATACGGATAACGAATTCATAAGTGTTGTTATCGGAAACGACAGCGACACAGCTGCAAGTGCATCTTCTCCCAATTTTGCGATAAATATGCTGTCTATGAAGTTATATGAGTATTGTAAAAACATTGAAAACAATGGCGGTAATGACATCTGTATAATCAGCTTATTCACAGATAATTTTGACATTTTATTTTCCGTTGACATACAAACACTTCTTAAAAAAATAAAACATCACATTCATTTATTCAAATGAATGTGACGAAAATAAAATTTATAATTTAGAAAAATTCACATTGATTTTCTATCAATAGTATAATATCTGTATGGGGGAATGTCAACATAAAATTTAAGAGCTTTAAGAATTTTGTCATGTTATAAAATCAAAATAATGTGAAGTAAAAGTCATTTAATAAAAATAAGACGGCTTATAATGTGAATTGTAACAGTTATTGTGTTCTAATTATAAAAGCGCCACTACTTCTGCAAATTTGTATAACCGTTTTCGATTACTCTGTAAACCTTTTCTGACCAGTCCCAAATATCCTTGCAATCATTTTCAATATAGACAACCCTGTTCTTTAATTCATCGGGTATATATTTTTCTAATTCATATTTAACTTTGGTTGGAATAACAATTTTATACACCCAATCACTGAGCTGCAATTCATCCTTGATTTTCATAGGAAGCACGCCGTCAAATGTTACATTTGGGTGCATTGATAATTTGTCATATTGAAAATAGAATCTGATGCCGGGATTGAAATTCTCACTCAAATCTTTTTCATTCGGAAACCGTTTTAATGCACGTTCCATAACCAAACGGTCTCCTGCCTGACAATTGCCCCAAGAAAACATGATGTATTCAAAGTAATCAGCAGGGTCGTTTGCGGCATTTCGCTTTTCTTTCATCAGTTGTTCAACCGACACTTTTCGAGCGTTTAATGCAGACAATAGTTTTCCGCACTTGAAAACTTTAATTGCATTTTCTACCGAGGTTGTATGGCATACAAAGTCCGTAGCACACCCCCTTCTGTATGGACAGGCTGTGCATTCAGTCAAAAGTTTAGGACATAGTGTTTTTAAGTATACCTCTCTGTTTTTGATTTTTTGATTAATCTGCATTAGCAAGTTTTTGTTTTCACATTCTATGGTACATTCTCTGCCATGCTTATTTTCATAATCAATAAATTCAATTATTGTTCGAATTTCCCAATCGGATACTTTGGCATAGTTTGACAATTTCTTATAAAATATACCGTCCCACACTTCGGTGTATTCAAAGTTACCGATTTTTATCAGCATATTTATCACCTCTGTAAGGTAATGTTTATTTTTTAGAGTTAAAAACCCATTTTCTCTGTAAAGTATAATTAACTGTCCACAAAAGAATATCTACTATTGCCTTTGTAATGGTAACCGGCATAGGAATAAATGACAGCAATGCTACAATTGCAGAGCTTGTACACATAATCCCGGTAAACAGAATTATAAACCGCTTAACCTGTTGTTTGAGATTGCCGTTATCTTTAAAAATAACTCTTCTGTTTATTAAAAAGTTAATTCCGCCTGAAACAATTCTTGCCAAAACCGTCGCAATCAAAACATTTAAAGCCAGTGAAGTGGGCAAGATGTAGGTAATCAGTGTAAACAAAATCAGGTCTATAAGCGCACATCCTATTGAGGCTGTGGCAAATCTCAGAGGAGTAGCGTATATCAGATATGAATCTCTGATAATTTTGTAATCGCTTCTTTTGTTTTCAGAATAATCCGCCGTTATGCTTATGTTATATATAGGTATCTTTTTATCTGCGCATTTTGTTAAAAAATTCATATCATAGTCAAAACGGTTGCCTTTTGTACTTATAGCAAGTTCGTACAAAGAATTTGGAATACCTCTCAGCCCTGTTTGGGTGTCCTTACAGCTCACACCCGTGATAACCTTAAAATAAGCAGATGAAATTTTGTTTCCAAGGCGTATTCTAAACGGAGTACTTGCTTTTCTCATATCACGTTTGCCAAGCACAAGAGTATCAGGGCGCAAATCCATTGCATGAGCTACCTTTATAACATCCTCAGCACTGTGCTGACCGTCGGAATCCACTGTAATAAAACCCTTTATATTATATATTTTTTTATGAGCATAACGTATTCCTGCTTTTAAACTTGCGCCCTTTCCTTCGTTTTTGGCAAGGTTAATCACATGAGATCCCATACTGATTATTTCGGCAGAATATTGCTCGGAAAGCTTTGCTCCGTCATTTACAATAACAATGTTATCCGCACCGAGTTCACACAGCCTTCTGCAAAGTTTTAGCGTGTTTACAGTTTCATAATATACTGTAATAATAATTGCGTAGTTCATATTTTGCTCCCAAACAATTGCCAAAATTATTGATACATTGTATTATACATCATCACATTTGTAATTACAATATTTGCTGTTTTTCAAAAAAATATATATAATTTGCAAAAAACTATTTAAACTATCAAAAATTAATGTTATAATAGTAACCGATATTGTATTTAATTTACGTAAATATATAGAAAGAGGGCGCTTTATTTTGCATAAAAGAATTATTGCAGGTGCTTTGTCACTTTTGATGATGTCGTCTGCTGCGACTTTCTTTTCCGGCTGTAACTCGGGTTCTTCGGAATCAACTGAATTTAAAACTTCCGAAAAGGTTGAAAACGGTGCAATACTGCAAGCTTTTTGTTGGGACTTTAACACAATAAAAAATTCAATGGCTGATATTGCAGCGGCAGGTTTTTCTGCTATACAGACTTCGCCTATAAACGAATGCCTTGAGGGTGAAAACGGCGGAATGCAGCTATACGGCAACGGCAAGTGGTATTATCATTACCAACCGACCGATTTTAAAATCGGAAATTATCAGCTTGGCACACGTGATGAATTTAAGGAAATGTGCGACGAAGCCGAAAAATACGGCGTTAAGGTTATAGTTGATATAATCGCTAACCATACCACTCCCAAAACCGATAAGGTTAGCCAAGATTTAATTAATGCAGGCGGCGGAAGTCTTGAAACCCTTTATCACAAGGGCAATGCATATGATTTGAAAGATTACAGTGACCGTCTGGAATGTACTACATACAAAATGGGCGGATTACCTGACATTAACACCGAACGTCCGTCTTTTCAGGACTATTTCATTGATTTTATAAATGATTGTATAGCTTGCGGTGCTGACGGATTCCGTTATGATACTGCAAAGCATATCGGACTTCCCGATGACCCAAAAGAAGATGACGGCTTTGAAAATAATTTTTGGGAACGTGTAACAACAGAGATTGATAAAGCCGACGATATGTTTATTTACGGCGAGGTGCTGCAAGGCAATAATGACAGAATTGCCGACTATATTGATGCTATCGGTCGCACCACTTCAAGCACATACGGCAGCAAAATACGTTCTGCGGTAGAAAATAATATGATTGATACCAGTGCCGTAAAGGAATATTGGCTTGGCAATGCTCCGCTTAATATGGTTACTTGGGTGGAGTCTCATGATAATTATATTAACGACGGCACTTGGGCACAGCTCAACAAAGACCAGGTTATTCTTGGTTGGTCAATTATCACTGCACGCAAGGACGGTACACCGTTGTTTTTCTCACGTCCTTACAACAGCTCTGTTGAAGACGAGTGGGGAATGAACAGAATCGGCGTTCAGGGCGATGATATGTACAAAGACAGTAGAGTTTCCGCTGTAAACTTCTTTAGAACCGCAATGATCGGTGAAGACGAAAACCTTGTTAATCCTAATATGGATTCGTCATTGCTTATGATTGAAAGAGGAAAAAAGGGTGTTGTAATTGTCAATACTCTCGGCGACAAAGAGGTTAATTTTGATACGAACCTTGCCGACGGAAAATATGTTGATCGTGTTGACAACAAAACCGAGTATACGGTAAAGAACGGTAAATTAACCTGTGATTCAAAAATTCCGTCAAACTCCGTTGTCGTTCTTTATAACGAGGGCTATACAAAATATGCTTCTCAGGCAGAAGTCGGCGTGTCAGATGATACAAAGTTTACATTTGAGGGCGATACTGTTAATGTTGAGCTTACACTTGCCAATTCAGAAAAAGGTAATTATACTGTAAACGGCGGAGATGAAAAAAGCTTTGAAGATGGTGACACCGTAACTCTGAAGCCCGATAACGACGGAACAGCGACACTTGTTCTTACCGCAAAGAATAAGCAGGGCTTGGGCACATACGAAAAATTTGTGTTTATTCAGAAAACATCATATAAGGTGTCAAAGGGCACAAAGGTATATTTCCAAAAGCCTGATTCAGAAGATTGGGGCGATGAAATATACGCCTATGTTTATGACGACTCACTAAATGAAAATGATTCATGGCCGGGCGTAGAAATGACTAAGGAATCCGACGGCAAATACAGTTATACATTTACAAAAGATTGGGAAACACCTCATATAATCTTTGATGACGGTGACGCAACCGATAGCGTTCAATATCCTGAGGGAGAGGGACTAAGCGTTGAGCCTGATAAGATTTATACAGTTGAAGAATAATTTATGGAGGCATTAATATGAATGAATTAAAAAATGTAAAAATGGAAGGCAGCAAAATTCCTGCCGAGAAAATAACAAACCCAAAACTTTGTGCAGCTATTGAAAAAATGCAGGCGGAGGGAAGCAAAGAAAACATTGACGCAATGATAGACGAAGTGGTAAATGCCAAGTTTATTTTGCCTGCAAAAGTTCAGACTGTTCCAAAGGCGGAAACAAGAAACGGTCAGACAATTATGGGCAACTCAACACAGGTTCAGTTCAGATTGCTTGAAAATGCAAATAAAGAAAAGTATTTCGGAACATTTACGGATATTGACGAATTGAACAAATGGAAGGGCAACGAACAGGCAAATAAAGTCGTTACGGATTTTGACAGCCTTGCACAGATGGTAACTGATCCAAATGCCAATATTTGCGGTTTTGTAATCAATCCTTTCGGCAAAAGTGTAACTTTCCCTAAGCCGATGGTTCATTCAATCAAACAGCAGCGTGATTATATGAGAATGAAGAAAAACACAATCAAACCCGATACGCCTGTTCAGCTCGGAGATCCCGATGAGTATCCGATAGACCTTATGGCAGCATTGATAAATCATTTCAGCACACAACCTTTGGTTAATGCCGCATATCTCAGAATGATTGAGCAGAACGGACTCAAAAGTTATCTCATAGTTGTTGATTTTGTCGGCAATATGGAGCAGACTTTCGGTGCTATTTCAGATGTTGCAAAGCCGTTCCTTGATGATGAGTCGCAACTTTCTATGATGCCATTCTCAATGGAATTTGGCAGAACCGCCGTAAAGGGAATAGAACCTTTCTATAAGAAAAAGTCTGAATAATTTTGCGTTATTTGATTTAAATGTCATTAAAACCTATTTCTTTAGGGAATAATATAGATTATGATTATTGATACACACGTTCATATCGGCAAGATTATGAATTTTGATATGAAAGAGGAAGAAGTATTGTATTCAATGAAAAAATACGGTATAGATTTTTCTCTTGTGTCAAACATTAACGGAGCCGAGAACGACCATTCGGGAAAACCGATTTTACAAAGTCAGCAAAAATCTCAGAACACCGTGTTCAGAGAAACTCTTGATTTTGCAAAAAAATATCCTTCTAAAATCGGCGCTGTGCCGTGGATGAAAATTCGCACGGAACAGCCCGACAGGGAGTTTGTGCAGTTGCTTAAAAACAACATTGACTATGTTTATGCAATTAAGCTTCATCCTTTTCATTCCCGAACATTTCCAGATGATGAAAGAATGGAAAATATATACAAACTTGCCCGTGAATTTAACCTGCCTGTTGTTTCGCATACAGGCGGTTGCATTGAGGCTGAGTCGATTTATCTCTATAATGCTGCAAAAAAGCATCCTGAAATTAACTTTGTTATGGTTCATATGGATTTGGGAACGGATAACCGTACAGCGCTTGAGCTTCTCGGCAAGCTTCCGAATCTATATGGCGATACAACGTGGGTTCCGCTTTCTACAACGCTTGAAGCTATAAAGAGATACGGAAGCGAAAAGATGCTTTTTGGCTCCGATAATCCGATTGACGGTAAGGACACATACCTTCACAATAAAACAGGCGAAAGGTCATTGTATCAACAATATTTTAATGAATTTAAGTCTATGGTTTCAAAAGATGATTATGACAATGTTATGTACAAAAACGCTATGCGATTATTTAAAATAAAACTGTTTTAGCATAAAGGAGTACTGAAAGGTACTCCTTTAATTATTGGCATAAACAAAATCTTGTAGTTAAATTATGCAAGGATTTTTTTTATAAATACTTGACAAACATGATTAATCTGCTATAATATAACAGTGTTATATAACACTGTTATAAGGAACTGCATTATGGGCGAAGACGAAAAATCTACTCTTAATTTAATTCATATAGCTGCAAAAGCAGAATTTTTGGAAAAGGGATTTCAATCTGCTTCTCTCAGAAATATTGTTAAGAACGCAGGCGTTACAACAGGAGCTTTCTATGGATATTACGGCAGCAAGGAAGAATTGTTTAAAGCCCTTGTACAAGATGTTTATGAGCATATAATGTCAAGATATAAAGAATCCCTTGATAAATTTGCAAGTCTTCCGATTGAGTCACAGCCTGAACAAATGGGTAAAATTTCTCGCAAATCTATGGAACAGCAGCTTTTTTATTGTTACGAACATCTTGATGAACTTCACTTGATTCTGCAATGCTCCAAAGGCACACGTTATGCATTTATGATTGATGAGCTGGTTGAACTTGAGGTAGACGCTACTCACAAATATTACGATGTGCTTAACAAACTCGGCAGCCCTGTTCCTAATAACGACAGGCGACTTGAGCACATTCTTGTTACCGGTATGATGAATGCATTTTTTGAAATGATTATTCACGATATGCCTCTTGATTCTGCAAAGGTATATCTACAGGAATTAAATGATTTTTACACAGCAGGATGGATAAAAATTATGGGGCAGTAATGCTTGAACAAGTCCGTAAAAAACGGACAATAGAAAAAAACAGCCTCCTATGGTAGAATAAAAATAACTACCATAGGAGGTTTTTGTTATGCCAAGGAGATACAGACATCTAAAAGACTATGAGAAAGAGCTGATTGAATATATAGAGCAAGGACATACACTGCGAGAAACCGGAGAAAAATTTGGCTTTGCATATAAAGAAATGAGAGATTTCAAAACAAGATACAACAAAAATCAAAAGAAACTTGCGGCAGAAATAGCAATAAAGCCAAAAGGCAGACCACGAAAAGATGGGA
>FMUV01000010.1 GCA_900101355.1 Ruminococcus sp. YE282
AAGCTCTCCCATCTGTGTTTTTATCGTCTTTTTTGAGTAGCCGTTTCTGTAATTTTTCGACTTATTGCTACACTCATCATTCGACGTTCTTTCGCTTTTCTCGTAGCCGAGCTCATCTGCAAGCTCACATTCCATAACCTCCTGAAGAATGTCCTTGAACATATTTTTCATTGCTGTCATAACTTCATCTGTTGAGGTGAATTTCTGACTTCTTACAAATTCTCTCATCATTTCTGCCGGTACTTTTTCCATTAAAAAAACTTCCTTTCAAGCTTTAATTTTTCTGTTTCCATTATTGCTTGAAAGGAAGTCTATTATTCACTTTTACACAAACTTTTCGGCGGTCTCGCAGAAAACAAAGATAAGCTATTTTCGTATATCAGCATAATACTGTTCAAACTTAATCTCTCCTGCAATAGCCTTGTCCCTCAAACTTGACGCAAACCGTGACCATTTCTCAAATTCGGAAATGGTCATTTTCTTTTTCATATAGCGTGCGTAGTGTGCTTTGTATGCTCTGTTGTAGGTCTGCCAAATGGGATCGTTTTTGC
Organism: Ruminococcus sp. YE282; assembly: GCA_900101355.1. Classification (GTDB taxonomy): domain Bacteria; phylum Bacillota; class Clostridia; order Oscillospirales; family Acutalibacteraceae; genus Ruminococcoides; species Ruminococcoides bromii_A. The sequence continues at coordinate 552 of FMUV01000010.1, forward strand.
ACTTGTCGTCATAGTGCCGTCTTGAGCCGACATCTCGACAGGTTTTATCAGGCTCGTCCTTTAATGGATTATCGCAGTAGCTAAAATACTTGCCGCCACGAATCAAAAAGAAATTGCCACAGTGCTTGCACTTGTTAGGAATATAGTTATTCCTGATTCCGTTGAAAAAGTCATAGAATAGGAACGACTGCAAATCCGAAAATAAAATTTGCTCACAGAGTATCGGCTTTTTGTTTTCGTCTTTCAGCACCTTATATCCAAAGGACTTCATCTGACAGTTTATCTTGTCAAAATTCTTTGAATTGTTTTTATTAAAGTCAGAAAAATATTCTGCAACTTCGTGTTCATTTGGAAATGTTCCTTTTCTGTGCAGATAGTTTTCTACGAACGGACGGAAAATTTTTTGAATAGAAATATATGATTTGAGAAAACTAATGTATTGACTAAAGATTATTTCTATAATTTTGTTCAGTTGATTAAGCTCCTCAAGTAAATCAATGTCATAATTGTTCCAGTCCGATTCAATTTTCGGCTTAAAATAATGCAGATGAAAATGCGAATGTCCGTTCTCGTCAATCTCTCCATTGCCATATTTGTTTACGGTATTCCAATCTATATTGTCATAATCATCATCTAATCCATCCTCGAAAAAGATGCCGAATCCATTAAGTAAATCGGATAATGTTATAAGAGGAAACTTAAGAATTTTATTATAGGGAGGAAATCTGTGTAACCACTTGTTTATCATATCAAAGTAATATTGAGCGTCCTGTACATACTTATCATATTTTTCTATGTTGTCATAGCTCATATCTTCCTTTAACTTAATCTTTTCTTGCAGGGAGCAAAGTTGATAAAGTAAATTAAGTTCTTCAATTTTATTCAAGTAATTTGTGTTGAGATATTTTGTTATAATTTCATTTGAACTGAACCTATACTTCTCCTGAATATATACTTCGTTGTTCCAGAAATAAGCGTAAAAATCCATAAGATAAAACCTCCGAAAATAGATAATACGAAACGAGAATAGAGAATGTAGTTTAATTATAAGACGTCTATTGTGTTTTTGCAACAGTTCTGCTAAAATGTTTATTAGACAATTCAGAATTAGAATTCAACTTCTATTTTATCTGTCAATTTAATTCGGAGGTCAAAATGAAAGAATCAAATTATAAATCATATGATGAGTTACCGTTGTTTCTGAATGCGAATATAGTTTCAAAGGTGCTGGGAATCTCATCATCAAGCGGATATGAGTTGATGCACACAGACGGATTTCCAGTTCTGAAAATTGGTTCAAGGCTTGTCGTGCCGAAAGAAAAGTTCCGTGAATGGGTAGAGCAGAATACAGGAGGAAGTATTTGAAATATAATTCTATAAATAATGCAAAACATTACTTTACTCTGCCGAATGAAATATTTTGTCTTGGCTTATCCTCGGGAGAAATTGCTGTGTACTGTTATCTTTTGCGGTGTGAGAACAGGAAAACATATCAGTGCTATCCAAGCTACCGAACAATTGGAAAAGCTTTGAAAATGAGTCAGAATACTGTAAGAAAATATGTTCAAAGCCTTGAAGATAAACATTTAATCTCGACCGAGAGAACAGAGGTAATTACAAAAGACGGGCGAAAACGCAACGGTACATTGCTATATACTATTCGTCCGATTGCAGAAGCTATTGATTACTTTCACAGTGAGCAGTTGTGGAGAAACGCATAATTTCAAGGAAATTATGAAAAGCAGGTTAAAGTGGGGCGTCTCCCCACGGGGTCACATCAGACGGCAGAGCCGACTGTTATGGGGTTTTACAGTATGTCAAAAATCAGAATTTGAGGTGCCTATCAAAAATGAGCGAAAATAAAAAGAAATATGCCTATTGGATGAAACCTTCAATGGTTGAAGAAATTACAGAAATGCTTGATACAGCAAATGCGACTTCAAAAAGTGATTTTGTCTGTCAGGCTGTTCAGTTTTACATCGGTTATCTTCATCAGCAAAAGTGCATTAATTATCTTTCACCAATCCTTGCACAAACCATAAAAAGTGAAATTGAAAGCGTGGAAAAGAATGTTTCTGAAATGCTGTTCAAGTTGGCTGTGGAACAGGCAAAGCTGAGTAATATTGTTGCAGCAACAAATCAGATTGATAATCATTCGTTGTCAGCACTTAATAATCTCTGTGCAGAAGAAGTCGCAAGGAACAACGGTATCATAACTTTTGAAGATGCGTACAGATTCCAACGTGGTTAATCTATGGCGAAGATTATTTTTACAAGCCGATATATGAAAAATCCTGCATCTTCAAATGCAGGCAAACTAATAAAATATATGGGCACTCGTGATGGTGTTGAAAAACTGCCAAACGGTATCGATAACTCTCCTGCTACCAAGAAACAAAATGATTTAATCTGTACTGCACTTAAAACTGTTCCGGAGTCCTGGGATTATCCTGAAATGAAATCCTATCTTAAAAATAAGACAAAGGCTAATGCAACAGAATTCCTCAACGAATTTCTTGAACGAAACGCTGACAGGATAGACGGTGTTAAAAAGCTAGTGAACTATTATGCAGAAAGACCCGGTGTTGAGAAAATCGGTAAGCACGGATTGTTTTCTCAAACTGATGACAAGATAAATCTTGATGATGTTGCTGACGAAGTTTCAAGTCACAACGGAATTGTGTGGACTCATGTCATTAGCCTTAAAAGAGAAGATGCCGAAAGACTTGGCTACAACAATGCAAATGCTTGGAAAAATTTAGTCAGAAGAAATGCTCTTGAGATTGCAAAAGCACACAAGATAGAGCCGAGCGATTTGCAGTGGTACGGAGCATTTCATAACACAATACATCATCCTCACATACATCTGCTTGTTTATTCAAAGTCAGGACAAGGCTATCTAACCAATAAAGGCATAGAAAGTATGCGAAGTACATTCGGCAATGATATATTCAGAAATGAACAGTACAAGCTGTTTGAAATGCAGACAGAAATCCGTGATGAACTTAAAAATGAGGCAAGGAATGTTATTGATGATTTAGTTGCAAAAATTGATTCTGATGTTTATGTTTCAGATAAAATAGTTGATCTGTTTAAAAAACTTGCTGAACAGCTCAAAAGTTACAACGGCAGGTTGATGTACGGATATCTTCCTAAATCAATCAAAGAAACCGTCAACAATATAGTTGCCGAACTTGCAAGGGATAAAAATCTTACGAATCTTTATTCGAAGTGGAATGAAATCAACAGGGAAAAACTGTCGCTGTATTACGATAAAGAAAAACCTGATATACCTCTTGAAGATAACAAAGAATTCAGAAGTATCAAGAACTATATTTTGAAGTTGGTTAATCTGATTTCACAGACAACTACGACAAAGGAAATTTATAAATCAAGTGTTGAGCAATCTGTTTCAGGAATACTCCTTGCTCTTTCAAAATTGATTGCAAACAGTTGCAAGCGTAAACGAGCAAAATTATTAGGTCAGGTTGACAGCAAACTTAAATCTAAGCTTGAAAAGAAAAAGATTGCTCACGGACTTAGAACCGACAGAACGGTTAATCAGAATGAAATCGAAAATGACGAGGAGCAGGGATTTACAATGTCAATGTAACCTCTCTGTTGAGCCGTGTGTCGCCCGTGTTCGATTTTGTTGCTTTCAGCAGTAAAGTAATCGGAAACAACAAATAAAACCAGTGTGGGCGATTTTTGAGAGTTTCAAATTTGGTCTGGATATTGAGATGAATTTATGGTATGTTTTTGTACTTGAAAAGGAGCTGATATTATGTCAATAAGAAAATTACTTACAAACGGCAACGCTTTCAAAAGGACGGACAACCGCTGGGGCGGTGTTGTTTGGTATATGAATGAGCAAGGCGAACGGAAAAGGAAAAGCTTTTCGGGTACGACTAAAGCAGAGGTCAACAAGAAAATTACAGAATATATTACTGCGTTTAACGACTCAATAATTGAGTCGCAAGAAACAAAGAAAAGGCTGAAAGACAGTATGCAGAACTGGCTTGAGGTGTTTAAGTTTCCGTCTGTTGAACGGACTACTTATGACAGATACGAATGTACAGCGAAAAATCAAATCTATCCGTATATCGGTGACAAGGTAGTTGGAGATATTAAGTCAGCGGACATTAAAAAATTGCTCAACGATAAAATGAATGAGGGCTATGCCTACACTACGGTTAAGAAAGTGCATAATGTGCTGAATGAGTATTTTAGGTATCTCACTCAACAAGAGTACATTGACAGAAATCCTATGATAAGCGCTCCGATGATAAAGAAAAGCAACTTTCTTGCGGCGCAGGACAAAGAAAATCTTCCGACGAGCGAAACCATAACGGTGTTCACGCCGGAAGAGATTAAAATATTCAAAGATGAAGCGTTTAGCACATTTTCAAACGGCAAAAGAAAATATCAGCAAGCCGCAGCATATATTCTTATGCTGAATACCGGTTTGAGAACAGGCGAGGTGCTCGGACTTCTCAACAGCGACATTGACATTGAAAATCGTGTAATGCACCTTAACAGAGGAGTAAAGGAAATATCAAAGCGTGACGGAGTAACAGCAGAAAAAGGACGAGAGGTTAAGGTCGGCAAGCTGAAAAGTGCCACAAGCAAGAGAGATGTTCCGCTGAACGATACTGCAATCGAAATGATACTTGACCTGAGAAAAGAATTCTACTTCGGAGAAGATTCGCCGCTCATACCCGATGAAAACGGCAACTTCACCAGACCGGTAAATTTCCGTAAGAGATATTACAGAATCCTCAAAGCCGCAGGCATAGAAACCAAAGGCTTGCACTCGCTCCGCCACACCTTTGCTACTAACCTTGTAAACGGAATAAAGCAACCTGACGGTTCAATCAAATCATTAACCCCAAGACAGGTTGCAGATTTGCTCGGTCACACCACATCAGAGATTACAGAGATGTATTATGTAAAAAGAGATTTAACAAAGCTGAATGGCATAACGGATGGGTTTAATTGTGAGGTGAGTTAACAACTACATAGTTTAAGTTATAAGGAGAATCGATAGGAATCAATATCTGTTAATTTTGATAGGTGTGTATAAAATTCCTTTGCTTTTTTTATTGATAAATTGTAATCTTCTTTGATTGGAATTGGTATTTCAAAATATGAATTCCAAGCATCAAGCTTTAACTCAGGCTGACTAGCGGTTTGTGCAAGATAATAAATTTGTTTTCTGCATAACTCGCTTCTTAATGAATACCATAGCAGTAATCCTTGTTCCTCGTTATCAGGAATAATAACAAGAAAGCCTGAGGTACAAATTGCATTATCAAATTCTGGTGGAACTAAAACAACAGTGCCTCTTGAACTGTTGTTTAATGCAAGAAGAATATCACCTGTATGTACTTGATATTCTCCTCTGGTGGGTAAATCTTCAAATCTTCCTTTAATATACTTCGTAATTAACCCATATTGAGTTACATCTCCAATTTCAATGTATTTAAAATCTTTGTCACTTTTTCTTAAACACATTTTTTCTTCACTATTTAGTTTTTTTCTCCTTTTTAATGAGGAACCTTTTATTATATCAATTTTACCGCTTTGCTTTGCAAACATCATGGCTTTGTAAGCATTATGGAGATCGGGACAATAAAAAAATGAATCAAATCTTTCGGTTGTTAATTCATCCCCAGAAATTAACCAGTATTGTTGTGGACATTCAAGATTTTCTGATTTATCATAATTATCTCTAGTAGTCATAGACAAATAACCAGTCCTTTGCCATTCAAGATAGGCAATTAGTATTTCAGTAAGATTATTCCGAAATGGTGTATCCCTTAATGAATTATCATGACCAATATTATTTGATATTGACATAAATATATTGCATTGCTTCTCAGAAGCTGAATGCTTTTTTCGTAGATGGATAATTGAAGTCTTTATATTTGCTTTGGCTTTAAAAAATGCATTAAAGGGCAAAGAGTGTACACCTAGTATAATAAATTTATCAATAATCCATTTTCTTATTTCTTCAAATGTTTTACCGTTTATTACTGTGTCATCTAACACAATCAGTAATTCTCCATCATCTTTCAATAATTCATAGTATCTATTTAAAAACAAAACGCTAGATTTTGCAGTAGATGATTTCTTAGTTAGTTCGTGTTGTTTTAAAATGCGTTTTTCATCTTCATTTGAAGATGAATAATTCATACTAAACGGGGGATTACTTAATATCAAATCAAAGGTATTGTTTTTAATTTTTGTTTTGAATTCTGATACTTCTTCTTTTTTTTCAGATGTCATATCTTTAGTTTCTAAGGGGTTTATGTCAAGTCCATCTCCGTGAAAAATATGGGAACCGCCATCACCGTGCAGATACATATTAATTCTCGCAATTCTAGCTACCCGTTCATTCGCTTCAATTCCATATAAACATTCCTCGCATATTTGTTTGTGAATTACTTTTCTTTCATCGCTAGTAAGACGAGTGTCATTACGCAATCTGCCAGTTAAATATGCCATTACCTCTATTAAAAAACCAGCTGTTCCACAACAAGCATCCAATACTTTTGGAGGCTTTTTTATATCCACATTTCTTAAGGCAATTCGTGTCATGAAATCAACTACCGATCTTGGAGTGAAAAATTGTCCTAAATCTTTACCACGTATTGAAGCCGCTAAAAACACCTCAAACATCCGTCCATTTAAATCTTCATCAATCGAACTTAGATTTACTGATTGAAATTTTTTTATTAATTCATAGCAGGTTGAGGCAGATAGTTTTAGTGTTTCATCTTTTTCAAAGATTCTTTTTTTGTTCCGATTGATTATTGCATCTTCTAGTTCTGTGTGAAGATTTTTAAATAGAATATCTCGAACTGGGTGCGAACTAGTATTGCTTTGAGCTTTTAGCCATGCTTCAGTTAATGGTATTTCATAACTTTCGGTATCTGCAGGCAAGGCTTCTCTTTTTTTATCTTCTTGGATTTTTATAAAGATAAATTTGCAAAATTCAAAAAAAGCATCAGCTGGAGCTAATTTTTCCTTTTTCCATACTTAAGTTATGAGATTCCGCAAATAAATCATTTAGTTTTTTAGGAGTAAGAGATTCAAAAGGTATTTTTGTTTTTGTCTTGTTTTCAATTGCGCCATACTTTATGTAGGTTCTTAATGTAACATAAGGAGGCGTGCCACTAGCAAAGTCAGAAAGTTGCAACGTTACAATAGGTGTTTCACTATCATGAGGAAATAAACCTGTAAAGTGACCATTAGATATCAAAAGCCATTTGATTTTTTGAGAGTCTAATTTTTTATCACGATTGTAACTTAATGCGTAACTAGCTGTTTGTCCCCAAGCGTCCAAAATATTAATGGACGGGTCTTTAGCTTCCACCACCACTTTGGCATTTTTATTTGCGTTCAAAAGCAAAAAGTCTACTTCTTTCATCGAAGTTTTTCTTCCATCATAAATTTTTAATGATTTGACATGTTTTTTCGGTAAAATGCAATCAGATGGATAACCTAAATCATTAAACAAAGGAGCGAGTAGCCTTGTTTCAACTTCAGCTTCTGAAGTGATATTTGAAGAATCTAAATTAAATAATGTACTATATGACATTTTATTACCTCCATTGATTATTATATTATCATAAAGTTATTCATTTCACAAGGCTGTTTTTTGTAATTTTTTTAAGTTGATGCTATTTTGATGATGTAGCAGACGGAATCGTTGAAATTATTAGCGCCGGTTGAACATTTTGATGCCTGAAATGAGCGTCAAAACGGGAAAATCAGACCGTGCTCCCATCATAAAATTGTATCAAAAAACGGCTTAAACGCAGTGTTTAAGCCGTTTTCGCTTGGCAGGGGCAGAAGGACTTGAACCCTCGGCACGCGGTTTTGGAGACCGCTGCTCTACCAACTGAGCTATACCCCTATATTTTATTCAATTGTTAATAATTCAAACAACATTATGTATTATACTATAAATCTGTTCGTTTGTCAATAATTTTAAAGCTGCAAAACAAAAAAATTGTCTAGAGTAGGCTGAAAAATGATACAGTAATATACAGTAAATAGAAAAGAACATAGCGAAAAAGGCATAATTAAGTTTATTCACTACAAAAATCCTAAGATTCGCTATGTTCCGTAAAGGTTATTAAGAAATAGTTTCAAACGCCTAACATTAATTAAAATATTATTAAGGCTAATAATATCAAAATAAAAATTCAAAGTGTTTTTCGCTATGTGTACAAAGAAAATTTACAGCCAAAGCTGTTGTAAAAACGAAAATATATTTTTGTTTTACATATTACCCACTGCGCTGTTAAAAATATTCGCAGCCGTATTCATCATTTGTTCAACTTTTTGTTCTCCGCATTTATTCGATATACATTTCAATGCTTGGGTAAAAACTTCAGGTGTGTTATGCGTCATTGAATGTGTATCAGAACCGATTATGTCAATTAAACCTTCATTGATGAATTTAAGCAGCTTTCTTTTTCTGAAAAATGCAGCCTTATCGGCATAATTACTTATGTTTGTCTGAATGATTACGCCAATATCCTTAAGTTCACGAATAATTTCAGGTTCGTGAATTAAATTTTCATATCTTTCAACATGAGTCAAAACAGGTATGAGACTATAATTATCCATTAGTTTATAAAACTTTTCAAGCGTGTGGTCGGAAAAGCTTGATGAATAAGCATATTCTGTTAGGATATATTTTGATTTACCATATGTAATACCTGACAAATCATCATTAGTAAACAGATATTTTGTTACATAAACCTCGGTACCGAGAACAAGATTTATTCCCTCAGGCTTATGTGGCAAAAACTTTTCATATGCTTCCTGCCTGCTTTTTACAAAATCCGACACGCTCATTTCATTTGTATAGAAATGAGGCGTAAGACAAATGTTAGTGACATTTTGATTCTTAAGACAATTAAGAAGTGTCAAGCTTTCATCAATACTTTTTGCGCCGTCATCAAATTCCGGCAAAATGTGCGAGTGCATATCATAAAGTTGCATTTTATACCTCAATCAGAGTGCCTTGCAAACAAGGTCGCCCATTTCTTCACAGCTAACCTTTGTCAGACCTTCTTCGTAAATATCAGGAGTACGGTGAGTTTCAAGCACCTTGGAAACAGCTGCTTCAATAGCGTCAGCAGCCTTGTTCTGATTAAGTGAATAACGAAGCATCATTGCAACAGAAAGAATTGTAGCAAGAGGATTTGCAATGCCCAATCCTGCAATATCCGGAGCAGAACCGTGAATAGGCTCATAAAGTCCGAGTTTGCCCTCTGAAAGACTTGCAGAAGCAAGCATTCCTATTGAACCGGCAATCATAGATGCCTCATCAGAAAGAATATCGCCAAAAATATTTGAAGTCACAATAACGTCAAACTGCTTTGGGTTGCGGACAAGCTGCATAGCGCAGTTGTCAACATACATATGATTAAGCTCAACCTCAGGATAGTCCTTTGAAACCTCAATAACAGTCTTTCTCCAAAGACGTGAAGATTCAAGCACATTTGCCTTGTCTACGCTTGTGAGCTTCTTGTTTCTCTTCATAGCCATATCAAATGCCACTCTTGCTATACGCTCAATTTCGGGAACGGAATACATTTCTGTATCCCAAGCGGCAGGTTCACCGTCAACAAGCTTTGTGCCTCTTTCTCCAAAATAGATACCGCCTGTAAGTTCACGTACAATCAAAACGTTCATATTGTCGCCGATAATCTCATCCTTTATAGGAGAAGCGCTTTTAAGCGGTCCGAAAATTACAGACGGACGAAGATTTGCAAAAAGTCCGAGTGCTCCGCGAATACCGAGAAGTCCTGCCTCAGGGCGATTGTTACCGGGCTGATTGTCCCACTTTGGACCGCCGACTGCTCCCAAAATTACGCTGTCGGAAGCCTTGCATTTATCAATTGTTTCCTGAGGAAGCGGAACTCCTGTTGCATCAATTGCGCAACCGCCGAGAAGAGCCTCGTCGTATTCAACAGTAAAGTCAAATTTTTCTGCAGCCTTATCAAGTACCTTAACAGCCTGATTTACAATTTCAGGACCTATTCCGTCGCCCTTAAGCAATGTTATTTTATAATCTGCCATATTTATATATACTCCTTTAAAATTAAATATACTATGTTTAAAACCCGAGCATTGCCCTGATTTACTTGTAAACTTTGCGGCAAAATGTTAGCTTCTTAAATTTCAAGTAGACATTATACTTTTGAACCCCTGAATATCCCATCTTAAAGATAAGAGACATTTGCTATCATATTATATCAGTCATCCGACCTATCATAGGGCAGCTTTGAGAATACCTCGCAAACCTTGTCCCTTTGCCATAAAAGCGGAGTTATGCGAATTGAATACCCACAACCGTTCTCCATTGCCCACTCAAACGGCTTTGCCTGCGGAAGTCCGTAAACTGCAAGCAAAGTCATTATTACTCCGCCGTGTGTAACAATTGCAGCCTCGGTTGTTCCTGTCTTCATAAGCCCCTCAATTATGCTGTCAAACATATTGCAAATACGTCTTACAAAGTCTGCGTTGCTTTCTCCTCTTGGAGGTTTAACGGAATTATCTCCGGCAAGCCATTTTTCAAAGTCGGGATTACTTTTAAGTTCATCCGCAGTTTTTCCCTCCCATTCGCCAAAGTTACATTCAGACAGAGCGTCAATAACCAACGGCTTAAGTTCAGGGAAAAGTATTTTACAGGTCTGCGTGCAACGCTTTAAAGGGCTTGTAAAAACAACCTTTGGCTGGGGATAGAAATACTCGGAATTTAATTTTCTGAGCATAGTTTTTCCTTTGTCGGACAAAGCCGCATCGGTTGTTCCGATATATTTTCCCGACAGGGTTTCGTCAATTGAGCCGTGTCGGATAAAATGAATTATATATGACTGCATAAAAACTCCAATTAATTATTTACAATACGTAATAATCGTGTTATACTAATCGTTATATTGATTTAGCAATTAATTATGTAATTATACATATACAATTGCCGAAAATCTAAATAACCTATAATATTATACTATTATTGAATTTGAGGTGTCAAGGTTTGAATAAAGATTTTCCAAGAATTATTACTTTTTTGCGCAAAGAACGCGGACTAAGCCAAAAGCAGGTTGCCGCAGACCTTGGAATTTCACAGGCGTTGCTTTCGCATTACGAAAAGGGAATCCGAGAATGCGGTCTTGATTTTTTGGTAAGGGCGGCGGAATATTTTGAAGTTTCGTGCGACTACCTTCTCGGCAGGACGGTACAGCGCAGGCTTGCCGCGGTTACAGCCGATGATATTCCGGAAAGCGATGAAATACGTCACATAAAGGGCAATATGATAAACCAGATAAACAAAAAACTTTTGATGAACACTACAACGGTGATTTTTGACCTTTTGGCTCAAATTGGTGACAAGCGTCTTACAAATGCAGTAAGCAACTATCTGATGAGTGCCGAGTATCAAATTTTTCGGACAATATACTGCTCTGAAGAAAACAATACCCAGTCTATGTTTTCAATAACCAAAAACAGATATAAGGCTCTTACATCAGCATCAATGATGCTCGACCTTGAAATTATAGACTCTGTTATTGAACGAAACACTTTGTCGCTCAGTTTGTCTCCCGACATTATCTCAACATATTTTAAGGGCGGAGCGGCGTCGCTTTTTAACCTTATTCAGCTTTCCGAAAGGAACATCAAAGGAATTGCGCAGCACAAGAATTTGGCTTAAAAGGTTGATTTATCACTGATTTGATGATAAAATTATTTTAAATTATCAATGTATTTATGAAAGGAAATTAAAATGAAGAATACTAACATTAAATCAATTTCAGTCAAGGCACTTAGTCTGCTAATCGTTGCAATGATTGCACTTTCCTGTACATTCTTCAGCGGCTGCGGCGAAAATTCAAGCTCAAGTTCAAGCAGCACAACCGAAACTAAGAAAAGTACGGAAACAACAGTTGCATCTGAAGATACTACCGTATCAATTCCGGATAATGCAATTACTGCTGTAATTGACATTAAGGATTACGGAAAAATTACAGTTGCTCTCTTCCCGGACGATGCACCAATTACAGTTCAGAATTTTGTAAAACTTGCCAAAGACGGATTTTATGACGGCTTGACATTTCACAGAATCATAAACGGTTTTATGATTCAGGGCGGTGACCCATTGGGCAACGGTACCGGCGGCAGCAATGAAAACATCAAGGGTGAATTTAGCGGAAACGGCGTTGAAAACAAGCTCAGCCACACAAGAGGAGCAATTTCAATGGCACGTTCTCAGGATAATGACAGTGCAAGCTCACAGTTCTTTATTGTTCAAAAGGACAGCACTTACCTTGACGGACAGTATGCCGCATTCGGTTATGTAACCGACGGAATGGACATTGTTGATGAAATATGCCAAAAGACCCCTGTTTCAGACAGCAACGGAACAGTTCAAAAGGCTAACCAACCTGTAATCAACTCAATCACAATTGAGGAATAATTTTTAATAATATTGTATTTATAACAATCTGTTAGAAGTCTCTAAATAAAAGCTTAGCTAAAAAACAGAGTCTACAAGATAAAATTAAAAATATAAAAAAGTAGAGCATATTTACCTAAATCCGTTAAATGTGATTGATTAAAAATCGGAGTTAAGGTCAAATATGCTCTACAAATATTTTAGAGAAAATTACTCGGCGTGTAAGTTATTTTGATGGAAATTCTGATTAATTGCTTGTTAGTTATCTGTTAGCTGCTTGTTAGCTACGAGGTATAATTTAAACATCAAAAAGCATAACAAAATCCCGATAAACATAACGTTTACCGGGATAAAAGCGTTGGTGCAGGTAACAGGACTTGAACCTGCATGAAATTGCTTTCACATGGACCTGATGGTCACACCACGTCGGTGAAACCTTATTTTTCCCATTCCTATGCGATTTGTTGGGTGTAGTATAGCATAGAGCAGTGGGTAAGTCAAGAGGTTTATTTTACTCAATGCGGTGTTATAAATCAATCGCATTTCCCGCAACGTGTACAGCCGTTGCAGATGATCTTCATTCCGCAGGTTTGGCATTTATCGCCGAAATACGGCTTGTAACGTCTTTCCTCGGAAATCGGCATACCGAGAATATTAGTGAGTTTGAAGTCGATCGGCTTGCCCTTGAAGCTCAGTCCTGATTTATACGCCTGATTAGCCTGTAGTTCACTGCTCTCGATCTGATACATTCTGCCGTCCTTGATAAAACGTCTGCCTATGCCGATAAAGGCGAAGGTGACGTTGAACTCCTCACATTCGTCACGGAGCCGCTTTACCCATTCGTAACGGCAGGGACGTGCGCCCGCATAATTCTCGCCGTCGCAGATGACCTGTTCAAGCTGACCGCTTTTGAGATATTCTCTAATGCTGATCTCGCCGATAAACGGTGCGCACATAATGCCCTTGTGCTTGAACGGCAGCGTAAGCAAAATCGGGATCCGCTCGTCGGCACGCTTTTGATTCTCACAGCTGACGTTGAAAAAGACATTCTCCCAACCGTCGCCCCAATCACTTGGCAGGTGATCCCTTACTCTCCGGGGACGTTTCGTCAGTAAGAAGAAAACGACGTCGGGGCGCTGACGAATGATATTCCAAGCTTCGTCACGCCACGCGTCCGCTTCCTCAAGGAAAAAGTCGGAGGTCATACACACGCGGAGCTGTTCGCCGCTTTTGACTTTGTAATGTCCGCTTCTGTCCTTCGACAGCGGATAGTTGAAGCCCGCTTTTGTGCGATAGATATCCGCGCCGTTCTTGCCGCGCTGAGCGTCAAGAAAGTACATATAACAGTTCGCGCAGCCCTCGCTGCACTTTTTGCAGCCGTGCCACGGATTCCATATGTCGTGCATAACCTCACCTCCTGCTTAGTTGTTTTAACGGTTCTATTCAAGCAAGTCCTTGATTACCTTGCCGATGTCGGCGTTGACACAAATGGATCGGTCTGAAATCTCGTTGGGGCAGAAGCTCTCGCCGAGATTGATACAAGCATAAACGGCATTTTCATTCTGTGCCGTGAGCTGCCAAAACAGATATTTGATAATTCCCGGCGTATTTCCTCCTACGCCCAATTCAAGATAGACAATATTTTTGTCCTTATTCTCGTTAATGAAAGTGTTATACCGCTCAGCCGCTTTTTGCCAGCCCCCGTCCTCGACAAATTTATCGTCAGATCTGAGGTTCATTGTCATAGGCTTTCCGCAGACGGGACAGCGCGGGATCAGCTCTGCAGGGACTTTCATATCCTTTTGCTGTTCCATCATTGCGATGACGGTATCATAGTTGTCGTAGGTTTTGTTGTGGCAGGGAACGGAGCATTGGAACAAACCATAGTCGCCCTGCGTGTAGAACAGCCGCTCCTTGTCGAAGCCTGCAAGCTGAAATTGATGATCAACGTTCGTTGTAAGTACAAAGTAGTTTTTATCCTTAACAAGCTTCAACAGATCATCATACACAGGCTTTGGAGCTTTTTCGTAGCGGTTGATCAAAATAAAACGGCTCCAATATGCCCAGAACACCTCCGGAGGATATCGCATCACCATAAAGCCGCCGGAATACATATCGGTGATTCCGTATCTCTCGGCAAAGTCGGAAAAGTGCTTGTAAAACCGCCCGCCCGAATAGGTAAAGCCTGCCGATGTGGAAAGTCCCGCACCCGCTCCGATAACAACTGCGTCGGCGTTGTTTAGTTTATCTTTGATTTGCTCGATCTGCTGAGAGTAATTCTTGGTAGATTTGTTTATCTGAATCTTTGAAAACATTGAATATCACCTCGATCTCGTGTTTCATTTGATATTCTTTAACGGTATTGACCGCGATCTCAGCCGCTTCTTTTTGAGGAAATCCGAAAACGCCGGTTGAGATACAGCAGAAAGCGATGCTCTTACAGCCATTTTCCTCTGCGAGTTTCAGGCAGGAGAGATAACAGCTTTTGAGCAGCTCGCAGTCCTCATCCGTAAGCCTGCCGCCGACGATCGGTCCGACGGTGTGAATAATATATTTGCAAGGCAGATTATAGGCAGGCGTGATTTTTGCCTGACCTGTCGGCTCGTCAAATCCCTGCTCCGTCATTATTTCATTGCATTTGCAGCGCAGTTGTACGCCTGCATAGGTGTGGATCACGTTGTCGATGCAGCCGTGACAGGGACTAAAACAGCCGAGCATTTGACTGTTGGCAGCGTTGACGATAGCGTCGCATTTCAGCGTGGTGATGTCGCCCTGCCAAAGATAGATATGATCTTGAACCGGCTCTAAGTCTGCAATATCCGTGATTCCCTTTTGCGCGGTTTCTTCCTGCAAATACGCGTCTTGGATCTGCAAAAAGTCATTTGTAACAGGCTTCGGCATACGGATATTGAACAGCGAGCGCAAAAGCCGCTTTTGATTGTATTCGTCTGTAGGTATTTCAATTCTTTCTCCGCGTTCGGATAAAAGAGTATTGATTAAAAACGATCGTTTTTCTGCCTGCGTCATAACATCACCTTCTCAAACTTCTACAACTATTTTACCATTCACCTTTCCTCTGTCAAGAGCGATACACGCTTCTTTGATATGAGCGAAGTCAAAAGTTGCACCGATTAACGGTTTCAGATGATGCTTGTCCATAAAACTGAAAATGTCCTGTATCATTTTCTGTGTCGGATAATTTGAGAAAAAGCCTGTCAGATATACGCCGTTGGGAATATCCTTGATCGGGTCGAAGCCGTCCCACTCATACACCTTGCCGAGTACGCCGGTATTGCAGACGACCGCGCCTTCGTCAAGAGCGAAC
Organism: Ruminococcus sp. YE282; assembly: GCA_900101355.1. Lineage (GTDB taxonomy): Bacteria > Bacillota > Clostridia > Oscillospirales > Acutalibacteraceae > Ruminococcoides > Ruminococcoides bromii_A. The sequence continues at coordinate 16,352 of FMUV01000010.1, forward strand.
ATCGTATCTCTGAGGGTTTTGATCCCGAAAAGCTCAAGCGCTTTAGTAACGCCGCTGACCTTGCCCTTTGTCGTGCCGTCATCAAGAATACACTCATCACAGCCTGCTTCTTTTAAAAGCGGCAGTTTATCCTCTTTGTGGGTAGTACCGACAACAGTACAGCCGAGAGCTTTTGCGAGTTGGATCGCCGCATAACCGAGAGCGCAGGTCGCACCCCTGATAAGAAGCTTATCGTCGGGCGTGAGCCGCAGGCATTGGAACAGTGAGCCCCAAGCTGTAAAGTAGGTTTCGGGGATCGCTCCCATTTCTGTCCAAGACAGATTGCTTTCGACAGGGAAAACGTGATGAACAGGAAGCAAAGCGTATTCAGCGTAACTGCCGCCAAAAGAACGTCCCATACCGCCCATCAGAGCGACGACCTTCTGACCGATATTAAATCCGCTGTCGGACGGGTCGGCGATTTCTCCGACACATTCAATACCCGGGATGATCGGTTTGTTGATATAGTCATTTTCTATTTCAAATTCTCTTAAAATCTGTTCCGAGTGATTCAGTCCGAACGCTTTGATTTTTACAAGCACCCAACCGGGCTTTACCGTGGGCACTTCTACCTCTGACAGAACGATATCCTCTGCCTTTGTCGGCTTTGTCAATACAACTGCTTTCATCATCTCACCCCTTAATCAGTCCATTCTCTACACTTGCCCAGCACTGCGGATCATCGGCGTAGAAGTCGTCGTTTGTACCTTTTGCTACTGCAGGACAACCTCTGCACCACGCAAGCAGCTTGCAGCGGCTGCATTTGCTGAACTTATCGAAATCTCTGTAACACTCCATTGAAGTCAGCCAAACATCCGCAAGCCTGTCCTCAAACACATTGCCGACCTTGCTGTTCGCTACTCTGCGGCAGGCGAAAATATCGCCCGTCGGAAGTATCGTGATATGACACGCTCCGCAGTTGCATCCGCCGTAAATCATACCCTTTTCGGCGTTTTCGGGAATCGTGAACTCACCTGTTTCATATTCGTAAAGCGTCCAGAGGTGGTCTTTTTTATTGAAATAGGTCTGACAGCCTTCCGCTTCATACTCCTTGAACTTCTTATCGCAGGCTGCAAGCAATCTGCGGTATTCCTGCGCTGTCATACTCGCGTCAAGGTCGCCGCCGCTCGGCACATAACGGGAGAAGGCAAATACATTCGCTCCGGCTTCTGCAACCGCGTCGATAATGCCCGTGATCTCGCTCATATTTGTCTTGGAAACCGTCGCCATAACCACGGAACGGATGCCAGCCTTGTTAATGCACTTGACCTTTTCGAGAGTACAGTCGTAGGAACCGGGCTTACGGAACCAGTCGTGTGTTTCACGCAAGCCGTCGAGCGAGAGCTGATATTTCTCGCAGCCGAACCACTTTAATTCCCTGCACACTTGATCGTTGAGGTGGAACGGATTGCCGAGGATCGTGAATATAATGTCATGATCGTGAAACAACTCCAGCAGCCGCCAAAAGTCAGGATGTAAAATCGGATCGCCGCCCGTCAGATAAAAGTACGGTGTGCGACCGAAAACCTCGCAAACATCAAGGCAGTTGTAGAAGGTGTCCTGCATCTGTTCCCACGTCATTGATTTCAAGCAGTTGTGTTTGCCGTCCGAGAAGATGTAGCAGTGCTTGCACCGCTGGTCGCACTCATCCGTGATATGCCATTGAAAAGAAAAATAGGGCTTACTCATAATAATTACCTCGCATATATAAACAGCATTTGCTGATATTTGCATAATTGCCCTCCGAAAGCTCAGAGGGCATTACGGACAAAATTATTTGTCACCCGCGCCGCAGGCTGAACCGCAAGCGGAAACCTTTTCGGCAGTGCCGCAGGCGGAAGCCTTCTCCGCAGTACCGCAAGCCGAAGCCTTTTCAGCAGTTCCGCAAGCAGAAGATTTGCCGCCCTTTGTCCAAGAAGCAATGTTGGATAATGCCATAATCGTTCTCCTTTCGTTTATTTGCAGCGTTTTATTGCTTACAAGTTTATTTTACAGTACGGAGAACAACGTCACAAGTACGCACTTTTCTATTATATAGTCACCTTTTTGTAACTACTCGACAATTCGGCTTAGGTCTGTTATACTGTATTCAGATATGTATTACACTATTTTATATACCAACGGAGGTGCGTTATGAAAACCAAAGCCGAGTTACCCGATTGTCCCGTAGCAACAACCGTCAGCCTGATCGGAAGCAAATGGAAGCTGCTGATCCTGCGGAATCTGCTCGTCAGACCGTGGCGGTTCAACGAGCTGAGAAAAAGCCTTGACGGAATAAGTCAGAAGGTGCTGACCGACAGCCTGCGCTCGATGGAGGAGGACGGTATCATCACCCGCACCGTTTATCCCGAGGTTCCGCCACGAGTAGAGTACGCCCTGAGCGATCTCGGCGAGAGTATGCGCCCGATCATCAAGTCGATGGAAACGTTTGGGATCGATTATAAGGAACAGTTTGAAAAATAATAACGACTGATAAAACGAGCAGGACAGCCGATGACACCGTCCTGCTCATTTTTATATTTCTATTTTTCCGTGTTTTTCCTCGTGCTTCTCAATCGCGTCACGAATCAGAATCAATATCGAACTGTTCGCCGAGCGGTCTTAGTAGTCTGCTGCAACGTGCAGTTTGTTCGGCATTTCTGCATCAATTTCTTTTGCGGATTAATTCAACAAAGAAGAATAAAGGATAACGCTTATAAACATAAAGCTACTAAAATATACACTTATGCAAAATTCAAATAACTATATCCGGTTTCGGGATAATTTGCATAGCCGATTTGTTGACTTTCTTCAACTCTTTCTTTATAATGATGACGGTTGGTGACGATCAACCTTTAATGAACTGTACAGTCATGATTATTCCATTTATTTAAGGAGAATAATTATGCAGTTATTCAAAAAATTTTGTACCCCAACGGTAAACAAAAACGGTTTATTAGTTGATTTTCAGCTGAACGTACCCGAAAGCTATAATTTCGGCTATGATGTAGTTGATGAGATGGCTCGCCTTGCACCCTGCGACAGGGCTCTTGTCTATACTAACCCTGACAAGGTTGAAAAAACATTTACATTTGGCGACATAAGCCGGCTGAGCAATAAAGCGGCAAATGCGCTGAAAGCACAAGGCGTTAAAAAAGGCGATAAAGTGCTCGTTATTTTGAAGCGTAACTATGAGTACTGGTATATTGTACCGGCACTCCATAAATTAGGCGCGGTTGCCATTCCGGCGACCAATATGCTGACAGTTGACGATATTACCTATCGCATAGAAACAGCGGATATTCGTTTTGCGATCTGTACTCCGGACGGCAGCACAGCCGAGGATATGCTTGAAGCCGCGGCGCAAAAACGGCAGTTAGAATCAGTGTTCGTTGTGCGCCGCGATTTGCCGGGAGCAGTTAATCTGACAAAACTGATAGATTCGGCAGACGAAAACCTTACTCCTGTTGCGACCAAGGCGGAAGAGCCTATGCTTATTTACTTCACCTCCGGTACGACAGGCTACCCGAAAGCTGTTATGCATAACCACACCTACACGCTTTCACATATCATTACCGCTAAATACTGGCAGAATGTCCGTGAAAACGGGCTTCACCTGACCGTAGCCGAAACAGGCTGGGGCAAAGCCTCTTGGGGAAAGATCTATGGACAATGGCTGTGCGGCTGCGCTGTTATGGTTTACGATTTTGACAGCTTCTCGCCGCATAAGCTGCTGCGAATAATGGAGAAGTACAAGGTTACTTCCTTCTGCGCGCCGCCGACGGTTTACCGTTATTTTATCAAGCGTGATATGAGCAAGTATGATTTATCGGCGCTGGAGCACCTGACCACCGCCGGAGAAGCGCTTAACCCTTCGGTTTTTGAAAAGGTTTATGAGCAGACGGGCTTGAGCTTAAAGGAAGGCTTCGGTCAAACAGAGTCCGTGCTTATGCTCGGCAATCTTGTCGGTACCGAGTCAAAGATCGGCTCGCTGGGAAAGCCGACGCCGCTGTACAACACCATGATAGTTGATGAAGACGGCAACGAGCTTAAGGAGAACGAGGTAGGGGAAATCGTAGTCGTGCCGCAAAAGCAGCAGTACGGTATATTTATGGGCTATTGCGGTGATGAAAAGCTGTACGAAAGCGTGTGGAGAAACGGCGTTTATCACACAGGCGACACCGCGTATAAGGACGAAGACGGATTCTATTGGTATGTCGGAAGAATAGACGATTTGATCAAAACAAGAGGCTTCCGCGTCGGACCGTTTGAAATCGAAAATGTATTGATGAAACACCCTGCTGTTTTGGAATGCGCGGTTACGGGTATTCCCGACGCTTCAAGAGGACAGGCTATCAAAGCAACGGTAAAGCTTGCCGACGGTTTTGAAAAGAGCAAACAGCTTGAAAAAGAAATCAAGCGTTTTGTCAACAAAAAGGTTTCATCCTACAAGCATATCCAAGTTCTGGAATTTGCCGACGAAATGCCGAAAACCATAAGCGGCAAAATCAAGCGCACCGACATAAGAAGTATTGACAGAACTAAGATTTGTTAAGAAATGACATAGTTTCCCCGCCTGTTCACAGCGAGCAGGCGGGGATTTTTTGATAAACGAAACCTCAGCGTTTTCTTGCGGAGTTTGTGGACAATCGGTTGTTTTTCTGATATGATTAATTAATAATGGGTAATGGGGGCAGCAAAATGAAGCTGGGGAGTGCTGTATTCCAATCAACAAACGTAATACCAAAAATCCCGATAAGCTTTCTTCCGGTCGCCCTCTTTGCGACGCCGGGCTTGCTATGAACAAGGATGGTAGAACGACTGACAACGGACATACCAGACAAAAATACTGCTGTCCGTTCAAAAACTCTAAAACCGCTTGCTGCCCATGCAATCACTAAAACTGGAAAAACGGCAAGAAAAACCGCGGTTGTTTCAAATATATAACGATTCCCGATGATTACCGCTTATCTATTGACAGAGACTGTGTTTCCTTCAAAAAAGATTTACGCTTTGCGAACCGAAGCCGAACGCTCCAACGCACGGTTCAAGCAAACCGGGCAGGAGCAAGCATGGGTTCACAGCTTCAATGCAGTTCAAAACCTCAACACTATTGCACATATTGCCTTGCTGGCTATCGCTGTTGAAGCAACTGTCACTCATTCAGACTACTCCGTGCGTTGCCTAAAAAGCGTGAAAAGAATCGCTTGAATTTGATTTTTCATATTTTCAACGGCCGCTGTGCGGTTTTGCCGTATGGTTAAACTTGTTGCGCCTTTTTAATTTTGTTTCTTGTTTTTTCGTTATCTGTAGCTTGCTGCGTGTTTGTTTTGCTCATCTCTATTTCTGATTATATTATATAACGTATTGGTAGTATTATCTGTTGCCACAGCAACAACTTTATATTTTCAAAAAACACGCTGCCACTCAGACAGCATGCGTTCATTTAGGTTTACTTAGATACAGTAGCATTTAAGCTCATGCCATCAATGCTTCCGATTATATCAGTCAGTTCGTCAACAATCCTTTTAGGCGCGTCAACCTGTATAGGTGTTCTCGGCAGAGTTCTTAAAGCTCTGCTTTTTCAGCCATTCTTTTTCTTCTTCGCTCTCAGGTATATCAATTCTTTCAATTTGAAAGATAACAGGTCTTGTTCCGTCGTTACAGCAAGCTATCATCATCCTGTCATCATTTGTCCAACCCTTCATACCACAAAAACCGCATTGGCAAGCCGTTTATGGCTACCAATGCGGTTTTCATTTATGTTGATATATGCGGGATTGTTATTACGGTAATACTTCTTGTTCGTTGTTTTTCTATCTTTTTGACGAACCAAGTAGATATAATATTCCACCGATGATATTCCTTGTTTGCAGCTCATATTTTGACACGTTATAAAGAAGTACTGAGCCCATCAAAAAACAGAGAGTTTCTTTAATGGATGCTCTCTGTTTTTTCTTGATTCAGCGCTATTTGCGTTTATCTGTTTCTTGTATCGCTTTGTTGCTTTTTATAGCCTATGAACAGCAGACCGCCGAAGATAAAGCATATTACCGCTCCCGACAGCATGATAATGTGATTCACCGAACCGTCTTTGATGACCATTACAGCGGAGAAGATCACGCCCAGCGCGCCGCCTGCGGTGAGCGCACCAAAGCCGCGATACAATCGAGCTTTCGGCAGTATTCTGTCGAGCTTCGCGATCCGCTCGCTGATCAGTTCCACTATTCCTATCAGAATGAGAACGGAAGGTATGATCGCACAATAGGAGAATATGTCAGGCTTGTTGATCAGCGCGATGATCACCGTCACGATATATACGATCCAGCCGATGTTGCCGGGGATATCATATGCGATCCAACGTGCGTCGGAGATCTTTGTTTCATACATCTTTATCGCCTATCGCTTTCTTCATCATCACCAGCAAGCCAATAAACATCCAAAGGTTGCCGATGCTGATCCAAGCGGCGGTCAGCGCATTTCTGAGCGGTGATTCCGGCAGAAATTTAAGCAGCATCGTCAGCGCCATTCCAAATGCGGGACAGAAGATCCAGCACCACTTCGGATAGGGCGTCAGTCCCTTTGCAAAAGCACAGATATGTGCGATATGATGGAGCACCCAAAAAATCATGAACAGGATCATCCCTGGCAACAGAAAGTAAGCGCCGAAGCGGACGGAATCGCCGACAGCTGTCTCGGAATTTGCCGCGCTCATATATTTATAGAAGAAAACGCACGCCAAACACGGCACATGCACGCCGCAACCGCCAAAGGTCAGCACTCCTAGGATACCGTTGCGGTATAAATGGGCATATCGCTGTGAATACGGCGCGATCAGCCGATAGACACCGAAATAAGAAAGCGCCTCAAGCGGGATGCCGAGCAGTCCGAGAAAGGCTGACCAGAAGATCCTGCCGTCCGGCAGGTTGATATACGCCGACAGATAGCCCTCCATCCCGCCTTTTGAAGCGTCGTGCATTCCCCAGCCGAGGAGCATATCCCCGACGAGCACCATGCAAGCGGCGAAGATGCCGATGAGCATCAGCTTGCGTATACGCCCCCGGTCGAGCTTACTGTCGATCCCGATATCATTATACGATTTTTGTATTTTATCATGTCTTTCCGTCATAAGTTTCCTCCTAAATATTCAAAGCAACGATCCCGATGAGACCAACCATAGCCAAGCCGAGGCTCGGCATGATGATGCCGGGCAGATCCTGAAAGGTTTTGGGATTGATCTTTCTCAGCGTAACGCCGATGATTAAAAACACGATGGAATTGAGCGCCGCCATCCATTTCGGAACATTCAGCGCGCCGATCAGAATCGCGATAACCAAACACAAATCCGCCGCCATCAGAATCAGATAGCTCAGAAAAAAAGGAACAGTGATCGCCTTGTATAAGCCCTCTAGGGTGTGATCTGCAATCTCGAAGTTATCCTCACCCTTGCTCATGATCCGCTTGTAGATGACTGCTTGGATACAGAGCATCGAATGGACAAAAAAACCGCCGATACAGCCGACAAACGCAAGGATGCTCATGACCATCGCGAGCGTCGGGTAACCGCCGCTAATCTGCGAAGCAATAGAGCAAAAGCCGAAGCCGACCCCCGCGTCGCCGAAAAAAGCACAGAGGATCGACGCGCCAAAACGCCACTCGGACATCCTCATCCAGTTGCTGTCGATATTTTTGGAGGTGCCGAGCTTTTCGTTGCCCGCGCCCTTTAAGTCAAACAGGATATCTCCGACACAGCAGAGCAGCCCACCACACAAACCGAGGATCGAAAATAACAACATCGTTTAACTCCTTTATTTAATTTAACTGTTGCTTGCGGTTAAATCAAGACTATGTAAACCTCTGCAGAAGACGTTATGTTTATTTTTTTCCTACAAGCAGTGCAGAGCCGGATAGTCCCATCCACACAGACTCAAATTTCGACATCAATTTACCGTCCGTCGTGTCGATCAGTTCCGCCTTTTCATAGCCCATATCCCGCAGTTTTTTCAAGAAAGCCTGCATATCGCCGTATTTGGAATTGGAGAAAATATCGTGTATCGCAAACGAACCGCCTTTTCTCAAGGTGCGAAGGGTCTCGAGCAGATATGCCTGTCTGTCGCCCGGAATATTGTGATAAACGTAATTACTGCAAACAGCATCAAAGGTCTCGTCCATAAATGTGAGCTTCGTCGCGTCGCCGCGCTGAAAGGACGTATTTTCCACACCTTCCGCTTTGGCGTTGTTCTCACACAGCGGTTGATTGAATGAGGCGTATTCTTTTCCCCAGCGGTCAACACCGATGAAGCTTGAGTTGGGGTTTCTTTTTGCGCAGGCGATCGTGAGCGCTCCGCTGCCGCAGCCGACGTCAAGACATTTACCGCCGTCGGGTACGTCAACATAGCCGGCGATCCCGTCGATGATTTGCTTTGACATTTTCCGCTTGCCGTTGTAATCAAAGGCACGGTACATCAGGATCATCCAGAGGGATGCACAAACGCCAACGACCGTCCCGATCAGAAAAAAGATAAACACCACGGTTTTGATCGTTCTGCTCAGTATTTCGGTCAATCCGAAAACGATGAACAGTATAAAGAGTATCAGTGTTGCCGACAGACCGGCATAAATCATTCCCTTCGGCATCCAGTTTTTGTAATCAGGCTTCATATTCAAGCTCCTATCGTTTATTCGTCACGGTTCCCGCGACTGCCCATTTCGCGCTCTCGCTCTGCAGGTTCACCATTTTGGCGAATTCTCCGCCGGTATTCATCAAGTCCTCCGGCTTTCCCTGCTCCGCCACCATACCGTCTTTTAATACAACGATCTTATCCGCTGCCTCGACCGTGCGCATACGGTGAGCAATAACAAGAACGGTTTTATTCTGCAACAGTTTGGACAGCGCACCCTGCACCTTTGTTTCATTCTCCACATCAAGAGAAGCAGTCGCCTCGTCAAGAAGAACGATCGGGGCGTTTTTCAGGAGCGCACGGGCGATTGAAATACGCTGGCGTTCTCCGCCGCTGAGCTTCGCGCCGTTCTCGCCGATCTGTGTATCATAACCGTTCGGCAGTTTTCCCACGAACTCGTCGCAGTTCGCCGCCTTCGCCGCCTCTATTACCTCTTCATCCGTCGCGCCGTGTCTGCCCAAACGGATATTCTCCATGACGGTATCGTCAAACAGCACAACATCCTGAAAGACCATCGAATATTCGCTGAGAAGGGTTTCGGGATCGACCGTATTGATATCGACGCCTCCGACGCGGATCGTTCCGTTCGTGATATCCCACAGTCTTGCCGCAAGTCGGGCGCAGGTACTCTTGCCTGAGCCGGAGGGTCCGACAAGGGCAGTGACCTCGCCTTCTTTGGCGGTGAAGCTGACACCCTTGAGCACCTGCTCGTTATCATATGCAAAACCAACGTTCTCAAATACAATATCGTAACCGTTAGGGGCAAAGCTATCCGCGCCTTCGGCGACAGGTGTATCGTAGATCTCCATCAAACGGTTCGCCGATACCTCAGACATGAATACCTCCGCAATCAGCGCAAGGCTCTGGTCAAACGGCGCGTAAATGCGGGTGATCACCAGAAGGAACATAAAGAACAGCATAAAGTCGATCTGTCCGGAAAGGATCAAGCCCGCGCCAACAAGAATAGTTGTCGCGATTCCGAGGCGCATGATAACGCTTGCGGCATTGACAAAAATACCGGTGGCGAATTCTCCGCGCAGGAGGGTTTTCTCATGCTGATCGATCTTACCGTCCAACTCGTCAAGGTGCTGTTTTTCTCCGTTGACGGCACGGATCTCACGGATGTTTTCGATTGTTTCCTGAATGCAGTCTGAAACCTTGACCGCCGCCTGCTTGGAGATCTCAGATTTTTTCTTTGCCATCTTACGGCTTCCGAACAGCAACAGAAACGCCACGGGTACGCCCCACAGCGCCGCGAGTGCCAATCGCCAGTCATAGATTAAGAGCACAACGGCAATGACAGCAGTCGATACATACGAACCGTAAAGATATCCCATAACATGAGACCAGACGTGCTCCATACGGTTGACGTCGCCCATGATGGTCTCGGTCAGATCGGCAAGATCACGCTTGCCGAAGTATCCGAGCGGAAGCTTTCTCAGCTGTTCCGCCAACCCGATTCGCATGTTCTTGACTTCACCGTAAACAAGACCGTAGGTAGCGTGATACTGTAACAAATGCACGATCAGAGAGAGGATCACAAAGAGCGCCGTCAGCCCGATATACAGCCATGTGTTCGGGAGAGGTCCTCCCTCAGTGAGCGTTGAGATAAAGCTCTGCATCATAAAGTACAACAGTCCCATACCACCCATCATCAACAGGTTGACAACGATCGTCCACAGCATACCCATCTTGGTGTTGTGAACACCTTTATCGGACAGTGCGTATTTGCGCTTGAATTTATCGCCGAACATTATCTCACCTCCGTTTCGTTTTGGATCTTCCATTTTGCGGCTTGGTTATATTCGTTCCACATACGCGCATATAAGCCGCTCTTTTCTATCAATTCTTCATGTGTGCCTTCTTCGGCGACCTGACCGCCGTCCAGCACGATGATTTTATCCGCTCGGGTAACAGTCGACAGACGATGCGCGATCATGATGACGGTCTTGCCCCTGGTCAAGGTCGCGAACGCCTTTTGGATCAACACCTCATTTTCAGGATCGGCAAAAGCAGTCGCCTCATCCAGTACGACAATCGGCGCGTCCTTTAAGATCGCGCGCGCCAGCGCGATACGCTGCTGTTCACCGCCGGACAGATAGGTTCCTTCACTGCCGATAGCGGTATCCATTCCGTTTGGCAGCTTATCGATAATATCCATGCACTGTGCCGCTTCAAGTGCCTTTTGTACTTCTTCTCTTGAAGCACCGGGACGCGCCGCACGGACATTTTCGATGATAGAGGTCTTGAACAGACGATTGTTCTGGAACACGAAGGCGATATGCTCCATCAGCACATGGGGATCGACCTCACGTACATCAATCCCGCCTACCTTGACCGCTCCCTCGGACACATCCCAGAAGCGCGGTATCAAGCTTGCGGCAGTTGTTTTACCGCCGCCGGAGGGACCTACCAGCGCGACCGTCTGTCCCGATTCCGCGACTAAGGATACATGGCTGAGCGCGGGGTGATCAGCACCCTCATAGGTGAAGGAAACATCGTTGAATTCTACCTTGTTTCCGTTCGGAGTCTTCGGATTCTCCGTGATCTCAAGAACAGGCGCGTTCATTACGGTATCAATTCTTTTTAACGCTGTTTGTGCTAACATCGAACCGCTCGCGGCGAACATGATCTTCGCAAGCGCGGTGGAGATGATCGCCGAGAACACGGCATAGAAAGCAAAGTTCGTCACAAAACCCGCGAAATTGCCCGAGTTGAGTGCGGACGGCGCTAAAAACAGCGCTACGGGAATCAGGAAAACAAACGCTCCATCGGTAAAGGTCAGATTGACCGACTGCGGCATACGACACACGCCGTCGGTGTATTTTTCCGCTTTCTCGCTGTAATCCTCAATCGCCTGCTTGAAAGCCTTAAAGGAATAAACGGTCTGCTGGAACACCTTAACGACCGGGATACCGCGCACATATTCGGTACCCGCCTTGCTCATCTTATCCTGCGCCGCCTGATACTCCTGCATCAGCTTTGCGTTTTTGCCGCCCATCATCGTAAACATAGAAAGCACCGAGATGACCGCCGCCAAGAGACAGGCCGCTCCCATGCGCCAGTCGAATATAAACATCAGCACGAGCATAGCGATGAACATCGCGACTGTGCCGACAATATCGGCGAGATTATGAGCGAGAAGCGTTTCGGTCTCAGACGCAGCGCCGTCCAGGCGATTGCGCAATAATCCCGAAGCGTTGTTGTCAAAAAAGCCGAGCGGTGTTTTCATCAGGTGCGCCATGCCGCGCTTACGGATATTTGACGCAGTACGAAACGCTGCTAAATGCGTACACATCAGCGCGAAGAAGTAGATCAGGATTCCTCCGACAGCAAACGCAAATGCCATCCAGCCGTATTGAGCGATTTCGGTCGCCTGAGTCCAGTTCGGCGCAACGGATACCAGATCGCGTATCACCAGCCAGATACAGATATACGGCGCCATTCCGAGCACCATCGAGATCGCCGAAAGGAACAGTCCGGAGTATAGCAACCCCCGATAATTCCCTGTGTATTCCATCAACCACGACAGTGGGGATTTTTTCTTTTCTTTATGCAAATCACATCATCCTTTCGTCATATACTGCATAATAGTTAGCGGCTGCTAACTATTATGCAGTATATCACAACATTTCTCTGAAGTCAAGTAATGCGGTGCTTTACAATCCGGCTTTACGTACTTCGCAGATCGTTTCTGTCTTGACCCGTCTTTATTTTTCAAAAGTAATCCGAATGATCTTCATTCTTACAAGACTGTCGCAGAACTTGATCATCAGCTTGTGGATGCCGTTGACTTCTTTGTAGATATCTCTGTAACCGCGCATATAGCTTTTGGCTGTGACAGAGCTGAACCGGGGACTCCAATTTTGAAGCGATGTTTCATCCTCTATCGAGAAAAACGCGCCTACGTCTGTGATACCCGCTTCCTTCAACCATGTTTTCATCATCATCTTAGCGCCTCGCTTGTTGCAGGCGTCAAACGCGAGAACAGCTCCCCCGAAGCGGTTCGCTATCGTACAGAACAATTTTTTTACGTCCTCGGTCTTGAAGTAATAGAATACACCCGCCGCAAAGAATACAGCGCCGTCGGAAGCGTCGATAAGATCAAACCAGCTGTAGTCATTAAGATCGCAGGCGATATTTTTCTCGCGTTCACCGGCGGGTAGCAGTCCGTTTCTGATCTTGATCACATCGTGCATATCGATATTGTAGCCCTTGCACTCTCCGTTATCGACCTTGCTGAACGTGTCGTCCAGTCCGCAGCCGAGGTTCACGACAGCCGCTTTAGGATGCGTTTTCAGATAATCCCGTACCTCGCAAATCAAATCATAATGGCGCTGAGCGACCTCCAGTGCGCCGAACTGACCTGCGACAGATTCCATTTTCTTTTTCTGTGAATCAAAATCATAGTCCAGCCGATCGCAGATGCGCTCCGCGTTCTTATCCTGCAGCAACTCGGGGTAATGCTCGGAGCATATCTTTCTGCCGTAAAGAGGTATCACGAGCGTTTCCTGCACGGTGTTTTTCTCAATATGGTATTTCATCCTATCTCCTTATCTCACTCTTCTGCACTCACGGGCACTACCTTCGGCAGATAGCCCGATCGGGCGTTTACTTCGGTGTCATCGTCCTCTTTGTATCCGTCATAGGGAGCTGAGGGATCGTGCGGCTTCTGCTTCTTGAGAGAATTGCAGATCTTGTCCTTGTGACGGAATACAAATTCAAAGTCGTCCGTCCAGCCGGTGTGTCCGGTGATGACCTTCGGGGTCAGTCCTCTGTCTTTCAGCTTTTGCTCCAATTCCGCGAGCGAGCGCTTGGCAAGCTCGTTGTCCTCAGCGAGAGAGTTGATGAAGCTGTAGCCGCCGTCCGCGCCGAACCAGATGGTATCGCCCGTAAACAGATACTCGTCGTCGATCAGATACACCATGTGTCCCCATGTATGACCGGGGCAAAGGATACATTCTACCTTGATGCCGTTGATATCCAGCATCTGACCGTCCTGCAATAAAAAGCGTTTATTCTCCGACTTGACCATCGGCAGCTTATAGAGTCCGAAGATGACTTTTCTGCGGACTTCTCCGGTCAGGTATTTGTTTTCGATCTCGCTGAGATAGAGGGTGGCGCTTTGAAAAAGACCGTCGCTGTCTGTTTCCACCGCTCCGACATGATCGGTGTCCTGATGGGTAATCAGAATATGCCTGATGGTTGACGGGTCGATATCCAGCCAGTTCATCTTCTCTTGCAGTCTGTCATAGTTGTAGCCCGCGTCGATCATGATCGTCGTGCCGTTTTTGGTATAGAAAAAGATGTTGACGATCCACTCGCGCACACAGGCGACGTGTTCATCGATCCAACCTGTATTCAGCGGCTTGAATATCTCTTTGCCCCTGTAACCGAAGCTCATCACTTTTTTCTGAAAATTAGACGCTTTCTTAGACATTCATATTCTCCTTTACTTTTTCGGGAACCACGGGATACAGCGGTTCACCTTTTTGCAATACTCCTTGTACTCTTCGCCGTAAAGCTCGCTGAGCCACTTTTCTTCCGTATTCTTCAACAGAACAGTCAGAAACGCCCGGTAGAGGAACGGCAGGATCAGGAACAGCACATTCCCTCCGATCATCAGCACCCCTGTGCAAAGGATCAGAATCGCTGAGTAGATCGGATTGCGTACCAGCGCATAAGCGCCGGTTGTCATCAGATGATTATGAAGTATCCCGTCGTCGATCTTTGTGATGATGACCGCATATACCCACAGGAAAACGGCAAAGAGGATCAGTATGATTCCGATCACGATCAGCGGGATCCTCAAAGCCGCTATATTTCCGCATTTAAACACAGGCAGGTTTCTGCAAAGCATCGCCGCGACCGTCAGCGCGATCACAACGCTTCCGAATACCGGACCCGGTCCGTAGATCGGAAGGTGATCTTTATTGTTTTTCATGTATATCGCCTCTTGCAGTTAGCTGCTGCTAACTATATTATATCACAAGTCTTTCAATAACGCAATATCCTCTTGATGATTCTGACAGTCAAGGATAACTGTCAAGCCTTTTTTCTGATGATTCACTATAAAGCCGCTATAAAAGCCCGCAACCGTTGGATGATAAACAGATTGTTATTGTTTACACGATACGCAACTACGGCGGAGCGTATGAAGCAAAGAGATATTCTGAACTAAGAGAAACACGGATAGATATGAGATTATGCGCATCGGATGGAAGATGGTTTATCCTCGATACCTTTGTTTACAATGATATGCCGTATGAAGATTTCCTAAAGGAGGAAATCAAAGTGCAGAGTTTGATACAATTCAGCGATAGCCTTGCAACCTGAAAACCAAGGGGGTGCAAATCCATTTTAAGGGGTGCATTTCACAGGCAGGGGGTGCAAAACTTTATTATCTATTCTGCATTTATGCATAATTCACAAAATCATACTCTTTAAAAACTAAAAGTACTCATATATTCGCATAAACTTGCACATATATTCGCATAAACTTGCGAACGCCTCTTGATTTTCGTGATAAGATGTGCTATAATATTTGATTAAAACTAACCAATAAAAGAGGAGGGGAGAAAAATGGGAGTATCTTACAACAGGTTATGGAAGTTGCTAATTGATGAAAAGATGAGCGTCTCAAACCTTAGAAAGTTGGCAGAGATTGCTCCGAATACCATGACAAAGCTGCGGCGTGATGAAGCGGTGAATCTTGCATTCTTAGGAAGAATCTGTCGTGTCCTTGGCTGTGACTTCGGCGATATCATGGAGTATGTGGATGAAACAAAGGACGTAAAAGCAACATAAGCTCTACCTATATTTTTTTTGAACAATAGTTAGCAGTGTCTAACCGGTAGAAATACATAAAGGAGAATAATCAGAATGGGACTTTTCAAGAAGTATGTGAATCAGACAAGAAAGCCGGAGGGATTCCTCGGCAAAATGATGGTGAACGGCATGAACGGCGGTCATGCAAAAATGGCTGACTGGGGGATGTCTCATCTGCCGGAGATAAAGCCGGAAGAAATGTTGGAGATCGGCTGCGGCGGAGGAAGGAACACCGGAGTGCTTATGAAGAAGTATCCTTTCGCAAAGATAACCGCCATAGATTATTCGGAGGTGTCGGTTGCCAAGGCAACAGGGTATAACCGATCCGGGATCGAAAGCGGAAGATGCAAAGTAAGGCAGGGGGATGTATCAAATCTTGATCTGCCCGATGAGAGATTTGATTTAGCCACGGCGTTTGAAACGATTTATTTCTGGCCGGGGCTTGAAAAGTGCTTTGCTGAAGTTTACAAGGTCTTAAAGCCGGGTGGCTTTTTTATGATCGTGAATGAATCGGACGGAAAGGATGAGATGAGTCTTAAATTCGAGAAAATCATAGACGGCATGAAATGCTACACACCAGAGGATATAGAGGCTGCACTGAAGAAAGCCGGATTTACAAAGGTAAAAAAAGTTCATCATAAGACAAAGCCGTGGATAACGGTGCTTGCGAGGAAGTAGTATGAAGAATTTTGTTAAGGAAGGTCAGAAACTGCCTTTGTACGGCGTCGGTCCGTACATCGTTTACGGTATGGCGGGCGTAACGATAGCAGCTATCGTGATATTCCACTACATACTGAAAATCGGAATACTCGGCAGTCCATGGATTTTGATTTTCCGTATCATCGCCGGCTTGCTGATTGCTTTGGGGCTGGTGATTTGGGGAATTGGTTCGCTCGGCTCCGGCATGGATAAGAATATATCGGAAAACAAGCTGAAAACAGACGGCATTTACGCCTGGGTCAGAAATCCGATGTACAGCGGTTGGTGGATTCTTATCCTCGGAATCAGTTTGATGTGGCATAATGCTTTTCTGCTGATTCCGCCGCTGATCAACTGGGGTATTATGACCTTTGTTTTGAAAAGAACAGAGGAAAAATGGCTGCTTAATCTGTATGGCGATGAATACGGGCAGTATCTGAAGCGAGTGAACCGCTGTATCCCGTGGAAGCACAGAAAATCATCATGAGAATTTTGATCTATCCGAACGAATTCTCTCAGAAGGCTTTTGACTTTTATTTACAAGGAGAGTAAGAAACAATGGAAAAATATAAAGTGGAATCCGGCACGGTTCAGGAAACGTTGATGATGCCCCTTTACGGCAGAGTTTACTGCGAGGAGCATTCTCCGAAGACCTTCCCGAACAAGGCGGCGAAAAGGACGGCAGAAAAGGTCGATTACGACTTTGGCAAGGTGCAAAGCTCGGAGCTGAACATGATCGTATGGGGACTTCGCGCCCGTTTGCTGCAGGAGGCGGCAAAGGACTATCTGAAAACGCATCCGAAAGCGACAATCATAAACCTCGGCGGCGGGATCTGCTTTGACGGCGAGAATCAAAAAGGTGTGGATAAGTCCAACAAGATCGTACAAAAGACCGGCAACGGCACAAAGATATACTTCCCTACCGAGGACTCAAGAGCTATGTTTGCATCCTGGGGTGATTGCTTCAAAAAAGTAATTGAGAGACCGTTCCCGAACTATGTCAAAAAAAGCAGTGAAATACCGTTCAAGTGGAAATTCGTTCTGTCTCTCGGCATGAAGCTCGGTATGGTGAAAATCATTGACGTTTCGTTTTGATGTATATAGCCTATTATGAATAAACTTTAATCTGGAGGTTTTACTTATGAGTAAATTGGAAGGTGTAGCGGACACCCTGTATATTCCGCTTACGGCAAGGATCTATGTCTCGGAGCATTTTCCGGAATATTTTCGTGATGAAAAGGCAATCTCGCTTAAGAATGAAATGCCGTATGAAGAAATCGCGGCAAAATCCAGCGAGTATTTCCATATGGCAGGAGCGTGCAGGTTCTATAACACAGACCGCATGATATGTACACCAATGTGAGAGTGGAAACATGCTTGGCAGAAGGAATTTTCAAGTGTGTGAAATAGAATTCAGTTGTAAGAATGCACACACGGCACCCACCCAGCCATCACCGGCGGCGGGGAGCGTATATAGAAGAAAATTGGAAAGGAGCGTTTCACTTGACCGATACATTATTTGAATACGACCATTTGCCGATGCGCTCCGAATACAGGATGCCTAATATCCATTCACATCTTACCAGTTATCTGACAATTATTAGGAAGGTGATTTTTATGTCAATCAGAGCAGGATTATTCAGAAGGATGATGCGTTCACAGAATATCAACCCAATTGCACATCCCGAAATGCAGGAGAAAATGAAAGCGATGTCCGCAAAGTATTGTCATACCAAACCGAAGAAGGGGTATATGCTTGAATGTCTGACAACCGAAAGCGGTACTAAATATCAGCGTATGAAAAAGGAAAACGCCGTATCATCGGGAAAGGTCATTTATTACATTCATGGTGGCTGCTATATTAGCGGCCTGACGTATAACTATCGTGATTTTTGCGCACCGTTCTGTGATTTGGCTGAGGGTGTTGAAATCATATTGCTCGATTACACCCTGATGCCCGACAATTGCTATCCCACGCAGCTCAACGAAGCGCTCGACTTGTGGAGTGAGCTTACGGTAAAACAGAATATCAACCCGGAACATATCATCATCGGCGGAGACTCCTCCGGTGGTAATCTGGCGCTGGCGCTTATGCTGAAATTAAAAGATACAGGCAGCGCACTGCCGAACAGTATTTTCCTGCTGTCACCGTGGACGGATATGACCGCCTCTGGGGAGAGCTATGTCAAAAATTATAAGCGAGATGTTGAAATTGGCGATAAGAATGGCATGTTTGACGGGCAAACAAAACAGAAGCTGTTAAGCAGCTATCTTTATGATTATATCGGCGATAACAACAGGACAGATCCCTATATTTCACCCGCCTTTGCCGATTACAGTGACTTTCCGCCAATGCTCCTTTTTGCGGGCGAGGATGAAATGCTCCTTGACGATACCCTCACGGTTTATGAAAAAGCGAAGAAATCGGGTGTAGATGTCAAATTGGAAACGCAGCCGAAAGTGTTCCACTCCTATGTGCTATATACGAACTATATGCCGGAGAGCCAGCATTCGTATCAGACGCTGAAAGAATTCATAGCCGACAGATTATAATAAAAATCAAGCAATTTATTTTTTTGAGGAAATTCGTTGCTATTTGGAATAAAAATAACGCCAAGGTGTATATTTTTCGGTTAGACGCTGCTAACATATAATAGTTGCGTTTAAAACAAAAAATGCAACGATTATATGTTAGGAGGTCATTCGTTATGAATGAAAAGAAAAAACTGCAGGCAAGGGATTTTATCACCATCGGTATTTTTACCGCTATACTCTGGGTTGTCCAGATGGTCATTATGTATCTTGGTTTCCTTTCGCCTCTTATCGTTGCCGGATATGCCGTGCTGATTCCGATCGTTACAGGTATTCCGATGATGCTCTATTATGCAAGGATTGAAAAATTTGGTATGCTTACCATCACTTCTATTATAGTAGCTATCCTGCTGTTCATTTTTGGCATGGGATTGACAGGCGCACCAATCTGCATTGCTGCGGGACTCATTGCTGACCTTATTGCAAAGTCAGGCAATTATAAGAGTAAGAAGAAAACAATTCTCAGTTATGCTGTATTCTCGCTGTGGGTTACCGCAAGCTACCTCCCACTTGTTATTACAGCTGATTCCTACAAGGCAAGTCTTCTTGAAGGCGGTTATGATGAATCGTTCGTCAGCACATTATTTACGCTTGTAACACCGAAAACTTATCCGATCATTATTGTTATTTGCTTTGTCTGCGGCATTATCGGTGCCCTTATCGGTAAAGCGGTGGCAAAGAAGAATTTTGAAAAAGCAGGGATTATCTGATGAGAGAGGCAAAAGAGAAAAAAGAAATTTCCGGATGTCTGCACTTGGATCCCAGAAGTAAGCTTCTGATTCTTGTTCTCTTCTCTGTCGTTGTGATGATTGACGTTGTGAATGGCCAGGCCTATATCGTCCGGGTCATCATGACGTTTATACCTGTTGCTCTCGTGTGTCTGGAGGGGAAAATATACATTGGTGTGCGGTTTACGGTTTTATTCATTCTCGCGACCTGGCTTCAGACTTATGCACAGCAGCATTTCGGCGGCGTTCCGGGGATGCTTATCCTTTTCCTTTGTTATATGGTTACACAGTTCGCCCCGACAATGATTACTGTATGGTATTGCATATCAACTACAAAGATCAGTGAGTTTATGGCAGCTATGAACAGGATGCATGCCCCACAGGGGTTATCTATATCTATTGCCGTCATGATGAGATTTTTCCCTACGCTTGCTGAGGAATACAGATATATAAGAGACGCAATGCGTATGAGAGGTATCCAATTTGGAGGTGGGAAGGCAACAAAAATGGTTACCTATCGGCTCATTCCGCTTCTGTTCTCCTCAATAAACATAGGAGATGAACTTTCTGCTGCCGCAGTCACGAGAGGTCTTGGCGCACCGGTAAAGAGAACTAATGTGTGTGAGATAGGGTTTCATATGACGGATTTTGCTATTCTGACTGTCATGACAATCCTGACGGGACTCTATTTGTTTTACTCATTGCGAAGCGGGGTTAAAATTCTATGATTGAGATAACAAATGTAAATTTTCATTACGCCGGTCTGGAGCAGGCCGGTGTTAAGGATATAAATCTTTGTATCCCAGATGGAGAATGTCTTTTGCTCTGCGGTGCGTCAGGTTGCGGAAAAACTACGATCACAAGGCTTATAAACGGATTGATACCGCATTTTTATAAAGGAGAGCTCTCTGGAAAGGTCATGGTTAACGGAAGAAAGATAAACGAGCAGCAGCTTTATGACCTCGCCCAGGTTGTCGGGAGCGTATTTCAAAATCCACGGAGCCAGTTCTTTTCCGTGGACACAGACGGAGAGGTCGTCTTTGGCCCGGAGAATATAGGACTGTCAAAGGATGAGATATTAAACAGGAAAGATATGGTTCTGCATGAGCTTAATCTACTGAAGCTCATGCAGCGAAGTCTTTTTGACCTTTCCGGCGGCGAAAAGCAGAAAATCGCATGTGGTTCTGTGGCGGCATTACTGCCGGATATCATTCTGCTGGATGAACCGTCTTCTAACCTTGACTGGGATTCCATAAAAGATCTGGCAAATGTGATCAGACTTTGGAAATCACAGGGGAAGACAGTGATCATATCAGAACACAGACTTTGGTATCTGGCAGACTTGATTGATCGTGCGGTTTATATGGAAGGCGGGCGGATTGCAAAGGAATGGGACAGGGATTCTTTCCTGAAGCTGACAGAAACGGAGCTTGCCTCTTTTGAGCTGCGTCCGATGACGCTGGAAGAAAAATATATCAGGGAATTTAATGACAACGGCGGGAAGAAACCTCCCATAGCTGAAAACCAGGAGCATTCAAATTCTTCAGATATCCAAATCAGGAACTTTTATTTTACGTATACTCCCGAAAAATACCTGTTCTTCAGAAAGAAGCTTACACCGAAAAACGAAGATATCTGTCATCTCAGGATTCAAAGCCTTGATGTCAAAAAAGGCGAAATCATCGGTGTTATAGGGAAAAACGGCTCAGGCAAATCTACCTTTCTGCGGTGTTTGTGCGGCCTGGAGAAAACCTGCATCGGCAAGGTGTACATTTCCAAAAAAGAATATAAAGGCAAGGGACTCACAAAAATATGCTACATGGTCATGCAGGATGTCAACCATCAGCTGTTTACAGACAGCGTTATGGCCGAAGTGCTCTTGTCGATGAAAAAAGAGGATGAGCATGAGGCGGAAAAGATTCTTAAGAGCCTGGATCTTTACGAATACAAGGACAAGCACCCGATGGCTTTGTCCGGCGGTCAGAAACAGCGTGTGGCTATTGCCTCTGCTTTGGCAGCGGAGGCAGAAATTCTTCTGTTTGATGAGCCCACGTCCGGGCTTGATTACAGGCACATGAGGGAAGTTGCCGCACTGCTTAAGGAGCTTGCCGGAAAAGGGAAAACAGTATTTGTTTCAACTCACGATCCGGAGTTGGCAGTTGCGTGCTGTGACCGATTGATTCATATATCGGATGGATATGCGTATGAGACATGATAATCGCAACGACGAATGCTTTGAAACCAGCATAAAGGAAAATATTCTTAAGGAATATCGGAAAATATCCGGCGCAGGGTTACACTGGGACAGAAAACGAATTGATATTCCATTGCCGGCGGAGCGGGAAGAAGCGAACGGGAGGCTCACCATGATATTCCCTGGTGGGCCAATCCTGCTTAATCTGATAGACATAAGGACGCGGGAAATAGCAGAAAACATTGCTGATCCCGAGAAAAGCAAAAATGTGTATAGGGTACTGAAGATCAATTACTGCATCGCAGGCAGGTGTGAGCTCCGGCTTCGCAGCGGTGAATGTACTTACCTCACAGCAGGGGAAATTGCCGTAGATGCAGGGCAGACCCTGAGTACGTTTTACTATCCTACTGGTGAGTACAGAGGATTTGAGATTGCTGTCTATTTGGACTTTCTTCCCCGGGAATACAGCGTGTTCGGCGAATGTTTTTCTTCACCGGAAGGGATCTATGATCTTTGCTCGGAGTTAGAGCGTCCATGGATACGAAATGCGGCTGAACCCGTCAATGGGATGTATGAAAGGCTCAGGATATATATTGACGAATATGATAATCCAGAACTGGTTCTTCTGATATGTCTGGAGGCATTCTCTTTGCTTTCACAGATGGATTTCTCCAAGGCAAGCATACGAAGAACTTACTGCACGGTCTCACAGGTAGAGATTGCAAAAAGTACAAGGGATATGATCGTGTCCGATCTCTCTGTGCGATATACGGCGAGAGAACTTGCAAAAAACTTTGGCATCAGCGAAACCAGTCTTAAAAATTATTTTCGCAGTGTTTATGGGTGCGGCTACGCAGAATATCAGCAGATGATCCGTATGGAAAACGCAGCAAGACTTCTTGAAGAAACGGAAGATAAAGTGGCTGATATAGGACAGGCTGTGGGGTTCGCAACGCAAGCCAAATTTGGAGCGGCATTTAAGGAGTGCTTTGGTGTCACACCCCTGGAGTATCGTAGAAGAAGCAGACTTGGCGAACTGTAAGGAGAGAATACTCCCCATCACGCGATGTAAAATCGGTGTTGAGGAGTTTTCTTTATGCCCTTATTTCCGTCCCGTCCTTCATGGTGAAGCGGATGTCATTCTTGCTGTAGACCGTCACGAATTCCACCATGCCGTGCCAGAGGGTAGCGTCGTATTCCGTGACAGCTTCTTTGCTTTCCTGCAGGATTTCGAGGTAATGCTCGATGGACTTGCGGCGGGAATGCTTGTCGTGGATTTCAGCCTCCACCTCGTCAAGGCGGCTCTTTGCCTTTTCGTACCGTGAGGTCAGGCTCTCGTATTCCCTGTTGTAGTCTGTCTGGTTCTGCGCCACATGTGCGTTTTGGTAGGTGCCGTCCTGAATCAGTCCTGCGACAATGTTCAGTTCATCGGTCAGTTCCGCTTTCTCCTGTTCAAGAGCGGAGGTGTCAAAGACGCTGTCCTTGATAAGGCGAAAGGTCTCGATAACCGTGTCCTTGTCGGCGAGAGCCTTGTTCGCCGCCGTGATGAACGCCAACTTTATCTCGTCCTCGGTCAGGTGTGGTGTGGAGCATTTTTCGCCGCCGTACTTGTGGTTGCACCGCCAGATGACCTTGCGGTACTGGTCCGTTCTGTGCCAGACCTTCGTCTTTTTCGTAAGGTAGTCCACGGTATAGGTTTTCTGCAAAAGGGCGTCGCCTTTGTATTTTTCGTTGGAAAGTATCCGCTTGACCGTGGTGGCGTTCCATTTCGGCTTGCGGGAGGGAATGAGGTCGCCGTCCGACTCAAGCTGGCGGCTGATGCCGTAGGTCGTCATGCCCTCAAGGAAAAGGCGGGAGATTTTCTTTATCGTTTCCGCCTCCGCAGGGTTTACCACCATCCTGCCTCAGGGCCTTTGTCGTAGCCGAGAAATCTTGTTCTTTTCGGCAAATGAAGAACGATTCAAAACCGCTGTACCGATATAAAACCTTTCTGTGTTCATCTTTACGCGGTTGATATAGGTTGCCAAAGCCGCCGTGAACAGCATAAAGGCAGATATACCTTTAGCGTTGATATAGTCAGTGATTTTTTGTGCTGATTCTTTTTCTATCACAAAGGTTTTGCGATTGGATTGAAAGGAATCGCTCTGCTTATCCGACAGGCATGTGACTTCATCACATTTTTTGAACTGCTGTAATAAGAAAGCTCTGTCTTTATCATATGGATATATCAAATCTCCCGATAACGCTATCCGTCATGAACAGGAGTTGTCCGCAACATTGACAGAACAACAGAAAATAATACTTGAAATAATCAAAGACAACCACACAAAGTTAATGAGCCTCGGCGAACGCGACGCGTTTTGCCGAGGTTTTTCATTGGCTGTCAGGCTGATGATTGATTCTATGAGCGACAAAACTTAACGCGAAAATTTCGCCCTGTGTCGCGCGAGTAAAAAGTGCGCAGTCGTACCCAACCAAACCGAACAAAACCCACACAGGCGATTTGTGGGCGCTTGTGTGGGGAATTTCAGAGAACAACGAAAGTGCAGCGGATTAGCTCTGCTGCACTTTCGGTTATATCAGTTTTATCAAATTTTCATGGAGTATATAGCGCGAAACACCGTTGCTCTGCGGGTCTCGAATGATGATGGAGTCAAACTCCTTCGGCAGCCATTTTTTACTGAAAGTGCCGTTGCCGAAATAAGCGTCAAAGTTCGTGACCGGAAGAACTACTTTATCTGAATCCAGAGGCTTGTTGGCTATATAA
This sequence comes from Ruminococcus sp. YE282, assembly GCA_900101355.1. Taxonomy (GTDB): domain Bacteria; phylum Bacillota; class Clostridia; order Oscillospirales; family Acutalibacteraceae; genus Ruminococcoides; species Ruminococcoides bromii_A. The sequence goes on from FMUV01000010.1 coordinate 40,859, forward strand.
TATTTCACCAATAATTCGGCGGCAGGTTGGGCAGAAAGAGAGACATGTGTTTTGATGTATTCGCTGATACTGTCAGAAAGAGAAAAATCTTTGTTTTGAAGTTTTCCCAACTCCAGCGCATCGGCGAGAATATCGTCAAAACGCAATATCCACGAGCCTATGGTTGTATTTGAAAAAATCGGCACCTGAAATTGAATGAACTTCTTCTCCCATTCCTTGTCAAAGCCCTTTCGCAGTATTTCGCACTTTGAAACGGTCGTCTTGCTGACGGAACCGGGATTGTTTTTGACAAAACCGCAGATGTTATGAACATGACGGTAAAACCAGCCGCGACCTTCTTCGTCCACTAAATCGGGAAATTCTGTATGAAGCTCATTGAAATTAGTGTTTGCTTTCCAATCGTCTTTCTTTTCTGTCGGTAAACTGCACCAAGCCCGCAATGCCCCTTTTGCGCGGTCAATATCAGGCATTTCCGATTCAAACATATATCCGCGCGCAACCGTTGTCAAAACTCTGTGAAGCCCGATTTGTTTTATCAGCATGTCAAAGGTAAACCGCCCGAGAAATGACATATCGTGTTTGCCGTTGGCGCTGTACTTTGGAAACTGCGTATAAGATTTGAATTCATCAATTTCATTCAGCATTTTTCTTCACCGCCAATACATGTGTATAAACTGCTTCAGGCAGCAGCTCCCACAGCAAATCACGCTTTCCGAGAGCCACTACATACGGCACTGCTTTCTTCGGCTTGATGATTTTATCCATCAAAGCTCTGCACGCAACAGCAACCGCCTGACGGTAACTTTGCGCGTGAGATTTATTCAAATATGCCTCCATCATTTCCGCAAACTCCTTCGAGTCGTTTGACCGGAGGAGTTTTTTTCGTTCTGTAGCATTGTTTTCGTCGTCAATATCACAAATTAAGTCGCCAAGCACGCGGTAACCGCCAAAGCGGAAATCTGTCAGTAAGTTATAATAATCTTCAAATTCAGGGAGAAACTCACTCAGAAAATCAAGCCGTGAATCCCTATCCATCAAATGCCAAGACTGATTTGTCAATTCACTACGGATTGACGATATTCTCTCAGGTGACAACTTTGAAAATTCGGCATAGAGCGCGTCGCTGTCAATCACATCTTCCTGTCCGCGTGAATACAAAATACGGTCAATATCATTTTGACTTGCTTTATTCTTAATCGGCGCGCGGCAGGCGCGTATTCTGGATAAAACCGCCTCATATTGCTGCAGCAAAAATCCGACGGAAGATAAAATATTTGAGTCCAAGCTATCCTTCCAATCAGACTTAGCCGCAAAGGTAAACAGCTCGCTGTTCTTTGCCAGTTTCGGATTTAGACGTTTAGTGTTTTCCTTTAGCTGCTTGGCTAAATACGGCAACCGCTCCACATTCGAGGTCACCTTATCCCAATCGGTTGATACAAAGAATTGCTTGATTTTCCTCTGCGGCGAATCCTCATACCAAGCATGATTACGGTCAAGCTCCAACAGAGATTTGTATTTGAGAAACAGATTGTGCGCCCTGCGTTCCTTTACGAGATATTCAGACAAATCAGGCTTCACGCCGCTTTTGACGGAATCAATCTCCAAACCTGTCAGGATAGATAACACTTCCGTCTGCTCACGGCAACGCTGACGTTCCTCGGCGTTGGAGTTTTCATCATAAGCGATAATGCTCCTGTCAAACGCAGCATTACAAATTTGTCCGACACGCGAGGAAAAGGTATCTCGCACCGTCACAAACCGGTCATGCCAGTCGTTGGCGTTTCGCGTGACCGGTTCTTCCGACGGAATATACAGCAGAGGAAGATTGCTGCGGTCATTCAAATCGTCATATTCGTAATTCCGCTTCACACATTCGTTAAGCAAATCGTCGGCAATCGTTTTTATCATATCGCCGTCAAAATCCGCACCGCCCAAACGCTGTGCCGCAAGGCTCTCGGGGTCTACCATTACAACGTCTGTCAACTGAGAAAGATAGTATTTTCTCATATTACTTGACTTGCCATAAAGTCTGAGCTGAATCTCCTCGTTTCGCGCTATATGCGGATTGCGCAAAAGTGTACAAGCCGCGTCGGCATCATATGATGCGCCCGGCGAGTAAAAGCTGTTTTTGTTGAACCTTTCTGTCATTGCTCTTGACCAAAACACGCTTTGTCGATGATTCCTTTTGCCACTGGAATCAATCATAAATATCAACAAATCCAGCAAATCATCAGAGAGAAAACGGTTGTCGCCTTTTACCAACAGCCTGCCTAAACTGTACTGCCGAATCAGCTTGTCAGCGTTGTCATTCAGCTCCTTGACACACGCTTTTTCATTGACAAACAAAGGATTCTTTTTAGTACACTTGCCAAGAGCGTTGTTTTTATTTATAAAATACTGCCTGCGAAAATCTTCATTCAAACAGAAATCATAATAACGCTGCTCTGTTGCCTTTGTAATCCATTCTCTTTTATCCTTGGCAGGGCTGTTCTCCCAGCCGTCAGGCAAATCATGCGGACGAAATTCTTCCGCAGTCATAGATAAGGTATTGAGAAATTGATAGTTCAGCTCCGTGTGGTCGTCGGGTTTCACCTTGCTGACATTGGTGATATACAACGCATGATTATATTTTTTGAAAAAACTTAAATAATCATTCCAATCCATTCCGTTTTCGGTCAGCCAACCGTAACCCTTAAACATACTTTGCGTGAGTATCATTTCCACTTGATCAACAGGATGGCGAACGCCCCAAATATCAGTTATATATTGACAGCCTGCACTTTTCAGGAAATCCTTGAAATTAACCTCGTGAACCATACCCTTGACATACGGCATACGGATTTGGAAGGAATGGTGAATGTGTTTGCCGCAATAAATACTGTCAACTGTTTTCGCAAGATCCTTGGAAATCAACCCTTCGCCGTCATGGCGAAGAACCGTAATATCCCGTAATTCCTCCTTGCGGTTATACTTTTTGACCGCTTCACTGACAGCGGTTCCATCTACCGAAACAACTTTTGATTGAGCGCGGTAGGTTTCATTTTTTACTACAATTACCCGATGAGAATCCGCAAGATTGATTCCGCCAATTCGAACTCCGCCGGAGAGCATCAAACCGTTATAGGCATAGAGCTTTGAAAGCTGACAGTCACCGACCACCATGTCCATCATGATTCGTCTGCGCACTTCATCGTGAACATCTGCGCGGATAAACGACAGCTTTGCCTGACGGCTCATACTGCCTGAACGCTCAAAGGCAAGGTAACGCTGAGCGCCGTTCCCGAAGTCAAGTGTTACACCCTCAGGGCGAAACATCGCTTCGGCTTTCTTCTGCCGTTCCATCATTTTCGGAGAGTTGCCCCTGTCAAAAATACCGTTGAAGTCAACATAGAAAATCACGTCCTGCAAATTGGAAAGCACCGTCTCGCTTTGTGGCGGTTCAATATTGCTGCCGTGGAGAACACACATTGTCTGATAAAACAGTGCGTTGTCATCCTGCTCATCAGCCGCTTCACGCATGATGCACTTGCGCGTGCCTGTTTTGCTGAGATGAAATGTATATTGATTGTTTTCCTCTTTCGCGTAACTAATAAGTGAACGCGCAGAGAGCATGTGGATTTTATATCGCGTATTCAAATTACATCACCTACCATCAATATTATCATAAATCCTTTTGAAAATCAACCTATTTGCATATATGAATACTACTCCCACTTTTCACGAGGTGGGAGTTTTGTATTTGCAAAAATATTTCCGAAAGGAGGAATTACCCATGAGTAATTCAAAAGACAACCTTTTACAGTATCCGCTTCCGTACAAGGTGGTGGACGGTTGCCTTTACAAAGAGGTAACCAATAAAAGCGGAATCACGTCTAAAAAACTCTGTAACTTTCTGCCGTACATTGTCAGCGAGGTCAGTGTTGACGACGGCGCAGAAGTAAAGACAGTGCTTCGTTTGGGTGGCGTTCATTCGAGCGGCAGAGTGCTGCCGGAGATTGATGTGACAGGTGCGGAGCTCGGAACCTTCAACTGGCTGATAGAACGCTGGGGAGCGGATTGCGTTCTGGAACCGGAGAGAAGCGTTAAGGAATACGTCCGACATGCCATTCAGCAAACGGCGGAGAACGCGGAGAAAATTCAAACCTATCATGTTACCGGCTGGAAAATGATAGACAATCATTGGGAATATCTGTTGCCGAACGACGGCAAGCACGATGTCAGTCTGAGAGGAAAACTCAGCCGTTATGAGAGGGCTGATAATTGGAAAATCTCGGATTTGGCAAATGTATTTTTTATGGTAAACACTATGCCGTTTGCGCCTGCCGAAATCACGCTGCCGTTGTTGTCGTACACATTTTTATCACCGCTGAATGAGTTTCTTCATCAGGCAAATTTTGAGCCGAAATTTGTCCTCTGTCTGCTCGGCAGAACAGGCACGCGTAAGAGTACGCTGGCGGCGTTGTTCCTGTCGTTCTTCGGAAGATTCAACAGTTCGGACTTACCGCTTTCGTTCCGTGACACGGCGAACAGTATTATGTACAACTCTTTTTCTTTGAAAGATGTACTCACCTGCATCGATGACTTTCACCCAAGCGGTAGAAAAGAGGCAGCAAAGCTAACTGAGACCGCGCAGCTGATCATGCGCGGCTACGGTGACCGCATTGGCAGAGGAAGATTGAAATCGGACTCCACTCCGATGGAGTCGCAACCGCCTCAGGGCAACGCTATCATCACAGCCGAGCAGGCTCCTGACATTGGCGAAAGCGATACAGCAAGGTATTTTTGTATGGAGCTGTACGACGGTATGATCGATTTGCGTAATCTTTCAAGCTTTCAGCGTGAAGCGGAGAACGGTACACTCCGCAGTTGTATGCTGGCATACACGGAATGGATAAAGACGCGGTTTTTGAAAGACAAAGATACAGAGCGGTCATTTGTCAATCAGTTGAAGAAAAGCTTTCATAATTACCGTCAGGAGTTTATCAATTCAGGAATCCGCTGTCACGGAAGAGTACCCGAAATCTACGCGTGGCTGATGATAGGAATGGAATACTTTTTATCTTTTCTGTTTGAGCATGATGCCATTTCCGAAGAAGAATATCAGGCAACTTTTATTCAGTGCAGAGATTGTCTTTATGAGCTCGCGAAAAAGCAGAGCAGTAGTATTGAGCAGGACAAACCGACGCACAGATTCATTCAAAAGTTATAATCCTTGATTGAAAGCGGACAGGTCGTTTTGCTTGATAGAGACAATCCGTTTGACTTCAAGCCCGTAAACTATATCGGCTATCAAGATAATGAAAACTATTATCTAAATGCCGACATCGCGCACAAACAGGTGAAGCGGTTATGCAATGAGCAGGACGAAGCGTTTTCGATTTCCAAAAACGGATTGATAAAAGCACTCGCTGAGGAAGGCATGACGATTTGCGACAAGGGCAAGAACACAAAGTCTATCCGCTTAGGTGATAAAACGCTCCGCTTTGTCTGTTTGATAAAGGACAAGGCTGACGCTGTTGCTGCGTTAGCGCAATAAAGGGGTGACGCGGGTGACAAAGTTTCAAAACCGCCGTCAGCACTGGATTTTTCCTTTTTCTGTCGGGGTGACAAATGTGCAGCATGTTGCATATTTGTCGCTCCGATTTATTTCAGAAAAGCTGATGAACAGTGCGATAAGGTTTCGTGTTGCTCCTGTTGCCCCAAAATTCAGCATACCCACTCTACAAAACAGAGAATTAAATCCTGTTTTATTGCCAGTTTCGCCTTTGTATTACGACCGCCCTCATTCGGGCGGCCGCAAAGGCGGTTGCGAGCTAGGCCCGCGCCCCTATTTTGAAAAACCAAGGAGGTATTAATTTTGAAAAAACAACCGAAAACCGAAATTATTTCAACGAGAGTTACGCCCGAACAGAGAGAAATTATCGAAGAAAAGGCGTACTCTTTCTACCGAACGCCGAGTATGTATCTGCGAGACTGCGCGCTTGATAAGAAGATTATCGTTGTCAATGGCGTAGATGATGCCGCAAATGAGCTGAGAAAAATCGGAAACAACCTCAACCAACTGACGAGAGCAGTCAACTCAGGTTATCTTTATGAGGTCAATCTTACCGCAACAAGAGAGGAGCTGAAACGGATATGGCAGTCGTTAAATTTGTTAACTCAGGAAGTCCGATGAACAATATTTTTGATTATGTCACGCGCCTTGAAGCGACAGAGAGCAAATTGATCAGCGGAGTCAACTGCGCACCCGAGAGCGCGCTCGAAGAATTCCGGTTTGTCAAGAAGCGGTTTCACAAGGAGGACGGCAGAAGTTACTACCACATCGTGCAGTCCTTCTCACCTGACGATGACCTCACGCCGGAGAGCGCGCACGAAATCGGATTGAAGTTTGCCGAGTACTTTCCCGGATTTCAAGTGCTTGTTGCTACGCACACAAATACCCATGCCATACACAATCATATTATTATGAACAGCGTGAACTGCGAGAACGGCAAAAAGTTCCACCAGAGCCGCAACGAAATGCTGCAGGCAAAAGAGTATTCCAATCAGCTCTGCCGCGTGTATGGCTTGAGTGTTACCGAGACCAAAACCAAGAATCCGCGCAATGCAAGATGGAAACGTGACCTGATAGAAACCGCGTCCTACTCCATTGACTGGTCGGCGACAAAGGAAGAATTCATAGAGTATATGCGCGAGCACGGCTACAAGGTGCAGTGGGAGGACAGGTATAAATATATCACGTTCACCACGCCCGAAGGTCACAAGGCGCGCGACAACAAGCTCTTCGACGAGCGGTTCCTCAAGGATAACCTCGAGGTGTACTTCGCTCTCGGTGGTTGCGACAGCGCGATCCTCGACCCGTACTTCGACTACGTCACGCCGTATCACGACGACAGCTACACGATGACTTACAGCGACGGCTTGATCAATCTCCTCGGAGATATACTTTCGTCCGTGCCTGCGGACTACTATTATCAACCGCATTACGTCAACGAAATAAATACGATGGAGAAGTTGAGGTTGGAGAAAATTCTTGGACGAAAGATTTCCAACGAAGCATTCCGCACCTACTGCACGCGTGAGGACTACGAACGAGAGCAGGGAATCGCGCAAACTTATTAATATTTCTCCCGATTTCATCTGGACTTTGCCCAAAAGGTGTGGTAGTGTTTGTGTCAACAAAACGGCGCGGCGATACCATACGCGCGTATTAACAAAAAAATATGAAAGGAAACATGATTATGCAAACCGAAAAGAAAACCAAAATCAGCTCCGTGCATTTCAAATATGTCGGCACGAACGAGCAGTACAACGCTTTCATCAAAAGCGTTATAAAAGACTATATCACTGATGACAGCTTGCTTCCCGATGCGGAAGAAGAAATAATCGTTGCCAAAAAGTCTGCTTAACGGCAGGCTTATTTTATATCCAACAGGAGGAAACAAAATGAAAGTATGGCTATACTATCGGCTCTCACGCGATGAGGACGCGGAGCTAAACTCGCTCACGAATCAGAAAAATATCTTCGTGGAGTATGCAAAAGCCAACGGTCACGAGATCGTCGGCGAATCGTTTGACGACAACGTCAGCGGTATGCACTTCAACCGTGAGGGCATCAACAAGATCTATGAACAGGTCGAGCAGAACAATATTGAGGCGATCATCGTCAAGGATATGTCACGGCTCGGCAGACACAAAACGCAGACAGCTCTGTTCATTGACTATCTAAGAGAGCACGACGTCCGCGTCCTGTCGGTCACCGAAAACCTCGACACGAGCAATGAGGATGACGATTTGATCATCGGCTTCAAGGGCTTGTTCAATGATATGTACGCGCGCGACATCAGTAAAAAGGTCAGAGCAGGTATGGTACAAAAGCAGAAGAAAGGCTTTGTGATGATACCGCCGCTCGGCTATTTCAAAGATAAAAACACCAATCAAGTGGTTGTGGTGGAAGAACACGCGCAGATCGTCAGAAGAATATTTGATATGTATCTTGAGGGCTATGGCTTTTCCGCCATAGCCCGTATCTTTAATGAGGAAGGAATCAAGTCGCCTGCCTACTATCAAAAGCAGCTTCTCGGCAAGAGTCTCGGGTACAACAAGCCGAAAATCGGCTTAAAATATCTGTGGGATAACACAGGAGTAAAGCGGATCCTGCAAAACGAATTCTATATCGGAACGCTGACCTGCCACAAGACCTACAACAATAAAATCACCCACATCCGCAAGGACGTTCCGAAAGAAGAACAGTATGTTCATGAAAACTTTGTAACGCCGATTATCTCAAAGGAAAAGTTTGAGGTAGTCCAAAAGATGATTGAGCAGAAGAAAAAAGGCAACGTCAGAGCGAGTGCTGGTCAGCCCTGCCACCGCTATTCCGGACTGCTTGAATGCGGCGACTGCGGATCGACCTTCGTAGCAATCAAGCGGAAATGGCGCGATAAGCCGTTGAGAATCGAATACGCCTGCAACGGCTACCACCGCTACGGCAAGGAAAATTGCTCCGCGCATCGAATCAACGAGAGCGAAATTGACGATCTTGTCTACAATGAAATTCTGAATATCCGTGAACAGGCAATGGAAAATTACAAGAATATTGATAACGACGTGCGCCGATGGCTGAAATAGAAAAGCACTGTCACCGGCAAAATCAAGCAGCTCAACGCCGACCTTGAACAGCGCAAATCCGACCAAAAGGAGATCCTGCTCGAACGTATCCGTGACAAGGAGCACGCCGAGATATATGATGAAATGCTCGCTGCCTGTGAAAACGACATCAAGAAAATCTCCGGCGAGCTGTATGATATTCAAAACTACAGTGAAACCATCAAAAAACGCAAGGCAGAGATGAAGCAGACAGTCGATTTGATTGAGGAAATCGTAAAGGAAGGTCAAATCAGCAACGCCAATCTCCGGCAGTTGGTTGACAAAATCATTATCTTCGAGGACGGAGAAGGGCTGAGGATCCAGATCAACCTGAACGCCGCCTTCACAGAGCATATGACGATATTCGGCGACGACGGAAATGAATTAGCCGATCTTCAAGTGATCAATAATAAATATCCTCTTGCTATGAAACGAAGGATAAAGTTCAAGGAATAATCAAACTGCATAATCAGTGCGCTAAAATGAATTGGCAGACGCGTAAGGTTATCAACTAAAGATTTAGTAATAGCGACCAAATCTAACACTCTGAATTTGTTGAAAACAGCCAACACATTCACGAGCATACCTTACGCGTCTGCCAACATTTTTTGTATCCTAAAACAGCAAAAAGCCCGATAAAATCGGGCTTTTTTTGGTGCGGATAAAACATACCTTTATTATTCCGAAACCGCCTACCTCGCTTGCTGCGGCGTGTGTATCGCCATAATGCAGCGTAACTCTCTCGCGGAAAACAGTCCACCGGACTGTTTTCTTTTCGCTCGCCTTCAAGTCCTATTATCCGCTTGATTGTAAATATAAATCGGACACCCAAAAGGGTATCCGATTTATATGGTGCGGATAACAGGACTTGAACCTGCATGAAATTGCTTTCACATGGACCTGAACCATGCGCGTCTGCCAATTCCGCCATATCCGCATATTTAATTTTTTGCAAGTAAGAAACGTGATTTTGCAAGTTCACCGACGTGGTGTAACCTGAACCATGCGCGTCTGCCTATTCCGCCATACCTGCATATAAATCCTCTATTTTTACACGGCGAGGAAGCCGAGGTGGGGCTATTTTCAGCATAAATGCCTTTAGCCTGTTCCACATAATTACAGTTAAAATTGCTTAGCTGTTTAAGTGCTGAAATCAGCATAAACAACACTGCTTATTATATCAAATGTTTTATCAATTGTCAAATGCCGACTTGGGTTTTACTGAAAATTATTTTTGTTTATTTCAAAGCCGTCATATTGACCAATGTCACAAAGTTTGATATCGTGACAGCCAAGACGTGTGCTTAAAGGAGCAAGCTCCATATAGTCGCCGTACAAAAAAGTTAAGTATTTATCATACTCTTTTGGCACAGGTAACTTATGCCCCTCAAAGTCTACGTATATTACTTCATCAAGACATTCAGCAGGGAAGCTTCCGTTATAAACGTTTCTGCCCATTCCGTCGTAAAGATATTTTGCATTCTTTTTTCTTTTAAAGAAACTTAACGTTTTTCTTTCAAGCCAAAGACTAAAGCGAATGGGGAATACCTTGATGCAAAAGTTGGTAAACGCCGATTGAATTTTGTTTCCGTTTTCAACTTTTCTGTTATTCCATTTGTTAAAAACAAGTGCTCGTGTAAACAATGTCATTGCAAGATGCAGTTTTTGTCCTAATTTTGAATTGGCTGTTTTGTCATGACAGAAAATGTCAAACGCAAGTCCATTGTTCATTTTCTTGTGGTTCTTTGCAAAACCCGTCGCAAAAACTGTATTGTTAAGTCTGAATTTTGCAAATTCATAATAACAGTTTTTGTCATTTTCATTTGTCTGAAATGACATTGACGGAGGCATTTCACTCTCTGCAATTTCACAGAATTTGTCGTAATCTTCACGAAGCATCATTATGTCTGCGTCATCGTCCCAGGGGATAAATCCGTGGTGCCTTATTGCTCCCAGCAAGGTTCCGCCGCCGAGAAAGTACTTTATGTTGTGCTTCTTGCATATTCTGTCAACTTCAAGCAGATACGCAAGCAAAATGTTTTGAATTGATGTGAGTCTTCCGTCGTGATTATGAGGCAGACTCATGGCTTTGTTATCGCTCATATTGCTCATAACGCAAAGCTCAAGTGCCGTTTCAAGGTTAATCATCGGTTTGCAGCCGTGTTCGTCAATCTTATTGGAATTGATTGCACAGTAATCAATGTCTTTGTTGTCGCTTATGTTGATTTTTGCCTGCTCTCCGTAAACATCATGCAGGACAGCAGCTAACATTCCGGTTGAAGCGGTTGAATTTATGCCGCCAACGTTGTAAGTTTGGTTTGGCTCGATGGTTGTCAGAGCATAAATTATTGCCCTGAAGACATCACTGATATATACAAAAGAATATTTTTTAAAAGAATTAAAAATTTGAGTTTCACGACCTGCCGCAACGTCACTCAAAAGTTTGTCGATGAATGTATTAATTCCGGAACAAGCTCCGAGAATTATTCCTGTTCGCAAAATTGTAAGGTCAAAGCCTGCTGACTTCGATGAGCAGCACCAGAAATTTTCAATTGACCTTAACAGCTGAGAATCCGACGAGCAAGAGCTGTCAAGGTTGATTTCAGCGTATTCGTTTTCAGAATAAACCCTGTGCGGAATGGAGTTTCCGTAAACACGGCTGTCACTGATTATCACGGTTTTTGCACAAGATTTTTCAGCAACTTGCGATACAAATTTTACCGCATTAATTTCATCGATAAATGCGGTTGACGGAGTATTCGCCTTTACGTTACAGTATCCCGTTGATACAACGTAATTGACAGCAGACAGCTCGGCTAATGAATTCAGTTCAATGAATTCAAAGTCATCTCTTAGCAAAATCTCCGGGAAAAATTTTAGTAATTCGTCCTTTGATTTTGCTGTATAAATCACCCTTGTGTTTAGATTTTTTGTATCATTAAGATACAGCAGAGCATAGCAAAAACAACGGGCAAGCTCGTGACCGTAAATTAAAAAAGTTTTGCCTTTAATTTTTGATAATATTTCTTTCTCAACTGTGGGCATTGCCGCCCAGTCAGCCTGAAATTCGTTTAGTTTGTCTTTTATGCTCATATTGTGTCCTTTGTTTGAAGCTCAACTATTTTAACACTGCGTCTGATTCCGTCTGTAAGGTTAACCTGCGGTTTCCACCCAAGGTTGTTAAGTCTTGCGGCGTCGAGTATTTCAGGAGTCGGTGCCATAGGCGAGGGAACGGGTTCTTTTTCGTCCTCGGAATTTGCAAAAGTGAGCTTTAGACCAAGGTTTGGAAAAGCTTCTACTGCGGCTTTTGCAAATTTTCTGATTGTAACGTCGCTGTCGGGATTTGCTATGTTGTATGGCGTACAGTTTTCACCGTCAGTCATAATTTTGAGCAGTGCAACCGCTGTGTCTGTTACGTAACAAAAGCTTCTTAATGCCGCACCGTTGCTTTTAAGCAGAATATTTTGTTTTTTTACTACGTTTGCAATGAATTGTGCCCAAACTCTGTCATCGTCAATTCTTGCAGGGCCGTAAATATATGCGGGCCTTGCAATTTTAATGTTCAGTCCGTATCCTTTGGCGTAGCAGCAGCCAAGAGTTTCGGCTGCACGCTTCCCTTGGGCATAACAGTTTTTATAATTGTCAATATCAATATATCCGATATCAGTTTCGGAAATTTTATTTTTACCGTTAAAGACTGTGCCGTACACCTTTAGAGATGATACTATAAGTGTGCTTTCGGCCTTGCTTGCCTTTGCATATTCAAGCACATTTAAAGTGCCCGTTAGATTTGCATCTATGGTTCCCTTGGGGTCGTGTTCAAAATAATAAGCACTTGCCTGGCTTGCGGCGTGAATTATAAAATCGGCACGACTGCACTTAATCGGTTGGCAGACATCCTGAACAATCAGTTGTATATCATTTCTTTTCAGCAATGCCCCGTATTTTTTTTTAGCGTTCTCTTTGTTTCTTACCAGTGCAATAATATTAATGTTACTGTTGTATAAGTCATTGCGAATCATCATTGCACAAATCAGATAAAAAGCAATAAAGCCGTTGCCTCCCGTGACGAACACGGTTTTGTTTTCAAGGCACGGCCAGTTAACGTTTGAGTCTGAAATTGTTTTTATGTCTTCGTATACATATGGGTGCAAATGGTTTTGAACATTATAATCCATATTTAAGTTCCTCTTTTGCAAAGTTTTTAAAGCTTTTATAGTAGTATCTTGAACGTAAAAATTGTAAGTCTTCCGGGGTGGTAACCTTAATGTTGTCACGTTCGCCTTTAAAAATATGAACAGTTTGTCCAAGTTCAATTAAAAGTTCGCTTGATGAAATGGGGTTTGTGATTCCCAGTTCTTCTGCTTTGTCATGTGCGTCCATAATTCTTTTCATTTTAAAGCCCTGCGGAGCTTGAGTGATGTACATTTGTTTTCTCGGCAGGCTCTTTGAACAGGTTTCTCCGTCCTCGCTCTGCAATACAGAGTCAATGCTCGGAGTTACAGGCACAGCAGTCTCATACTGTTCTGCGGTTTCAATGCAGTCCGATATAAGCTGCTTTGAAATAAGCGGGCGCACTCCGTCACAGATTAAAACAATGTCGTTGTCTTTTGAAAACTTTTGCACTTCAACAAGTCCGTTGTGAATGCTTCCGTGACCGTTCTCGCCGCCCTTTACAACAGAAGTAACCTTGTGTATTTTGTATTTTGCAATCAAATCCCACATATAGTCTATTTTGTCTGCAAGGCAGGAAATAACAATGTCGTCCACACTTGGGTGATTTGCAAAATTTTCAAGCGTTCTTATTATAATAGGCTTGCCTTCAACATCAATAAATTGTTTTGGAATATCAAGCGACTTCATTCTTGCGCCAACGCCGCCGGCAAAAATAACAACGTGTACCATTTGTTTCTCCGTTTTATTTTTTCTTTTTCTTGGATTCCTGATATATTTTAAGTGTTTCTTCGGTAGGACCGTCAAAAATGACGGTTCCTTTTTTCAGAAAAATAGCACGCGGACAAATTTCTCTTACAGATTCCGCATTATGGCTTACATAAAGTACGGTAGTGCCATCGTTTATAATATGTTTTATTCTGTTTTTACATTTTTTCTTGAAAGTTGCGTCGCCGACAGAAAGGGCTTCGTCAACAACCAAAATGTCAGGTTCTATATTAACGTTTATTGCAAATCCGAGGCGCATTTTCATACCGCTTGAGTATGTTCTTACAGGTTGGTCAATGTAATCGCCGAGCTCTGCAAAGTCAATGATTTTTTCTTCAATTGTTTTAATATAATCGTCTTCAAGACCGAGAATATAGCCTTTGAGATATATGTTTTCACGTCCGGTCATTTCCATAGAGAATCCTGCGGTAAGTTCAAGCAAAGCGGCAACCCTGCCGTTTACTGTGATTTCTCCTGAATCAGGAAAAGAAACACCTGTTATCATCTTTAACAAAGTGGATTTTCCCGCACCGTTATCACCGACGATACCAACGGATTCACCGCGTTTTATTTCAAATGAAACATTGTTGAGAGCTTTGTTGGTTTTTGGATTTCTCGGCTTAAAAAACAGAGCCTTGAACCTTGCCTGATCATTTTTATACAGAATATATGTTTTGCTGACATTCTTAAAGGAAATAATTGTATCCGACATAATTACCTCCGTTAAAGTACATCAGGAAGCTTTTTCCTGAGTCTGTTATAATTAAATATTCCGAGTGCAAAAATAACCGCAAATTCAGCCAAAAAGATTACAAGCTCGGTTTTGTATTCCCAAAAACCTCTGTTATAAAGGAAACAGTTTCTGTATCCGTTTACAAAGAAATTGATGGGGTTTAGAAGCATGGCATATTTTAAAATACCGTTAAAGCTGTATGAATCATACATAATGCCCGAAAGCCAGAACACACCGGACATAATAGAAACGATAAGGCTTTCAAAGTCCTTGCTGAATGCCGACATCGGTGATGTTGACCACGAAAGCGCAACAAAAAATACATACATCAGCGGACAATAGAACAAAAATTGGAGGTTATACCAGCTTGGACCTACGGTGAAAAGTACATATGCATACATAATTACCATAAGGAAGATGTGTACAAAAAGCCTTGAAAGGGCAGTATATGTCAAAATGGTTGAAACAGGAAACTTAACTTTGGTAATAAACTGCCTGTTGGTTCTTAAAGTTTTTGCGCCCTGGGTTATGCTGTCCTGAATAAAAAACCAGGGGATAATTCCGATAAACATAAATGTAAAGAAGTCAATAGTAAAAGGTTGCGGACCGCCGAGGTTTACATGTACGCTTTTTAGCGCCTTGATACCTACCGAAAATGCAAACCAATAAACAAAAACCGTAAAAGCAGGCTTTACAACAGCCCACAGAGGTCCGATTACGGCACCCTTGTAGGTTTTGATAAGTTCGTTTTTGGCAAGCAGAAAAATTTGTTTGCCAAATCCCTTGTGTTCTTTAAGAATTGTAAACAAGAAACATCCTCCTGTTCTTTGAATCCTATCATATAAAATCGCATAATAACCTATAATAATCATATTATATAACATTTTCTCAATTTGTCAATCAGCGAGAGTTATTAAAGGTTTTTAAACAAGCAAATACAATTTTGAAAAATGGTTGACAAGCCCAATTTTTATGATATAATATTTGTGTTGCATTATGCAGCAATCCTTGCGGTGAAAACCGCCATAATGTCCAGAAGGAGGTGCAGAGAAATGGCAGTAACAGCTAATTACGAAACAGTAATGATTATTTCAATGAAAAAGGGCGAAGAAGGCATTCAGGCTATCGTTGAAAAGTTCAAAACTCTCATTGAAAATAATGCCACTTTGAAGAATGTTGACGAATGGGGCAAAAGAAAGCTTGCTTACCTTATCAACAAAGAAAGCGAAGGCTACTATGTGCTTTTTGATTTTGAAAGCACAGCCGAGTTCCCGGCAGAGCTTGATCGTATCTACAAAATCACAGATGGCGTAATGCGTTCGCTTATTATTAAAAAAGAAGACTAATAATCACATTTTTGGGGATTCCCTGATATTGAAAAAGGATTTAAAATGATTAACAGAGTTATTTTGATGGGTAGATTGACTGCTGACCCTGAGCTTAAAACAACTGCAAGCGGTATCAGCGTTACAAGTTTCAGCATTGCGGTAGACCGCAGCTATGTCAAAAACGGCGAGGAACGCAAAGCTGATTTTATTAATATTGTTTGCTGGCGTCAGACTGCGGAATTTGTTTGCCGCTATTTTAGCAAGGGCTCGTTAATTGCGCTTGAAGGTCAGCTTCAGACGCGTACTTTCCAGGCAAAGGATGGTACCAATCGCCATATAACTGAAGTTGTTGCAGATAATGTTTCGTTTACCGGCGAACGCCGCGACAATTCCGTATCATACGGCGGAAACCAGTCATATCCGAGCACTCAGTCCTACGGTGCACCTGTTCAGCAGGCTCCGACATCATATCAAAGTGGCTCAAATTCCGATTTTCAGGATTTACCCCTTGATGACGATTTACCTTTCTAAGTTTTACGTTTTAAAATTATTCTCAATTGAAAGGAGAACTTTGCTATGGCAGACAGACCTAATAATCGTGGCAGAAAGTCTCGCAAGAAAGTTTGCGGCTTCTGCGTTGATAAGGTTGAACATATTGATTACAAAGATATTGCACATCTTCGTCGTTATATGTCAGAAAGAGGAAAGATTCTTCCTCGCCGTGTAACAGGAACTTGCGCAAAGCATCAGCGTGACCTCACAGTAGCTATTAAGCGTGCTCGTCACCTTGCTTTACTTCCTTATTCAGCTGACTAATCTTAACTTTTACACCGTACTTTTTGTACGGTGTATTTTTTTGTCTTGACAAATACCATGTGGGGGTATATACTGAAATTGTCAGATACCCCTTGGGGGTATTTAATCTAAGCGCTGATTTTCAGCTGAGTTATAATCTTTAACTGAAATCCTAAGCAGTCAATGCTTTTTGCTTTGATAAAAATTATATGTTTGAGGTGCAATATGGAAAGAGAATGTAATTGCCACAGAATAAAAAAGCGAACCGAAGCTGAGTATAAAAGTTTAATCAATCGTCTTAACCGCATAGAAGGTCAAATTCGGGGAATAAAAAGAATGGTTGAGAATGACGCCTATTGTCCCGATATTCTTGTTCAGTCTGCGGCTGTTAATGCGGCTGTCAATGCGTTTAACAAAGAATTGCTTTCAAATCATATTCACACCTGCGTTGCCGAAGACATTCGCAACGGAAAGGACGAAGCAATCGATGAACTGGTTGAAACGCTTAAAAAGCTTATGAAGTAGGTGATAGTATGGAACAATATAATGTAAAGGGAATGAGCTGTGCTGCGTGCAGTGCAAGGGTCGAAAAAGCCGTTTCAAAGGTTGATGGCGTTACAGCCTGCTCGGTAAGTTTGCTCACAAACTCTATGGGCGTCGAGGGAGCTGCTTCCGAACAGGAAATAATTAAGGCTGTTGAAGACGCGGGATACTCCGCCTCAAAAAAATCATCAGAAAAAAAAACCGCAAAAACAAACAATGATGATGCCTTAAAGGACACCGAAACTCCCGCTATTCTTAAAAGACTTATTGCATCGGTAATTTTTCTTGTGTTGCTGATGTACATTTCTATGGGGCATATGATGTGGGGATTCCCGCTCCCGCCGTTTTTGAACGGTAACCACGTAGCCATGGGGCTTTCACAGCTGTTGCTTACCGGAATAATTATGGTTATTAACCAGAAATTTTTTGTCAGCGGTTTTAAGGGGCTTATTCATCTTGCTCCGAATATGGACACGCTTGTCGCCCTCGGTGCGGAAACAGCATTTATTTACAGTACGTACGCTTTGTTTGCTATGACAACGGCTCAGGTTAACGGTGACATGGCTGCTGTAAATGAATATATGAATGACTTTTATTTTGAATCGGCTGCAATGATTCTTACATTAATCACCGTCGGCAAAATGCTTGAGGCTCATTCAAAGGGTAAAACGACAGACGCACTAAAGGGGCTTATGAACCTTGCTCCGAAAACAGCCGTGATTATCATTGATGAAAAAGAAAAACAGGTCCCTGTTGAATCGGTAAAAATCGGTGATGTGTTTGTTGTACGTCCTGGAGAAAGCATTCCTGTTGACGGAGTGATTGTTGAGGGTTCAACCGCCGTTGATGAATCGGCATTGACAGGCGAAAGTGCTTCTGTTGACAAAACCGTCGGAGACGCAGTTTCGGCAGCAACGATAAACCGTTCGGGTTTTGTAAGGTGTGAAGCCAAGCGAGTTGGTCAGGATACAACTCTTTCACAAATCATAAAAATGGTTAGCGATGCTTCTGCAACCAAGGCTCCGATTGCCAAGATTGCCGACAAGGTGTCGGGCGTGTTTGTTCCGATAGTAATATCAATTGCGGTAATTACGCTCATTGTTTGGTTGCTCTTGGGTGAAA
Organism: Ruminococcus sp. YE282; assembly: GCA_900101355.1. Classification (GTDB taxonomy): domain Bacteria; phylum Bacillota; class Clostridia; order Oscillospirales; family Acutalibacteraceae; genus Ruminococcoides; species Ruminococcoides bromii_A. The sequence goes on from FMUV01000010.1 coordinate 58,970, forward strand.
CAATCGGGTTTGCGCTTGCAAGAGCTATATCGGTTCTTGTAATAAGCTGTCCTTGTGCGTTGGGCCTTGCTACGCCGGTTGCAATTATGGTCGGCAGCGGCGTAGGAGCAAAAAACGGAATACTTTTCAAAACAGCGGTATCGCTTGAAAGTACAGGCAGAATAAATATTGTTGCGCTTGATAAAACAGGAACCATAACTAAAGGCGAGCCTGTTGTAACCGATGTGATTCCCAACAAGATTGATGACAACGAATTGCTGAAACTTGCTTACTCGCTTGAGAACAAAAGTGAACATCCGCTTGCAAGGGCAATTGTTTCAAAGGCTGAAGAACTTGGCTTGACAGTTACGGATGTTGACAATTTTTCAATTGCTGTGGGAAACGGATTAAGCGGAAAAATTGACGGCGAAAATGTATTCGGAGGAAATATGAGCTATATTTCTTCCGTTGCGAATATTCCCGAAAATTTAAGAATATCAGCAGATAAGTTATCAGAAGAGGGAAAAACACCTTTGTTTTTCTGTAAAAATAACACCTTGGCCGGAATAATAGCAGTTGCCGACGTAATCAAAGATGAAAGTCCAAAGGCAATCAAAACTCTGAAAAATATGGGACTAAAGGTTGTAATGCTTACGGGCGATAACCAAAAAACCGCCGAAGCAATCGGCAGACAGGCAGGTGTTGACGAAGTTATTGCAGGCGTTTTGCCTGACGGAAAAGCAAGCATCATTGAAAAATTAAAGTCTGAGGGCAAAACCGCAATGGTCGGCGACGGAATCAACGACGCTCCTGCTCTTACAAACGCAGATGTTGGAATTGCTATCGGAGCAGGTACGGATGTTGCAATTGACGCTGCCGATGTAGTGCTGATGAAAAGCAGCCTTGCAGATGTCCCTGCCGCAATAAAACTGGGCAGAGCAACTTTGAGAAATATCCACGAAAATCTTTTCTGGGCATTTATATACAATGTTATCGGAATACCGCTTGCTGCGGGCGTGTTCATTACTTTGTTGGGTTGGAAGCTCAATCCTATGTTTGGCGCAGCGGCAATGAGCCTTTCAAGTTTTTGTGTTGTAACAAATGCACTCAGACTTAATCTGGTAAAAATATATCCAAAGGGTATAAATAAAAAACGCAAAGGAGAAAATTCAAAAATGAAAGTAACATTAAAAGTCAAAGGTATGATGTGTCCGCATTGTGAAGCGAGGGTTAAATCTGCCCTTGAAGAAATCCCGGGTGTTGACTCGGCAGTTGCCAACCATAAAAAGGGTACGGCGATAGTTACTCTAAAGGAAAATGTTCCGGTTGATACACTTAAATCGGCTGTTGAAAATCAGGGCTACAATGTAATTGATTAAACATTTGCACAAAAATAAAATATTTGCATAATATTTGCACCTCTGCCAATAATATTTGCGGAGGTGCTTTTTATGAGCGATTATTATAATAAAAACAATAGGAGAAAAAAACGAAGCCGCCGTGAAAAAATCGGTTTTTATACAGCATTTTCAATCTGCCTCGTAGCAGTTTGTATGGCGGTATATTCAACATACAATACAATTTCAAACCCATCAGGTATTAAAAATGAACAGGAAGCTACAACGCAGGCTTTACAGGTGAACGAATATGTTACGGGTGTAACAGAATCTCAGGAAACCGAAAATTCGGAAATTACCGAACCGCCTGTTACAATATCTTCGGATGAGATTACCCAAACGATTCCGACCGAAAAGCCCGAATCCGCAACTGATGATGCGCTGAGAACTATGCTTTCAACCGACCTGACATTGTCCAAGCCTGTTAAGTCAGGCAATGTTACCAGACAATTCAGCAAGGAAAGCACCTATTTTAAAACGCTGAATGTTTGGAAGCCACATATGGCAGTGGACTTCGGAGCAGAATTGGGCGATGATGTATTGGCAATGACAGACGGAACGGTTACCGATATAAAAGATGATAAGATGTACGGAAAGACAGTTGAACTTGCCGTAAATGATGTTGTTTGCATTTACAGCGGATTGGGTTCTGTTGATGTTGACAAGGGGGATAATGTAAAGACCGGCGATAAAATCGGAACAGTCGGTGCGGTTCCCTTTGAAGCAAGTGACAGTAATCATATACACGTAGCGATCAGAGTGGACGGCAAATATGCCGACCCGTTATCTTTTATAGGTAACAATGAATAATTTATTTTATTTTGAATACAATATTATTACACGCCCTCGTTTCGTTTTAAGGGGCAAAAAAGCGACGGATACAAGTAATTGTATCCGCCGCTTTTTGTGAGATTTTATGTGAATGAAAAATAACTTCAATTAAATTTCAATATAAATCCTTAATTTGAAAGCTAAGATAAAAATTTATCTTTCGCTTTCGTGCCATTCTTCGTTTTCAAAGATAAAATCATCAAGATCCATTATGACAAATTTCATAAGAACACCCCCTAAAATAATATTACAGTATATTCAGGAAACGGTGTGGTATGATAGTTATTTTTTGTTAATTACATCAATATAATCCATAATAACATCGACAGCTTGCTCCGTTGTGAGATGTGAACTGTTAATGCACAAATCGTAATTTTCGGGCTGTCCCCATTTTTGACCTGAATAAAAACCGTAGTAGTTTGACCTTACTTTGTCTACCTTTAATACAGCCTGCTTTGCCTTGGCAGGGTCAATATCGTCGTGTCTGGCTAATACTCTTTTAATTCTGCTATCTATATCAGCATAAATAAATACCTTCACAACATTCGGGTTATCTCTTAAAACATAGTCGGCGCATCTTCCGACAACAACAAAGTTTTGCATCTGAGCCATTTCTTTAATAATCTTATGCTGAAGAATATACAATTCATCGTTTATCGGCATATTACCCATAGTAGTATTAAATCCATTGCCGTAATCATATAAACCGAGTGAAAGAGCGTACATAAGACTGTTGGTAGGCTTTTCATCGACCTGTTCAAATATTTCGGGAGCAACTCCTCTTTCTTTTGCGGCAATTGTAATAAGTTCTTTATCATAGAACGGAATATCGAGTTTGCTTGCAAGAAGACTTCCGATATCGTGTCCACCGGAACCGTATTGTCTTGTTATTGTTATTATCTTATTACAACTCATAAAGTTACCTCCCAATATAAAGTATTTCAGACCAAAATCCTAAGGTCTATATATTATAATACCACAATTTTTTAAAAAATCTACTGTTTTTTATAAATTTTGCAAAGTTTGTGCATTGTTAATAAATAATTTTACTGCAAATTAGACAAAAACACAATTTCCTTAAATGGACATAATGTTTGTGTATTTTTTATTTGATTAATTTTACATAAACTATACTTGTTGCGGATTCCAAACATTTTATTATTATAAATATTATTTGCTTATTGACAATTAGTATTAAAATATACTATAATAATACTTCAAAATACTAATTGTTGGGGTGAAATAATGGATTTAGAGATTAACAGACGTTTTTATTCTATTTGGGCGATAGCAAACTCACTATACACAAGGTTTGCAAATAAACTTGGAGTAAGTTATCCCGAATTAATGGTGCTTTATGCTTTGTTCACAATGAAAGAAATAACGCAAAAGGAAATCTCAGATAGCTTTGGCTTGCCAAAACAGACTGTAAATTCAGTAATTCGCGGCTTAAAAGAAAAGAATTATGTTATGTCAAAAGTTTGTGAGAACGATAAGCGTGAACGGACCCTAACTTTAAATGAACAGGGGAATGAGTATGCAAGCAAAATCATATCTCCTGTACTTAAAGCAGAAACACAAGTTTATAACATAATAGGAAAAGAACGTTTGATTCAGGCAAATGAAACAATGAAGCTTTTTAATATCTTGTTTGAAAAATTAATTGATGATGGTGAAATATGAAGAGTACTAATACTTTTTTTAAATTTGTTATACCGTCTGTGCTTTCCTTTGCACTTTCAGGAGTGTATGCGATTGTTGACGGTTACTTTGTGGGTAATACAATCGGCGATGCCGGACTTTCCGCTATCAACATAGCATATCCTATTGTTGCTGTAATTCAGTCAGTTGGTACAGGTATCGGTATGGGCGGAGCTGTGCACTATTCAATAAACAAAGTGGTCGGAAGTGAAAAGAGAGCTCGTAATTTTATTGCCGGAGTTTGGTGGCTTTTGATTGTTTTCAGCATTATTTCAACAATTTGCGGATTTTTATTTGCAAAAGAGTTATTGATGCTTCTGGGCGCCCGTGATTCTCTTTTAACTTTGGGTGTAGAATATATAAAATATATTTAATTAGGTGCCGGATTACAGGTTTTAAGCACAGGGTTGGTGCCTCTTATGCGTAACTACGGTGGTGCAGTTTGTGCAATGGTGGCTATGGTAAGCGGATTTGTGACAAATGTTATATTTGATTATATATTAGTATGGAACTTAAACGGCGGAATAAAGGGCGCCGCAATCGCAACGATTTTTGGCGAAGGTATTACTGCTGTTATTGCAATTGTCTATTTATTATATAAGAAAAGTTTTACGTTAAAAATATCTTTAAATAAAATAAAAAATGTCTGGAAATCAATTTTTAAAGTCGGACTTGCACCGTTTGGTTTATCACTGATTCCCAATATATCACTTGTGCTGATTAACTGGTTTTCGGCGCAGTACGGCGGCGAAAGTGCAATTGCAACCTATGCTTGTGTATCATATATTATATGCATAGTATATCTGATATTGCAAGGCGTAGGAGACGGAAGCCAACCGCTGATGAGCAAATACTATGGCGAAAGAGATTTTAATGAATTACACAAAGTAAATAAACTAGCCTATTAATTTGCCATGGTTTTATCATTAGTGGGAGTTGTGTTACTTTTCCTTACAAAAGGGCAAATTGGCGGACTGTTTGGTTCATCGGAAGAAGTAAATCAGAATATATCAAATATTTTACCGGTGTTTTTAATATCGGTGCCGTTTGTGGCAATCAGCAGAATTGCCACCGCAAGTTTCTATGCAACCGAGCAAACAGTATTGTCATATGTATTAACATTTGTTGAACCGCTTTTAATGTTTTTACTGATGCTTATACTTCCTCCTTTGTTTGGCGGACAAGTTATGATATGGTGGAGCACGGTTTTTGCAAGAATAATTACGGCAGTTATTGCAATAGCGTTAAATTTGTTGTTTAGCAAGCAGAAAAATTTGAGACAAAAATCAAAGATAAATTGTTGATAATGACATATCAATCTATAAAATAGAGAGATGGAACAGCGTAAAACAGCCGTAATTTGCTGAATTTCAAGCCATTTTCGAAAAAAACTAAAAAAAATTAAAGTTTTTTTAAAAAAAGGGTTGACAAGGGGGGAGTTGTTGTGTATAATAGCTCTTGCACTTCGCAAAAAGACACAAACGAAAAACGCTTGAGAAACTTTGCAAAAGTGCACAGGACCTTGAAAATTAAACAACGAAAAGAGACAAGGAACCCGTAATGACTTTGAGGAAAGCTCAAAGAATTACAAGTTTTAAGATGTACTTTAGAACATCGTAAATTCACGGATACGTCAAGTATTTGTTGATGAGCAGAGAGAACTCTGAAATTGATATTAAGGTTCGAAAGAGCTTTAAGATACAAATTTTAGAGAGTTTGATCCTGGCTCAGGACGAACGCTGGCGGCGTGCCTAACACATGCAAGTCGAACGGAACTGCTTCGAAGGATTTCTTCGGAATGACATTGATTCAGTTTAGTGGCGGACGG
>FMUV01000005.1 GCA_900101355.1 Ruminococcus sp. YE282
ATTCGGCTAAAATTGCTATGTCTGATTGGATTAACTCCGCACTTGACAGTGATATTCCTCAACTTCAAAAGTGTGCAAATACTATGATGAATTGGCTTACAGGTATTCTTAATTCATTTTCTTCCACTATCACAAACGGCTTTACTGAAGGTTGCAACAACAAAATCAAAGTCCTTAAACGCAACGCTTACGGTTACAGAAATTTCAACCGTTTTCGTAATCGTATTTTACATATATTTTCTCTTAAATCTGTCAATTGTCAAAAACAAGCGACAACTTGACGCTATCGCTTGTTTTTAATATTTCATTCATTTTCATTTTTTCGGGTTACCCCAATTATTGACATTGAGCCTTTTTTGATTGTTCTCCTTTCAAGCCAGCCGCCCGCTCCCGACATCTTGGGCGGTTGGTACATAACAATAATTCAAGAGCCAATCATTATATTTCTAATTTTGTTTTAGAAGTATAGTGATTGGCTCTTTTTTTGTTGCAAAAAAAATTTGAAGAGGTGATTATTTTGTATGTAGATCCAATGCTATATGCGGCCGAGGAATTAGCGAATGCAATCATCATAAAAGCGGCACATGATTACAGGGAAGCAATGAAAAATTTATGGTTGTGTCCAAAAAGTGCTTGTGACAGACATACAATCATTGAATGTGAGAGCTTTTTCAGGTCTCCGTATTTTAATATGTTGACAGCAGTTGACGGAGTCTGGCTGATGAATAAGTTAAAAGAAGAATTTGAAACAAAAACGAAAAAGGAGTTGGAGAAATGCATTTCACCGAAAATAAAGAACTGCAGAGATTTGAGCGCGATATGAAGGTCGTGCCTAACTTTGAGAGAAAAGAGGTTTGGGAGTTTGCCGACAGCTGTTCCGAATGCAGAAACTGTGACTGCAAGCTCGATAGCTGCGTAGAAGCTCACTGCCCGTATATCAAAAGGAAAATCCAATCAAACGCAATCATCACAAGGGATTTGGTTGAAACGTTCCTGCTCGACAACCGGTATATCCCTTTCGCGCATCGTGTGATCGATCTACTCGCTAAATACAAAGGCAACAAGCTCTTCTGCAGTAAAGCTCATAAGGCGGCCTTTGAAGCGGCTATGCAGGAAATCAATGAGGATGACTTTAATCACATAGCCTGTGTTTACACATTGACCATCCGCCCGAATATTTGGGATCACGCCGTACATACCTCGCAAGGGTATTTTTGTATGACATCAGATCTTGAACCGAAGGACAGAGTGCTCATTGATTTTGCGAATGACCTCTATCTCGGAACAAAAAGATTATCACTGAAAGAGATCTCCTTTCGCAGAAACATCTGTGACAAGGAGTTTTTTTATATCTGTAATGCCATTCTGATTCGCAGATTCGGTACGGCAGTTATCAAGAAGGGAGAAAGGTAACGATGTGCAGTGTCAGCAGATATCAGACCGGCAAAAGGAGGGAGGAAATGACTGAAGAATACCCCGTGTTGATCGGACACTCAGTCAGAACAGAGAAGAAGCTCTTCGATATTGAGCAAGTCGCGGATTTCATTTGTGAGCAAGGAATGTACGGAGAGGTGACAGTGGAAAAGCCAAACGGCAGCTTGTTACTTACGACTTACGGCATCTACCTTGATAAAATCACGGATTTGAAATACCGCGCAAAGCTTCTCGAAATCTTAGTTCCGAAGCAGCAGGCTCTTGAAAAGGCTGAATTCGGTTTTGCTTTCGGGGAAATCATGTAGAAGCATTGCTTCAGGAAGGAAAAATTATGAACGAATACGAAAGACTTCGCAGACAGGCAGAAGGTCTCCGCAGTATGTATCCGCCCGGCACGAGAGTGGAATGCCTCTGTATGAACGATCCGTTTGCTCCTGTTCCGAGCGGAACAAAGGGGAGCGTGATGTTTGTTGATGACATCGCTCAGATCCATGTGAATTGGGATAACGGAAGTTCACTTGCATTAAACAGGGATGAGGATTCATTCAGAAAACTGTCTTCCGAAGAAGTTGAAGCAGAAAACAACGCTGCAGAGAATCAGGACGAAGCTCCCGAAGAATCAAGCGGCATGAAAATGAAGATGTAGAGGTGATGAATTATACTGTTGGATTTGAGATGACAAGTTATGTCTATCAAATTCTTTGATATGTTTTCGGGCATCGGCGGTTTCAGGTCGGGACTTGAAGCCATAGACGGTTTTGAGTGCGTCGGCTATTGTGAGATCGACAAGTATGCCAAGAAAGCGTATGAAGCTATATACGATACAGAAGGAGAGTTATACTTTGAGGACGCAAGAACAATCGATCCGAAAGACTTGCCCGATATTGATCTTATCGTTGGAGGATTCCCTTGTCAGTCGTTCAGCATCTGCGGAAAGCGCGGCGGATTCGAGGACGCCAGAGGAACGCTGTTCTTTGAAATTGCCCGGATTGCCGAGGTTAAAAGACCTAAGTATTTGTTGCTTGAAAACGTACCCGGATTGCTTAACCACGACTCCGGCAGGACATTTGCAACCATCCTCAGTACGATGGACGAATTGGGGTATGATGTCACGTGGCAAGTGCTTAACAGCAAAGATTACGGAGTGCCGCAAGCCAGACGCAGGGTGTACATTGTCGGATATAATCGAGAAAAATGTACAGGAAAAGTATTATCTTTCACACAAGCAAGTGGGGACGCTCCTTTACAGCTCAAAGGAGGCTGTCAGGGAAAGCGGCTTTACTCCTCAGACGGAGTAGGCGTAACGCTCACAAGCGGAACAGGCGGCTTCGGCGGTAAGACAGGTATCTATCTTATTGAGGATTTCGGACTGAGAATCAAGGTGAAAACAAAAAAGGGTTTTCAAATCGCTCAACCCGGCGATACCATCGATACGGCTTACGCAACGATCAATTCAAGACGCGGTAGGGTAGGTTATGAAATCGCCCATACGCTGACAACGAGCGCGACGCAGGCTTATTACTTTGTGGACTTGAACACCGATCCACAGCTTACGGAGATTGCAAGGTGTATAACCGCAAGGTACAACGCAGGCATCGGCAGACGAAAAGCGGAACGGTCGGGCATCTTCCTTGAAGAAATAGATGAAAACGCGCCGTTTGCGGTTTTGATCGTAGATAAGAACGGAGAGTATCATATCGGCAGGATCCGCAGATTAACGCCGAGAGAGTGCTGGCGGTTGCAGGGATTTACAGATGAACAATTTGACAAAGCTCTTGCCGCAGGCATTTCGGACAATCAGTTATACAAGATGGCAGGCAACGCGGTATCCGTACCCGTTATAACTGCCATAGGCAGAGTTATTAAGGAAGTCGAAGAAAGGAATTCATAATGAACGAAACAACAGCAGTATTTTTAGGAATCATCATCGGAGTTTTTCTCGTCCTTTTCTGCTGTGCCATCCTTTTCGCGTATATCAAGATTTCCAAGAGGATCGATACCTTCAAGGAAACGGAGAGGAAAGCATATACGAAGGCTCGTGAAAGGGCAGAGGAAAAGTACAATGAGCTGGATGAGAGAATCAAATCGCTTGAAAATTCAGAGCGTGGAAAGAAGCTCTCCGATGAGAAGCTCAAGCTTGAGATCGAAACGCTGAAAAAGTCGAGGGTAGCTCCTCACGCCAGACACCGTACAAACGTGATCCCGTTTGAACAGGATACGGAATAAAAAGTAATTTACAGCAATATCAATCGTTTCTAAATGTAATGGTTGATATTGCTTTTTGCATTTAGGGCGGTTGATACATTTTTACCGTGAGCAGTAAGTTGAAGCCCCACCGAAAACGATGCTATCCATTAGCAGAAACCTTTGCGGTGGGGATTGCCAACGGCGGCTCGCCGGATGGGAGAGTGATAACATCAAAAGCCCGGTCACCTGGGTGGGAAACAAAAGTCCGATACTTCATATCTTGTATGCTATGTTCCCCGATAAGCACGACAGATACATTGAGCCGTTCGGCGGTTCATGTGCTGTGCTTCTCGGAAAACGCCGTAAGGACAAGTTTGAAGTTTACAACGACTACAACCGCAATCTGACAAATCTGTTTAGAGTGATGATCTTTCGACCTAACGCTTTCAAAGTCGAACTTGGCTTTTGCCATTTGAATTCAAGAGATTTTTTCGAGGAATGGAAGCGCCGAATCAACACAGAGGATTTCCATAATCCGTATTTCGAGGAAGAACTGAAGCTCACGGAAGTCCTTTACGACATTGATGTAGCCAAAGCTGTCCTTGAAATCCAGAACAGGATAGAGAACGACTGCGATCTGCACAGAGCAGCGACCTTCCTCAAACTGATTCGCCACAGCTATTCGAGCTCATGCAAGAGCTTTGCCAGTCAGCCGTTTGACATCAGCAAACTGTATGACGGAATCGAGCAGCTTGCCATCAGGATGAATAACGCAGTTGTGGAAAATCAGGACTTCGAAACGCTAATCAAGCACTACGATCGTGAGGATTCGTTCTTCTACTGTGATCCGCCGTATTTCAGCAGTGAGTATGTATATGACTGCGGATTCACTTGGGAAGATCACGTCAGATTGCATGACACGCTTGTAAATGCCAAAGGCAAGTGGCTGTTATCATATAACGATTGTCCCGAAATAAGAGAGTTGTATAAAGGCTATTCGTTCTATGATTTCAAGCGGGTACACAGCATGGTTCAGAAGTATGATCCCGGCAAGGAGTTTCCCGAACTCCTCATTGCCAATTATGATTTGAGCGAGAAAGCGCGAAACTTCTCGTGGCAGATCGATTTGTTTACACCCATAGAAGCAATTAAAGATATAGATACCATTATGAAGGAGAGTATAAGATACAATGGAAAAAGAATTTGCTGACTTTAACGACATGGCACTTGTGTGCATTCCCGTGGAAATCCTGTTGACCGCAAAGATCCCCGCCCATAATGTGGTGACTTTCTCCGCAAAGCAGGGCGTGATCGTCATTCAGGATTCCGGAATGACTTCGGAAGAAATGAAACAGTGCGGCTGTGACTGCGTTTGCGAAGAGTGCCGCGAGAAAATGACAAGACAGAGAGGTACGAAATAATGACATTGATCAAGTTTTTAGGCAAAGAAGGAAGAACAACCATCCCGTATCCCATCCGCATGAAACTCGGCTGGAAGAAAGGCGACATCATAACCTTTTCGGATCTGCCCGACGGCTCCGTTTTGGTAACGAGAGAGTTTATCTGCGACGGTTGCGAGGAAGTACCCACAGAGCCTGTGCCGAATGAACCCGAACAGGTCGAGGAAGAAATCACGCTTCAGGATGCTTTGGACGGTCTCACCGAGCAGGAGCAGCGCGAAGCCCTCATTTATCTTACGATGAAGTGGGCGGCGCAGCAGGCAGGAGCTTCGAGAAGATGAGGCTAAAAATCTACCAGATGGAGTCAAGCGAGAGGACTCACGGCAAGAAATTCTTTGGACTTCCAAAAGAGGGTGTGGATCCGTCGCTCTACAAGAATGTCTACTACGGCGATGTAGAAGCGGAGAATCTCGAAGATGTTTACCGCCTGTTCAATACAAGCCGTCCGATGACGCATCAAGGACACAGTTTGTCAGTTTCGGATGTCGTTCAGGTGTGTAATGAGAATGAGGATTTGGTAACGCCGAACGGCTCCTACTTCGTTCAGGATATCGGCTTCAAGAAAATCGACTTCAACGCTTCCAAAGCTAAGGAGCAGGAGGGTATGAGAGTGGTATATGTCACCCCGAACAATACGCCTCTTGATATCCGCATCAGAACAGACCTCAGAGATCTTCAGAATGCAGTCGGCGGCTTGATTCAGCCGATCGATAACGATGACGGTACTGTTATCGTCGGCAATGATGAAGCAAAGCTCATCGGCATGAAAGGAAACCGCCATCTTGATTACGGCGGTATCATTGCAGGTCCGTTCTTTGTCTGCGGCGACGCGGGTGAGGAATTCCGCTCCCTTACAGATGAAGAAGCGGAGAAATATATGCAGAAATACGCTGAACCCGAAGAAATCAGCGACCAGGAGGTAGCCGGTGATATGGGATTCAGAATTATCAGTTTTTAAGAAAGGATTTTACAATATGGCTAAAACCAACACCTATAAAGGAAACAAAAACACAGGCAAAAAGGCTCCTATGCCGAGAATCAATGCCAAGATCGATAATCTCGTAGATAACGACACCAATCTTCGCGCTTTCGCAAGTGTGACTGTCGGCGGCGCAGTTGCCATTCACGGTTTGCGCGTTATGGATTCCAAGAAAGGGTTGTTCGTTTCCATGCCGTCCTATTCCTATGAGGACAGCAACGGCGAAACAAAGTATGCCGATTACGCTCATCCCATTTCCAAAGAGGCAAGAGAAGCGATCAATTCAAAGGTACTCGACGCCTACGAGCAGGCACTTGAAGAGTCTGAGGACGAGGACGAGGGGGAGAACTACGCCGAATCCGAGGATGAGGAATCTGAATACGGCTCTGAGGATTACGATGAAGAACCCGATGAAGTGCCGAGCTTCCGTCCGAGGATGTAATCATGAGGAAAAAACCGGAGCTGACGGAAGAACAGCAGAAGGAAAAAGAAATCAATGAGCTGATTATGACAGAGGACAACATCGAGATGACGGCTCACCTTGAACACTGTCCCGAATGTCAGCAGGGAGGTGTTAACGGAATGTTGAAAATATTCTCTCTTATAGGCTGCGATATTTATGACGAGCATGAGGAAGAATCCGAGGACTTTGAGGACGAGGAAGATATTTCTCACGGTTTCAGACAAAAAATGTGATTTTGGTCTGGCTATTTTGAAAATATGTGGTATTGTGTTTGCTAAGAAAGGAGCGCGATCAATATGAAGAAAAACATCGCAATAATATTAACAATCCTTATGGCGGCAAACGCACTTACCGCATGTACACAAGCCAACGGTACGACAGAATCATCAGTCGCAAGTACCACCAAAACAGTAGTTTCAACAATGGATGAAGCGGAGAAACCTACGCAGGGAACGACAGCTGCAACCGAATCGGTTACCGCCGAAACTTCGCCTGTGTCGGACAAATCCGAGCCATCGACAACTAAGCCGAGCAAGCCGAAAAAGACCGAAACAAGCCAAAATTCGGGCAGTGTTGGGCAGAATAACAGCAATGACGGAGAACAGTCCGGTTCTCCTCAAACAAGCAATAATGAGGCTCCGGCACAGCAGCCCAAAGCGGAATCAACTCCCAAAGCTGCTGATACTCCGAAGTCAGAAAACAAGCCAAAGGCTACGGAAAAGCCAAAGTCAGAGAGCAAGCCGAAACAGACGGAAAAACCTAAATCCGAGGAAAAGCCAAAGCAAACCGAGAAGCCCGCAGAACAGCCGAAGAAGAAATCAATCGACTTCGGGCGCGTAACAAACGCCTTGATTGGCTACGGAACATCACTCGGTATGGTGTATAACTCCTCGCTTAATACCGGAAACGCCGGATGGTTTCCACCGCTTGATGTCAGCGATTACAGCGATACCGACAGTGTGATCTCCGCAGGGTATGACGAGGTCGGCTATCTGCCATACTACTTCGGCAGCAGTGCCGAACCCGGAGATATCGCGTTCAACGTGATCGCAAGTAACAATCAAATATATGTAGTCTATGGATAATATCGAAACACCCGAACTCGCTTCGGGTGTTTTCTGTTAGAAACGAGGTGAGAAAACTTATGAATATCTTATCGAAAATTGAATATGACGGAATAATTGCGGAAATCGAATTTCCGATTGATGACGATGAGCTTGACCGGTTATTGAAGGAAAACTATATGCCGACTGATACAACAAAGCTATTCTATGTGAGGGCTATAGATTATCCCAATGTGCTTTCTGTACTCTCTAAAAGCGAAGTGAATCTTGATCAGCTGAATTACCTCGCCAAAAGACTTGATTGTTTGGATGACGACGAAATGGATCAGTTTGTAGTCGCAGTTGATCATGAGCATATGGGCAGCCTCAGAGATTTGATAAATCTTTCGTTCAACCTTGATAAGTTTACTTTGATCAAAGACATCAGCGACATGACAAAGGTCGGCAGAGAATATATTCTCAACACCGAGGGAAGTGTTCCTGCTGATTCGAAGTATGACGAGCACTACGCCCAAGTCGGTATGAATCTGCTGAATTCAGGTCGCGGAGTATTTACACCCAAAGGGCTCCTGTTCAGGGAGGATAAACCGCTTGAAGAACTCTATGACGGTCAAGTGTTCCCGTACTTTGCCTACAATGCGTCCATCGTGGATATCGAGATAGAGTACAACGGGAAATCTGAAATGGTGTTCTTGCCTGATTCCGAACTTGCTTTCGGAAAAGCACTAAAGCGACTTGGCGCACCGGATTTGGAAGCGTGTGAATGTTCGCTTGAGTTGACGAATGCCAGATACAGTAAATTGGTTGATTCGTTCAATGAAGTGTTTGAAAAAGACGGCATCAACGAGTTGAACAGTATTTTGAAAACACTGGATGAATATGATATCGATCCCAATAAGGTAGCCGCTCTTTTAGAATACACAGGTGCAACTTCGTCAAGCGACATCAATGTTCTGATAGACAGCGCTGATGACTTTGAGCTTATTACCGAAATTGATGAGGGCGACTATGACGAAGTCGGCAGATATTTCATCAATCACTCCGACGATTACGACTTGTCTGAGGAATTGGAAGATTTCTTCAACTTCGATCAGTTCGGAGAATATATCGCGGACGAGCATTCAGGTCAATTCGTATCAGGCGGCTTCATCTACTATGCTGGTTATACCGGACTGGACGAGATTCTCGATCAGCTTGATACAGCCGACAACTCTATGAGAATGGGAGGCATGTGATATGACCGATGAGCGAAGAAAAGAACTGTTTGACAGTGCGTTGTTTTGGATAACCTCTCACATTCACGATGACGATGAGATTTATAATTCACTTCATAATGTTATCGGAATGACAGATTTTGAAATCGTAGACTGCGGTATTGATTATCTAAGCGAGTATTTTACGGACAGACCGAATAAAACTATGCTCTTCTCAAAGGTAACACTTACCGCCGACAACGGTTCTACAGATGAATTCCTTTGCAGTGGCATCGTAAACAGCGAAGAGGATTTGGAAAACGCTGACCTTTACAATGAATTCCTTGAAGATAACTCTGATGCGGAGAGCATTGAGGTCAATGCCAAAGCTTACTCGTTTGGAGAAGGAGAGTCGGAGAATGCAAGTGATGATGATCTTATATATATCGCAACAAGAGGTGAGGAATTCCTTCACAGTGATGAAGTTGATGAAATCGAATCGTCTCATTTCATTATCCTTACCGACAACGAGGATTTTGATGAAGAGGATGATGAATCGTTCAGAATGGGAGGCATGTAATGGCTATTCTGTTCTCAAAAGTAACGCTGACTGCCGATAACGGAAATACAGCGCAGCTTCTGTGCGGCGGGATCCCCACAAGCAACTATGACTTGGAGGATTGGCTGATTTATCAGAAGTTTATATGCGACAATATGAGTTGCCGTGAAATCAAGGCGAAGGTGGAATCCTTCCTCTATGGCGAAGGAGAAATCTTTAACGCCAATGAATATGAGGTCGCTGCCTACACGGGCAGAGGGGAGAAATTCCTCAATCATCCCGATGTGCATCAGCACGGCAATTCAGAATTCACGATCTATACTCCCATAATCAGAAGCGAGGTGAAATTATGCTGATTACAGCAGTTGTAACTAACAGAGGCAATACCCTTGTGGTGGATTTGCCTTGTGACAGAAGCGACCTTGACATGAAACTCTTTTCAGTCGGTCGCGAATTATCCCACAACACCCCCATATCGGCTGATTCCAAAATCAAAGTAAAACTGTTAGCCGACAGCGACATCGGCGCTCACTTGATCAAGCTGTTCAATGACAGCCATACGATGAGAGATGTAAATAATCTGGCACACGCGGTTATGAACGCACCCGATGAAGTCAAAGAAGCGATAGAATCGGATATTATTCACGATCAGTATTCCTCACCGCAGGAGCTGATGGAAGATATCAGAAAGCAATCTTATGAAGCCGGACAATACACGGAAACCTTCTACTTTCCGCTTGTCGGCAGGCTCGAAGATGAAGAGTACGGCGATGAGTATGAAGTCGACAACCGCTTCCTTTGTTCCTACGAGTGGGATATCAAAGAGCTCGTAGATAAAGAACAGGATTCCGATTTGGATGATATGAAAGAATATTTCTACGATGATGAAAACGCCAGGGCGAAGATGGTTACCGCAAGGTGGGGCGTAGACGAGAAGAACGGTACGCTCTACGGCAAGGTGGATTTCAAGCTTCGTGAGCCATTCACATCAGAGGAAAAAGAGAAAGTCAGAGAGTGGGTGTCCGGTCAGAATTCGGATGGGTTTGGAGAAGGTCTTGAACAAAGACCTATCGAAACCGAGGACGGTGACCTCTATGTCTCCATGTGGAGTGCCGATCACTATTTCATCTATGACGAGAATGAGATGAACGAATTTCTCTCTCAGCAGCAAAGCGGAGGGATGAAGCTGTGAAATATGCAGATTTATCCACTTGGCTCGAAAACGACGCGGCTCACCACTGTGTGATTGAAGAGAGAGGTGATAAGAAGAACCTGGTCAAAATCCCATATGATGATGACTTTGACTTCCTCTATTACCAGAGAGTTTGCAACGGAAACAATCTGTCCCGTACACAGGCATTTTATTACTGCGGTATATACAACAAACTTGATGGCAGACTTTATGATTTGCAAAGTGTATTAAAAGGTAATTTGCCTGATATTGATTCGAGAAAGACGGTCTTCTCGTTGCGTGACGATTTTGAAGCTTCTGTTCGCAGCTTTATCACCAATATCGTAGACGATAATGTAGATAATCTCCGGAGTCCGTTCTTTGAGGATGAATCATATCAGCAAAAGCTTGACCATTTCAAGGAATACTACGCTGAATCAACTGTCCGCCAAAAGTTCTTGGACGGAGAAACATCAGAAGATGTGAAATTCCAATGCGACTATGATTGTGACAGATTTGAAGAAGCGCAGATGATACGGTATCTCAAATACCCGTCTGCGGCCGTTGAAGAAGCGGCGACAGAGTATTGGCAAACGCATCAGGATGATATGTTGCTTGAACTGTATATGAACGACCACATCAAGGATTGTCTTGAAAAATTGGAAGCTCAGGAAGATACCCGTTTCCACCGCCAGAGAGAAATCAGCAAGGCGGTAAACGAAAGCGGAGCAAAATCCGTTAATGTTACGATTCAACGTGACGGAAAGGATTTCACGTTCAAATATCCGGCGTTCAACCTCGGATGTAATGCGTATATGGATTATCATTCATGGGATATGCCCGCGAAGGACAGGGAGAACTTCCGCAATATGTTTGAGGAAGGCTCACGGTTCTATCCACAGGAGATCACTGCGATCACCTACAGAGGAAAGCAAATCTATGAAGCCGAACCTTGGGGTGTGGGAGAAACTCCCGTTGAGGATGAAGGCTCCACTATGAAAATGTAGGAGGTGTAAAAATGGCATGGATACAAATTGAACTAACCGCCGAAAAAGAAAACGGCGACGGATACTTCTATTCTTCACTTGATTTGCCTGCGACAAAAATGCAGATCGAGAATGCCAAACAGCAGGCTAGGTATATGGAACACGTCAACATCTATCGGGATATCTCGGTATATGAGTCTGACGGAATCAATTTCGATAATGTCAGGCTCGATACCACAAGCATCGAGGAACTCAACTTTCTTGCAAAGCGGCTGAACTCATTAGAACGCCACGAGCAAATCGCTTACGACGCGGTAACTGAGAAATACTTTGGCAAAGAGGGAAAAGAACTTCCTTCCGTAAAAGATTTAATAAATCTGACTTACGGCTTGGACGCTGTTCCGCTTGTTCCCGATATAACTGATCTTGAAGAACTCGGCAGATTTGCCGTAGAAAACAGCTTTATCACAGATTTAGAGAATCTGCCTGATTCGGCGCTGAAGTTTCTCGACTATGAAGCTATCGGACAGCAGCAGATGGATAACGATGAAGGATACTTTATCAACGGCTTCTACGTTGCCACCTATGGCTACAAAAATCCACAAGTATATGACGGAGAGCATATTCCTCCGACAGAGGATTTTGAAAATGCGGTTTTCAGACTTCTTGTGGCAAAAGCTCCCGAAGAGGATCCCGGCGAAGTGTTAGACAGCGCGCAGTGGCTTGAACTGCCGATCGGTATTGACGAACTCCACGAGTTTGCCGAAAAGCTCGGCGCAGACAGCATTGAGGACTGTGTCTATTATCAACTTCAAAGCGGCATACCCCAGATCGACGAGGATGTCTTTGACTCAATGGATGATATAGAAACGCTCAATATCATTGCAAATGAATACCTTATGCAGTCCTATGATAATAGGGCTTTGTTCAAAGCAATCATTGAAGCCGAAAACATCGGCTCTCTTGAAGAAATGAAGCGGGTATTTGAAGTGCTTGATAGATACAGTTTGTGCTATCAGGATGAAAACGCCGATGAATTCTTTAAAAGATATCTTGCCTACCACGCGCCAACAGATTTTGACGGCAAATGGTTTGAAAAGATTTCTTCTCATGACGATGCCCAAAAGCTTCTCGAAGCACTCGGCGCGAAGGTCACAAATTATGGAATCGTATCTGCTTGCAACAGGTCTTTGTATGAGAATGTGGATTTTCCAACTCCGCTTAGCGAGAGCGAATCATATGATTTTGAACTCATGGAAGTGTGTGGTGTGAAAGGTATATACGTTGATAGACGTATTGATGACAGCGAAGTCCCGGACGGCATGTACCGTTATGATTTCAGAGAAGGAAAAGGCGTCGACAATGTTTATTTCGGATCAATTGAACCCGAAGTAAAGATCGATCATGCAGGCTCGTTCATCACGAAAGAACCGCTCGATTTCGGAACTGACGGGTATATCGAACTTGATTATGACTCAGAACCCAACTTTCTCGGAGAATTTATGACACCGGAAGAATTTACCCACACAGACTTCTCTGAAGAAGAAACCGATGATGAACCCATACAATCAGGAGGTATGAAGTTGTGATAACTACGATTAAAGCAGAAGATTTGAGGAAGATGCAGGGCAAAGAAGGCTTGATCCTGCAAGGCTGCGGAGGAGATCCGCAGGAGTGGCTTGACGGTATAAACGAAATGCTGACCGACGCGAAGGTGCTGATTGACGGCACGAAATTCAGCGATGTGAGTGTGTTTGAACACGAAGGGCTGACGAACATTCTGTTCCCGTTCAGCAATGACGTTCACCTTGATACCGGTAAATTCGCTATGTGGCGGCTCGCTACCAATGAAAACTTCGGCAGCACATGGCTCTCAGATTACGTTGAGAACAATCTTGGCGGTTTCCAAACAGAGCAGAAAGAAAAAGCCAAACCGGACTGTGCTTTGATAGGACAGGACGGCAACATCTTCAATCTGATGGGCATTGCATCCCGTACTCTTAAGCAGAACGGAATGAAGGAAGAAGCGTCTGAGATGTGCAGCAGGATAACGAAATCCGGCAGCTACTCAGAAGCACTTGGCATCATCGGAGAATACGTCAATATCACGGACAGCGCCGAGAGCGATGACTATGACGATGATGACTTCGATGAGGATGATGACGAAGGGATGGGTATGCGATTATGACCTACGATGAATTCACAGACAAAATCGAAAGTCTCAACGAAGATACAGACGCTGTTGATATTTACACCTCAGAGGATTTCCAATGTGATCAGACAGGCGGATTTCCAACTATGCTATGCGTGAATTGGGATAAGGGAAAGGCTTGGCTGCAGCTCAACGACTTTCTCATTGCCGACGGCATAGACGTTTCGAAAATTCAGCAAAGATGTGTTGATTTCGGTATCCGTGATTGTAACGATGTTGAGGATTTCAACAATATTCTGAAATCTCTTGGAGAGGACGCAGAACAGACGACGTATCTTCTCGAAGATTCTGATTGCGAAGAAGGGCAGGGGTTGAAATTATGAAAACCTTAATCCTGACAGATGACGAATCCGAAGTTTTGGAAGAACTCGTAGGTAAGGCGCTTTGCGGATATACCGATAAGCAAACCGAAAAGATCCTATCAGGATTGGAAGAAAAGTTCGCAAATCTTAACAGTGATGAATCCCACCGGATGAAGCTGTAAGTTGAGATAAATCAATTTATAATGCAAAGGCAGGCGATGAGGTTATGATTGGCGACAAGCCCATCGGGTAAAACAAAACACAGTTTTAATGCGGCAGGGGCGTGTCCTCTGCCTATTCTATTATGACAAAGAAAGGAATTGCACATGGACAAAATTGTTTCAAGAAAAAATTTCAAAAGAGTTGCTGCGCTGATTCTTGCGGCGGTGACGATTCTCTCAGTGTTCTTCACACTTCCCGTATCGGCGAAAACAGGAGATAAGACAACGATCACATTTGATTATTGCTACGATACCTCAGGCAACATCATCAAGTTTGCGAAAACCGTTACCAACGGCAATGTTACAGTCGGTACTCCAGGTGAAGAGCTTTGCAGGATCTACGCGGACGGCAAAGACGCTTACTGTATCGAACCCGGTTACAGCCTGTTTTCGGGCAATCAGCTTACGGAAGGAAAGTCTTCCGTTTGGGACGGTGTTTCTGCGGCCAAGAGAAAGGCAATCAATATTGCATTGCTTTACGGCAAGCCCGGAAGCGGTAAAAACCTTTCGGGAACAGAAGGTCAGAAATGGATTGCTACACAGATCATCGTTTGGGAACTTATGACCGGATGCCGTAATACAAGCGAAGGCTTCAAGTGTACCAACACCAAGTATATTGATGGTATGTGCGCAGGGGATAAGAATCCCGGCGTTAAGTCTGTTTACAATTCTATCTCCAAAGCTATGGCGGCGCACAGTACCGTACCTTCCTTTGCGGCGGTATTGGCTTCAAAAGCTCCTACTCACACGATGGAGTATAAGGACAACAAGTATCAGATCACTTTGACCGACAGCAACGGCGTTCTTTCAAAGTTCAACTACAAGACAAGCGGCAATATCGCCGTCAGCATTTCAGGCAACAAGATGACGCTTTCCACTAATTCTCCCATTACCGAAGCAAAGACGCTGTCAATCAATAAGACAGTACCGTCTGTTTCGAGCAACTCTGTGCTTGTCGCTCACGGCGATTCCTCCAAGCAGGACGTTATCACAGGTCTTGCGGCTCCTGATCCCGTGCCTTCTGTTTTCAAGCTGAAAACTAATGCGGGACATCTGAAAATCGTTAAGACCGCAGAGGACGGCAATGTTTCTGGTATTGAGTTTACCGTTAAGGGCAGCAGCTACAACAAGACTGCCAAGACTGATAAAAACGGCGAACTGATTCTCGCGGGACTCGTCCCCGGAACTTATACCGTAACGGAAACTCCCTCGGATAAGTATGAAAAGCAGCCTGCGCAGACTGTTAAGGTTGAGAACGGTAAAACCGCAACCGTAAAGTTTAACAACACGATCAATCGCGGTAATCTTAATATCGTTAAGACCTCCGAGGACGGCGTAGTAGCCGACATTCAGTTCACGGTCACAGGTACCAACTACAACAAAACCGTAAAGACAGATAAGGACGGTAAAATCAATCTTCCCGATCTTCTGCCCGGCAGCTATACCGTAACTGAGGAACCGTCAGAGAAATACGAAAAGCAGGATCCGCAGACGGTCAAGGTTGAGTACGGTAAGACCGCAACCGTGAAATTCCACAACACGATTAACAGAGGAGCTCTCGATATCATCAAGACTTCTGAGGACGGCATCGTCGCTGATATTGAGTTTACCGTAACAGGTAACAATTTCAATAAGACAGTAAAGACCGACAAGAACGGAAAAATCAATATCCCTGATCTGCTTCCCGGCAAGTATACCGTGACCGAGAAAACTCCCGACAGATATGTTGAACAGAAGTCGCAGACGGTAACTGTTGAATACGGCAAAACCGCAAAAGTGAGCTTCAAGAATGTACTCAAGCGCTCCGAGATCGTCATCCAGAAGAAGGACATGGAGAGCAAGAAGATCATACCTCTCGCCGGCTTCGGCTTCCAAATCAAGAAAGCGGACGGCTCTCTTGTAAAGGCTGACGGTGTGGATACCTTCTTCACCGATAAGACGGGTACTATCAAGCTCCCGATTCAGCTGACCTACGGCAAGTATCAACTCATCGAGGTCAAAGCCGGTACGGGCTATGTCCTTGACGGCAAGCCCATTGATTTCAATGTTGACGGTACAAAGACCGTTGTTACCCTCGAACAGTACAACAAGGCTGAAAAGGGTACGATCACTATCTTCAAGCTCGGTGATATCTATAAGACTGTAACCGAGGAAACCGTGACCGCCCCCACAGAGGAAACAGAACCCGAAACTACCGTGCCGGTTGACGCAAAGATGACTGAACCTACCGAACCCGAAAAGCCCACTGCGCCTGCAATGGATCCGTCCGCTCCTTTTGAGCCGACAGAACCCACAAAGCCTCAGAAGCCCACAGAACCCACAAAAGTGATTTTTGATGAGGAAACAACGGCTCCGACCGAGGAAGTAACCGAACCTGAAGAGATCACCAGATATATCCCCGTGTTCGAGGAAGGTTACCTCGAAGGCGCGGAGTTTGAAATCACAGCCGCAGAGGATATCAAGACACCTGACGGCGTGGTTCACTACAAGAAGGGTGAGGTAGTAGATACCGTCACAACTTCAAAGAAGGGCAAGGCTGTAACAAAACAGCTTTACCTCGGCAAATACCTCATTCGTGAGACCAAGAGCCCATATGGATATATCAGAAACGCGGAGACGTATCCCGTAACACTCAGCTACGCGGGCGAAACCGTTGAGGTAACCAATACCGATCTCACTGTACACAATCAGAGAGAAAAAGCAGAGGTTACTCTCAAGAAAATCGTTGAAAGATACGAACAGCTGAATCTCGGTACAGCAACCGAGCTCACAAAGGTTTCCTTTGCTATCTATGCCAACGAGGATATTACTGCCGAGGACGGCAAGTTTATCCCGAAGGACGGTCTGATTGAGATCGTTTACTGCGATGAAGATGGGAATGTTAAGTTCGAAACCGAGCTTCCCTTCGGTAAGTATTATGTTCAGGAGTACACTACAGATGATCATTATGTGATCGACGATACCAAGTATGAGTTTGAATTCGCCTATTCCGAGGATATCGATGTGGAGGAAGTCCATATCAACGAGGGCAAGGAGATCGAGAACAAGCTCAAGCGCGGAACTGTTGTCACAACGAAGGTAGATGAAGAGTACCCCGAAAACAAGCTGTCCGGCGCTGTGTTCGAGATTTACGCGGATGTTGACGGCGACGGTGAATTCAACAAGGATGTCGATATCCTTATCGATACTATGACCGAGTCCGAAACAGAAAAGGGCAATTACTCTCTCGGAGACCTCGTAAAAGGCGGCTACTTTATGTATGAGGCGGAGGCCCCGGTAGGCTTCGTCAAGGATGATAACTACCACTATTTTGAGATCAGCGATGACGGCGACGTTGTCAATGTTGAGAACAAGGCAGGCGTAGGTTTTATCAATAAGCCCATCTACGGAGAGCTTGAAATCACCAAGAGAGATGTTGCGACTGGAAAGCTCCTCCCGAATGCAGGATTCCGCATCAAGGATGAGAACGGCAACATCGTAGCGGAAGGATATACCGACAAGAACGGCGTAGCCAAGTTCAAGCTTCGTTACGGCAAGTACACCTATGAGGAATTCGACGCCCCGGATGGCTATATCCTCGATTCCAAGCCTTACTCTTTTGAGATCAAAGAGGACGGTCAGATCGTCAAGGCTGAAATGACTAACGAAAAGCAGCCCACTCCCGATACACCTCAGACCGGCGATGAGTCCAACATGGGATTCTTTATCGGTCTCGGCGCGATCGCTGTTGGTGGTCTCATTGCCTTCCTCTTTCTTAAGTTCAAAAAGAGAGATGAGGATGACGATGACTGATGAGAAACGTGTATGTCTGCTCTCCTTTACGCGGTAACATTACTGAGAACCTCGAAAAAGTAAAGCAATACGGTAAATTCGTTTTAGAGTGCGGTATGGCTCCGGTCATACCGCATTTCTATGCGGAGATACTGGACGATACGGTCGATGAGGAACGCACTCTCGGAATGACAGCCGGAACCTCACTGCTGTTTCGCGCCGATGCTTTATGGGTATTCGGTGATAACATCACGGAAGGTATGAAGAAGGAAATCACTTTTGCCAAGCACTTAAAGCTTGACATCAGATATATTACAGAAAAAGATTTAGAAACCGGAGGTAAAAAGTATGCCAAAAAACTCGGCAAAAAGAAAAGGTAAGAGGATTCTGACAACGATTGCCTGCGTTTTATTCGCGCTCGTGTTCATCGCCATGTCCTCGTTAACGGTTTTTGCGGCGGGAGATGTCTCGTCTGCCATCCAGAGTACCTGGAACTCGGCTCAGACTCAGATTAAGAACGTGGTCAACAATGTTGTGTTCCCCGTTATCGATATGATCCTTGCCGTTCTGTTTTTCGTAAAGCTGGCAACGGCGTATATGGATTACAGAAAGCACGGTCAGTTTGAATTTGCCGCGCCCGCTATTCTGTTTGGCTGTCTTGTGTTCGCATTAACCGCGCCAATGTACATTTGGACTGTCCTCAGTTAAGGGGTGGTTTTTAAATGTTTGATTGGTTAGGTGATTTATTAGGAAACGCATTCGGATCGTTAGGACAGCAGATATCAAGTGCCATCTTTGATATTATGCTGAAGTGGATCTACGAACAGATCTACAACGCAGTAGCGGATTTTTTCACGCAGATGGGCAACATGGGCGCAGAAATCTTCGACCTCGATGTTGTCAAATCCACTATCAGTCTGTTTACAATGTTCGGATGGGCGCTGTTTGCTGTAGGTACGGTAGTTGCCGTGTTTGATGTCGCGGTAGAGTATCAAAACGGCAGAGCATCAATTAAGACAACGGCTATCAATATTCTCAAAGGATTTTTCGCTTGTTCGTTGATTGGCATAATACCTGTTGAACTGTACAAGTTCTGTATCTCATTGCAGAATTCACTCGCAAAGGATTTGTCGCTGCTAAACGCAAGCGGAAAATCACTTGGTTTAGCGGAAGAATCAACGGAATTGTGGAAAGGTGCGTTTTCTCTTTCGGGAAACGTATCGTTAAGTCTGTTCAACATTCTTGCGATGATCGCTTTTGCCTACTGCGTAGTCAAGATATTCTTCGCCAATATCAAGCGCGGCGGTATCCTGTTGATTCAGATGGCAGTAGGTTCCTTATATATGTTCAGCATTCCGAGAGGTTATCAAGACGGATTCAACCAGTGGATGAAACAGGTGATCGCTATCTGTTTGACGGCGTTCATGCAAACAACGCTGTTGTATTTGGGCTTGATGATATTCCCAGATAATATGCTGCTTGGTCTCGGAGTTATGCTTTCGGCAAATGAAGTGCCGAGGATTGCGGAGCAATTCGGTCTGGATTCGAGCGTAAAGGTGAATATGATGTCTGTCGTACACGCCACTACTACCGCAGTGAATCTGACGCGCTCGGTTGCCCGTGCCGCTTCTTAAGGAGAACCGGATGAACAGTAATAACGAACTGACAAGAGATGATATCGCTATTGACAATGATTTTGAGGTTGACGCCGAAACAGGACAGGAAATAACGGCGTATGTTGAAACGTGGTTTGATGTAGATGAGAAATTCGGTGTGGACACATCAGATGATGACGTTTGGCTGAATATGTACGCAACGTACAATCCTTACAAGGACACGATCAAAGTTGAGTGTGTGATTGATAAACCGCTCGATTCCGAAAGTTTCGATTATGAGCCTACTGAATCCGAAGCGCAGCTTCTCAAGGATATGATAACCGAAAAGCTGAAATACCGTTACGGCACAACCCCGAAGGACTTTTGTCAAGAAGCATTTGATACCTTTTTAGACTACGGAGGCCCCAAATTATGAAAACCTATTTATATCCGCAGAATCTTCGCGCCACAGCCAACCTCTGGCTGTGGTCGCTGCGTGATTTTGCCATTATGTGTGTAGCCTTGCTGCTCTCGATCCTTATTCTTTCGCAGACCGGAATCGTTGTACCTCTCGCGCTGACATTGGCTTTTGCCTTTCTGTCGATCCGCTTTACAGACACGACCGTGTTGGATTTTATCAGGTACGCAGCGAAATACTTTATGCTCACACAACAGAAATTCATCTGGAAAGAGGGAAAACGATAAATGACGAAAGAAGAAAAGAAGGCTCTTAAAGCTGAACGGAAAAAGTTTAAGAGCATCAACAAAAAGAAGAGAAAAGGACAGTCCGTGCAAGATCTTCTCGGCATCAAAACCTTTACCAAGCACGGCTTGAAGGTAGGCAAGAATACCTTTGTCTTTTTCAGCGTAGTTCCGACCAATATCTCTGTTCTCTCCTATGAGAACATTGAAATCAAAATCAACCATTTGATGATGGTACTTTCTGCTGTGCCCGATATCGAGGTGAACTGCACCGATGCGGCTGAGTGTTTCGATACCAACAAAAGCTATCTGCTCAAGCGTATCGACAAAGAACCTCATCAGGGTGTCAGAGAACTGCTCAAGAAGGATTTTGAATTCCTCGATAATCTTAATGTTGAGGGTTCAACAGCCAGACAGTTTCTCTTTATCGTTCGCTGTAAAAACTCGTCCGACGATCAGGTGCTGACGATTGCGAACAGGGTAGAGAAGATCATCAGTGAGCAGAACTTCGACATCAAGCGGTTGAAGAAGGATGATATCAAGCGCTTCCTCGCCATTTACTATGATGCGAGTCTCAACGGCGAGAGCATTCCCGACTATGACGGGATCCAATATTTGAAAGACGGAAAGGATGATTAACCTATGCAGAGAAAGAAAGTAAGGAATTGGAAGAGTATCTTCGGCACGATTGCCGTGATCCTCGCGTTCGGCATTGTGATTTTTGCCTGCGTTTATTCTATCGTGAATAAAGCGAATACCGAGAAAGAGGCTGATGACGCGTTCTCTCAGATTGAGGAAACGGTAACCAAGCCGCGCATCAGATTTCCCAGTCCCGTGATTTGCAAGGAGGATGGCGATGATGAAAAAGGCACAGACGCCGGAGTACAAAATATGGCTGTTGAATACGAACAGCAGGAATACTATCAGCCTCACTCCATCGCGGAGCTCATCAATATGAACGGTGACTGCTTCGGCTGGGTAAGCATCGGCGGTACGAATATCAGCTATCCTGTCATGCATACTCCCTCAGATCCCGAAAAGTATCTGTACAAAGATTTTTACGGCAACTACAGCTACAGCGGTACACCCTTTCTGGATGCTAGATGTTCGGCAGATGATGACAACCTTATCATCTACGGACATCACATGAATGGCGGTACCATGTTTGCCGATCTATGTAACTATCAGTATGAAAGCTACAGAAACGCGCATCCCAATGTGGTGCTTGAAACAAAGGAAGGTGCGGCGGCATACAGAGTGTTTTCTGTCATGAGAATCAAGTCGACCGATTATTGGTATAACTTTCTGAAAGCCGAAACCGATAGAAAGTATGATACCAAGATCAATTACGCTCTCAAAAATTCTCTGTACAAGACCGGAATCACACCGAAATACGGTCAGCAGATCCTTACGCTCTCCACTTGCTGCGGCAGTGCGAAGGATGACAGGATCGTGGTACTTGCCGTCAAGGGATAAGACCTAAACTATTTATCAGTCATTTGCAATGCGGATGACTGTTAACCAAAGATCCTCCCGTTGCAAATGACGCGACAGGAGGTAAAAATGTCTTTATTCAAAAGAAAACCGAAAGAATTAACGCCTGATGAGAAGGAGCAGATCTACACCAAAGATTTCTTTGATATGATCCTGCCCTCGACCATCAGCTTCAAAGCAAATTACTATATCGTAGGCGACAGCTATCGCTGCGCGTGGGTGATCCATGAGTACGCGCCTTCTACAGAGGAACAGGCGTTATTATCTCAACTTGCAGACCGCAACGGCGTAACGCTGCGTATCTTC
This sequence comes from Ruminococcus sp. YE282, assembly GCA_900101355.1. GTDB lineage: Bacteria > Bacillota > Clostridia > Oscillospirales > Acutalibacteraceae > Ruminococcoides > Ruminococcoides bromii_A. The sequence continues at coordinate 22,100 of FMUV01000005.1, forward strand.
AACCGCCTTGTTGAACCCTTCGAGCAGAGAAAGATTTTGCAGAACGCAGAGAGAAAGAATAAGCTGCAATCGACAGGCAACAACGTATCCGAAACAATCGAGGCGCAGGGCAACTTGCAGGACGTTACCTCGCTGATCACTAATATGCAGCGCTCGAAAGAAATCCTGCTACACTGCTCCGTGTTTATTGAGCTGAAGGCGAAATCGAAGAAGAAGCTCAAGGAGCTCCAGACCGACATCGACATGGAACTGGCGCGTTCAAAGATCAAGGTGGACAAGCTCACGCTCCGGCAGAAAGAAGGATTCCTCTCTGTGAATCCGCTTGGAACGAATATGTTCGGCTCTCTCTATGAGCGTGTTTTACCGGCTTCATCGGTAGCGAATATGTTCCCGTTCAACTTCTCAGGCAAGACAGATCCCAATGGCTTCTATATCGGGCGCGATAAATACGGCACGAATATCCTCGTGGACTTTGATCGCAGAACAGAGGACAAGACAAATTCAAACGTCCTGATTCTCGGCAACTCCGGTCAAGGTAAGTCGTTCTTGCTGAAGCTGCTTCTCACCAATATCCGTGAGAGCGGTAAGGCTTTGATTTGTCTGGATCCCGAAGCTGAGTACGAAGACCTGACCACTTCGCTCGGCGGCTGTTATATCGATTTCATGAACGGTCAGTACAAAATCAATCCGCTTGAACCAAAGGATTGGGGAGAGAACAGCGATGAAGATAACGATGAGAACACGCCTAACGCTTTCAAGCGTGTAACAAGGCTGAGCCAGCACATTGCTTTTCTCAAAGACTTCTTCCGCGCCTACAAGGATTTTACCGATCAGCAGCTTGACACCATCGAAATCCTGCTGATGAAGCTCTACGCCAGATTCGGCATTACAGACGCGACTGACTACAGTCAGAAGAAACCGTCGGACTTCCCGATCATGAAAGACCTCTATGAAATCTGCGAGGAAGAGTTCAAATCTTTTGACACAAAGCGCAAGCACATCTATACCGAGCAGACCTTGCAGGAAGTATGCCTCGGTTTGCATTCTATGTGTATCGGTGCGGAAAGCAAGTATTTCAACGGACACACCAACATTACCGATGACACTTTCCTGTGCTTCGGAGTGAAGGGCTTGCTTGATACGAACCGCCGACTCAAGGACGCCATGCTTTTCAATATTTTGTCGTATATGAGCAACAAGCTCCTCGGCATCGGCAACACGGTCGCTTCCATTGACGAGTTGTATCTCTTTCTGAGTAACCGTACAGCCATCGAGTATATCCGCAACGCTATGAAGCGTGTGCGCAAGAAGGAAAGCTCAGTCATTCTCGCTTCGCAGAATATCGAGGATTTTCTGCTTCCCGACATCAAGGAGTTCACAAAGCCCTTGTTCTCCATCCCGACTCACCACTTCCTTTTCTATCCCGGCAATATCAACGCCAGGGACTATGAAGAGGCGCTCATGGTCGAGCCGAATGAGTATCAGCTGATTCGTTTCAGCTCACAGGGTACTTGCCTTTATCGATGCGGAAACGAGCGATATCTGCTCCAGGTCATCGCCCCGAAATACAAATCTGCCTTGTTCGGTAAAGCAGGCGGCAGATAACAGAAGAATTGTCCAAGAAAACCTCCGCATTTTCTTGCGGAGGTTTGTGGACAAGGTTGAATTTTTCTGGTATCATAAAAAAGATGATTCGAAATCTACGGAGGATTAGAAAATGTCTTTTTTTAGAGAGTATCAGAATTATAAAGATGAAATTGATTTAGCGCTTATACAAAATGGTTGCGTAGAAATTGAGCTATATTCAATAATTGCAAGTTTAATCAGAGAATCACAGAATAAATGCAATTTATCGGTTCGTGATGTGTCTAATAGAAGAAAATCTCCTGTTTCAGAAAAGTTTTATGGTAATGCAGGTTTTCCGGATTTTGTAATACTAAACCGTGAAAAGGATCCAGATAATATTACTATTTATGGATGTGTTGAAGCAAAAATGCCAACTATAGAATTGAATAAAAAAGATGAACAAATACAAGGGCATATTCAATATTTTGAAAAGGTGTTGTACACTAATGGAATTCGATGGGTACTGTTTGATGAAGGCGAAGAACTTTTTGATATTACTCTTGGCGAAATAATAAGAGATAATAAAAGAAACAAGATTAAATGGTATGCACAAGATAATTGGGATGCTTTGATTAGAGAAATAGATAATATAGAATGGTTTAAATCTGCTTAATAATGTAATAAATATAATTTGTTGAAGCAATCTTAACTCGGAGGTAGGAGTGTGAAACTGATACCCTTAAACAAGCAAAGCAAAAAGGCACAGAAAAAATACCATGCTCGCAGTCGCCGTGACTGGAACGGCTTGAAGCCGACCACCAGAGTGGTCAAGAGCAAGAAGGTTTACGACAGAAAGAAAATGCAAAAACCAACCATTGAGCAAGAATGATACATCAGGTGATTTATATGAATGATTTTAAAGTGCTTCGAGCAGAGAAAACTTGGCAGAGAGCAGGAGCGTATTCCGTCAGAATTCAGGGCATGAACCGTCAGCATCACATAGCTTTGCAAGATGAGTTTGACGAGCATGACGGAGATGAAAGCAAATACATAGTCCTGTTGGATGACGAGTACCCTGTGGCGACTTGCCGATTCTATGAATTAGATAACAGCACGGTACTTGTCGGACGTGTTGTTGTGCTCCCCGATTATCGCGGACAGCACCTCGGCAGCAGAGTTATCAAGGAAGCCGAGAAGTGGATCAAAGAACTCGGCTATAATCAAATCAGAATCGATAGTCGCGTAGAAGCTGTCGGCTTTTATGAAAAGCTCGGCTATACTCGTATGGATGACGAGGTGATCAAGAGCTGGAGCTTTGACTGCAAGAGAATGTATAAGATATTGTGAGGAAAAACAAATGAAGAATTTAGATAAATATAGAGGTTGCTTGATTGGCGGCGCTGCAGGCGACGCATTGGGATATGCCATTGAGTTCTTTGATGAGAAAAGCATATTTCAAAAATTCGGTGAGAGCGGTATAACAGAATATGAGCTGACAAACGGCAAAGCGCTGATATCTGATGATACGCAGATGACGCTATTTACTGCAAACGGTTTGCTGCTCGGAACGACCAGAGGACAATTGCGCGGGATCATGGCTTCGTATCCGTCATATATCGCTTATTGCTACAAAGATTGGTATAGAACACAGACGGAAAGATACCCTATTGATAAGGAAAACCCTTATGCGTATACTTGGCTGGTAAATATCCCGGAGTTGTTTCACAGAAGAGCGCCCGGAAATACTTGTATGTCCGCAATCAGCGCTGGTGCAAATGGTTCAGTGAATGAACCGATCAATAGAAGTAAAGGTTGCGGCGGAGTGATGAGGGTAGCCCCTGTCGGACTATATTTCGATAATGGAATTAAATCCGATTCGGAACTCGATATGATAGGAGCAGAGGCAGCTGCCATCACACACGGACATGAGCTTGGATATATCCCGGCGGCGACTTTGGTTCATATCATAAGACGCTTGGCCCATGAGGATATCAGCATAGAAGAAGCTGTCAGGTCAGCCTTAAAGACAACAGCCGATATGTTCAGGGACGTAAAGGATATTGGTTACTATATCAGTCTTATGAATAAGGCTGTGGAGTTGTCTGCCAAAGATATCTCGGATCTTGAAGCGATACACATGCTCGGACAGGGCTGGGTAGCGGAAGAAGCGCTCGCGATAGCGGTTTATTGTGCTTTGAAATATCCTGATGACATTGATAAGGCTCTCATCGCCGCAGTTAATCACAAGGGCGACAGCGACTCAACAGGAGCTATAGCCGGTAACATCGTGGGCGCAAGTGTAGGTTTAAGTGGTATCCCGGATAAGTATAAGAACAACCTTGAATTGTACGATGTAATTATCGAGATCGCAGATGATTTATACAATGACTGCCAGATGTATGAGTACAGCGACTATACGGACGAGATATGGGTGAGCAAGTATGTCAAGAAAACGTACCCGAAACGATAATTATTAACATCAGGAAAGTTGCAATGAACAATAAAAACATTAGAAAAATAATAGGGCAGTATTCGCTGTTTCTGATAGGATTGTTTATCGCTTCAATGGGTGTTGCTTTTTCAACTAAAGCGGGTTTGGGCACTTCGCCAGTGGCTTCGTTGCCTTATTCGGTTTCATTGGTGAGCAGCTTGTTTTCATTCGGCGGCTGGCTGAATGTACTGAGTGTGATCCAAATAGCTGTTCAGGTCATCCTGCTCAGGCGCAAATGCAAGCCGGTTGAAATTATCATTCAGACGGTATTGGCATTTGTATATGGCTATCTGACAAATCTGTCCTGTTGGCTGATTCGGGATATTCCCGTGAACAATTACTTTGAACAGCTGTTGTATCTGGCAATAAGCTGCTTTGTTCTCGCCTTCGGAATCTGGTTACAGTTCAAGGGTAAGGTGGCAATGCTCCCTGGAGAAGCGATGAACCGAGCAATCAGCGAAGTGACGGGCAAGCGGTATGAAAACGTCAAGATTTTCTTTGATATTTTCTATATCGCTGTTTCCGCTATCATTTGTCTTGTGTTCTTAGGGGAACTCAAGGGAGTGAGAGAAGGAAGTATTATCGCCGCTATATCTGTTGGCTTTATAATCAAGCTTTATAATCTGATTTTTGATAAATATAAAAGCAAAGTAAATAACTGAATACATAATAAAATGAAGCACCAATCGACTGGCTGAGTCGGTTGGTGTTTTTCTGTTAGGAGGTATTTTTATCAGCGCAACGATAGGAGCCGCGCTAAAGAAAATAGCTGTGGCTATACTCACAAACAAGAACGCTTTGAAAAAAGCACTGACCGTTATTCTTTGCATCCTTCTCGCTATATTTATGCCTGTCATTGCGATAGTCTCGTTCTTTTCGGGAGGTATCAGTGTTGATACTGCCGGACTCTCGCAGAAGATAGAAGCACAATTGACAGCTGAAGAACGAGCAAAAATATCCAAAGCTGAAGAACTGCTCAAAAAAGTTGAGAGCGAGATGAAGAAAAAGAAATATACCGACGATCAGATTCTGCAATCAAGGGTTATAACGGTCTTATTCCTGCAGGATAAGGTTTCGGATAAGGACTTCGTGAAAAAGCTCGTTGGTTGTTTCAAGAAGAATCAAACCACTAAAAACCTCATCAGCAATATCAACAGAACCTTCGGCACGACCATTGAGGTAGTAGATTATGAAAAGCTGATGTCGTACATTTACACGTCATCATCGGATTACGATATTGTTCATGTAGCCAAAAAAGAGATAGGCAATGTCGGCGGCGAAAAGTATTGGAAATGGTACGGATTTAAATCAAGAGTTGATTGGTGCTGCATATTTGTTTCTTGGTGCGCGAATCAATGCGGATATATCGAGTCGGGATTAGTGCCGAAATACTCTATCGTTGACGATGGTGTTAATTGGTTCAAATCCAAGAATCAATGGCTGCCCGGTTCGGCAACGCCAAGCCCCGGAAACATCATTTTCTTTGATTGGGCGAATGATGGTTTGGACGGCAAGGGCGATCACACAGGCATTGTCGAAAAAGTTGAGAACGGTATGGTTTATACGATTGAAGGCAACAGTGGAGATAAGGTCTGCGAATGTCAATACTCAATCGGTAATAAAGAGATATTAGGATACGGTAAGTTCAAACAGCCGGATATCTCAGCAACAGGTGACGCGGCAACTCAGGTGTGGAAGTATCTAAAAAGCTACGGCTATTCAGACAGTGTAGCTGCAGGCATCATCGGTAATATGATGAGAGAATGCGGCGGAGATACTCTTGATCTCGATTGGGATGTTGTCGGTCATTTTAACGGCGATGAGTTTTACGGATTGTGTCAGTGGTGTCTGAGATATGCCCCATCAAATTTCAAGGGTGCGACAATCAAGGAACAGTGCGATTATCTGCACAAGACAATCGAATCAGAGTTTGCGACTTACGGCGGTAACTATAACGGAATAACCTATCAGCAATTCCTTAGAGCCGATACACGCACGGCGGCGATAGCTTTTGAAAGAGTCTATGAGCGATGCGGTGATTATTCATTTGAGGACGCACGCAGAGCGGATAACGCCGAGAAAGCGTATAACAAATTCCATAAATAGGAGTGAGGTAAAAAATATCTGGATATTTAATAAAAATGTGGTATTGTTTGTTGTTACACGAAGGAGGTGAGAACCAATGATTTACAAAGCACAGTTTGAAACCAAGCGCAGCAGAGTTGATTTTGATGAGTGTGATATCAAATTCAGCGTAGGGCTATCCATAGAGGACTTCGATCATCTGCGGACAAATCTGTTAGAGGAATCAAAATTTATCAAGCCATACCTTCACATGCTTGATAGAACAGCCGAGGTTGACCAGGCGATTCTGTTTACTTGCGATGATGAGAAGTACGGACTGATAGTGATTCCGAGCGACACAGGCTATGCCAAATACACGGCGTTTGTTCCCGACGCGAGAAGGATGCCTGCCCATATGCAGTACAGCTCGCTTGATCAGCACGATGAAGAGATGACGCGTATTGTCGGACTCTATTCACAGAGAGCCTTGCGGGATCAGGAGGACGGAGAGTACAATCTTGATTTTGATGAGATTTATGACGAGTTCAAATTCAGAGATTTCAATCAAAACCTATTCCTCGATATGCTTCGTGACCGCCCTGAGTTTGATGATATCAATTACTATGACGGAGTGTACACCATCAAGATAGGAAGAGAACACCTGAGTGATGATGAATACTACCGATTGTATCAGGATGATATCGATATCATGGAAGCCAAGCATATCCTCTGGATGCATGACGCAGGCGGAGAACAAGCGGACTTTCGAGGCTGCGAGATGGATGGTATTGATTTCAAAGGCAAGAACTTCGCCGGAGCGATCTTTGATGACAGTATCATAACCAACTCGGAATTCCAAAACGCATTGCTTATGGGTGCAAGCTTTAATCAGGCAGAAATCAACAAGTGCGATTTCACGAATGCGACAGCCGAGGAAGTCAAGGCAAAGAAAGCCGCCTTCATCGACTGCAATTTCACTCAAGCAGATTTCATTGAAAGTGACTTTGAGGGAACGCGCTTTGACAGCTGCGATTTCAGTTGCATATCAATTGAGAACAGCTGTATCAAAGACACGGAATTCTTTGGACCGGAACCGGAACGGGAAGAATTGCTCAGGTGCTATTTGATATTACCCGATTCCGAACAAGAACAGAATATCAATTTGTAACGCCGATGGGAAACTATCGGCGTTAACTTATGAAAGGAAGTGAAAACAAATGATTTTGAATGTACACCTTATTCGTAAGGCTGACGATTATGCTTTGCATAGATGTGAGGTAGCGAAGGTAGTTGAAATCAGCCACGGAGATTTCAATGAACTGAAATGTAATCCGCTTAAAGATTATGACTTTATTTCGGAGTACAAGGATAAGCTCGAATACGGAAACACTTCAACAATTCCGTGTGTTATGTTTCTTGACAGCGAAGGAGATGATGGTATCCTCGTAGATCCACAGGGATATGATTACGCCAGATACTCGGCGTATGTTTCAAACGCACGACAGCTGTGCAGACTCGGACAGTATCCTTCGTTGGAAGAATCAAATAAGGATATGGAGAGCTTGGTTGAACACTATGCCAAAGAAGTGCTGAACACGCACCGGGACGGACAAGCGACTCTCTCCCTTTCTGCTGTGGGCGACTATTATCAGTCTGAATATCAAGGCTTTCTCGATCATGAACTCTTCCAGAACATGATGATGGAAAGACCTGAGTTTGATGACATCGAAGAAAACTGCGGAGATCTGTTTATCAATGTGAAACCCGAATATCAGTATGGTCACAGACGCTTGCTTACTCAGCAGGAAGTTGATGTGATGTGTGCAAAGCATGTTCTGTGGTTGAATGACGCAGGCGGTGAACGCGCCAGCTTCCAAAACTGTTATCTGAACAATCTTAATCTTTACGGCAGGGATTTGTCTAACAGCTATTGTGAAGGTGCGGTGTTTGAAAACTGCGATATGCATTCAACAGACTTCAGTAATGCCGAGATGGAGTCAACACGTTTTGAAAACTGCTATATGCAAGACATCTTTGCAAACAAATCAAACTTTATTCAAGCCGACTTTATCGGCTGTGATATTTCAAATTCTGTTGTGTGCGATTCGCTCCTCACAAGCGCGACGATGACGAATTGTGATGTTGTGAATACGCAGATAACTAATTGTCAGATGGACGGATTTGAACATCCCGAAACAGAATTTGATGAAGCGGCTTGTGCAACAGGTCAAACATCCAGTGAAACAAACAATATGAATATATCATAAGAGGTGCAAATGAAGAAAGAGAATATCAGCATTGCTTATGACAGCGAGAAACTTTCTGCTGTCAAATTTTATATGGAGCAGCGCGATACCAATGTGAAGTCTGAACTCGAAAAAGCGCTCGACGCTCTCTATACAAAATATGTGCCTGCCAACGTGCGTGAGTTTCTTGATTTAAAATCTTCCGCGCAAACCATTAGCAGACCAAAATCATCTCGCTCAAAACCGAGTGAACACAAAAGCGAGGTGAGCGAAAATGTTTGAAACTAATTTTGATTTCGACTACAACCGATATAAGCTCAATGCAGTGATCGATTGCTTCCATCACGAGGAAGAAGAGCTGCGTATGGAATTGATCAATCACATGGAAAAGCTCTACGATGAGCTTGTGCCTCCCGAAGTGAAGGAGCAAGTGGACGCTGAAATCGTTGCCGAGCATAACCGTCAGTGGAAGTACGATAATTGCTTCGCGCTTATCCGTATGCACAATATGGATGAAGATGAATTCTTCTTAGCGGCGAAGGGAATCAATTCATTGTACGACGCGGCTCTCAAGTACTACTGTGATTTCATATACATGAAAGATGAGTACACTCTTGATTGCCTTGTTGATAAATTCGATTCCTATGATTATCTTGACGAGCCTGTCTTTAATGTTCTGTCAGACGCACAAGCAAATGATAAAAGAATCAGTTGCGAAGTGCATTATGATTTTGAAGTAGGTACTCTTGAAATGCGCGGCAGTGATGGAACGATGGTTGGTTACGATATGAATGTTATCTCGGATATCCTTGATAGAACTGAGAGCGATAAGTTTAACGAAGCGCAGAAGCGCGCAAAGTTTGATGAAGAGATTAAATCATATCTACAGGAAATCAATGTTGAAGGTGAGAACGAGGGCAGTACAATGCGCCTGTGATCGCCGTGTTCGCCCTGTGTCGGCTTTTCTAAACTCAGGCAGGACACAGCCGTTTGAACGAGGGAGAGCCAACACGGGCGATTATTTGCAGAATTACACGAAAGGCAACACCATCGGCAAATCGGGGTATAAAACGGCGGTCGAAAAGTAAGCAGGAGAAAGCGTGTGTGTCGCAGACGCGACCACACGCAGTTCACAGCAGCCGGCAATGCCGACTGCAAAGCCATTTTTTGGGGTTTTGAGATTTCAAAAAAGTGTGTGTCATAAAACAGCTTTTGTGTCAGCTTGTGTGTCATAGAAACCGATTTGCCGTTGTTAAAGCCTTTTATTTGTACTCAAAACTGTGTGTCAATAAGAATTGAGGTGAATTAAGCATGGATAAGACCGATAAAAAGGTTAGATTTGCATTGTATGTAAATCAATCGGCTTTAGATCTTGTAGACGAATATTTCGAGAAAGATAACTGCTTTAGTAAGAGCGAGTTCATAGAAAATGCGATCAGATTCTATGTCAGCTATCTTTCTTCCGATACAAATATTCCTTATTTATCTACAGTTGTTATGTCAACGATGGATTCTTTACTCAAAGAAAATACAAACAGACTCAGCAAATTGATTTTTAAGTTAGCGGTTGAGCTCGCTATCACTATGAATGTCGTAGCGGCAAATCAGGGAGTCGATAAAGAAGTCCTTAATAGTTTGCGCGGTGAATGTATCAAGGAAGTCAAAAAGACTAACGGTATCTTTACTTTTGATGAAGCGGATAATTGGCAGAAAGGCTTGTAATTTGTGGCGAAGATAGTAACTAAGTTCAAATATCTTAAGCCGGAAGGGAAACAAAGCGCCGGAGGATATGTCAAATATATAGCTACACGTGAAGGAGTAGATAAGATTGATGACTCAAAACAGTTCGCTCCGGTTACTGTGAAGCAACAGAAGTTGATAAATAAACTGTTGAAGGACTTCCCGGATTCTGCTGACAGCTTGGAGTATCATGACTATCTTGCACAGCATAATGTAGCGACTGCTTCTGAGTTTATCAATCGCACGGTTGAGGATAATAGCTATGAGATAGCCGGAAGAGAGAGCTACGCAAAATATATTGCTACCCGTCCCCGTGCTGAAAAATTTGGTCGGCATGGGTTGTTTACTGACAAGGGTGTACCTGTTCAGTTGACAAAAGTGCAGGAAGAACTCAATAAGCATGAGGGTAATATCTGGACTGCGATTATTTCTTTGAGAAGAGAAGACGCTGAACGGTTGGACTATAACAACGGTGCAAGATGGAGAGATATGCTCCGGAGTCAGGCGTTTGCTATGGCGAAGAATATGAGGATTAGTATAAAAAATCTTCGTTGGTATGCTGCGTTTCATAATGAATCTCATCATCCTCACGTTCATCTTATCTTGTATTCAACCGATCCGGACGAGGGATATTTGACGGAGAGAGGAATAGAAAACCTACGCTCCTCATTCGCAAGAGAAATATTCGCTCAAGACTTGGTATCTATTTATGCCAAGCAAACCGAGAGCAGAGATAAGCTGAGAGCCGACGGTAAAACTCTTGTCGCGGAAATCGTCAGTCAGATCAACAACGGTGATTATGATAACCCGACAGTTGAAAACCTCCTTCGCCAGCTCTCGGAGAGACTGTCACGCGTCAGTGGTAAGAAACAATATGGTTATTTAAAAGCGGAGGTTAAAGATATCGTAGACAACATCATCATTGAACTTTCTAAAGACGAGAGAATCGCAAAGCTCTATGATATTTGGTATGATCAGAGGGAAGAGGTACTGCGGACCTACACCGATAAGCTCCCGAAACGGATCCATTTGGTGGACAATGATACGTTCAAGCCAATCAAGAATCATGTTATCGCTGAAGCGTTAAGGATAAAGTCAGAAAGCTTATACGATGAAGAATTTGACTCAACAATGGATTCAAACGTTTCCTTTTTGAAAACAGTTCCTGAAGAGCCGGATGTGGATACGGAGGCTGCAGACTCCGTAGAGACAGATAAGCTTAAGAATAGCAAAGCAATGTTCAGACTCGGTAAGAAGCATCTAAGAGAGGACTACAGCGGATATGATCCTCTCAAAGCGGTTGATTATCTTGAAATGGCAGCAAGTTTAGGCAATAGCTACGCTCAATTTCTGTTGGGCAAGTTATATCTGCAAGGAGATGTCATTGGCAATGACAGCGAATTGGCTTTGAGATATTTGACAGAAGCGGCTGAGAACGGGAACGATATAGCGATGTACTACCTCGGCAAAGAATTGCTACTCGGTGATAACTTGTCGAAAGATATCTCACAAGGCTTTGATTGGTTAGTCAAAACAATGAACAGCGGTAATCGGTACGCCAAGTTCCTATTGGCAAAGGAGTATTTGTCGGGAGAAAACATTCCCCGATATCCGGATATTGCCGTACAGCTGCTGGAAGAACTTTCAGAAGATAACTTTGAGTACGCGGAATATCAGCTCGGCAAGCTGTACTATCAAGGGGTAGATATGCCTCAAGACATCGGCAGAGCCGTGTATCATTTTGAGAAAGCCTACGATGCAGGCAATCAGTACGCCGCTTATCAACTTGGGGAAATCTATCTGAACGAACTTCATGATACTGACAAGGCGGTGTTCTATCTTAAAACGGCAGCGGAAGAAGGTAATCCCTATGCACAATATCAACTCGGAAAGCTGTATCTGTACGGCAACGGCGTAGTGAAGAATGTCGAACTCGCCTATGAGTATCTGATTGAATCAGCGAAGAACGGCAATCCTTACGCTTTGCAGCTATTGAACAGTCACAGCAAGGGGAGAGGCGCGTCCGTTGCGATGTGTTCAATGTCTCTGCTTCATCATCTGAGTCGAATCATCCAGAATCAGATAGAGCAAAACAGACATCGCAGAAAAGTAAAAACAGACCGAAAAACCCGTCAGAAAATTGATGACAAGAAATTCGGTCTCGGACTTCATTAAAAAATACAAACTACTATCAAGGGGCAACTATACCTATTCGGTGACAGGACCGTCCTATCACGATGATAGGAGTGGTATAACAGCCCAAAGTAAGATAACTACAACAGAAAGATAGACAGACAAACTCTTGAATAAAAGTTAGATGTATAGGAGAAGTAATGTCAGTATTTAATTATTTTACAAAAGAGCAAAGAGAACGCGCGAGGAACACTGACCTTGTGCAGCTTCTCAGAAGCCAGGGCGAAAAACTCAAGCGGTCGGGTTCGGAATTTGAATGGCGGGACGGATCCGAGAAAGTGACCGTGAGAGGAAACCTCTGGTTCAATCAGTACGATCAGAAAGGCGGCGACGCGATAGATTTTGTCCGCAGATATTATCACAAGGACTATCCTGAAGCAGTTGCTTTCCTGCTCAATCATGGCGGCGGACAAATCATTCATTCTTTTTCTGCCGAGGAAAAGCCGAAGGTGTTGGAACCTCCCAAGCCGAACTCTGATATGCGCAGAGCCTACGCTTACTTGCTTTTGAGTCGCTGTATCGACCGAGATGTCCTCAATGCCTTTATCCACAACAAGATGATTTTCGAGGATGAGGAATATCACAATGCCGTGTTTGTAGGCTACGATCCAACAGGTAAGCCTCGGCACTATCACAAGCGAGGATCATTGTCGGAGAGCTCATTTAAGGGAAACGTATCGGGCAGCGTGCCCGAATACAGCTTTCACTGGCACGGCAAGTCGGACAAAATATTTCTGTTTGAGGCGCCGATAGATATGCTCTCGTTTATCTCTATGCACAAAGAGAATTGGTATGACCACAGCTATGCGGCATCCTGCTCCGTTTCGGACAGGGTGCTTTTTCAATGTCTCAAGGATAATCCGAACATCAAAAAGGTGTATCTGTGTTTCGATAACGATTTTTGGGGACAGCAAGCCAACCAACGGATAAAAGTCAAGCTCAATGAAATGGGTATTGAAAACCATATCCTGTTACCGACGCACAAGGATTGGAATCAGGACTGGCTGAATCAGGGAAAGGGGAGTGAGAAGTTATGTTACCGTCAGGCGTAGGAATCATGATTGCGGCCGTGGGTGGTTTACTGTTATTCTTTTTTCTGGTGTTGTCACTCTCCAACCGATACAACCTCAACAACATCAAGGACAAGACAGTAGGACACGGTCAGCATGGAACGGCACGTTGGGCAACAAAAAAGGAAATCAAAAGAATCTATAAGCACATCAATTATGAACCGGATAAGTGGCGTGAGGATCCCGAAAGCAGACCGAAGGAGCAGGGGATAGTGGTAGGCTGTACCAACCGCAAGTTGATGATCTTCTCAAACTTCCTGCGGCGAGTATGGTACAGACTCAGAAAGCTGAGAAACAAGCTTCGCAGAAAGAAAAACAAGAAGTATATCCCCAAGCCCATTCAGAAAGGAACGACTACAGCTATGGTAGATACAGGCGACGTACATGCATTGATGATCGGCGCCGCCGGTGTCGGTAAAACTGCTTTTTGGTTATATCCTTGTATCGAATACGCTTGTGCTACCGGAATGTCATTCTTATCAACCGATACAAAGGGAGATGTGGTACGAAATTATGGAGAGATAGCATCCAAGTATTACGGTTACAATATTTCCGTGATCGACCTTCGAAACCCAACACGTTCCAACGGCAATAACCTTCTGCACCTCGTGAATAAGTACACAGACTTGTTCAAAGCCAATCCCGATAAGCTCGTTTACAAAGCAAAAGCCGAGAAGTACGCGAAGATCATAGCCAAGACAATCATCATGTCGGGTGGTGACTCCGCTTCCTACGGACAAAACGCTTACTTCTACGATTCAGCAGAGGGATTGCTGACGGCGACGATCCTGCTTGTAGCGGAATTCTGCAAGCCGGATGAACGGCATATCGTGTCCGTTTACAAAATTATCCAGGAGCTTCTTGCTCCGTCAAACAAGAAGGGCAAAAATCAATTCCAACAAGTAATGGATCTGCTTCCCGAAAACCATAAGGCGAAGTGGTTTGCCGGAGCCGCGTTAACCACAGCGGAAGATACAATGGCATCGGTCATGTCGACAGCGCTATCAAGGCTGAATGCTTTTCTTGACTCAGAGTTAGAGCAGCTACTTTGTTTTGATACGGAAATCGACGCCGAGAAGTTTTGCAACGAAAAGTCGGCAATCTTTATTGTTATGCCCGAAGAGGATCCCGGTAAATTTTTTATGGTTTCGCTGATTATCCAACAGCTGTACCGAGAAATACTCGCCGTAGCAGATGAGAACGGCGGGAAGCTGAAAAATCGTTGTGTATTCTATTGTGATGAATTTGGCACTCTGCCGAAAATCGAGTCGGCAGAGATGATGTTCTCTGCATCACGTTCACGTAGATTGCAGATCGTGCCAATCATCCAGTCTTTCGCACAGTTAGAGAAGAACTATGGCAAAGAGGGCGCGGATGTTATCATAGACAATACTCAGCTGACGATTTTCGGTGGATTTGCTCCGAACAGCACCTCGGCTGAAACATTATCCAAAGCGCTCGGTTCTCGAACAGTCATGTCCGGTTCGGTGAGCAGAAGCAAGGATAATCCTTCTCAGTCCATTCAGATGATAGAGCGACCGTTGATGACTTCCGATGAGCTCAAGAACCTTCCGAAAGGTACTTTTGTGGTAATGAAAACAGCGGAGCATCCTATGAAGGTCAAACTGAAGCTATTCTTCAAGTGGGGGATAAGCTTTGAAGCTCCTTACTCAGTGGAGGAACACAGCAACCGTGAGGTGCATTATGCTGTCAAGAAAGAGCTTACAGACGCAATCATCAAGAAATATCATCCGGATTTATTGACGGCGGCAAAGGAGAAGAAGGATGATACAAGCACAGGCGGTGTAAAAGCAGCGAGAGCGAACAAGGATGTGCCGTTTGAGCAGGCAAGTCATCTTGCCAAGAACGAAGAGCAGGAGAAGCCTGCCACAAGAAAGAAATCTGATAAAAAAGATGATTCAAAATCAGGCAGCGGCAATAAGCGCGTGATCGAGCAGCAGAGGATCCAGAAGCCGCATACCAGACCTATGCAGCCTCGCACTCATCGGAACGGTGGTGAGCGAAAATAGGCAGACTTGAACCGATTTATAGAATGGATTTACCTCACAGAGCCTTTGTCGTATATATCTATCTCAAGGATCGCGCCAACAAAGACGGAGTGTGCTGGCCCTCTGTAAACAGAATAGCCGCCGACACAAAATTGTCGGCGGCTACAGTGCGCAGAGCAGTCAAAGATTTGCGGGAAGCCAAGCTGATCGAAACAGAGCAGCGGTATCGCTATAACGGCGAGAACAGCAGCTTGCTTTATACTTTGAAAAATCTTTAGCTTTGGTCTGGCTATTTCAAAAACTTGTGGTATACTGTTGTGCTTGAAAGGCGGTGATCAAATGACACTTATCGAAAGTTTGTGGTATGGCGATATAGCTATGAACGAGCGCGGAATAGAGAACCATGAAGAGTATAACAAGTTAACACAGTTGATTATGAAGCAAGAAGGTGAATTGAAAAAATCACTTTCAAAAGAGCAGATTGAGTTATACGAGAAACTCAGATCAAATCTGAATGAGCGCATGGACTTATCAACCTGTGATGCATTCACGGTAGGTTTCAAGCTCGGTGTGAGAGTAATGAATGAAGCGACAAAATGAAGTGGAGGACTGTCGGTGATGGCAGTCCTCCTTTTTTACAGTTCGATTTTTCCGTGTTTTTCCTCATACTTTTCTATTGCGTCACGAATGAGAATCAGAATCTGACTATTCGCTGAACGACCTTCATAATCAGCAACAACATGAAGCTTGTTTAACATTTCTTCATCAATTCGAATAGATAAACTCTTAACAGCCATAAAAAATACCCCACTTTATATTTATTATGGCTTTATTTTAATTCTAAAATATGTTATAATGATAAAAATAGATACAAAATATATCTAAAATACATTTAATTGTAAGTGGGGTAGGTAAACATGGGTAAGGCATGTTGTGGTTTTGGTCATAGAGAAGTGTTTGAAAATATCTCTGAAAAAACATACTCCGCTGTTAAAGAAGCAGCAGAGCAAGGTTGTGATATATTCTATACAGGTGGGGATGGAGAGTTTGATAAATTATATTCATCAGCAGTTAGAAAACTTAAAACTCTTTATCCTAATGTCAGGTTAATTCTCGTGAAGCCTTACATGACGAAAAGAATTAATGATACCGGAGATTATCTTTATTCATTGTACGATGATATTTTTTTCCTACGGAGCTTGCTGATACACATTTCAAATCCGTTATAAAAAAACGGAATCGTCTAATTGTAGATTGGTGTAGTGTAGTAGTTGTCTATGTAAAGAGAGAATATGGTGGTGCTTTTGAAGCAATGAGGTATGCGAAAAAACAAAGTAAGACGGTAATAAAAAGGATATAAAAAAAAGGCAGTTCCAGAAAACTACCTTTTAGTTCTTATAATTGTTTCGCAGATTGTTTCAATCTATGAAATATCTTTCAAAGTTCGCATAAACCCTAACCTTTTTAAAGCTTTGACTAAAAAACTGACCATTTAGATAGTCGCGAGCGGCACAAGTAAATCCATATTTTTCTTTTTCTGGTTCATTGTTGAATGGACATATCTATTTAACGTTGTTTTAACATCAGAATGACCAAGGATATCCGACAAGGACTTAATATCAAAGCCGCTTTCTACGCATCTTGTAGCAAAAGTATGTCTAAGCGCATGAAAGTTTGTTTTTGCTAATCCACATTCATCAATATACTTTTTAAATGTCATTTGCAATAGTCGCGGCTCGACGAAGTTGCCTTTTCGATTCTTCAATACAGAACCTTTTCCTCTAAATGATTCCAGATATTTTTTCAGGAACTGTGGTATTGGAATAACTCTAATAGAACTACTTGTTTTTGGTGTAGTCACTGATAAAACTGTTTTGTCTCCTTCTTTGAGTCGCTGAACTGTTTTATTGATGATAATCCTATCTACCTGAATATCTTCCCACTGCAAGGCGCATAATTCCCCAATCCGAATACCGGTATAAAGGGCGATTAATATACCCAACTTATAGCTGTTCGTTTCTTGTAGAAGGAAATGCTCCAGAACGGTCTGCTCTTGACTGGATAAAACACGTAACTCCTTTTTCTGAACTTTCTTGAACTTTATTTTTGGTTTTGATATTTTATAAATATCTTCCGCATACTTCAAAATTAGACCAAGAACCACTAAGATATCATTGACAGTTTTTGCGGACAATCCTTCTTTGCAAAGATGCTCAGAAAAATCGTGTATTTCTTTGGTTGTCAAATTTGACATATTGATAGTTGAGATGTTGTGAGAAAGTATATGCTTACGTATGATCGTTTCATATTTGAGATAAGTGGATTCTTTTACCGACTGTTTAATACTATCTTTCCATTCCACGGATATTTATTGCAGTTTTAAAACTACTCTCGTGGCGTTTTGTGTAACCAGCGAGTTATTTCGAGTAACCTCATCCTGCTTGAGTTTTGCTTCATCAAACGTCTTTCCATATACAGAACCATATATCCGTTTACCCTCTTTGCTTATTGATTTTAGATATCTAGCCTCCCAACGACCATCTTTCCTCTTATAAATATTTGTACCTTTCTTTGGCGTAAATATCACCCTTTCTTTTGCTTCATTTATACTTAAAACAATCTGACAAAACAACTGACGAGAATTGCAAAAAAACCTTTACGGTAATTGTTGGATTTTCACAAAAGCAAAAACTAAAACAAAAAAATTTAAAAATTTAGAATTATTTTCTAAATATCTATTGCATAATTCGACAAAACATGATATTATAAGATTGCTATTTTATACTCTTTGCGTTTCATAGATTGAAACAATCTACGAAATGTGGATAAGGACAGCGGATTAGTGTATACGGTCGTTGGCACCTATGCAAATAAACATGACGTTACCCAAACAGAAAACCTATTGACTAGCGAGGAAGAAACCGTAAACGGAAACGCCGGTTATACCGGTGCATAGAAAAGAAAACCGCTATCGTTTGTAACAAACAAGGCAAGAAAGTAAAATATAAGATTAATCGTCACCCATCCCGGTTAAACGAGTTCAGCAGAAGCGGCAAATATAAAGCTAAGAAAAGAGAACATCAAAAGTCATCGGTAAAAGAAAATGCTGAGCATTTATCCGCTATTGTCAAATGACAGCTCGATTTTAAGAAAATGCGTTATTGAGAGCTGCAAAAACAGATACCAAAACTCAATATCGTGTTTATCTTAGCAAATTTGATTTTGGCTGACATACCTTGTTTGGCTACTTAACTTGAAAATTTTTGCTCTGAATCTGGAAACAAAAGATTTCCACAACCATTTTCTAACCAAATTGTTCGGTGCTGCCTATAATTTAGGTAGTTATAGGTAGTTTTTTGCTTGAACGATTTGGAAATTCAAGTCAAAAGATGTAATTAATATGGAGCTGAAGAATGATTTTATTAAAATATATACTAAAAGAATTTAAAAGCAAAAAACTGAGAACATTTATTTTGGTGCTTTCAATTTGTTTGGCATCAGCTATGTTGTTTGCATCTTTGACATTATCAAAGACACTTGTAGAGCTTCAAAGAGATTCATATAAAGCAAGTGTAGGAACTGCTGATATTGTTGTATTATCAAAGGAAAAACAATTTTTTGAACTTACCGATCTTAATTGCAACGAAGTAGCGACAGACCGTGTTATACCTAAACTTAATGTAACTGGCTTGTTTGATAAAAAAACCCAATCGGGAAGTTTATTTTTCCAAATTAATGGATTTGATTATGATGATATTCAGAACTTTAATCCTATAGAATTTGATAAGGTTGATAATAAAAGTTTTGAAGGAAAGGAAGTAATAATCGGATCTTACACAGCTGAAAAGCTTGGTCTTGATATTGGCTCTGAATTTGAGATCTCTATTAATGATGTAAAATACAACTTTAACGTTTACGGAATTGCTAAAAAAACGGGATTGTTTGCTTTTGATGGACAAAGATACAGTGCTATAATACCTATAACGACTCTAAGGGAGATGCTTAAACTTCCTCAAGAAAGTGTATCAGAATTGTATGTTGTATTGAAAACAGATGTTGATAAAGAAAATGCACTCCAAAAACTCTCGGATGAGAATCCAGAGTTAAAAGTAGATTATTCTTATTCTGAGGAAGAAATCGAAGAAGAATCAAAGAATTTGATAGTGCAGATGTATGTTTTGCTTATAATTATATCTATAATGAGTTTTTACATCATCTACTCATCATTTAAAGTGTTAATTCTTGAAAGAATGCCTGTTATAGGAACTTTCAGAAGCATTGGTGCAAATAAGCGTCAAACTTCATTAATGCTTATTTTTGAAAGTTCAGTATATGGTGTTTTGGGCGGAATATTAGGCTGCTTTACCGGATTATTAATACTTTATATTGTTGTTCGCATGAGTATGACAGGAGATCTTGAGAATGTTAATATCGAATTAACTTTTTCAGCTATCGATATTATCATAGCATTCTTGTGGGCAGTCGTTTTAGCTGTTGTCAGTGCAATACTGCCTGTTTTAAGTGCTAATAAAAAGTCTATCAAGACTATTGTTTTAAATCAGCCTGAGATCAAAAAAGTGAAAAAAGGTTCGTTTGTCGGATTTATGATCTCTTTGATAATAATTTGTGCAGCCATCGGTTTATTGTATGTTCCGTTTAAGAAGGGCGCAATAGTTTTTGATTCGATCTCTCTTGTACTTCTTATAATAGGTGCATTCAGAATTACTTCATATATCATTCATTTTATAGCCTCCAAATTCGAAAAGTTATATTCTTTGTTTTTTGGAAATGCAGGATTAATTGCATTAAAAAACATCAAGAACTCTTCTGAAAGTATTAATAATGTTTTGCTACTTACGTTAGCAGTCGCAACTGCAATCTCTGTCTTCACTGTAACAGGAAGTATAGTTTTTGAAATAAATAATGTTGTTTCTTCGTCGTATCATTTTGATTATATCATTAAATCACAATCGATGAATGATGAATTTAGGGACAAACTCGTAAATATAGAAGAAATACAGGATAGTTATGGTCTGTTTTCGCAGAGAAATGTTTCCATAAATGATAGTGAAAAGACAATAAATGTGGTCGAAGGAATAGATACACATAATTATCTAGATTTCCGCAGCTTTGATTTTGAAGGTACAGAAGCTGAAAAAAAGGAGTGCATTGAGAAACTCGATTCAGGCAAAAACATCATTATGACATACATGCTCATGGATAAATATGATCTTAAAGAAAACGATATTGTTTCTCTTGAAACAAACGACGGAAAAGTTGATTATACAGTTGTTGGTTCATTTTACTCCATGCTTGAAAGCGGCGGAAATTACGCTTTGATAAGTGAGGAAAATTTGAAAGAAGATTTCAATATTGTTAACTACAGTCAGTTCTACATAAAAAGCGAGGATCCTGCAATTGAGACAAAGCTCTTTTTGGAATTTCCAAATGACAATATTTCAATCACTTCAATTGATGAATTAATTGAAGTGAGCAAAAAGAGCAGTGAACAGAAAACCAACATCTTTAACGGTTTATCATGCGTTGTTATTATAATATGTTTCTTTGGACTCTTGAATAATCTTATAATGAATTACCTTGAAAGAAGAAAAACCAAAGCGATAATGAGATCTATCGGAATGACAAAATCAAAAGGAATACTTATAGTTCTGGTTGAAGCTCTTACTTGCGGAATATTTGGTGGATTGATCGGTGTTGCAGAAGGCTTGGGAATAATACATATTTCTAAATTTGTAATGAAGGCGATAAATAAACCATATGCAATTAAAATTAATCCTTCGGTTTTTGTAATGTTTTTCACAATAGCTTTAGTTTCAAGTGTTCTCTCGTTTATATTCCTTGAAATGAAAACAAGAAAAATGAGTATATCCGAAGAGATAAAGGGAAGGTAATTATATATGAAAAAAATTGTTGATGTAATAGATGTATGCAAATCATTTTATATAGCAGGAGAAGAAGTTCCAATTCTGAAACATATCGATCTTTCAATAAAAAAGGGATCATTTACAAGTATTATGGGGCCTTCTGGCTCAGGGAAAAGTACCTTTCTTTATCTTTTGGGCGGACTTGACGAACCAACTTCAGGCGATATACAGATTAATAAAAAAAGTATTGTTAAGCTTAACGACAAACAAAAAAGTAATATGCGCCTTAAAAATATAGGTTTTGTTTTTCAGTTTTATAATCTTGTTCCTACATTGAATGTTAGAGATAATATTATGCTTCCTGTTTTGCTTGATAAGAAAAAAGCAAAAGATTATGAAGAACGATATAAGGAACTTATAGAAATAACCGGATTAAGCAAGCGTGAAAGAAATCTCCCTTGTGAATTATCAGGAGGTCAACAGCAAAGAGTTGCTATTGCAAGAGCTCTTATAAACGATCCTGAGATAATATTAGCTGATGAGCCAATCGGTAATTTGGATTCAATTACAGGAAAGGAAATAATGGAGCTTTTCAGTAAGCTTAATCGTGAAAAAGGCGTAACTTTTATTCAGGTAACACATTCACTAGAGGCTTCTGAGTATGGTGATAATCTAATTAAATTAAAAGACGGAAAAGTGATTAAATAGGATGGAAATCAAATGAAATATGATGATATTATAATAGGTGGTGGACTTGGGGGACTTGTTGCTACTGCTTTCTTATCCAAAGCTAAAAGAAAAGTATTGCTTATTGAGAAAAATGCTAACTGCGGAGGATGTATTGTTGAATATAAGCGCAAGGGATTTAAATTTGATTCGTCTACGCATTGGATAAATAATGTTAAAATGATAAAACGTTTCTTAGCAGAACTTAATGCAGAAGAATATGTGGAATTTAAAAAATTCGATCCAATGATGAATATAATTACCACAAATGGTCAGTATTTATTGTCATTTGATGTTGAAGATTTTAAAGAGAAACTAATTAATAAGTTTGAAGATGATAAGGACAACATAATTTTATTTTTTGAAGAGGCTAAAAAATTCGGCGATGAAATGGAGCTTTTAATGAATAGCTCATTTAAGTATATGAAATTGATGGATTTTGTAAAATTTGGCATGAACTATGTTACAAATAAAATGCCAGTTATAAGGAAATATTCAGGGAAAAAAGCTTGTGATGTAATTGAATCAATGTTCAAATCAAAAGAATTAAAAAATATATTATATTCTTTGGGAACAGTTCCTGATCGCTCCATATACCCTATTTTATGTAAAATAGCATGGGCTTATTCAAAAAATTATTATTATTTGACTAAAGAGAATGGCAAGGATAATTTGCCTGAAGCATTAGAAAGAATAACATTAGAAAACGGTACTCAAATCAAAAAAAATACAGAAGTTGTGAAGATAATTGTTAAGGATAAAAAAGCCGTTGGAGTTAAATGTAAGGATGGAACAAAATATTATGGAAGAAATATCATTTCTGATATTGATGCCAATGCAACTTATTTCAAACTTATAGGTGAAAAAAATCTTCCTGAAAAGTTTATTAGAAAAATAAAAGATAAAAAAATATATCCATCCTATTGTCGTATATCCTTGGGCGTGGATTATGATTTTGCCAAAATGGGGTATAAGGGAGAGACAATTACTTTTTTACCTTCGGATGATCTTGAAAAAGTATTTGGATATGATTTGAAGTATTGTAGGAAAAGTTTATATTTCAGATCTTTGCATGATAGGTCGTATGCACCTGAAAATTTTAACACTCTTGAAATCGGGTTTAGATTACCATATAACTATATGAATTATTGGAAGACTGATTTTGACAGAACTAGGAATGAACAGTATTACGATTTAAAAAAGATAGTTGTTGAAGAGGTTCTTGATTCTATATCAACAGTTTTTCCTGATATTAGAGAACATATATTTTTTACTGATTTTATAACTCCAATAACTTATGAAAGATATACCGGAAATACAGAAGGTTCAATGATGGGGTGGGAAGAAGGTAAAGGCGGCATATTAAGAAAAGAACCTATCAAAAACTTCTATCGCGTAGGTCATTGGTCATTTCCAGGAGGGGGAATTCCGCGTGTAATTGCTTCTGGAAAAATAGTATCAGATATGATCATCAGCAGAGAAAAGTAGTGGGGTATATATGAAAATTTGTATAATAAAAAACTGTGTTCTTAGTATGAAAAAAGGATTTAGTTTATTTCCAAGTTCAAATATGGAAGACGAATATCCTGTTTACTCATTTTTATTTATGTTTGAAAAAGTATCTTTTTTAGTAGATACGGGCATGGCAAAAGAGACTTATGCGAGCCTTGGAACGATAGGTAAATTTTTTAAAGTTACAGATCAAAAAAAAGTTACAGATTCATTAGCAGATATTGGCTGTAATAAAATTGATTTTATAATCAATACTCATCTCCATTTTGATCATAGTGGGGGGAACAAATTATTTCGAAATATTCCGATTTATATACAAAAGAAGGAGATGGATGATTTTATTGCGAATAAAAAAAACCCTATGTATATTAATCAATTGATTGATGGAATCGATTATAAAATGGTTGAAGGTGATAAAGTCATTTATAAAGATGATGAAGTTAGCGTAAATTTGATATTTACACCTGGGCATTCAAAGGGACATCAGTCTGTATTGATAGAACATGGTGACAAAAATTTTTTAGTTTTAGGTGATGTGGGTTATTTTGATGAAGAAGGAAGTATAATTCCATTTGGCAACAAAAAGGATTCGCTTTATGAGGTGTCTTTATCATCAGCTGTAAAAATAAACAAAATAATTCATGATAACGCGTCAAATATATCGGTTTTTGTTTCACATGATGAAAGCAAAGTGTCTTTTGCTGATGCATGTGCTAATAATAATATAATTATTTTTAAAGGAGAGTAATATATGAAAGCAACACGTGATGAGATTTTAACAACTTTAAAGGAGATTCTTATCAATAACCTTAATATTTCTTTAAATCCAGAGGAAATTGATGAAAATGAATCATTGTTTGAAGGGGGCTTTGAACTTGATTCAGTAGATATGCTTGAAATTGTAGCAGGTGTAGATGAAAAGTATAATATCGCTCTTACTGACAAGGATAGTGAATATTTTGAAAATCTAAACAAACTTAGTAGCTATATCGAGAGCAAAATTACTGATTAATAAATCCCGACTCGCATGCGGAGGGAACCCTTGTAAAACGGGTCTTTATGATGTTTAGTAGATTAATTTTGATTTAGAATTTTGAAAATTAAATCTATTGATAAGAAACAATGCCTTGTTATCACATTTCTTCTTAGTTGTTCACTCCGTGTGCAAGTCGCTGGGTTAAATAATAGAGAGCTATTTGGATCTAGAAATAGATTGCTGAAATAGGAGTTGTATTATGGATTGTGTAAAAATAAAAGTTCCTGTGAATTCATTGGCATCTGCTAAGATACAGATATCCTGTGGGGCTGATGAGATTTATCTTGGAATGTTTTCGCCTGAATGGTTTGCGAACTTAAGTTTTTCTCATAGGGGAAGAAAAAATTTATCAAGTGATAGAGATGGTTGCATAACTACAGATGAAGAATTAAAAGCAATTATAGACTATGCACATTCACATGGCGTTACTGTCAGTTTTACTGCAAATTTTTTCAACTTACCGGATACTGACGTTAATGAAGTGAATGGTAAAACACTTTCTGATGGTTACCTTGAATATGTAGAAACCGCTATTAGGTGTGGTGTTGATTCTATAATTGTTGCAACGCTCAGTGAGGTATTAATAATAAGGAAATCCTTTCCTGATGTAAAAGTAGTTGCGAGCTGTTTATTTATGATCTCAAATGAAGAGTATGTAAAGTATTTGTATTCTTTGGGTGTGAAATCATTTTTTTTACCGCATGACACAAATATTGAAGAGATTAGAGCTATTAGAAGTATTAGTGAAGATATAGAGATTGGCGTTTTTGCGCATCTTTCGTGTGCGATGTTAAGCGGAGGATGCCATTTATATCATAAATTTGGAGAAGCAGTTGATCTTGGATACCCGTGCAGGAATAAATACACTTGTAAAAATGAAGATGGTGAAGTGGAAATTTGTCACATATTTGATTTTAATTGTGATTGTGCCTTGTGTCAGGTAAAGAATCTGATTGATGCTGGAGTTAATTCATTAAAGATAATCGGTCGCTCCTCATCTTATAAAATTACATCAAGAATGACAAAGGTTTATAAAAAGATGGTACAAACAGTTCTTTCAAACGGTGACTGTATGGCAATCAGACAAGAGATAATCAATGAAGAAACTTGGTGGAAGAGTACGTACTGTGATAATCATGCTTGTAAGTATTCTAAAAACGGTAAATTTACAGATTATCTTATAGGGTGAGGTGAAACAATGCTGAACATCGCAAAAGTGTTTGATAACAAGTGCTTAGAAGAAGCAAAAAGAATAAATTTTGACGGTTATTGTTTCGGTGATGAGTTTTGTTTTTATAAATTCAAGAACGTAACAAAATATTATAATGAAATAAAAGAATTTTCTAAGGCTGGTAAAATGATTTTTGTTGCAATACCAATAATTCAACAATCTCATCTTGTTGAATGTAAGAAAATTTGCGCTGAATTAATGCAACTTGGCATAAAAATAATTTATATAATTAATGATTTAGGTATGCTTTATTATTTGAAAACAGAATATAAGTATGTGGATTATTCTGTAATACTTGGACGTTTACTTAATAAGAATATCGAAAGCTGTCCATGGAGCGAGCATATAATAAGAAACGAGAATGATTTTATAAAAAAAGTAATGTATACTAACAGTGCTAACTCAGATATTGTTATTGAACATCTTAATGATTTAAATGTTAAAGGTGTTCATTGTAATATTACTCAAAACCAAAAGGCCTCATACATAAAGCTTAAAGAAAAAGGATATCTTATAACAGCTGATTTGGGATATACTTATGTTGCTTCAAGCAGAGTGTGCATAACTGCGCATCATAAGCATATCAAAGTTGGAGACTGTTCATCAATCTGTAAGAGTTTTATAGAAGTTACACTTGATAAAATTAAGAATGTTTCTGATATGAACAACAGTTTAGTTAAAAGTGAAAACGCAAAGGAGCTTTATGGTACACTTTATGTAAATGGAAACTGCATATTCAAGAAGAATAGTATTGAGGACGTTCCAAAAGAGATTGATTGTGTTATGATAGATATTGTTTCATATTTAAATGATTTGTCCAAACTTGAGGAATTGATTTGTAGAATAAAAAGTTTAGATTAATGAGGTGGGAAGCGTATGTACAATAGGTGCGTTGTAACAGGTTTAGGAGTGGTTTGTCCGATTGGTAATAATCTTCAAGAGGCATGGGATAACGCATTAAAAGGCGTGCCTGGCTCAGGAGATGTAACATCTATTGAAGTTGAAGGATGTTATACAAAGACCGCTTGTGAGGTTAAGGGATATAATGTTAAAAAAGCAGAACTTGATTTAGTATCAGATTTTTGTCTCACAGCTGTTGAAGAAGCGATTACTGATTCAGGTGTCATTATAAATGATAAAAACAATAAAAAAACTGGTGTAATTGTTGGAAGCTGTACAGGTGGAGCACTGACATCTGAAAAAGTATATAAAGCATTAATTGAAGGAAACAAATCCGTTGATAGAAAAGAAGTATTTCAAATGCCAATTTCTTCTATGGCAGTAAATATTGCTCATTATTTTAACATTAAAGGTTATATTTCAAGTGTAGGAAATGCTTGTGCCGCTGGAACTCTTAATATAGGTTATGCGTGCGACCTTATTGAGCAAGGAATATTAGATATTGTTATAGTTTGTGGTGCTGATACCTTATCTTCTCTTGTTTTTTCAGGTTTCCATTCTCTTCACGCATTAGCAAATGGAGCTTGTGCTCCTTTAAGTGCAAGTGACGGAATTAACCTTGGAGAAGGGGCGGGAGCTATAATAATCGAATCCATAGATCATGCTAAAAGCAGAAACGCAAGAATTTATTGTGTAGTATCAAGCGTTGGAGTAAGTAGTGATGCACATCATATTACTGCACCCCATCCAGAAGGAGTCGGACAGAGAAGCGCAATGAGAAGCGCTTTACAGCTAGCTGGTGTAAGTGTAGATGAAGTTGGATACATTAATACTCACGGAACAGGAACTCCTGTGAATGATTCTACTGAAAAGGAGTCTATCCGTTCAATATTTGGCAATAATGTGTTTATAAGCTCAACAAAATCTATGACAGGACACTGCTTAGGTGCTGCAGGTACTATTGAAGCTGTGTTTACAATAAAGAGTTTATACGATTCGATTGTTCCACCTACAATTAATTTTAAGGGCGATGACGATAGTGGTTTAAATATTGTTATCGATACTGCTAAAAAAATGGGAATGGAATATGCTTTGTCAAATTCATTTGCGTTTGGTGGAAATAATGCTTCTATTCTTCTGAAACAGTATAATGATGATGTTATTGGAAAAGAATCATTTTTTTCTGCTGATAAGAGGATTGCAATTACAGGTTTGGGAGTAATTACAGATTGTGTTGAAGGTGTAGATGAATATATAAACAAAGTTAATAATTTCAAAAATAAATCCGAATATGGATCTGAAGAATCATCATCGGCATATGCAATAAAAAATAATACTTATAAAATTAAGTCTGCATTATACAGGAAAATGGATAGACTTGGAAAATACCTTGTTATTTCAGGTATCAAAGCTATAAACGATTCTAAGATTGATTTTGATGTTATTGATAAAAATAGGATCGGTTGTATAATTGGAACTGCAAGTGGTCCTGTTACATCAATTGCAACATTCGTATCAGGAGTTGTGAAAAGTGGACCATCTCACGGAAGTGCTTTTGTATTTCCTAATACAGTATATAATGCTGCTAGTGGTTTCCTCTCTATATGTTTAGGGATCAAAGGCTATTCTGCAACCGTCAACAATGGAAATATGTCAGGCATTGAGAGCATATGCTACAGTTCAAATGTTATCAAACACGGTTTGCAGGAAAATATGCTTGCTTGCGGAAACGATGAGATTTCTGATGTTGTTGAGAAACTCTACGATATAATTGGAAACAAAGTTTACCCGTTAGGTGAGGGCGGAACTGCGATTATGCTTGAAGATTATGAAAGTGCTTGTAAGCGCAATGCTACAATATATGCTGAAGTTGCAGGGTATTTTATGACACATGAACCTTTAGAGAGCGGGGATGTATCAATTTCAGAATCTCTTCTTAGTGATGCTGTTATTGGTGCAGTTAAAGCTGCTGATATTTCTATAGATGATATTGATTTTATCATAGGTTTCGGAGAAACTGAAGCAGAAAGAAAGTGCTATACGAAGCTCTTTGCTCATTGTAACAAGAAGATATCTGTAGTGAATATTAAGCCAATCGTTGGCGATTGCAGAGCTGTGGGTTCTGCTTTGCAGGTTGTACATGGTGCTCTTGTGCTTGATGGTAATATTCCAAAAGATATTGCTAGCGATTATAGTGTTGGCAAAGGAATTGTTGTTAATAATGAAACTAAATATGGTGTTATTATAGGACATAGTTTTGGTGGTTCTGTAATGGCGCTTATATTAAAAAAATAATTATCAAAATATTTTAGGAAGTGAGGTTTTTTATGATAGGAATTGTAACCGATAGCAGTGCTGATCTCCCGTTATCATTTTATAAAGAGCATGAAAATGTCGTAATGATGCCCCTTACAGTAAGATTAGGATTGCAGTCATTAAAGGATTGGTATGATATTTCGCCCGAGTTTGGCAAAGATGAAAGAGTTTATACAATAAACGAATTCTATGAAAAAATGGCTGAAAAAAAATATGTGCCACGTACCGTTCCGGTAACAGTCAGTGAATTTCAAAATATATACAATGTACTATCTTCAAAATGTGATACGATCATATCTATTCATTTTTCACATAAGCTCGGATATACAGTTGAACAGGCAAAAGTAGCTGCTAAACGTATAAATAACTGTAATGTAATAGTAATAGATACTCTTCAGATTTCAAACGGATATAGTGCAATGATACGTGAAGCTGTTAATCTAAGAGATCGTGGAGCGTCTGCTGAAGATATCGTAAAGCTTGTAAATTCAATGATTTCTTCGCTTAATTCAAAGTTGATAATGACAAATCCAAGTAGCGAATATTTGCACCGTTGTGGCAGAATGAGTACATTTAAATTCGTGTTTGCTAACATAGTAAAGTTGAAAAACTTTACTATTACTGACGGAATGATAACACCTATGTTTGCTTATAAGGGAGAAAATGGTCTGAATCGGCTTATTAATGAAATGATAAAAGAACTTGTTAAAGAAAAGAAAAGCGGAAAAAAAGTATACGCTATCATTTCACACGCCAACTGCGAGAATAGTCTGAAAAAACTGGAGAGGTTATTGATAATAAATAATATTGATTATTATACTCAGTTCCTCGGACCTATAACAGGCGTATACGGTGGCCCCGGAACATGGGCTGTTATGCCAGTTATATTGTAAAAAGGGGGCGGATTATGTCTAAGACAGCGTTAATCACTGGTGGGTCAAGAGGTATCGGAAAGGCATGTGCATTATCTCTTGCTGAAAATGGATATGATATAATAATTAATTATTGCAACAATTCTGCTGCCGCTGAAGCTACAGTAAATGAAATAAAGGCTTTAGGTGTAAATGCTATATCTATAAAAGCTGATGTATCAAAAAATGACGAAGTCAGAAGCATGTTTAAACGAATCAACGCAACCACTAAACAGTTAGATGTGTTGGTAAATAATGCAGGTATTGTAAAAGATCAGTATTTGCTTATGCTTGATGGTGCTACAACTCAAAGATGTATTAATACCAATATAGTTGGATATGTATATTGTTTGCAACAAGCCGCCTTAAAAATGTTTAGAAAGAAAAGTGGGTGCATAATAAATATTTCTTCTGTGAGTTCTAAAATAGCATTACCTGGTCAGGTGATATATTCTGCAACTAAGGGTGCTATCAATTCTATGACTCAGACATCAGCAAAAGAACTTGCACCTTATGGTATAAGAGTTAACGCCGTTGCACCTGGATTTGTAAGAACAGAAATGCTCGATGCTTTAAATGAAGAGTATATTAAAAAGCATATAGAAAATATTCCTTTAGGAAAATTTGCTGATGTTGAAGATGTAGCTAACGTTGTTTCTTTTTTATGTAGCGAAAAAGCTTCTTATATTACAGGACAAGTTGTTATTGTTGATGGAGGTCTGTCACTGTGAAAAAGAGTAACTATGAAGTCAATTCTATTTTAAAACAAAAGCCTCCATTTCAAATGGTAGACAGATTAGAAGAATTAGTTGAAGGGAAAAGTGCAGTTGGTATCAAGTGTGTTTCTTCTAATGAAGACTTTTTCTTAGGCCATTTTCCTGATCAGCCTATTATGCCGGGCGTACTGTTGATGGAATCTTTTGCCCAGACTTGTGCTCTTGTTATGGCTTCGGTAGATGGTAGTGAGAATAATGAAAAAGTTCAGATGATAGTAAAAGTAAAAGATTTTAAATTTGTCAGAGTTGTAACACCAGGAGATATTTTGAAGGTCAATGTAAGAAGAAAAAATAAGTCCTTGGCTATGGCGACTTTTGAAGGTGAGATATACTCTGGAGAAAATAAATTAGTTGCAAAAGGTGAGATGGCTTTTTCATCCGCTTCCTATAATAAACGGAGTGAGTAGATGAAATGTATAGAGATAAATGAATTATCCAAAGTTATTGCCGGTAAAATTATTCTTGATAAAGTTACTTTTCATGTTGATGAAGGTGAGATATTTGGACTTTTAGGTCCATCAGGTGCTGGTAAAACCACAATAATGAATATCTTATGCGGTCAAAGAAAAGCGACAAGCGGACAAACTATTATAAACGGAATAAAGTCGGAAATGCTTCCTGATGATGTACTGAAAAACATTGGAATAATGTTTGATGATTATTCTTTATATGATAGATTGAGTTGCTTTGATAATCTTTTACTTATCACTGATATCTTGAAAATTGACAAAAATGAAATATTTAATGTGTTAAGAAAAGTCGGACTTGAAGATAGCAAAGATAAAGCTGTTTCAAAGCTTTCTAAAGGTATGAAACAGAGATTATTGTTTGCTCGTGCCATTATTCATAAACCAAAGCTATTGTTTCTTGATGAGCCCACAAGTAGCCTCGATCCATCAACTACACTTTTGATTCATAATGTTATTCGTGATTTGAAAAAAGAAAAAACAACAGTTTTTTTGACTACGCATAATATGCATGAAGCTCATAAGTTGTGTGATAATATCGCATTATTAAGTAATGGAAAAATAGTTGAGTATGGAAATCCAGATGAGATTTGTTTAAAATATCAATCTGAATTAGAAGTTGCTTTAACTTTTGATGATGGAAGAATTGAAAAATTATTCTTAACCAACAAGAATATCGATATTTTATATAATTATTTAAAAAATAATTGTGTAAAGTCAATTCATTCATCTGATGTTAATTTGGAAACCATTTTCATAAAATTAACAGGTAAGGGTTTGAAATAATGTCAATTAATTCGATAAAAGCGATTTTTAAAAAGCAGTGTAAGGATTTATGGAAGAATAAAGCTATTTTGATACAATTTACCCTTTTCCCTTTTTTATGTTTAATGATGACATTTTTGATAAAAACCGAACAATTTACACATATGTTTTTTGCGAATCTTTTTTCAACAATGTATATTGGAATGACTCCGCTAAGTAGTATGAATTCCATAATCGCTGAAGAGAAAGAAAGTGGAACACTTTCGATGCTGAGAATGCTCAGGGTTAAATCTGTGGAGTATTTTATTGGTGCTGGATCAAGTGTTTTTCTTATGTGTCTTTTGGTATCAATCAGTTTTGGTTTTGTGGCAGGGTATTCATTTAGTCAGTTTATAATGTATATTGTCATTGAAAGTTTAGGAATTATTATATCTATGATTATTGGTTCAGTAATTGCCATGTTCACTAAGAATCAAAGTGCTGCAACCTCAATTGCTACACCTATAAGAATGATGATATCCTTTTTTCCTATGATTTCAATGTTAAATCCTGATATTAAATGTTATTTTGGCTTTTTATATACTCAACAGATTAATAATTCACTTGCTGATCTCTCAAATAATGAAAAATTTTTTGATTGCTTGAAAATTACTTCAATAACAATAGTTGTACTTGTAGGGGTTTTTATTTTGCTTTATAAAAAGAATAATAAGCAAGAATAATGGATTGAATATAGTTTGAGTGTATGTGATTATTTCGTGCCAAGTAGAGCAGGTATACGCGCCACAGAAAGTGCGGAGTTAATGCCTTTCTCGGAAGTGAAATAGCTTTTCAAAAGAAACTGCCAACTAAATCTCGTCCTACATAAGCTATGCGCAACATTATACAATCACTTAGGAATCAAAAACTAAGGAGTGAATTGCATGACAAATATCAGGGAAGAAAAAAATATTTGCGGCACAGCGAGTGGGCAAATGGTACAAAACTAACGGTATTACTGAAACTACGTATTACCCTAGGATAAGAATCATCAGCGAGGAGTATCTTCAAAATGCGAAAAACGCAACGACGAAAGTTGTCTAGTTATCTTTATGAATGAAAAAATTTTCCGATTCATGGATGAATACTTGGAACCACTTCCTATGAAAAAAAGCTATAATGTCAAAAAGTATGATTGTGAATACTTATACAAAAGCTCTTGCTCTATCTTCATGTTTACGGAACCGTTAGATTAATGGCGATAAGCGCATGTTTTACTCCTCAGAATAAACGGTAGCTGTACACACCAGAATAAGTGGTTGGTAGACGAACAATATCCAAAGTCAGAAAAGATTGTCTTAGTTATAATAATGATCGTAAAACTTGCTTAGTTCCTTTACTCTATAAAGTTTACTCTCTTGAATAAGCTTTTCGCATATCTCAAAAGTTGAAAATTCACTAAACTCTTAAGCATGTTTCTAGGCTTGACATTGCTGAAATAGAGTTATCTTCCCTTAGAATCAAAGCTCTTCTTGGGAAGCGTATTCCCTCGATTGACACTTTTGATGAAACGCTATCTGCATTGAGTTGTAATCGCAACTACTCACAAAAGTGTGTTGATTGGCAGTTCACTATAGACGATGCTCGAATTAAACATAAACAGCTTTATCTAGTGATAGAGTTTTATGTGAAATAAGATACTACGATGATGGTTTGCTTTCACCATGTGTATATTTTTTGTAACGTTTTTGTTGATAAATACTACTTATTAATGATTTTTAGGTTCAGTCCCTTTTTCTGTAATATTTAAAAAGTATTGAGAAACTAAGGGAAAAAGTCTTAGCATATTTTCAGATTATTGCCAAGATTAAAATGATCGGCTACGCCGCCATCTCTTAATGAGCTTACTCCACAAAAAAGCAATTGAGTTTTTTTATATCGAGTTTAACAGATTCAGAATAACAATACCGGGAATGATTTTGATGAAGTATCTTAATAGGTTGCCAGAACCAAATGAATTAAAACAGCGGCTTAAAATTTCACATGACATGTTCCATAAAAAAGAATTACGCGATCAAGAAATTGCTGATATTTTAAGAGGAGTATCGAAAAAAAAGATTATAATAATTGGTCCTTGTTCATCCGATAATGAATCATCAATTCTTGATTATGTAAGTCGCCTTGCAATTATTCAAGAGTCAGTAAAAGACAAATTGCTTATTATTCCTCGTGTTTATACTGCTAAACCAAGAACAAAGGGCTGTGGCTATATGGGTATGCTACATCAGCCAGACAAATCAAGTAATGAAGACGTTGTTAAAGGAATTGAGCAAGTTAGAAAAATCCACATAAAGGTTTTCAACGAATCAGAATTGAGCACAGCTGACGAAATATTATACCCTGATGTTTATGAGTATATATCTGATTTACTTACATATTGTTCTATTGGTGCACGAACTGTAGAAAGTCAGGAGCATAGATTATTGGCTAGTGGAATTTCATGCCCAGTAGGTATGAAAAATCCAACCAGTGGGGATTTGTCTGTCATGCTTAATGCAATTTTTGCAAGTCAAATGCCGCATCGAATGCTTTACATGGGGTGGGAAGTTCAAACGGATGGAAATCCGTTATCACATGCAATATTACGTGGCTCTTCTTTGTTTGGAATAGAAAAACAAAACTGTACTATTAGCGAATTCAATTATTTGAGAAAACATTATAAAACGCCAGTTTTTCAAGTTCCTTCTGTAATTGTGGATGTTAGTCACAGTAATGCATTAGGAAACTATAATAATCAAATCTACAATTGCTATAATCTAATAAAATTATGTAATTTGTATGGATGGGTTAATAGAATGATAAAAGGTCTAATGATAGAAAGCTATATTGAAGATGGAAGACAAAATGTGAACGGTTGTTGCTATGGTAAATCAATTACCGATCCATGTATCGGTTGGAAGAAAACCTATGACTTATTGATGAAAATAGCGAATGATTGGAATATTATTTAAAATGCCCAATGATGGTTATTAATGATATACCAAAACCTTTTGGAGTTGATAGGAAATTCTCTTGTTGTTAAGCTGAATAAAATTGTATATCCTAATTGTGCTGATTTTCCTGTTGTAATTGAAGTCTCAATATCGGCGAATCAATTAAAATATGTACGGTATTTAATATGATATGGAAGGCATATTGTGTGGTGTTTCAAGCATTACCATTGTCGTAGCTGCAATTGAGTGTGCAAAAAACTTGAAATTGGAAAACCATTGTAACAATTCTGCCTGATACATCTGGGCGTTATTTTGTTACACTGCATTTGATTAGTTAAGGATTCTTAAAGAAGTTGATACTCTTTTCAGTAAAAAGCAGGAAAAATCCATGCATTTTCGGGGAAAGGTGTCATGTTAAATGATTAAAAAACCTAAATATTTTAATAGATGAAAAATAGAAACCGCTACATAACCGCTCCTTGAAATAAGGTTTTATGAAGAGATAAGTATGAGCAACTTTAAACATCATAGCATTGTATTAGTAAACTATTTTCTAACAAATAAGAATAGATAATTAACTAATTAACTATTGAATTTTAAATTAATATCCTTAATTCAAGAAATTGTTTGTGATTAGTCCGAATGTATTTGTCTCATTATGGCTGAATGTCTAAAGAAAAAATTTTGCGATTATGCTTAAGTTGTTGGTAGTTAATATCAAGTAGTTCGTGCCTCTGTGTTTACAAAGGCACGGATTTGTTGTATTATAACTGTGTTGAATTTGCTGAATTGAAAATAACAAAGGTTTCAATCGTTTAATTGTGCCGATTGATAATGCAAGTCAAAACGAGAATAAAGATGGAAGTGAACCTATGGACATCAAAGCAAAGCTTCGTACATTCTATGTAGCTAAAATACTATATGAGCAGACGGACGAAGAACACTATTTGACGATAGCTCAAATCTTAGATCAGCTTAAAAATGAATATGGGATTTTAACCTCGCGTGGAACAGTCAGCGATGATATTAAAGTACTCCAAGCGTTTGGTGTTGAAATAGAAGTGGAGCAATCTACACAGAACCGATATTATTTGATTGGCAGAAGGTTTGATTTGCCGGAACTGAAAGTTCTGATTGACGCGGTGGAGTCTGCCAGATTTATTCCGAAAGAAAAAAGCTCTGCACTGGTGGCTAAGCTCAGTCTATTGGCGAGTCCGTTTGAGACTCCAAGATTAATTCGAAATGTTGACGTCGAAAATCGAATAAAGGCTGATAATGAGAAGATTTACTATATCATGGAAGCTCTGAACGATGCAATAAATGATAAAAAGAAAGTATCTTTTCAGTATTTTACATATAACCGAAACAAAGAACGAGCAGCTAAACATGACGGCGAGGTTTATGTGTTCAGTCCATATAAAATGATATGGAACGGTGATTATTATTATGTTGTCGGATATTCCGAAAAGCACAGCAGTATCGGAAGCTTTCGTGTTGATCGGATTGTAACAACACCGCAAATCTTGATAGAAGAACAGCATGAGCCGCCTAGAGACTTTGATTTGAATGTATATCTGAATTCTATGTTCCGAATGTATAACGGCGAGCGTAAGCAGGTTGAATTAATATGCGATAACGATCTCATGGATGCCATTATCGATAAGTTCGGGAAAGATGTAGATGTTTCCGCTTATGATGAAGAATCATTTAACGTGGTTGTAACAACATCTGTCGGGAATGTTTTTTACAGCTGGATTTTTGGCTTTGGCGGTCGAGTAACTATAAATAGTCCGGAAGATGTAAAAAGTAAGTATGCAAAAATGGTAGCGGCTGCTACATCTGCGCTTGAAAAGTGAGTTTCAATATATCGTATTTTGTTGAGGTGTAACCGATTGGTTGCACCTCGTTTTTAAATTGCAATTACCCTCTTGATATTTATAAAAGAAAGAGTATAATATTTGTAGTGGGAAAACAAATCCCACTAAATGAAATTTAGGTGCTAATATATGAGATCTTTCAATCAAACGTACTTGGACGATATTTTGAAATTCGTGAATAAGTACTATCAGGAAAATCGTAAGGCTCCGACCATTATTCAGGTGTCTACAGGTGTTGGTGTGCCCCGTTCAACTACGCACCGATATCTGCAGGAGTTGAGCAACAGAGGCTTGCTTGAATATGGCAGAGGCATCCTTTCAGCCCCGGAGAGCGCTAAGATGAAAACTTCCTACATATCCGCCCCGTTAGTCGGTTCAATTCAATGCGGTTCTCCGGAAGAAGAGGAAGAGTTTGTAGAGGAATATGTCAGCCTGCCCGTTTCCATGTTTGGCGAAGGAGATTTTTATATTCTCAGAGCTAAAGGTGATTCGATGGTCGACGCCGGAATTGAAGAAGATGATTTGATTGTGATTGAGCGTAATTGTCCTGCTAAAATAGGGGATATAGTGGTTGCGTTGGATCCTTATAATCAGAACACTTTAAAACGCTACGGCGGTTTCGACAAAGCGGAACGACGCTATATTCTTAAATATGAGAATGAGGCGAAGTATCCGGGAGAAGAAATAAAGGTGCAAAGCTTCCATGTGCAAGGAGTAGCTCGAAACGTTATCAAATCTCTTTAATCAATATACTTAAACATGATAGGAGATGTTTCATATGAATTCAGTTGATGTGAAATGTCCGATCTGTGACACCTTGAATAAATTATTAAACTTAGAAGAAACAGACGGATGGATGGAATGTGAAAATTGCGGCAGCGCGGTTCAGATAATGAAATATGTTAAGACTCGTCGGATACCTACATATCAGATGTGCGACGCCAAGCTGCTGGTTGCTCTATCAAAGAAGTAGGAGGGAGAAGGCAATGCTGCAAGATTGGACGATCTACTCTTGGTATTGCCCAAACTGTAACACAGAAGTATGTGGGATAAAAGACAAGAAGAATCAGATCAAAACAAAATGTGAGAGGTGCGGAGTACAGATGGTGCGCAAATTTATCGGAAGGCGACACCAGCAGATAGATATCTACGCGCCGGATTATGATGAATATGACAATTTTAGTTTAGGGAGGCAATAAGATGAAAGTGTTACAAAGACGTATACAAGAACGTAATGAGGCATTGTTCAGCCTTGATAAGATTAAGATTATGGCTTACTTGCG
Organism: Ruminococcus sp. YE282; assembly: GCA_900101355.1. Taxonomy (GTDB): domain Bacteria; phylum Bacillota; class Clostridia; order Oscillospirales; family Acutalibacteraceae; genus Ruminococcoides; species Ruminococcoides bromii_A. The sequence goes on from FMUV01000005.1 coordinate 60,136, forward strand.
TAAGTATAATCTGCCGACAGAGGCTAGCTCAGATGTTGTTTTCTGGGCAGGCATTTATAAGGCAATCTGCAATATAAAGAACGCACCCGAGCCGATTGTTGAAGAAGCTCGTACATGGCTGAATGAAAAAGGATTCAGCACGACTATCTCTTTATAAATCGTTCATAGTTCAATACAAATGAATCAACGGCATCACGACGGAAAGGCTGAGATGAAACAGACTGCATAAGTCCTTCTTCCAGGTCACTTGACCGTGCGGCGAGAATAAACTCGCCCAAACACTAACCGGTAGTTAGTCCAGATATAAATGAGAGGCCACCGGCAAGGTAAACGCTATAGTTGTATCTATAGGTTTATCTTGTCGGTGGCTTTTTTGTTTTCACCGACATTTACAAATACATATTCGAAGCCTGAAGTACAAGGGCAAAGGATACAAATACGCTGATTTCAAAAGATGAAAAAGCAGTATAGGTACCCTTAGATTTTTGCACCTTGTTTCAGACAAGCAGAATCAGGAGCACTTTTCGCTGGCGTAATTGTGTCCTTTGGACCGCGTCAGGCGGAAAGGGCTTTTATGCGTTATTTACAGCTATGTAGTGCAGATGAATCAAACTGCACCCGCGCTCCTCCGAGTCAAATTGAATAGGCTAACAAAATTCAATTTGATTTCGGAGGACATAATGAAAAATTATAAAAACAGCTCATATGCAGCTAACAAATACAGTAAGGATATAGTTTACAATTCAGAGGTTTCAGGAAGCACTTCAATAACTTTGGACGATTTTTTGAAGTCAGATCCAACCTTGACAAAGGCTGATTTCGAGTTTTGGAAGAATTGGTCAGATGAGGATTACAGAGTGGAATCCAAAGAAACCAACAATCAAACAAAAAAAGATGTGTTATTTACGAGTCTTGATGAGGTGGTTGCTGGTTTTGAATTATCTATTGAAGAACAGTACGAGGAAGATGAGTGCGAGAGCATCTATTTAACTGCAGTGCGTGAAGCAATGCATAGATTCCTTAATGACAAATCTATTTCTTCGACAACAAAAGAACGATTTCGCCTCCATTTTATTAATGGTGAAAGAGTGCTTGATATTTCAGAAAGACATGGGGTACAGAGCTCCTCAGTATGCAAAGGGCTTAAAAAATCTCTAAACAAGTTTAAGGGTTATTTCTTTTTATGTGTTCGTGAGATTATGGAAAGATAATAATCGTTGGTCAATATAGCCGAAAACACAGATTGAAAAATGTTTAAAATGCTGAAATAATTATTTTTTTCAAAAAACGGTCTAATTTTTCCTGATTTGAGTGCAATAGGTGAAAGGGTTAGTTCTCTTTTACCGGATTGCCTCAACTCGCCAGAGGGAATTCGGTGTTGTTCTTTGAAAATTTCATATCAGCATTTAAAACACTTTCTTTCTGTTGTGAGCTACAGAAGCGGACGCGCAAGCCTCCAGGACTTCGACTCGGAGAGGCATACTTCGGGAAAGCCAAAACCAACAGCGAGGATAATGATACTTCCGTCCAGTCACAGTCCGAGCGTGATAGAACCGTCGCAGGCAATGAGGGCGGCCGCGAGAGAACCTTGCGGTAGCGGAGAGGCTAATGGAGTCAAATGCATGACCTTTTAAGTGTTCCCGTAATCCGAGGGGGATCGAGGATAAATATCGGATACCGGACAGTTCCAATGCAGGACTATTCTGTTGTGAGAAGGAACACAGAGAGCTCTCTCAAGAGCCGCGACGTCGTGTTTCGAAAAACGGCAGGGCAGAGGAACTGTCCAATCGTGCGACATTAGAAATAATGATTGATAAGATAAGGCAGTGGCTTCGGTTGCTGCCTTGTTACATAAAATCGAAAAGAAGTCTTTATAAATTCAATATTATATGTTATAATAAATCGAAATGTAAAGTGGGTGATTATTTGGAAAACAAAATCGCAAACATAAACAGCAATTCAGAAGAGATATATTCTTCTATTCGTTCAAGTGTAATCAACGCGCAGCACAGAGTTTATTCTGCCGTAAATTCCGCTATGGTGATTGCCTATTGGGAGATAGGTGAGCAGATTTATAAAGCTTGCGGTGAAAATGAAAGAGCTGAGTACGGCAAAAATCTTTTGAAATATCTTTCTGATAAACTAACGGCTGAATTTGGTAAAGGGTATACTGTCAGAAATCTAAGAGCTATGCGACAGTTTTATTGCAACTATCCAATTCGGCACACACTGTGTGCCGAATTGAGTTGGTCGCATTATCGTGTACTAATGAGAGTTTCAGATAAAACTGTCCGTGATTTTTATACTGAAGAATGCGCCAAATCTATGTGGAGTGTACGACAGCTTGAAAGACAGATAAACACGATGTATTATCAGCGGCTTCTCGCAAGCCAAGATAAGAAAGCTGTTGCCGCAGAAATAGGGAGCATCGAACCAAAGCCTGAATATGAAAAAGCTATCAAGGATCCGTATGTAATGGAGTTTCTCCAAATTAAGCCGGATACACATGTATATGAAACCGACCTTGAACAAGCCTTGATAGACCATTTACAGCAGTTTCTCCTTGAATTAGGAAGAGGCTTCTCGTTCGTTTCAAGACAGAAGCGTTTTACGCTCAACGGACAGGATTTCTTCATCGATCTTGTTTTCTACAATTACATACTCAAATGCTTTGTCTTAATTGACTTGAAAACGGACAAGCTTACGCACCAAGATCTCGGACAAATGCAGATGTATGTTAATTACTACACAAGAGAGTTGATGAACGAAGGAGATAATCCTCCAATCGGCATTGTGCTTTGTGCTGAAAAGAATGATGCCATTGTAAAATACACCTTGCCGGAGGATAATAATCAAATCTTCGCCTCAAAATACTTTACATATCTTCCCACAGAGGAAGAGTTAAAGCAGGAATTGAGAATAGATGAGTTTAGAAAACTCGACGAAGATTAATCGGAAAATATAACACATTAATGGAGCACTGACGAAAGTCGGTGCTTTTTCTATTGGTGAAAGAAAATGATAAATAAAGGTGATGTATATTATGCCGACCTCAACCCTGTGATCGGAAGTGAGCAGGGAGGGGTCAGACCGGTTGTCATTCTACAGAATGATATCGGAAACAAATATAGTCCGACTACGATAGTTGCTCCCATGACAACCAAAAGTAAAACTTATGTCCCGATGCACATTAAGCTCAAGGAGAGTTTTCTCGCTGGACGCTCCACCTTGCTTTTAGAGCAGATACGGACGATAGATAAAAGACGGTTGATTAAAAAGATGGGTTCGCTATCGGAAAACAGTATGGCTGAAATTGAAAGATTATTAGATAAGAATTTCAATATATAAAGGAAAGGAATTAAGATGGTAGGATTTATAATCGGATTGTTTGTAGGCGGCTTTCTCGGAGTTTTCGTTATGTGTTTATGTAACGTGGCTTCGAGAGCCGATAATAATATTGAACGAATGGATATTAAGGGAGCTGATAAGGATGGAGAAAACGAAGAGAAATAACGAATATGAATATGATAAGAGCCATGTTATCCATAGTCTGTTTGGAGATTACCCGGTAACGATACGCTTTTCCAAGAAGAAAAACGAAGAAGTTGAAAGCTATGTTTTAGGTTCACTTTTAGATACATTTAATGAAAGAATCAGAGAAAATCCTTGTTAGTTTTTTTGCTCTGTTTATCTGGCTATATTAATTAGTTTATAGTATTGTTTGTGTTGCAAAAAAGCACCGAAAGGAAGGATTAAAATGACAGAAGCAAAAATGCCGACAACTTGCAACAGAGTTATGGCGCTATACAGAGTATCAACCAAAGGTCAGGTTGACAAAAACGACATCCCGATGCAGAAGCAATCCTGCAGGGAGTTCGCCCAAAGACAAGGCTGGTGCATTATAAAGGAGTTCCAGGAAAAGGGAATATCCGGTTATAAGGTATCAGCAGAAAACCGTGACGCCATGATAGAACTGAAAAAAGCCGCCGAGCGAAAGGAATTTGATATACTGCTTGTATTCATGTTCGACAGAATCGGCAGAATGGACGATGAAACTCCTTATGTTGTAAAATGGTTCATCGATCACGGAATCAGAGTTTGGAGCGTCGTCGAAGGTGAGCAGCGCATGGACAGTCACGTCGACAAGCTTATGAACTACATAAGATTCTGGCAAGCTAACGGCGAAAGCGAGAAAACATCAACCCGCGTAAAGACAAGACTCTCGCAGATGGTGCAAGAGGGAATGTATACCGGAGGCAATGTTCCTTACGGATACAAGCTTGTAAAAAGCGGGATGAAGAATAAAAAGGGCAAAGAACTAATGATGGTTGTGATTGACGAAGATGAAGCCCCAATCATCAAGAGCATATTCTCGATGACATTGAGAGAAGGATACGGCTCCTATCAAATAGCCAAGCAACTCAATGAAAAAGGGCTTCGAACCCATAGAGGAAGTAAATTCCAAGCAAACACCATCAGGCGAATCCTCAGGAACAAGATGTTCTGCGGTTACCTTATAGCGGGAGAAAGCGAATCTCCTCACTTGCCTGACCTCGAAATAATCAGCGAAAACGTATTCAAACAAGTACAATTCATCATGGATCAGCGTTCGGCGAAGGATGATGAGAAGAAACAAATCGCTTTAAGAACCAAAGGTAAGACGCAGCTATCAGGAAATCTTTACTGCGGACACTGCGGAAGAAAACTGATTGCTACCACACATACATACTACTATGACAGAGCAGACGGCACGAGAGTGAAAACCGTAAAACAGAGGTATATCTGTACCAACAGCGGACGAGATAGAGGTATATGCAACGGGCAAGGTGCTTATCTTGCAGAGAAAGTTGACGAAGTGGTACTCGAAGTTGTCAGAAAATACCTTGATGCCATAAAGGTCACTCCCAAGAGTCTGACTATGGAAAAGCAGTATAAAACTGAAATTGCTGACACAAAGAAACTGAAAAAGAAGGTTGAAGCAGAGTTGGAAAAGCTGAAGAAACAGTCAGTGAAGCTCTCCGCTGAAATCGGAAAAGTATTAATAGGGGAGAGCAACTATACCTCTGAAATGCTTACTACCTCCATCAACATTATCAATCAGTCGATAGCTGAAAAAGAAAATCAAATAGCCGAGATAGAGTCCAAGCTTGCCAATCAACAAGATGATATAGGCAAGCTTGATTTCTATTATGATGAGTTTAGATCATGGGCAGATGAATTCGATCTTAGCACTAATGAAGAGCGAAAGATGATTATCTGCAAGCTGATAAAACAGATAAGGCTCTACAAAGGATATCAGTTCGAGATTGACTTCGACAGCGACTACAAGAGATTCATAAACGAATTCACGATGGTTAAGTAATAACAGAACAGTCTTATATCTTTACAAACCTCTTTAATATCTTGCGAAGGTTTATGGACAAGGAAAGTTTTTTCTGTTATCATATATAATATACAAAATAGGGATAGGTTAATTTGTGATTGTTGACCTGTTATGTAAGAGAATTATTATAATGGTTTATAAAAGGAAAGAAAAATGTGTAAAAGTAATGTCTATATAAGTGATAATATTGATCCAAACCTTAGCCTTTATCGGTATATGTCTTTAGCTCAATTTCTGTCAATTGTTGAGAATAATAAGATTTTTATGAATAAGGTTAAAAGTTGGGAAGATCCATGGGAAGGCCCTGATGACCAAATTCCAGTTCAGCTTGAAAATGAAAAAATAGAACAACGTGATTCATTCTTAACAGCAACAACCGTTGGTCAATGTTGGACATATGAAAAAGACTCGGATGCAATGTGGAGAATTTATTCACCAGATAGACAAGGCATTATGATAGAAACAAATATTGAAAGCTTTGGTGGGGTTCGAAATTTAAGAGAGGCAGTATTAGCTAAAGTTATCTATTACAACAGAGATAATTATATAGAAAAGCGAAATGAAATATCAGAGAATAAATCATATCGGTATGCAGGGGATATGGCTTTGAAAAGAGAAGCATTTAAGCACGAAAATGAAGTTAGACTTTTAGTTTGCCTACAAGCATATGGCGATATAAAAGAAGCATTGAAAACATCTAGTATGAGTTTTGATTTAAACCCGCTTTCTTTTATTAAGTCAATTACATTTGATCCGAGAGCCGATGATTGGTATGTCAATACAATGAAGCTATACTGTGCATCAAAGGGATTTAAATGCCCTATAGAGAAATCATCTTTGTATGAAAAAGATTTTTTTGAGAAATTGAGGCTTGTCAAAAGATATGAAACAATAGAAGGAGATTGTCATGGCAAACGAAACTGAACAGATGGGTGTTAGTTATTGCTCATGGATTGCTGCACGTAACAAATGGTTGTTTCGAAATCAACCGGTTAATGATATTGGCATTGATGCACATATGGAGTTTATTGAAGAATCCGGCAAACCAAAACAACTTCTTGCTTTACAGATTAAATCTGGTATAAGTTGGTTCAAAGAGAAAAAAGATGGATGTATAGTTTTTCGCAGTATCAACGAGAGGCAATACCTTTATTGGACTACAAATTCTTTGCCTTGCATTGTAGTATTGTATAATCCGGAAGATAATATGTGTATTTGGCAAAAACTAACATCAGAAACTATTGAGAGAACAAGTGGTGGGCAGGGAAAAGGCTTTTTTGTTAAAGTTCCTTTAGAACAGGTTTTCTTGAACGAGCGCTCAAATAATAAACTTCTTTCTTATACGAATTTGCCGGATCATATTACAAATTACAATTTTTTGCTCTCTCAAAAAGCATTTATGCAAATAATTCAGGAAGGCGGAATTGTCAAATTACATTCAGAAGAATGGGTAAACAAGAGTAGCGGTAGAGGAAAGACGGAATTGATTGTGGATGACGGCAATAGTATAAGAGAATATTCGTATCCATATTGGTTTCCGTTTACACCATATACTGAAGTTTTTCCTCGGCTTTTTCCATGGGCGAATTTTTCGATTGATGAAGATTATTACGAAGAGTATGATGAGGCATTTTGGCGTGAATATCATTGTATTTATGATAAAGAGGAACATGAGTGGTTGATTGTGGGTGATACCTTTGAAGAGTATCGAAAAAAATTAGATCCAATGCGCAGCATTGACTATTCAGGAGAAGTGGCAGAATATATGCTAATACTTAGTTTAAATGATTTGGGTAAATCTTTTTTAACAGTTAATGAATTTATTACGCAGAACCAGGTATATGCAGATGCAAGACCGGAAAAAGACTAAAAGGAAATAGAATATGAGAAAAATAAAGCTAAATGAGATTATTGATAATAAAAATGTAATAGGTGAGTATAATCTTTTACCTACAGAAAAATATGTTATTAATATTGAAGAGAAATGGGATTTCCAAATGGCAGTAATGACATCATTTCAAACTGTAGGAGTACCCCCTGCACTTAAGAATTATCATGCGTGGCTATTTGAAAATGGGTTTAAAGTGAATGAGCCAAATCTTTCAAATGAATTTGTGGCGCAATATTATGGAGTTAAGCCTCTTTGGAAAACCAATTTTTCGCAAGGTATTGTTGTTAGGGAAGAGCATGATAACGATTATTATATTATCATGGAATGCAGTAATAAAAATATAGGGTATAAGCACGCTGTAGTTATACTTACTCTGGGTGGATGTATGTAGAATTATTGTTTAGATGGTTTACATAAGCTAATAGAGGTTAAAAGAGACAAGAAAAATCTATAAATGCGGAGGGGAAAATGAGCGAGTTGCTTAATGGAATATTTGACTGCCTGAATTTAGATGAACATAATGGTTTGGCTACAGCTGATAGCTTACATAGTATGAGCCCTTTTCAAAGAATGTTTTATACACAGGTTCATGATAAAATAGGAGTTGATGCAGTTTATTTTCTTCGTGATACGCAGGGAATTGCGAAGATACCACTAATCTATTTCTCGGTTATACAGGAATATGATGCAAAACAAGTATCAGAATTACATCGATTATCTTGGAATCTTGGAGAAGCACCGCTGCTGTTTGTGGTTACACCTGATGAATTATTAATCTATAATAACTACCAAACTCCAAAAACAAAAGAGGATGGAACGCTTGATCCTACCGCTGCTGTAATTGAAACATTAAGCTTAGCTAATGGTGTAGCAACACAACGAGCTGCGCTTCAAAAGTATCATCGCACATTGCTTGAAAGCGGGGAGTTTTGGAGACAAAGCAAAAATAGATTTGATGCACAGGGACGAGTTGACACAACCCTTATGTCAAATCTAAGAATCATGCGTAAAACTCTGATCAATCAAATCGGCAAAAGAAATAACACAAGCAAAGAAATTATTTCGAGTGTTGTTCATTCTTTACTCAGCAGATCTATATTTATTAAGTACTTAGAGGAAAGAAAGGATTCTAACGGGCAAACGGTGTTTCCTTATGGATTCTATTCACAATTTTTTGAATCTGCAAAGCAATATACTGATGTTCTAAAGAATAAAGAAGCAACATACAATTTGTTTCATTCATTAAGAGAAAAGTTTCATGGCGATACACTTCAAGTTTCGGAAATAGAAGAAGAGATAATTACGCAAACAGATTTAGAAGAATTACGTGCATTTCTTCTGGGAGATAGTGATCTGGAAAGCCGACAACTATCTTTATGGCCTCTTTATAGTTTCGATATAATCCCCATTCAACTTATCAGTAGTATCTACGAATTATTTTTTCATCTTTCGGATGAGGATGATGAGAAAGGTACATATTATACTCCTCTACATCTCGTAAACTTGTTAATGGATGAAGTTTATCCGTGGGAAGGTGATTATAAAGATATTACCTTTTTTGATCCCTCATGCGGATCAGGTGTTTTCTTAGTTGAAGCGTATAGAAGAATCGTATGCAGATGGATTTATCACAACAATTGTAATTCTATCACATGTGATCAACTTGAATCACTATTAACCAAATGTATATTTGGTGTAGATATTAATGAAGAAGCTATCAGAGTTGCATCCTTTAGCTTAAGCCTTGCTATGTGCGATTTTCTTGATCCACGTAGCATATGGGATGATCTTTCATTTCCTCGATTACTTGAAACAAATTTGATTATCAGCGATTTCTTTGATGAAGATAAAACATTTAATTCAACAAAATATGATGTGATTATCGGTAATCCTCCTTGGCAAAGCAGTATTACTGATAAAACAAAAGAATACTTAAAAAAAGAAAACTATGTCATAGGTGATAAGCAAATCGCACAAGCTTTCTCGCTTAAGTGTTCATCGTTATGTAAAACAAATGGGTTTATTTGCCTTTTAATGCCAAGTAAAGGATTACTATTTAATAGATCAGAAAACAGTAGAAAGTATCGCGCTGATTTGTTTTTCAATAATAGTGTAATTGCGATTATTAATCTGTCAATATATAGAAGGTTTTTATTCGATCATGCGAGTGGACCAGCTGCTGCGATTATCTACACTCCTAAAAAAGAAAGCATTAATCAACCAATAGTATATTGTACTCCAAAGCCAATTTACACAATTGAAGATATAAGAAAGTTTTCTATAGATCCAACGGATATTTGCAGAATTCCATCTGATATTATTGATGATGATAGGATATGGAAGATTGCAATGTGGGGTTCTCCGCGAGATCTTGAATTAATCGAAAAAATGAATAATACTTTCGAACCCATGAAATCATTTCTTAACGAAAATCAGATGATAACTGCCGAAGGGTTCAAAAGAGGAAATCGCAAGCACCAGTGTAATGATTTTTATGGACTTCCGTTAGTAGAAGCCAAAACATTCAAGCCATATTATGTTCCTCAGATTGATTTATCTGTTGTCGAATTTAGTGATTTTGAATGTGTTGTAAAAAAATATAGAGAAATCTTTATGGCTCCACATTTAATTATAAAACAAAGTCATAGAAACGGCACTTTTCTATCGGAGGTATTAGATTATAATGCTGTATTTAACCATAGTTTGTTGGGAATACATGGAGACATTAATAAACTCAAGTATCTAAGTGTAATTATAGGGTCAAGAGTTTTTTCGTATTATCATATCCTTACAAACAGAAAGTGGTTAGTTGAACGTGATGAGTTAGAAGCAGGGGACATTTGGCAAACGCCCATACCTAATCCGAACGAAATAGAGATAGCCGAAGCCTGTATATTATTTGACGAATTAGTATCTTCACCAACAGATAAAGAGCGGTCAGAGCAATTTGTTCGCAGGATGTATCGTTTAAAAGAATATGAGTGCTATCAAATAGATGATGTAATTGATTATGTGTTTGATTATTTTAAGAATAAACAACGCTCAGTTTCTTTTGAATCGCCAAATGTTGATGCCTATAAATTGTACTATCAATCATTAACTGAGGTGTTATTAAATTCATTTGGAAAGAATATAGGCTTTTCAGGCATATTCTATTTGGGGGATTCGCCACTTTCTTTACTTGTGTTAAGCATCAAAGATCATTATCAAGCCAATCCAAACTTTGAAAACAATAATGATAAATTAAATGAATTACTTCTGAATTTGGATGGTTCGTTGGTTGACGAACAACAAATGGTTTTTATTAGGCGAAACCTTCGAATCTATCAACAGGATAAAATATTTATCATTAAGCCTTCGCAAAGAAAGTATTGGACATATTCTGCTTCATGTAGGGATGCAGATGAAATATTTAAAGATGTTTCAAACGCATGGAGGTAAAAAATGAGTAGTATTAGAAATATAACAGCCTCCTCTCCTGTCCCTGATGATTTAGCTAAAAGACTTGGACCATCTGGGGTTAATGAGATCCTATTGACTTTATGGCAAGGATATCATGATCTAGTATCTGATCCCGCAATCATAATAACTAAGAATGCATTGGAAGATGATATTACACTAGAATGGTATGGAAAAATACAACAACGATGGAATAATAAGAATCGTGCAACATCTCTTAAAATCAACCGTATAGGACCGGTACATCAATATCCTGATCCGAGTTTAAAAAAGAAACGCGGATACGAACCTACGATAGATTTTTGCTTTAGAGATTGGAATACTTCAAACAGTTATTTTGGAGCGGAATGCAAAAATCTTTATCATAAGAAAAAAGATAAAATCAAAAGATATGTTAAAACAGGCGTCCAAAACTATACATCCGGACGCTATGGTTCACAATCATCTGAATCATCAATAGTGGGGTATGTATTAAGCGGAAAAATTGCTGATATAGTGAAAGAACTTGTTTCTGAAATTGCAACAGATTCACCTATTAGCAATTTATCTAGAGAAACTGTTTTTGTGGATCCTCAATATGCATCACGCCATATACGAAACACCGACAAAAACGAAATAACACTCCATCACTTGTTTTTTGATTTTACTTAAAATACAAGTTAATAAATGAACGAAAATTGCTTATCATCGAAGGCTTATATTTTATTCTTTAGAAAATTTGAGCATGTCAAAGAATATGGTTAGTCTAATGTTATGAATGTCTTAAGAATTCTTTTTGACTAATTAGCTGTTTTTTCTTACTTGGCTTATTCTGCTGATAATGTTAAGCTCGGACGATTAGAGAACGTGGAGGACGTGGTTGACATGCCCTGAGAGGAAATGTAAGCCTTATAAGTTATCGGCTTTTTACCGAAAGTGTTAACGCTATGTATTTATGAAAGACGAAATCATAATCATACGCATCTTTCTTTTTGCTGAATACTCGTCTAACAATTACTTGGGTAACACAGTCGGGCACTGAGTGTGACACTAAGGAGAGCGCATGACTGTTAATCATGATGTCACTGGTTCGAGCCCAGTTGGGGGAGCCATGGAAAAGTCAGTAAGTAAGCCGATAACGGCTTGTTTATTGACTTTTTGCTTTATCAATAACATTTTTTGTTTTCAAAAATATTTATCTCTTTTTATGCTTTTTGGTCTCTTATACTACAAATAAACTACAAATTTTCCATAAAACAAGCCGCCCGATTATATTTCGAGCGGCTTGTTTTATGCCAGCAATTTGATTGCGTTGTAGAGGGTGTCAACCTCTTGTATAATGTAGTGATCAATATCGACTTTGTAATCTGTGTGGCCCATAAGTGCGATAATATCTTCTTCTCTTGCTCCTGCGGCAGACATTCTCGTTGAAAAAGTTCTGCGGCAGGAATGCGGAGTAAATTCGTCACCTAACCCGAGAGCCAGCATTGCCGGACGAAAAGCGTATTTTAAAAAATAGTCTTTATTCATAGATTTTCCAATCTCTGAACCCTCGTGGATTCTGCAAAAAATCGTTTCACCTTTGTTGTTTATGCAGTTCTCTATCAATTTTAAAATTTTTGGATGAATTGGTATAATACGATTTTTACCTGCATCAGTTTTAATACCTGCAACAAAGTAATGTATACCTTGCTTGCTGACATGGTATTGCTCGGTAGTGAGCGAAAGAAACTCGGTAACTCTAAAATTGAGATAGCACATAATATAAACATAATCAGCATAAGGCACTTTGCCTATGTTTTGTCTGATAAGTTCTAACTGTACATCGGTAAAGCGTGTGGCGTTTACCTCTTCGGGTTCGGGCAGTTCAATAAATGTGCCATAGTCCTTATTAACTATGTCCTCTTGCATTGCAAAATTGTAAAGACTCGTAACTAAGCATTTAATCTTATGTAGTGCGGAGTATCCTAAGCCCTGGCATATTTTAGGCGTGTCAGTAACTTTATAAGTACCCTTGCCATTAGGCAAAAGATATTTCAGCTTACCGCCTGCGCCGACTTCGTGGTGTGGATTATCATAATAATCTATAATATACTGATAGTCCGAAGTCCTCAAATCCCTAAATTTACGCTTATACAGTGGTTTTAACTTGATATATGCACTCGCATAGTTGCTTTTTACACTGTCACCGAGTTTTTTGTATGTTTTTGTTTTTATCCATTTATCATGCAATTGTTCAAGTGTCATATTAAAACCATTAACAGGATTATATTCGTAGTCTTTTAGTGCATTTTCTGCCTCTCGTTTTGTTGCAAATGCTCCCAAGTAAACTTGTTTGCCGGTGGCACTACTTGCAGCGGCATATGGTTTTGACTTATTATCTTTGCGTATGTAAATACTGCCGGTGCCTTTTGTTCGTCGTCTGGTGCTCGGCTTATTATCTGATTGATTTTTACCGCAATAAGGACAATATATATAATCGTCCTGCAATTCTCGGTTGCACCGTCGATTTATGCACTTTTTCATTTTTTACTCCTTAAAAAAGGGTGCAAAAATCCCCTGCAAAATGTTGTAATTTTCGCAGGGGTGTGGTACAATATTATTGCTTGATTAGTACCATTGCCCCCTTGTGTAGTGGCTTCCGCTCCGACTTGCGCCAACAAGTCAGGGCGGTTTTTTATTTTATTTTATTTTACGCTTTGACTCGCAATGCTGAGTTTTACAGTGTTATCATAAGTAATCGAATCAAAGTAAATTAAATCTGCGCCTACTGTTGACGGATCGTAATTTTCACAGTCCTCGACAGAAAGCTCAATCATTCCGGCGCTGTTTGCAGAAACGGGGTCACTGCAAATAATCTTGTTATAACTTCTACCGTCAAGAATGACGGTATTTGCCTGAAATGTAATAGATTCGTCCGTTTTATTTTGAACGTAAAAATGAACCTCTGCTATATCCTCAGAACTATATTTTTTGACGTCACTGAAATAAACTGTGATGTCATTGTCAGAGTAAAGCTCGGTCAAAGTGTCGATAAATTCTGTCGGTGCTTTCGTTTCTTCTTCTGTTGGTGGTTCGGTTTCTTTTTCGGTCGGCTTTTCAGTTGATTCTTTTGACGAAAAATCAGAATGACTTGAATACGAAGAATAATTAGACTTTGACTCAGGAGAAGATTTTGAGCAGCGACTCGCAGATACGCCATAAATAATTATAGCTATTATAATTAACGCCCCTATTACAATCGCAAATTTATTCAATTTATAAAAATTTGTATAATCAATCTCAGGCTTTTTTGGCTCGGAAAAGACTGTAAAGCACTTATAACAATAATCAGCATTTGGATCATTCTCGGTGCCGCATTTTGGGCAAATTTTAGGTTCAGGCGGTGTCGGTGCCGTGTTGCAATACGGGCAGGTTGTATGAACGGCTTTGTACAACCTTTTGCAGTTCGAACAAACAACATAATCAGGCTGTTGCAATTGCTCTATCTGCTGCTCGGTTTTCGCTGCGTCTATTTCGTCTGTCGGTGCTGTCTGCTCGACAGGTGTTCCGCACTCCGGGCAAAATTTGTCTGTTTCTCTCAGTTCTTGACCGCATTTCCCACATTTCATAAAAAATCCTCCTCAAAGTGTGCATTTTATCACTTTTTTGTACCTCTATCGCAGTTGCAGCTACGATAGAGGCTTTTTGTTTTTTTTAAAATAGAATTAAATTTAAAAAATCAAAGCTAATTTACGAATTAGGTTTGCGTGATATTTTTTGCTTACACTAATTTGAGCATCATTGTTCATTATAATATATTTATCTGTAAACTTTTTTATATTTCTGAGATTGACAATATACGCAGAATGACATCTGCAAAAAAATTTAATGTTAGATAAATTTTGCTCAAGCTCTTTCATTGAAATTCGCTGAATAAATGTTTCTTTCTCAGTGATTATGTCAACTACATTGTGTCTTTTTTCAAAATATAAAATTTGCTGTGCAGGAATTATAAATTTTTCTTTGTCGTATGAAAAAATATAATTTGATTTAAAAAGAGCAATATCATTAAGCATTTGTTTAATAGATTCTTCTAATTCAATCTTATCTCCTTTATCTATGAATCTATAAACTCTATGCTTTATCGTTGAAACAGCATAGTTACTGAAGCTGGTTGTGTAAAAAATAAAAATATCATGATTTATTTTGAAAGCCTCATCACCGACAATCATGCCATTTGCTTGTGGCATTTCAATATCTAAAAACACAGCGTCGAATTTCTTTTCCTTGTGCTCTTCTAAAAATAGCATTGGGTTATCATACTCAAAGTAATTAAATAAAAAATCATAGACATTGTTTTTATCTATTATATCTTTTGCCAAACGTGTTAAACTTTTTAAGCACTGTTTATCATCATCCAAAAAAGCAATATTCATAAGATTATTGTATATCAAATGTGACGTTTTATACGCAAAATTCAACTAATTATCCCCGCAAGTCTGCTAATTGTACCGTTCGATTGAAAATCGAACAAAAAAGGATATATAATACAATTAAAATTTAAACGAAAGAAGTTGATATCGTGTATAACTACAAAAAATACATAATTGAATTGCTAAATAAAATCGAAAATGAAAAAATGCTTAAAAAGATTTATACGTTAGTAAATCGAATTTTTGTAAGAGGTGATTAATCACCTCTTTTATTTTTCATCAAAGATTTGCTTAAGAAAGTTCTTAAACACCATTTTATCCTCATGACTTAACTTTAAATATATTTCTATTATCTTTTTATCGAGCTCATCAAGATTGAACTCTTCCGACAGCTCGTCAAGTATGTAGTCTTCATCATCTGAGAACATTTCTCCAAAGCCATCGGTTAGCCATAAATAATTCACGTGGTATTCTTTACAAACTTGTTTGACAAATAAATCTTTAGGTTCAACAAGTTTTCTTTCTATGTTATTAATAACACTTCTTGAAACCCCCACATGCTCTCCAAATTCTGTTTGCGAGAGCTTTTTTGCTTTTCGCAATGTTTTAAAGCGCTCGTTTATGTCCAACTTTATCACCTCTTGCTAAAAATACAATTTAATATATTCATTATATACACTAATCAATGATTTGTCAATGCAAAAACAAAATAAATATTTTTAAACAATGACTTGACAATTCAAATTAGAAAGTATATAATGTTGTTACAATGCAAAAAGGAGATGACATAATGATTTATACAGACAAAACGATCAAAAGAGAAACAGAACGTCAAGATGTTAAATGCTTGTACGAAGAACTTTTAAAAAATGCAACTAAGGAACAGAAAGAAAAAGCTATCATAGCCGCAACTGCATTTTTATTGGGCTCACATCAGAAATCAGCGTGAACACAGCGACTAAAAGCGAGGAGGTGAAAATATGAACAACACTATACTTATCAATCCAAAGACCGGGCAGGAATATGACGATGTTCCGCCGACCGTAGCGGCGAAGTATCTCGGGGTTGCTCTCAATTTTATTTATGAAGGTCTTAAGAAACAAAAGCTACCTATCGGCTCAGCATTGCAGAGTGACTCAGGTAGATGGACTTATAACATTCCGTGTGCACGGCTAAAAGCATATGCGCACGGAACGGATATAATTCAGACAGCATCTATGATTAAAAAATTATTTGCCGGAGCGGAAAGGAGTGCTTAATATGTTGTTTTCAGTCAATGAAGAAGTAGCATTAGAATCAGTCGATAGCACAATTGTAAAGTTGTGCAAATACATAGACAGAATCACACGTGATAAAACAGTAAGCGATTCAGCTGTTTCAGAGAACGTAGCAGCTCTTGCCAAATTAGTTGAATCAAGAACTAAGTTTTCTGTGAGTTAATAATGTTAATGTGGAGTATAGCTTGTTACGTGTAAAGGCAGGTGAATATAATGTCAAATCTTCTTAAAAAGCAATTTTCAAAGAAGCATATCATTGCGAACAATTAGCTTTTGAAGCACAATGCGAATATGACGATTGTTTTGACGACTTTAAACTTAAATGTATTGTTGATGATGAAGTTTTAAAAGCAAAGAAAGAAGAACAAATTGCTTGTTCGTCAGCGGCAGAAACACTTTTAAATTTCATTTCTAAAAACAGTTTATTCGACGAATACGAAAAATTTAAAATAAAGTGTTCCTGCGAGGGACACTTACATTAATTAATCTATTATTAATGTAAGATTACAATTGATGTGTTACAAATAGCGTGTTAATTGTGGAATCGTGGAAAACTGCAAGCGATTCAGCAGTTACTGAGAATACAACAGCTCAAAAATGCTGATTAAATCACTTACAGCGACTTGTTTGTTTGTCGTTGGAATTATCATTACAAGAGGAGCGTGAAAGAGTGAAAAATATTGATAATTTGATAGTTGATTTGTGTAAATACATTCACAAGCTATCGAAAGATAAATCAAAAGCGAATGAGCTTGCTGCTAACGTAAAAGCACTTGCTGAGCTGATTGAAACCCGAAATAAGTACGATAAGTGAGGTGATTTTATGGCAAGAGAAAAGCCACTGTATAGATTAACACTCGACAGACTTGACGAAAAATTCCCGGATAAAGATGTATTAAGTCAGAAAGAATTAGCTATTTATCTTGGAGTATCTACAAAGCATATACAGCGACACTGGAAAAAGAATCCGATGATAAACGGTTATGCAAAAACCGTTATTGCCTCTGTTATTGCAGGATAGGAGGCAAAAGAAATGCAAGTAATACATGTGAGAAAAAAAGACTGAGGCTTTGAAAGAAGCAAAAGAGCTCGCTTCTAAACTTGATAAAAACGCTGATGCAGATCTTGTGACAGCAAGTATATATTTCACAGAAGCTCAAAAGCAGCTTAGTGAATTTAAAAGACATGCTAATAAAATTGAAGTATCAGACTCAAACAGAGCATCAAGACTTAAAAAGCTTGCAATAGAGTATCTTACAGATTTTATAAACAGCTTAAATTAGTTAATAAGCTCCGCACAGTTTATTATATTTTTTATCTTTATTCTGACATTTTCCTCTTATCTTATATTACCTGAACAGGTGCGGCTGTTCAGGTTTTAGCTAATGAAAGGACATGATTTTATGAAATTTAAAAAGTTTCAAAGTCTTGCAAAAAATGCAGGACAAATCGAAATCATACAAATCAAGGAGTCGAAACTTCAGTTTTTAAATAATGGTTATACAGTTTATCCGGTTCATAAATTACCTGAGCTCAATAATGAAATGATTTTTGCATTGCTCGATATTGATGAAAAAAAACGTGATGATTATGCAATAACACGTGTAAATAATACTTCTTTAAACTACAATGACATAGACGAAACAGAAGAACCTGTTGTTAGTGCATCATTTACTATCAAATTTGCTAATCTCGATAATACAGTAAGACCTGTGTTTACGAGGCGTGGATTATACTACTATGACCCAAAATGGTTAGAACCTTTTGAAGGTGACTACGATTCTTTATTTATAAGATGTGACAATAATTTTGATAGTCAGCCTTATATAGCTGTAAAATCAGGTATATTTATTGTAGGATTCATTATATTGAGGAATCTAAACTTACAGCTTAAAATGTTTGCAAATAAAAGTAATGAAGATTTGCGAACACTTTGTTCAATGCTTGAGGTGATTGAATGAAACAGTATGAGGCTGACCAACAGCGAAAATTATTTCAATGGACAACCTTTATTAGAGCGGAATATCCAGAAGTGAATTTGATGTTCCACATCCCAAACGGAGGCAGTCGAAATAAACTTGAAGCGGCCAACCTAAAAAGGCAGGGAGTGAAGGCAGGCGTGCCTGACTTGTTTCTCCCTGTCAGCCGTGGCGGTTATCACGGTTTATTTATTGAGTTAAAATGTGGTAAGAACAAAACAACTGCAAAACAAAATGAATGGCTCAAAAATCTTAGTGAACAAGGCTACGCGGTTTCAGTTTGTTATGGTTGTAATGAAGCAATCAAAAAAATATTAAAGTATCTGAAATTAGGTGAAGTTTAATGAGTGAAAAAGAATACATAGAGCGTGATGTTTTGCTAAAGGCAGTTGATAGGCTTGTAAAATCAGCATCCACCGTCGATGTTGCTGAGGTAGTCCGTTGCAAGCATTGTAAACACTATGAATTTTTAAGCTCTTGCTATAGATACATTTGTAACGTATACGGCGGTTTTGTTAACGAAAGTGATTTTTGCAGTAGAGCAGAAAAGGACGACAACAATAATGATTGAAATTAAAGACCAATGAAAAAATGCTTTGGTGCGAGAATGGATTAGGAGAATAGCGATGAAAAATAAAAAGGAGAAATAATGATGAATACAGATAAAATTAAAACAATAGATGATATTGAATTAATTTCAAAGAAAATCATTGATGGAGAAATCGAAGTACTTGAACTTCAAAGCTTAGCTGTCTTAGATAGAATTTTAGTGCTCGAGTTTGCAAATATTTATAGTTTAATAAAAACAGGTATGCTAAGTCAAAAAACTGCTGCAATTTTAAAATATCAGTTTTTAAATGAATATAGGCAGTTTAAAACAGATTTTTATTTTATTAGTGCGATACATGAAAAGTGGATTGATAATGCAAATAAATTTTCTATTCTTATGTCGCGTCTTGCAAAAGAGTTAGGAGATACAAACGGACAAGATGATGCATTTGAACTTGCATTAGAAATTATTGATAATCTTACAAATGAAAATGTATATTTGAATCTTTATTATAAATCGTGTAATGACAAAATGAGCAAAGCCCATGCGCTTCGCGCAGGTAATAAAATAGTTGACAGTTTAATCAAGAAGTACGGAAGCAATGTACCATATGCACAGCAAATAGAAGCGTTTTATCGTATCACTAATAGAGATAAACTGAAACAGATGTGGGAACAACTTAATCCGGATGATTTTGGAAAACGTGCTCGACATTTACCACGAAAAGATGAAGAACTAAAAGGCTTTTGCTCAAGCTTAAACACAATTTATAATGACAAATCATAAAAACAATTTAAATAGCAAGCTCTGTACGCTGTTATATAAATTTTAATATGAAATCTTCTTTCAATAAAAAAAGGCAGGCACGACTGTCTTTTTTTTAAACTGCGGCGACCTGCCGCTTTGCAATCTTGCTATAACAATTAATTAAGTAGACGTTGACATAAAAGCGATGATAAAATAAAAGGTTATACTATGTACATATATAAAAGAACGATAAAGAGCAATCAGATGATTGAGATTGAGTATTATAAATCTTTCCGCAGAGTCGGTAAAAATTATGGCGGCCGCTCTCGCAATAAAAGCAAGTCTCCTCAAAAGCAAAAAATTGCAAATAAGCTCCGAGCAATTAAAGCAGCTCAGAGGATTATTAATTGCAACTGGGGCATCGGCGATTGGTGGTGCAGGTTCTCAGCTCAGTATGGTACATTTGAAACAGAACAGGATTTCAGGCGTTGTGTTTCAAATTGGTTCGTTCGCATAAAAAGGCGTTGCAAAAAGCAAGGTATTGATTTTAAATATTATGGCTTTATCGAATGTGGTAAGAGCGGAAAGAACTGGCATATTCACATCATTCTTAGCGATAAAATTCGTAGAATTGCGCAAGAATGCTGGCGGTACAAAAACGGAATGGATTTTAGACCTCTTTATGAGCAAGGCAATTTTGAAGCGTTGGCGACATACATACAAAAGGACAGCAATGGAGAAAAGCGAATGATGAGCAGTCGAAACCTTAAGCGACCGGAGGTTGAGGTTAGAGAAGCAGGAAAACGCGAAATCAGAAAACTTGAACGTGGAGAGACAATAAAAATCCCTAAGGGTTACTACATCAGCAAAGATGACGATAATTATAATTACAACGACCTCACAGGTGCAAGCTGGTATTTCAAACTACTGCCGCTTGAATACCGACGATATGAATGACGATACGAATTTTGTTAGGAGGAAAAATGCAACACGAAGCGATAGAACAAACAAAGCTATTTAACTGGATAACTTTTGCAAGAGCGGCAATACCTGAGCTTGATATGCTCTACCACATACCGAACGGAGGTTATCGCAACAAGCGTGAGGCGGCAAACCTCAAACGCCAAGGCGTAAGAGCAGGTGTGCCTGACTTATGCCTGCCCGTTGCACGTGGCAATTACCATGGATTGTACATAGAACTTAAATACGGTACGAACACTGTAACTGAAAATCAAAGGGAGTGGTTGAATAGACTGCAAGCGCAAGGCTATGCGGTTGCGATATGCTACGGCTGGGAGCAGGCAAAGCATGTGCTTGAAAAGTATTTAGCAATTTCAAAGGGGGAGAAAAATGCGTAAAGATAATTGTAGAGATTATGTTGTGGCAGCATTCAGGTTATATGCTCAAAGCGGCGAACCGAGCGTAGAACAAATCGAGTTAATGCAGTTGACTGCCGCCGAACGTCTTGACTTGCTTGCCGTTGCATCAACGATGGCAAGTCTTGATGATGATTGTAACAAAGCAGTAAGATATATTTATTTCTACAACCCGAGTGCGGGGCTGCATAAAGGTGAAATAAGCAAGCGTATAACAAAATTTGCATTAATCAATCATTGTGATGAATCGACTGTGTACCGTTTGCTCAAGTTTGCGCGCTGGATATGTGCACGAAATCGAGGACTTAATATTATTCTTTAAACGGCTATTATTCTGATTCAGAATGACAGTAGTAGCACTGCTTTTTGCTGTAAAATAATAATATGACAAACAAAAGAGTAACTCTCGATTGGATAAAAGATCTTGTTGAGAGCGGAGATATATCACAATTTTATAAAACAAAAACGTGGTGTGAACTCGCACGACGAAAACGCAAAGCAGAACACAACGAGTGTGAGCGTTGTCGCGAGCAAGGGCGACACTCTCCTTGTGAAGCCGTACATCACAAGAAATATCTTAAAAAGTATCCTGAGTTAGCTTTGGACTATGATAATTTAGAGTGTTTGTGTGCTGATTGTCATTATGACGAACATCACAAACGAGAACAGCTGAACGAGGAGCGTTGGTAAGAATTCACCCCCCGGGTGAAAAATCGAAAAAAAAATGCCCCAAAGGAGAACGGAGTAAGGCTCGACAATTCGCCCTCGCACGTGCGTGAGGAAATTTTTATGGAAAATGAAATCATAAAATTGAACAAAAAGCGTTATAGATTTCATATCATCGCCGAAAAAGCCAAAATTGAAACGCTGGACAAAGAATTACCGACAAACGAGGTCAGGAAATATGTATCAAACGGCGGCTTTAGCTCAATCGGCTTTGTAAAATTTATAGCCGACAGAACCAAAATTGACTCTTTGATTGTGTCAACGCTCAGAGTCGGCAGAAAACATTTGCAGGTGCTTGACGTACTCAAAGAGCAAGGACGGCTCGGCAATGTTATTTTTATCGTCGGAAGCGTAATGAAAAACGACAGCGACCTCGGTAAATCGTATAAATACTACGATGATTTGTTTGCGGTGTCCCCAAAAAACGGCTGGCAGGTCATTGTAAAAAACAATCACTCAAAGATTTTGCTGTTTGACACAGACAAAGGCAAATTTGTGATTGAGACAAGCTCAAATCTCAACGAAAATCCGAATTGCGAACAGTTTAGCTTTGAAAAAAACGAAGAACTGTACGAATTTTACAAAAAGTATTTTTTAGAAGGTGTTGCGAATGGCAAATAAAAAAGAAGTGCTCGAAAGCCTGCGAAGTCAGCTTGAAGAACGTGGCGTATCTGTCGCCGCTTTTGATGATCTTGTGGAAGACTATGGAAAACTTTGGGACATAAAAAACAAGCTTATCCGTGACATCAAAAAGCGGGGCGTCGTTTATGAAGATTTTTCGTCGGTTGGCGTTAAAATCCAAAAAAATAACCCCTCCACCAAAGAGCTGATGAACGTAGAGCGGCATATGCTTTTGATACTTGACAAGCTCGATTTGTCAACAAAAAATTGCGAAAGCGATATTGATGACGAATTGTAAAGCCATTGACGACTATATCAATCTTGTCAGGAGCGGCAAATATGCCGTTTGTAAAGAGCAAATACAGCTTTGCGATTTTGTCGAAAAAATTTTTGATAAAGAGCGGATTTACGTTGATGAAGAACAGCTTGAAAAATACTTTGCATTGCAAAAATATTTTGAGTACGAGCTTTTCCCTTGGGAAAAATTTTGCTTTGCACTACATAATTGCACCTACATAAGCCCCGGAGTTTTGCGTTTTCCCGATTTGCTGATTTTAGTAGGTCGAGGCGCAGGCAAAAACGGCTATTTGGCATTTGAGGACTTTGCATTGCTTACCCCGGCAAACGGCATTAAAAACTACGACATTGACATTTGTGCAACGTCGGAGGAACAGGCGCAAACAACGTTTGTAGACATTTATGAAACGTTGGAGCGGAACAGCAAAAAGATGCAGAAACATTTCCGCTGGACCAAAACCGAAATCATAAATTTAAAAACACGCTCACGTCTAAGATACAGGACGTCGAACAGCAAGACCAAAGACGGCGGACGTCCCGGCAAAGTCGACTTTGACGAAAAACACGCGTACGAAGATTACAAGATGATCAACGTGTTTAAAACGGGCTTTGGTAAAAAACCAATGCCGAGAACAACGTCAATTACTACAATGGGAGACGTCAGAGACGGCCCGCTTGATAACGAGCTTGAGGACGCTCTCGACATCTTGCAATTTAAGCTTGCCGATAACGGTTTACTGGCTTTTATTTGCCGTCTTGACGACAAAAAAGAGGTTGACGATCCGGAAAATTGGTACAAAGCTAACCCCTCATTGCAATATTTTCCCGAGCTGCAGCGCGAAATCAAAAAAGAGTATCACGATTGGAAGCGTGATAAGCTCGGAAATAATGCATTTATGACAAAAAGAATGAACATCCCACAGGGAACAACCGAAGTGCCCGTTACTGACTGGGAAAACATCTTGGCAACAAAAAAAGAAGTGCCCGACCTCAGCGGAAAAGCCTGCGTTTTTGGACTCGATTACACCAAAACTACAGACTTCCTAGGCGTCGGTTTGAAATTTATTTTTGACGACAAAATTTATTGGATAACACACACTTGGGTGTGCGAAAATTGCCGAGACTTGTCAAGGATTAAATATCCCGTAGCTGAGGCGGCAGAAAAAGGCTTGCTGACAATGGTACCGGGAGTGGAAATTCCTCCGGAAATCCCGGTTGAATGGCTCGCCGAGCAAAAAACAAAGTATAAAATTGTCGGCGGCGCATTGGATAATTACCGCTATACGCTGTTAAAAAAACCTTTGGAGAGCATCGGCTTTGATTGTGACAAGAGCGGCAACAACAATCTTAAGCTTGTCAGACCGTCGGATCTGATGAAAGTCGCACCAAAAATATCCTCTGACTTTGCGAATCAACGTATTATTTGGGGTAACAACTCATTAATGCGCTGGTATACAAACAACACTAAGGTGATATTTGATAAACACGGCAATATGATTTATGCCAAAATTGAGCCAAAGAGCCGTAAAACAGACGGATTTTTTGCATTTGCGGCATCGTACACACAGGACGAAATATTGTTAAAAAATCAGCCTGCGCCGCAGAAAGTGCAGAAAATGATGAAAGTTTACACATTTTAAAAAGACGGTGAAAAAATGAAGTTGATAGATTATTTGCGGTCGAGGTTTGGCAGCAAAAAAAACGCAATAACTCTCGAGGACATAGAGCGGTACTACTCACATCAGGCAAACGAATTTAATATTACCGAGCTTGCGCTCTACACGACGATAAATTTAATCGCCCGCAGTATAGCCAAAAGTGATTTTGTCACCGTCAAGAGCGGCAAAGAATATCACGGGGCGGAGTATTATGCCTGGAATTACCGCCCAAACCGCCACGAAACCAAAATTGAATTTATCACAAAATTTGTTTCGTCGCTAATTTTGCGAAACGAAGCATTAATTTTTGAAACCGCCGATGGACAAATGTTTGTCGCTGACGGCTTTAGCAAAACTAAGTATGCGGTTTTTGATGATAAATTTAGCAATATATCTGCGTTCGGATACAACTTTAACAAGACGTACACGAGCAGCGAGGTTATATATCTCAAATATAATAATTTTGCAGTTCAAAACTTGTTACAAAATATGGCTGTGACATATGAAGAACTTATGACATCTGCCTCTGACAGATATAACAAGTCTGTCGGTCACAAAGGTATTTTAAAAATCTCAAATATGGTAACGAACGACACAGATTTCCAGGAAAAATTCTCAGCACTGATGAACGACCGCTTTAGGACGTATTTTGAAGCCAAAAATGCGGTGTTGCCGTTGTTTGACGGCTATGATTATTCCGAACCGTCTACCGATGCTCAAAAATCAACAAACTCAGAAATAAACGATATTGAAAAACTCAAAAGTGAGATATTTGCAAACGTCGGCAATACTCTGCACGTCCCTCCGGCACTCATAGCCGGCACAGCCTCGCAATTGAGCGACTGTATGGACGCTTTTATCGGCAATGCGGTTGATCCGATTGCCAATATGCTTGAGCAAGCCATTACAAATGCCAAATACGGCGCAAGTGAGTATGTCAAAGGCAACTATATGCTCATTGATACAACTACGGTAAGGCATATAGACGCTATAAGCCAGGCTAACAACCTTGACAAGGCTATTGCAAGCGGCACACTGACACCTGCAAAGGCTCAGCGGTATTGCAATATGCTGCCTTGCTCCGAGGATTGGGCGAATAAATACTGGATGACTAAAAATTATCAAACCGCCGAGGTTGCATTGAGAGGGGGTGATGACTAATGCTGACAATAAAAAATTACAACGTCAAACAAATTGGCGAAGCAAAAACGCTTGAGCTCTATCTCTACGGCGAAATTATGGCGGATTATTACGATGTGTGGAGCGGCAAAATTGTTGAAAGTAAGACATCGGCGAACTACATCCGCAAATCAATCGACGAAGCGGGAGAAATTAACGCAATTAACGTGTATATAAACTCCTGCGGCGGCTCAGTCGCCGAGGGAAACGCAATATATAATATCCTCAAACGTCAGAACGTGCCTATCACGGTCTATGTAGACGCATTTGCGTACAGCGTAGCCTCTGTAATAGCTATGGCGGGTGACAAGGTCATAATGCCGTCAAACACCGTTATGATGATACATAACGCAATTATGGGCGCATACGGCAACGCCGCCGAACTCAGAAAGGCGGCAGATGACCTCGACGTAATGAACGAGGCAAGCTGCAACACCTATCTTGTTAAAACCGCAGGCAAAATTGACAAAGTGCAGTTGACTGAAATGCTTGATGCCGAAACATTTATGACTGCCGAAAAAGCTTTTGAACTTGGTTTTTGCGACGAAATCACAACCCCGGTTGACACAGCTTCTGCGCTTGAGGTCATTGAGCAAGCAAAACAGCTTAAAAATCCGTATGCAAAGCAAGCATATGAGCAGCTCAAGCAACCTACAATCGAAAAGAAGCCTTCATCACCTCCGGAACCACCTGCACATCAGACAAAAACTAACGGAAGCGACGGCGAAAATGACTTTATCGAAAATTTAAAAGAAGCATTTACAAAGATATTTATTTAAAAGGAGCAAAAAATGAAGAACAAAGACATTTTGGCAGAACAGAAAAAGACTTTTGCCGCAAACTTTCAAAAGGCTGTTGACAAAAAGGACGTTGACGGCGTAATGCAGTGCTTTGAAGAATACTCAAACAGCTTGCAGTCGATGCTCATCGAAACAGCGCAGGAATACGCGCAGACAAACGACAGTGCTATTCTCTCAGCTCGCGGAATCCGCCAGCTGACCGAGGAGGAAAAGGCATATTATGACGGACTTGCAAAAGCTCTCAGCTCAGCAAATCCAAAACAGGCACTCACGGACGCCGCCTTGACAATCCCGACAACCGTAATTGATACGGTTATGGAGGATATTACAAGAGAGCACCCATTACTTAATGCCATTGATTTCCAAAACACAAGCGGTGCACTCAAGTGGATTTATGCCGATGGCAGTATGCCGCTTGCCGCTTGGGGCGCACTTAACAGTGAGATTACAAAAGAGATCACAAAGGCGTTTCATTCCGTTGATTTCTCCGCCTGCAAGCTCTCGGCGTTTATCCCCGTGCCCAAGGATATGCTCAAGCTCGGCGCACAGTACCTTGACAGTTATATCAGAGCGCTGCTTGCCGAAGCTATTGCGTGCGAACTTGAAAAAGGTATCGTAAAAGGCACTGGCAAAAACGAGCCTATCGGTATGCTCAAGGACCTTAACGGCTCGGTCGTACAGGGCGTTTATCCCGACAAGACCGCCGTTAAAATGACGTCTTTTGCAGTTGACAAATACTGCGAGATTGTCGCAAAGCTTGCCGATAACGGTGACGGCACATACAGGACTATTAACGAGGTTGCGCTCATTTGCAATCCAAAAGATTATTTGCTCAAAATCTGCCCGGCAACGACGGTGCTTGCAACAAACGGTACATACATCAACGGTGTATTTCCATTTCCGACAGCCGTTTATCAGACGGAGGCGTTGTCGGAGGGCGAGGCTATTATCGGCTTGCCTAAAAAGTACCTTGCTTGCATTGCAGGCGGCAACAAGAGCGGCGATATTACATACAGCGATGACGCTCAATTTTTGGAGGACAATCGTGTCTACGTAACAAAGCTGCACGGTACAGGCCGTCCAAAGGACAACACCGCATTTGTTAAGCTCGACATCAGCAAGCTTGAGGCGCTCAAGCTCCGTGTGACTGTTGAGCAGGAGGGCGGCTCAACAACCACCTCAACAACCGGTGGCACAGACAGCGGCAAAACAGGCAGCTAAAAGAGTAGTGAGGTGCAAAAATGACACTGTTGGACGACGTAAAAACGATGCTTGACATCAATCCTAACTCGACGAGTGAGGATAACAAACTTAATATTATAATTGCCAACGGCAAGCAGCACCTCACATCTTTCAACCCGCTGCTTACGGCGGCAAATTTTGAAGCCCCTACAAGGGCAAGGACGTTACTGTTTGCTTACTGCCGATATGCGTATAGCAACGCTACAGAGGCGTTTGACACCGACTGGCAGGATGAAATTTTAGCCTTGCGGCAGGAATACGAAGTCACCGAATACAAGAGGAGAACAATTTGCAATGAGAATCAAGACACCGATTGAGTTTATGGCGTTTAACGACGGCGTAGTCGATTTTTACGAAACGGATGAAAACGACGAAATCATATCAAACACACAACTTCAAAGCCGTTTTCACGCAAAAAAAATTGGCGTAAATCGTTATTATGCCGCACGCTCAAACGATATTGAGTTGTCAAAGCTTATTGCAATCCACCGTAACGACTGTATTACGACTGCATTTGCGGCGGTTATTGACAAAACCCGCTACAAAATTGAGCAAATCTCAACCAACACAAGCACAAATCCTCCGACAACGGAGCTTAGCTTGTCACAGCGTGGCTTATATGAGGGAGCGGCTGACAATGATTAAAAACTTTGCAAAATTTAAAGAACTTGCACAATCCTCGAAAATCCCATGCAAAGAAGCCGAATACAGTAAATCGGTGAATCCTCCGTTTGCGGCTTATTTTAGAGCGGAAGAGCGGGGGATTTATGCCGACAGCCAACTCATTGAAACTATCGTGACAGTAATGATTGAGCTTTACACAGCGAAAGCTGACGAAAAATCTGAAAGAGCTTTTGAAAAATGGTTAGCTGACAATGAAATCCCGGCAAAAAAGACAAGGCGAACATGGATTACCGAGGAAAAATTTTACTGCACAATCTACGAAGCGGAGATGATTGAGTTTGACTGAACTTACAATCAGCACCGCCAAAGTCGATTCAGCAATAAAAGAAATTTTAACTGAATATGCTGCTAATGTGCAGGACGTTGTTGTGACCCAAACTGATAAAGCTGCAAAAGAGCTAAAGACACTTATACAGTCTTCTGCGCCAAAAAGGACTCAAAAATATAGTCGTAGTTGGCGTATAAAACTCACTGAAGACACGTCATTCAGATACTCTAAGACTGTTTATTCGAATAAGGAGTACCCGTTGACGCATCTGCTTGAGAATGGGCACGCCCTGCGCCGAGGCGGCAGAGCGATTGGAAAAGTAAAAGCTTACAAGCACATTGCACCGTCGTTCGAAGAAATACAAAAATCATACGTTAAGAATATTCAAGAAGAAATAATAAAATTATTATAAGGAGATATATGTATGAATAAAACAATAGCAAAGATCGGCTATGCGCTGATAACTTCAACCGCTGAAGAATCGTACAAATACGATCCTGTAACGTACTTGGAAACAAAAACAGCTGGTGGACGAAAAGTAACCGCATCGCCAAAGGGCGACAGTAAAGACATTTATGCGGATGGTGTTGTCGCCGTATCAATGAACAAAAACTCGGGATACGAGATAGACGTTGAAACGCTTGCCATTATAGACAAAGTTGAAAAAGCGTGGCTCGGCTGCGGAATCATGGAGGATGGTTCGGTCATCGAAATTGACGACGGAAAAGAACTGCCAAGGATGGCGCTTGTCATTGCACAAGAGCGATACAACGCAGCAACTAAGTACGAAGTAGATGTCTATTATAACGCAATCGTCACAACACGTCCGAACCGAAACGGAAAAACGGCTGAGGGCAGCGTTGCAGACCCCGACTTCCCGACGTACAAATTTACAGCAACCCCACGAGACGACAACAAATTGATTCGTCAAACATTCTATGTTGATACACTACCAACAACAATCAAAACACCGTCCGCTGCTGAAATTGCAAAAGCACTTGGAGCAGAAACCGCATCCGACTCTATTGGCTCATAATGGATAGAACGGTCAAAATAGACGGTCGCTCAATAAGATTAAAAGCCTCTGCCCTAACTCTCCTCATATATGAGGACAGATTTAAAGGGCGGCGGCTTTTACAAGATATGAGCGAAATTGTAAAAATCACAGATGCAGACGATGCTCCTTTGTCGGTATACGCTCGAATCTTATGGGCAGTAGCAAAAACAGCGGATGATACTTTGCCTGATATATATGAATGGACTAAGGATTTCAGCATATCGGGTATTATGCAAGCGTCAAAAACTGCATATGAACTTGTATGTAACTCGTTTAATACCCCAAAAAAAGCGAAAGCGACGGCAATTCGCAAGGGCATGCGTCGGCTTATGACATTCTGTCAATCGCATTAAAAAGCGGTTTGACCGTCGCTGATTTCAACATATTATCAATCGGTTTTGTAGTTGAGTTTTGTTTGGAGCGGTTAAACTCAGATACAAACAAAAAATCAGACGAAGAAAAGTATTTAAAATTCAAAGAAATTCTACCGCTTGTCGAAGAACGACACGAAGACGGCGAAATATCAGAATCGGAATATACAGACTTTATAAAAAAATATCAGAGTTTGGAGGGTCAATATGGCTGGGACTATTAAAGGAATCACGGTTGAAATCGGAGGCGAAACAGTTGATTTGAAAAAGTCGATAGACGACGTTGTAAAAAAATCAAAAGATTTACAAAAAGAGCTTAAAGACGTTGACAAGCAGCTTAAATTTGACCCTTCAAATACTGTTTTACTTGCTCAAAAACAAGAATTACTTGAAGAAAAAATAGGAGCAACAAAAGAAGAACTTAAACGCTTAAAAAGCGTGCAGGACCAAGTTGAAGGTCAAGCTAAAACTGGAGACATCAGCGCAGAAAAATATAGAAAATATCAGCGTGAAATTGAAACTACAAAAGGCGTGCTCAAAAACTATGAAAAGCAATTAGACAAATGTAAAACAGCGCAAGAAGAAACGGCAACATCGGCGAACAATACAGATTTATCAAAATATAAAAAAGAAGTTGACGGCGTGAAAGACTCAGCAGAAAAGCTGAAAGACACGCTTAAAAATACAGCAACAGACATTGGGGTCGGACTTGGTGCGGCAGGAACTGCGGCACTGGGCGCAGTAAAATCATATGATTCTAATAAATCAGCACTCAACTCTTTACAAGCACAAGCGGGACTGACTGCTGATGAAATGATTAAGTATAAAGATGTACTTGAAGATATTTATAAAAATAATTTTGGCGAAAGTCAAGAAGAAGTCGCAAATGTTCTTGCTTTAATAAAACAAACTACGAACGAAACAGACGCAAATAAATTAAAAGAGATGACAGAAAATCTCTTTACTTTATCGGACACTTTTGGATATGACTTTACTGAAACCTTGAGAGCAGTAAACATGCTGATGGAACAATTTGGCATTAATGGAGAAGAAGCATTTAATTTGATTGTCCAGGGCACACAAAAAGGTCTAAACAAAAATGGCGATCTACTTGACACAGTTAACGAGTACGCTGTGCACTATAAACAGTTAGGTTATAACGCAGAACAATTCTTTAATTCACTTGAAAATGGCTCAAAAGCAGGCACTTTTAGCATTGACAAACTTGGCGATGCAATGAAAGAATTTGGAATCAGAACAAAGGATACTGCAACAAGCACTCAAGAAGGTTTTTCACTTCTCGGATACGGCGCAGAGGCATCAGCTGAAGATATTTCAAAAGCTAAGGACGAAGTTAAAAAACTTGAGAAAAATTTATATTATGCTAAAGAAGAACAGAAAAATTTTAATAGTTCGACAAGCGAATTAACTAAGCAAAAAAACGCTGACAAAATTGCTGAGTATTCTGATTCTTTAGAAGCAGCTAAAGAAAAACTTCAAAATCTCGAATCGGCGGGAAAGGGCACAAAAGGCAGTATTGAAGATTTACAAGCCCGATTTTCGGCTGGTGGGGAAAGTGCCAGATCTGCAACAGATGAGGTACTGCAAGCTTTATTTGAAATGGACGATAAGGTTAAACAAAATCAAGCAGGGGTTGACCTTTTCGGAACAATGTGGGAAGACTTGGGAATCGACGGTGTCAAAGCACTTATGGATGTCCAAGGAGAAGCTGATAAAACTACTGATTCAATGAATCAAATTAAAGATATCATGTATGACGATGTTGGAAATGACATCAGTACACTTGGTAGAACTATACAAACAGATATCATTAATCCGCTTGTTGAAGATGCTTATCCTGACATAAAAGACGGAATAGAATGGGTATCCAAAAATCTTGATAAGGTTATTCCGATAATACAAGGAATTGCACGTGAAGCAGGAATTGCGTGGAGTGCTAAAAAGATAAATGATATAGTAAATGGTGTTATCGACTTATATAAATCGTATAGAACACTTAAAACAGCTACCGATGCTGCAAAAGTATCCCAAACAGCATTAAATGCTGCACAAAGCACAAATGCAATTGGGCTAATAATTACTGCTGTTGCAACGTTAGGAAACGTTCTGTATACGCTCTATGACGCTAACAAAAATGCAGAGGACTCAACAGATGCACTTAAAGAAAAGCAAGAAAAAGCTCGGGAAAAAATCGACGACTTAAAAAAATCTTATACAGATTTTGTGGACACAAAAAATCAAAAGTTATCGGATAATACATCGGAATTTCAATACTATTATGATTTAAACGAAGAACTCGGAAAAATTGTTGACAAAAACGGAAAAGTCCTTGAAGGATACGAGGATCGAGCAGAGTTCATCGTCGGGGTAATGAAAGAGAAAACTGGACTTGAAATTGAATATAATGATGGCGTCATAACATCATATCAAAATTTAAAAACTGAAATCGAAAACTATCTAAAAGCAAAAGAAGCCGAAGCAGCGTTATCTGCAATTGAGTCAAGTTATACAGAAGCAACACAAAAACGAACACAGGCTACTATCGATGCAGCAACAGCATATAACGATTTGATCGACAAGCAAGAGAAATTAGAAAAAAGAAAAAATGATTTGTCAGAAGCTCAAAATATTGATATTAATGATAAAGATGAAGTAACAGCATGGTATCGAAAAGCGTACGGTCTTACTAAAAATCAATCCGTCGATTTTTTTACGGCTCGTACAGGTTTATTTGGATATTTGGCTAATACCCAAACCGACATAAAAAATCTTGAAAGCGAGGTAGACGACTCTAAAGAAACATATATAAATTTATCAAACACTGTATCAGAATACAGTCGAACTATTACTTATTATGAAGATTTAGCTGCCGCAGTCGCTTCGAAAGACACAGACAAAATCAGTGAAGCTTTGGACACGCTTAACAAGAATTTTATTACAGCGGGAAATGGCACAGAAGATGAATTAAGGAATCAGAAAGACAAGCTCGGGAAAAATTTATCTGAACTTAGAGAAGCTCTAAAAAGCGGAGCTGACGGAGTAAATCAAGATATGGTCGATAACGCCGAGAAACTTTATAATGACGCTTGTAACGAATATGATAAGTTTATAAAAAATAACGGAAAACTATCAGCAAAAGTTGAAAAGCAAGCATCTGACAATGCGAATACAGCTGCCGAAAAGCGCGCAAAAATATTGCGAGAAAATGCAAAAAGTTTGAGAGAACAATATAAAAACGGTGTGCCGGGAGTTGGTATCTTACAGGTGACTGCCGCCGAAGAGGCTGCTGACCTCGCAGAGAAAGAACTGAAAAAAGTTGAAGGCATTACAGATAAACATAACAAAAGTCAAAAAGAAAAAACCAAAAAAGCCGTCAGTGATGTAAACAATGAAGCTGGGAAGATTAATGTCAGCGGAGCGGTCAAAAACGATATGAGCAGTGCCGTCGACAACATGAATGTAAAAGGAGACGAGCTGAGCGGAACTATGACGATCGTCACTGGCAATACCCGGAATGCCGCCAAGGTCGGCGGATGGTCGTGGATAGGTTCAACATGGATAGGCAGTATTATAGACGGCATATTCGGAAGAAACAAGGACGTTGAAAACGCCGGAGAAGGAGCGGCAAACCAAGCGAAAGACGGTGCAGGCAAAGTTTCGCTGTTTGCGAAAGGTTTTAATCTCATCAGCAGTTTTATAAACGGCATATTTGGGCGGAATGAAGACGCTGCCAATGCAGGAGAAGAATCAGCTAATCAAGCCAAAAGCGGCGCAGGCAAGGTCTCAGCATTCGACGACGGAAACAATTTTGTACAAGGCTTTGTGAACGGTATAAAAAACGGAAATGCATTTGAGCTTATCGTAAGCGCAGCCGAGTCTGTTGCATCAACAGCTTGGAACGCTTTGCGTAAATTTTTGGGCATTGCAAGTCCGGCTAAGCTTACTATCGAAGACGGCGGATATTTTTCTGAGGGCTTTTCACTAGGTATAAATAAAAAATCAAAACTTGCTATTGAAAGTGCTCAAAATTTAGCTAAAAATACACACAAAGCACTGCAAACAACGAATTTTAACATTAACGACGCAGCCAAAAATGTTGAAAATATGATTGGAGTATCGAAAAATTCAATAAACAATAATTCAACTTCAATAAACAAAAATTTGACGGTTTTCCCGAAAATCAACGTTGAAATTAAGCAAACGCCGTCTTCAAAAAGCATTGACGGTAGAGCGTTGGGACAACAAATTTCTAAAGAAATCACACACACGCTAATTCAAAATGAAATGAAGTGGGGAAAATTATGAGAGATATATTTTTTAACGGTGAAAGCTTGCTTGAACAGGGCTTTGCATTAAAGTCATTTCCAGTTTACAAAACCGCCGAACCTGAGTTAGAATTTGTAGGGCTGCCTGGGTGTGATGGAGATGATGTTATCTCTAATTTCAGATATAAAAACGTTGAGGAATCAATTGAAATAAATTCGATTCCTCACAGCGTATTTTTAGCTGAAAACACGTTTCAGCTTGTAATGGCTTTAAAAAACTGGCTTGTATATTCAGACGGACAATATAAAGAGTATCGAGACAGTATTTTTCCTGGATATTTCACGAAAGCAATTTGCACTTCCATCGGAGAAATTCAGACTTGTGGTTTTGCAAAATTAATCGAAACAACGTTGCTGTTTAATCGAGTTCCTTGGTGGTATAGCGACTTAGGAAATCAACCGTATATCATTAATGAATTGAATAAGCAAATCTCAATCAACAACCCTGAAAAATATTCATCTTTACCGCTGATAATTTTTCAAGGTGCAGGTAACGTTAATCTTGTCATAAATAACATAAGCTTCTCAATTAAAGATATAAGCAATGTTGGGAATTATTTGAAAATAGACGGAGAAACAGGGAATTGTACAGATATCGATGGAAATTCTCTGGATACTAAAGTTAATTTCGATTATCCCCCGATTTTTAAAAGTGGTTCGAACACAATAAAAGCTGTTTATGGAGGTGGCACTCCGGAATCGGCATTAAAACAAATTACAATTATTCCACGTTGGAGGCGACTATGATACCAAGACTTTTTGACGGAGCTAAAACAGGAATTGAACGTACAGGTAATGGATATGGTTTCTTTAGTACGTGTTCGCAGTGTAGTGTCACTGAAGAAAGAAATGGAGAATACTTTTTAGAGATGACTTTATCAATTAATGATAATTTAGCTAAAAAAGTTGTCCCAAACATGTGGATTCTTGCGAAAGCGAACAACGAAGATCCAGCACAATTTTTCGAAATCTATAACGTTGAAAGAAATAACAATATTCTAACTGTGAAAGCAAATCATATAAAATACTTATATTATCAAAATGGTTTCGGAAATAAGAACGAAGAAGATTTAAAAAAAGGATATATATATGGAAATACAACTCTCTGCGGTACTCCGTCAGAAATCATGGATAGGATAATTTCTGAATATCTTTTCTTTGTTCCACCTTTTAAATTTTCATCTGATATAAAATCTTCAAATAGCATAAATTTACAAAATTTTTTTAGTGATAATCTCGGAAACTTTATGTCAAACACGGATGGAGGAATGCTTGATATATTTGACGGAGAATATCATTATAATAATTTTAATATCGAATTATTAAAAGCACGTGGAAACACAACAAATCAATTCATTAGATATGGTTATAATTTGGGAGATTTTTCACAATCAATATCTAACTGTGATTGCTACACACACGTTGTTGCATTCGCAGAGGTAAAAAAAATGAAAATAAGTTCTAATGTTGTATGTGAAGATAACCCAATTGAAATACACGGCTTTCCTGTTCAATGTGTTGATTCTTATAATTGCTTTGAAAAAATAAAATTTATTGATTCAAACGAATTTATAAAAAATTACTGGGATAGTTCAAAATTCAAATATGCTGAAGCAACAATCGGTCCGCAGGGAGAAAATTATGAGACGCTTGTTGATTATTTAACACAAGCAGCAGAAAATTATGTTGATTTAAACAAACATAATAAACTTGCAACTGTGAATTTTGATATTACAAATGAACAAGAATTACAGTCGATGCAGAAATTGAAACTCTGTGATAAAGTAAAAGTCGTTTTTGGTGATGGAACGTTTGTTGAAAGTCAAATAACAGAAGTGACATATAATTCACTAACAGAAAAATACAATAAGATGCATGTCGGTGAAAGAACTATCTCACTTGCTGATTTTATTTTAAAAAAGCGGAGGTAAAAAATGATAAACAACACAATTCTGAAAATCGATGTAAATAATACAAACGGCTATCAAAAAGTTATTGCAATTGAGCACGAAAATGATAAAAATGTACGATTTATTGAAGTTGAATGTTATAGCAGCGGCGAAAAAATTATTTTCAATGACAGTGCAATTGCAAAAGCTGCATTTATAATTGATGATGTTTTGATTGACGATTCTGTTTCTTGCGAAATTAATTCTGATAAATCGACTATATTGATACCAATTGACAACGGTTCGATTAAATCAAAAAGTGGTATATTAGGAATCGAAGTTTCAATCATTGATGGAGATACAATCTTAACACTACCAGTCGCATTAAAAGTGCGTATCAAAAGTTCAGTTTTAAATAACGCACAAGTCACAGAAAATTCAAAAGGCACGGTCGCTGAAACGATTCAGGATATTTTTAAAGCAAAAGGCAATTTTGAAAATCTTAGTGCAAAATTAGATAATCTTTCTTTAAACTATATAACTGCTGAACAATTTGGTGCAAAAGGCGATGGAATAACTGATGATACAGCAGCACTTCAGGCGATGTTTGATTATGCTTCTAAAAATAATTGTGCAATCTCTCTATCAGCCAACAAAATTTATATTATTTCTAATACACTGAGATACGACACAGCTAACGCAAACTTCGATGGAAATTGGGCAACAATCAAAGTTGTTGATGATTGTCCAAAACGTGAGGAATCATATTTTATTAGTCAAGATCAACAAATCAAAGAGCAAGAAATCGAAGGAAAATGGAGTTTAAATTCTTTAATCACAATTAATATCACTTCTGGCGAAAATGCAAGATATAATATGGGAACTTTTAAGCAGTTAATCGTTGATTGTAATTGCGGTCAAGCCAAGCACGCTATTAAAATTGAAAACGAAGGAAAAACCAACTATGCACACATAATGGTCAAAAATCCTGCATTGTACGGTATTCGTTCTTATGGTGGAAATGAGGCGACATTCAGTTATATTCACGGCTGCCGCAGTGGAGTATCAGAATTATCATCAAAATTAATTACAAAAGGCTGGCTTTCAATAGATCAAAGACTGCATTCAACAATGTTGTATCTCGGTTGCGCTGATACGTATGTTAGTGATTGCGTCGCTGTCGATTTTGAAAATGGTTTTCTTACTGGTGCATCAGATAATCATTTTAATAAATGCCACGCTTGGTGTTCAAATAAGAACATAATGCAATGTTCAGCTTCGTTTATAATTTGGGGTGGTGCTGCAACATTTATTCAATGTACAGTTGATAGCACAAAGTTTGGATACAAATTTTATAATCGAGGTTGTGCGACAGTTGTAGGGGGAATGAGTGCATATAATGATATTTATAAGAAAAATATAGAAAATTTTGGTGTTCCAACTTTATTTTATTTTGAAAAGGAATCAACATATAAGTCAGAATTAGTAGGTTTGAACACTATTATTTCATCAAGTAGTTTTAAAACGGTCGAGGGGTTGAGTTGCAACTTTGATAATCTCACTGATGAAAACGATAACAAATTAAGTATTGATTATAAGCCGGAGGGTGAGTTTGAAAGTGTTCATGTCATTGAACTTTCTGATACATACTCAAAATCTGAAATTGATGCAGAGCTTGCGAAAAAAATCAACGAAGAAGATGTTTATACTACCGAAGAGGCCGACGATCATTTTCAGAGAATTTTGACAGCGGGCGATAATATAAAAATTGACGATAACAAGCAGGGCAAAATTACAATCTCGGCAGATTTAAGCAAAAAATACGATGCCGCAAACGTTGAATCGGGCAGCGGAGATTTGTCT
>FMUV01000023.1 GCA_900101355.1 Ruminococcus sp. YE282
AAATACGATTACGAAAACGGTTGAAATTTCTGAAACCGTAAGCGTTGCGTTTAAGGACTTTGATTTTGTTGTTGCAACCTTCAGTAAAGCCGTTTGTGTTAGTGGAAGAAAATGAATTAAGAATGGCTCTATAATAAAAGTTGGGGTAAGAACAAAAAGAGCCTACAAAAATAAAAGTAAAAAAGTAGAGCATATTTGTAAAAAAACCTTTAAAATGAAAGTGGAAACAAACCATTTTAAGGAGAATCAAATATGCTCTACAAACATTTTACAGAAAAAATACTCGGATTGCAAGACATTTTAATTGAAGACATAAAAAACACAGATAATACCATTCACGTTTATTGTAAATTAGAAAGGAAACTGCATAAATGCCCCTGTTGCGGTAATTTCACCGATTTAGTTTTAAGCATAATTGGTGCGTTGGAGAAATTTTACATTTTTAGGCTTTAATATCAGAAATAAATAAGATAAAAGCACTATTACTCGTAATTATTTGTGCGACAGCACAAATAATCTTGTGCTGAAAAGAGTTGCATATTGGATTTTTGATGATATAATATAGGCATAAACAAAAGAGTTACAGAGCAACGGGGCTTCAAGGATGAGGCTCCGTTTTCGTTTAATCTTTTGTATTACTTCTGTAAAGGGGAAATAACTATGACACCTGAGAAAATTATTGAAAATCATAAAAAGTACGTTCTTCAGTCTTGGAGTAAGCAGAAAAATTTAAACCCGATACCAGTAGCAAAAGCAGAAGGTATTTATTTTTACGATTATGATGGCAATAGATACAGCGATATGTCATCACAGCTTGTAAACCTTAATCT
Organism: Ruminococcus sp. YE282; assembly: GCA_900101355.1. Taxonomy (GTDB): domain Bacteria; phylum Bacillota; class Clostridia; order Oscillospirales; family Acutalibacteraceae; genus Ruminococcoides; species Ruminococcoides bromii_A. The sequence continues at coordinate 831 of FMUV01000023.1, forward strand.
TGGTTATGGAAATAAAGCTATTGGAGATGCAATAAAAGAACAGGTTGTTAAGTTTTGTTTTGTTGGTCCTTCTTATGCTACCGAAGCTAAATCAACACTTGCAGAAATGATTATTGATTTGCTACCTGAAAGTTTTGGCAAAGTATTTTTTACTAATGCAGGTGCAGATGCAAACGAAAATGCTGTGAAAATTGCGAGAATGTATACAGGCAGAAATAAAATATTCAGCCGTTACAGAAGTTATCACGGTTCGTCTTTCGGTGCCGGCAATCTTACAGGTGAACCGAGAAGATATCCTCTTGAACCCGGTATCCCCGGTTTTGTAAAATTCTTTGACCCTTATGTTTACAGGGAAGCAATTGAGTTTGAATCCGAGGAGGCGGCTACAAAGTTTTATCTTACAAAGCTACGTGAACAGATTATTTATGAAGGTCCGAGCAGTGTTGCTGCAATAGTTATGGAAACAATTACAGGCTCAAACGGAGTAATCATTCCGCCGAAAGGTTATTTGCCGGGTGTCCGTAAGATTTGTGATGAATTTGGAATATTAATGATTTGTGATGAAGTAATGGCCGGCTGGTGCAGAACAGGTAAAATGTTTGCCTTCCAGAATTTTGACGTAGTTCCTGATATAGTAACCTTTGCTAAAGGCGTTACTTGCGGTTATGTACCTTTGGGCGGAGTTGCTGTTTCAAAGAGGGTTGCAGAATACTTTGATGACCATCTTCTTTCCTGCGGCCTTACATACAGTGGTCACCCACTTGCCTGTGCAGCAGGTGTTGCCTGCGTAAATTATTACACGGAGGCTAAAATCCTTGATAATGTTTCAAAGTCAGGTAAGGTTCTCGGTGAAATTCTTGAAGAGATGAAGTCAAAGCATCCTTGTGTAGGTGATGTACGATATATTGGTTTGTTCTCGTCAATTGAACTTGTCAAAGACAAAAAGACAAAAGAACCGCTTGTTCCGTACGGAAAGGATGAAAAGGGTATTATGAGCAATCTTGTAGGAATGCTCAGAAAGAAAAAGTTTATGACCTATTCACATGAGAATATGCTTTTTGTAAATCCTCCGTTAATTATTACAGAGGAACAGATAAGGGAAGAAATGGTTAAGATGGATGAAGTTCTTACATATGTGGATAACGAATTAATTTAAGGAGATTGTACAATGTCACATTTTGTTGTACCAAATCATATAATTGTCGGAAACGGAGTTTTGAATGAGGCTGCACCGATATTGAAGAAGATGGGCAATAAAGCTTTTATTGTAACGGGCAAACACGTTGCGGTTTCGGATATGATGAAAAAGCTTATCTCATTGTTGGATGAAAATGATATTAGGTATGTTGTGTTTGATGGGATAATCGGAGAACCCGACGACGTTATGATTGAAAACGGTGTTGACCTGTTAAAAAACTCAGACTGTGATTTTATTATCGGAATAGGAGGGGGAAGTCCCCTCGATTCCGCAAAGGCAATTGCAGCGATGGCAGTTAATGGCGGAAGTATCTCGGATTATAACGGAAAAGAAATTTCAGGAGAAATTTTGCCGCTTGCAGCAATTCCGACAACAGCCGGAACAGGTAGTGAAGCAACGAAGTTCACTGTAATTACGGATTCGCAAAAGGGTATAAAAATGCTTTTAAAAGGCGATGTTCTTGTACCCAAGCTTGCAATTGTGGACAGCAAGTTTACGGTAAGTTCTCCCAAATCAGTAACGGCGGCAACAGGACTTGACGCTTTGACACATGCTGTTGAAGCATATACATCGAAAAAAGCATTTTCAATGACGGATACGCTTGCTGTATCGGCAGTAAAACGAATTATGAAATACTTGCCTTTGGCTTTCAACGATTCCGAAAATATCAATGCAAGGGAGCAGATGAGTATTGCGGCTCTTGAAGCAGGTATTTGTATCAATAATTCAAGCGTTACAATAGTTCACGGTATGAGCAGACCAATCGGAGCTTTGTTTCATGTTCCGCACGGAATGTCCAATGCTATGTTACTGAAAGAATGTCTCAGCTTTGCAGTATCCGGTGCATATGAAAAGTTTGCAAATCTTGGCAGAGAAACAGGCGTTGCATTGGATTCAGACAGCGATAAGTCGGTAGCAGAGAAATTTATTGATTCTTTAAAGACGGTTTGTGATGTGTGTCAGATTCCAACTTTAGAGGGATACGGAATAGATAAAGATGAATATTATTCCAAAATTCCTAAAATGGCAAAAGATGCAGTTGCCAGCGGAAGTCCGGGCAACACCGTAAGGAATGTCACGGAAAAAGACTGCATTGAAATTTACAAAAAATTATATGCTTAATCGGCATTAATAACTAAATATCAAAGCACAGCAAAGGCGCGTGAAAAGCTAATTTGCTGTGCTTTTTCTTTTTAATCACGGTTAAGGCGAAAACTTAAAAAAAGTTTTGACGTCTGTACGGAGATTGTCAACAGGGAGGCACAGAGTATGAGTTTGAACGACAATGCAATCATAAAAAATGATGTTGAAATTGCAATAAATAATGTATCGGTGGTTTTTAAGGATAATCAGGGCAATGATGTAAAAGCACTTGATAATATTGATTTTGACATTCACAAGGGAGAATTCATTTCACTTCTTGGCCCGTCGGGCTGCGGCAAGACAACCCTTTTGAGAACAATTGCAGATTTGCTTGAGCCAACGTCCGGTAACGTCAGAGTAAGTAATATGACACCCAAGGAAATAAGGCTTATGCAGAAATTCGGAATAGTGTTTCAAAATCCTGTACTTTTTGAGTGGCGAACCGTTAAGAAGAACATTGAGCTTCCTCTTGAGATTATGGGATACTCAAAGAAAGACCGCTCTGACCGAGCAGATGAAATGCTTGAGATGGTCGGACTTACAAAGTTTGCGGACCACTATCCTCAACAGTTGTCGGGAGGAATGCAGCAAAGGGTCGGAATTGCACGAGCTTTCGGAATCAGACCCGAGATTTTGCTGATGGACGAACCGTTCTCCGCACTTGATGAATTTACAAAGGAAAAGCTACATCTTGACCTTTTAAAAATTTGGGAGAAAACAAACAAAACGATTGTTTTTGTAACTCATAATATTCAGGAAGCGGTTTTTCTTTCAACAAGAATATGTGTTCTTTCGCCTCATCCGGGTAGATTATCTGCCGTTGTTGACGCAGATTTGCCGTATCCGAGAACGATTGATATGAGAGACACCGCTCATTTCGGAGAACTGGTTTCAAAGGTAAGAAACAGCTTTGAAGGTGGCAGCTTATGATGAAAACACTAACAAAAATAAAAAACTCCAAGGCTCTTGTAACTTTGGTATGGGTGCTTGGAATTTTGGTAATATGGGAAATATTTGCTTTTGTTGTGCAGGCAACAAAGAGAACTCCCGAAAATATTATGCCCCATATATGGCAGATTGCATATTCATTTATTGATCCAAAGCCCGTTTCAAGCGGAATGACTTGTTTTCAGGTAGTAATTTACAATGCAGGTCAAACGCTTTCAAGGGCAGGACAGGGATTTTTTATAGGAATGATTATTGGATTTGCACTTGCAATTTTGATGAAGCTTTCAAGAATAGTTGAAAAAATAGCGGCTCCGTATTTGATGCTGATTCAGCTGATTCCTATTTTGGGTATGGCTCCTATTATTCTTGCAATGACACACGACATAGGTTCAAGCAGAATCATTATAGCGGCTATTCTTACGTTTTACCCGGTGGCAACAAATACTCTTGCCGGACTTAATTCGGTTGAAAAGCAAAAATACGAACTTATGTATTCATACGCTGCAAAGCAATCGACAGTATATTTTAAGATGCTGATTCCGTCATGTATTCCTTATTTTTTCACAGGACTGAAAATTGCCGCTCCAATGGCAATTACAGCGTCAATCCTTGTTGATACCCTTCAGGGTGACGGTGGTCTCGGATGTATGCTTTCACAGTCTCTGAAGCACGCTATGTCAATATATGTATTTTGGGATATAGTCGTTTTCAGCGCAGTAATAGGCGTTCTAAGTTGCTCGCTTATGGGCTGGATTGAAAATCTTGTATCACCGTTAAAGAGAATTGAGCGCAAAACGAGGAAGAAAAAGGGGGCGGCTTAATTGATTAGAAAAAGAAAAAGTATATGGCGAAGGTTTAAGGAAAATAAAGCCGTTCAGACAGTAAGTTCCGTACTTCTTCCGGTTTTGTTTGGCGTACTGATTTTGGCTTTATGGCAGGGGCAGGTTCTTCATAAATTGTTTAACACCGACACAAATACCCTTCCTCTTCCGTCAAGAATTTGTCGAATAATAATTGATAACATTCCGACATTCGCAGTTAATGCGCTTTATACGGTGATTGTTGCCGTTGTTGGTTTGCTTGTAGGTTCAATAATCGGTTACCTTATTGCGGTGTTTGCGGCAACGTTCCAAAAGTGGGGCAAGGGAGGTATCACAATAGTCGGAGCATTTAATGCTATTCCGATAGTAGCTCTTGCACCTGTTATGACTAACTGGACTAAGGATATCAGCAATGACCCTAATATAAGAAGTATGTTTGCAAAAACATTGGTTGTAATGATAGTTTGCATTGCAAGTATGAGTATTAACGCATTCAGAGGTCTTACAGAGCTTAAACCGTTTGCACTTGACCTTATGAAATCATACGCAGCCAAAAAAAGCACTGTTTTCTTTAAGCTTAGGCTTCCGAACTCAATTCCGTATGTATTTACTGCGCTGAGAGTTAGTGTTCCGATAAGTATAATAAGCGCAGTAGTTTCAGAGTATTTTGCCGAGTACATCACAGGTGTGGGCAGAGAGATAAGGGAAAACATTGTACTTGGTCAATATCCGACAGCATGGGCTTATATAGTGGTTGCGTGCATTATCGGTCTTGTAATGTACGGCGTGCTTATGTTAGTTGAGTCAATAGTATTAAAAAATCGCAGAATCAAATAAATCTTATTGTTTGTTTACCGTTTATTTCGGTTTACATAGACTTTAAAATTGGAGGAATCAAAATGAAAAAGACAAACGAATTTAAAAAGTTGCTTGCATTATTATTTGCGGGAACAATTGCAGTTACCTCATTCGCTGGCTGCGGTGAGTCCGCTTCATCATCATCCGATTCATCGGATTCGTCAACTGACGGCGAATTGATGTCAAATGAAGAGATTATCAAAAAAGCTGCCGCAGACGGAAAAGTAGGTAACTGGGGACTTGGCAACGAGTATGAAATTCTTGCACTTCTTCAGAAGTATGATCTCCCAACAAAATATCTTTCAGAAGATTTCACAATGGACGGATTTGACCAGGATAATATCACTTTGGCTTCTGCTATGACATATAACGAGCTGGGTCTTGTTAAGAACGATTATGACGGCGGCTATAAGTATGGCGATACAGTAGGTACCATTGATATGAACGATGAAGGCGTTGCAATGCTTGAAGATAATATTTTCTGTACCAAGGAGTTTGCAAAGCAGAATCCAAATACAGTAAAAGCATTCCTTTATGCCTCAATGAAAGGTTGGAAATACGCTGTTGAAAATCCGGAAGAAGCAGCACAGATTGTATTTGACGCAGGTTCTTCTGTATCATCGGATCACCAGTTGTATATGGCAAAGGAAGTTGCAAAACTTGTAACAACCGATACAAAGGGAAACACTGTTGATAATTACGGCAATATGGACGAAGAAGCAATGCAGCAAACCCTTGACCTTTGCAAAAAGTACGTACAGCTTGACGATTCGTCTGCAAGTTCAAAGCTTGAAGGCTTTACGCTTGATGATATTCGTGATACTCAGTACATTGACGAGGCTAATAAGTCAACAGACGGAAAGTTCGGCAATCTTGAGAAAACAGATGTTACAATCCAGTTAAAGTGGCTCCCACAGGCACAGTTTATGGGATATTACGTTGCACAGGCTAAAGGATATTATGAAGAAGTAGGTCTCAAGGTTACAATTACTCCGGGTGGCGGCGATATTTCAGAAACAACAGCAGTAAGCAACGGTACAGTAGACTTTGGCGTAACATGGGTTGCTAACTTAACATCCGCAAACGCAGGCGGTATGGAACTTTTGGAAATAGCTCAGGTTTATCAGAGGTCCGGTCTTGAGCTTGTCTATAAAAAAGACCTCTTTACAAAATAAGAATTTGGGCGACTGTACGGCGGTGTCTTCACCGCCGTGACAGCAAAAATAAGAAAGGAAAGGTAACAGTATGGATTTATTGATTAAAAACGGAACAATAGTAACCGCAAAGGGCAGCTATATGGCAGATGTAGCTGTAAAAGACGAAAAAATTGCAGAAATCGGTAAAAATATTGATGTTTCTGCTGACAAAGTGGTTGATGCAAACGGCAAGCTTGTTCTGCCGGGTGCTATTGATGTTCACACACACCTGGCAATGCCTTTTGGCGGAACTGTTTCAGCCGACAGTTATCTTTCAGGTACACGTGCAGCAGCTTGCGGCGGTGTAACAACGGTTTTTGATTATCCCGTTCAGCACAGCGGAGAGACAATTATGGGACTTATCAATTCAAAAAAGGCTGTGCTTGAAAAGGAGGCTTGTGTTGATTATGCTTTTCATTGTTGCATTACCGATTTAAACGGCGGAGAAATTCTTGATGAAATGGCAACTGCCGTAAACGAGGGAATCACAAGTTTTAAATGTTTCTTTGTTTATAAGAAAGAAAAAATGATGGTTGATGACGCAACATTCGTAAGATTGCTGTTAAGAGCAAAAGAGCTTGGCGCAAAAATTAACCTGCATGCCGAGAATCCTGACCTTATTGATATGAGAACAGAGCAGTTCCTTAAAGAGGGAAAGACAAGTGCTTGGTATCATTATCTGAGCAGACCCGAATTTGTTGAAGCAGAAGCAGATAAACGAGCAGTCCATTGGGCAAAACACCTTGAAGCTCCGCTCTATATTGTACATATGGCTGATAAAGAGGGTCTTGAGGAATGTATCAAGGCAAAAACCGAAGGTCACGAAATATATATCGAAACTTGTCCGCAGTATTTGGAGTTTACCTGTGACGTTTATAAACGAGAGGACGGCAGAAACTTTGTTTGCTCTCCTCCGATGAAAGGAAAAGAAAGCCAAGACGCTTTGTGGACGGCGATAAAAGCCGGTCTTATCGACACTGTGGCAACCGACCATTGTCCGTTCCAAAGTTATGAAAAGGATTGGGGCAAGGATGACTTTACCAAGATTCCGAACGGATGTGCCGGAATTGAGAACCTTTATCCGTATATGCTTGACGCAGCAAACAGCGGTAAAATCACATTTGAAAGAGCGGTTGAGCTTTGTTCGACAAATCCTGCAAAGATTTTCGGTTGTGACGATAAGGGTGCAATCGAGGTTGGCAAGGATGCCGATATCGTAATCTATGATAAGGATAAGGACTTCACTGTCAGTGTAAACAATATGCACTCTGATTGTGACCATACTATATGGGAGGGCAAAAAGTTGCACGGCTATCCCGTTCAGACTTATCTTCGCGGCAATCTTGTTTATGATAACGGAAAATTCACGGGAACACCCGGAAACGGAAAATATGTAAAGAGAAGTACCTCAAAATAGTTTTGAAAGCAGTTGATGTTATGGGATACAGAGAAGTTGTTCTAAAAACCGAAAGCAGCAGATGTCTGCTTTGTGAAAACGCTCCTTGTGCACAGGCCTGTACATACGGTGTAAAAATTGACCAAATCATTCGTTCAGTTAATTTTGACAATGAGCAGGGAGCAAGATATATGCTTGCGGATAATCCTTGTGTGGATTGCATAGACGGTGGTTGTATGCAGGCGTGCAGTCGGGCAAAGTTTGATTTGCCTGTTCGTATTGACAAAATCACTGAACTTCTTTCGCAACAGAATCCCGTTTCGGTGCCTGACATTGACCTCACTACATATTTGTGCGGCGTAAAGTGTGAAAATCCCTTTTTCCTTTCGTCATCTGTTGTCGGCAGCAACTATGATATGGTTGCAAAGGCGTTTGATTGCGGTTGGGCAGGAGTAGCCTTTAAAACTATCGGTATGTTTACACCAAACGAAGTTTCACCGAGATTTTCCGAGCTTGATAAAGAAGATACGCAGTTTGTGGGATTCAAAAACATTGAACAAATATCAACTTACTCTCTCGAAGAAAATTTAGGCTTTTTCAGAGAACTTAAAAAGAATTACCCCACAAAAGTTATCATTGCATCCATTATGGGAAGTAATGAATACGAGTGGACAAAACTTGCTTCTCTTTGTGAAAAAGCCGGAGCGGATATTATCGAGTGCAACTTCAGTTGTCCTCAAATGGTGGGCGAGGGGCTTGGCAGTGATGTCGGCATAAACCCGGAGCTTGTGTATTTGTATACAAAGGCAGTTAAAAAGGGGACAAATTTACCTGTTCTTGCAAAGATGACGCCGAATATTACCTCTATGATTCCTCCCGCTGTTAAAGCGGTGGAAGCGGGGGCAGACGGACTGGCGGCAATCAACACGATAAAAAGTATAATGAACGTGAACTTGGAAAATTTTTCAAGCTCACCTGATGTTTGCGGAAAGTCGTCTGTCGGCGGATATTCCGGTAAGGCGGTAAAGCCGATTGCACTCAGATTTATCAATGAAATGAAAAGCAGCGATAAACTTAAAGATGTTCCGATAAGCGGAATGGGAGGAATTGAGACTTGGTATGACGCAGCGGAATTTATTTCACTGGGTTGTTCAACGGTTCAGGTGACCACGGCGGTTATGCAGTACGGCTATCGCATAGTAGAAGATATGATTGACGGACTCAAAAGATATATGTCATCGCATAATTTCAGCAGCATTAACGATTTTATCGGCGTTGCTGAGAAAAATATAATCCCTGCCGATGATCTTGACAGAAGCTATATTTGTTTTCCAAGGTTTGACCGTGAAAAATGTATTGGCTGTGAAAGGTGCTATGTGTCATGTTATGACGGAGGTCATCAGGCAATAAAGATGAACAGCGACAGAAAACCTGTTCTTGACGGTAAAAAATGCGTTGGATGTCATTTGTGTAAGGTGGTATGTCCCGTTAATGCAATCGACCCAGGGAAAAAGGTAAGCAAGTTGGCATTGACAGGTCATTAAATTGATACTGAAGATTATTTATATATTAAATTTTTTAAACTAAGGATGTGCAAAGTGTATGTATAAGTGCAGTAAAGAAAGAATGAAGGACAAAATTTCAACATTCAGTAAATTCGGTGACGCAGGTCACGGAGGAATTACAAGATATTCACTTTCACCTGAAGCATTACAGGCAAGAGCTGAATTTGTTAAGAGAATGAAAGCTATCGGTGCGGAAATTAAAACCGATGACGTTGCAAATGTTTATGCTACTCTCAAAGGTTCAGACCCGTCGCTTCCTGCAATTGTAATGGCTTCGCATTGCGATTCGGTTAAAAACGGAGGAAATTATGACGGTATTCTCGGTGTAATGGGTGCAATGGAGGTTCTTGAAACCGTGGCTACGGAGAATATTCCTCATAAGCACAATTTGGTTGCAATGATATGGACAAACGAAGAGGGTTCGCTATATCCGCCGGCAATGATGTGTTCAGGTATTGTATGTTACGATTATCTTCCTGTTGATATTGCCAAAAACTTTAAAAAGGAAAATATGCTTGCCTCAAAGTCAATTCTTGACTCAACCAAAACATTTGAAATGGCTCTGAATGCCTCGGGCTACAAAGGCGATGAATCAAACAGACTTAATCCCAAGGATTATAAGGCTATGTTTGAACTTCACATTGAACAAGGCCCGATTCTTGAAGCTGCAAATAATGATATAGGCGTTGTAACCTGTGTACTCGGTATGATAAACTACCGTATAAAAATTACGGGTCAGGCTGACCATGCGGGCACTACACCTATGAAGTATCGTCACGATGCTTTGTTTGCGGCAGCACAAGTCCTTACATATCTTCACAAAGAACTTGATAAGCTCGACCCTGAGCTTGTTTATACAACGGGTGAAATTCTTTGCCATCCTAATGTTCACACTGTAATTCCCGATTATATCGAATTTTCAATTGACGCTCGTCATGAAGACCCGAAGGTTATAGAACAGGTGGTTTCGGTTATTGAGAATATGCCGAAAGAAGTTGCAAAATGCAAGGTCGGATATGAGGTTGCATGGACAAGAGACACTGTTTATTATGATAAACAGCTTGTAGACTTTGTTCAGGAATCAGTTGATGAACTCGGTTATTCCAATCAGAAAATCAATTCCGGAGCCGGACACGACGCTCAGTTTGCTTCGTATATGTTGCCTACAACAATGATTTTTGTTCCTTCAAAAGACGGACATTCACATTGCGAACCGGAGTTTACATCAACAGAACTTTGCACCGAGGGTGCGTCCGTTTTGCTGAATGCGGTACTTAAATGTGATGCCGTTGACTGATAAATGACGGAGGTTTCACTATGGATAATTACATTATCACAATAGCTCGTAGTTTTGGAAGCGGCGGCAAGGAAATTGCCGCTCTGCTTTCAGAAAAGCTGGGTATTCCATGGTATGAAAGACAGATTTTAACAATGGCGTCGCAGGCAAGCGGAATTGATGAGAGTGAGTTTGTCGAGGTTGACGAAAGAATTCACGGCAGTTATCTTATTAAGTCGCTTACAAAGCTGCCTACCGCCAATGTCCTCAGACCGGAGTCAAGAGCTTTTGTCTCGGATTTGAATCTTTATAATATTCAAGCCGAGATTATCAAGGAACTGTCGCATACACAGTCTTGTATAATAGTCGGAAAGTGCGCAGATAATATTTTGAGAGACAGACCGAATGTACTAAGTGTTTTCGTTAATGCGTACTATGACGACTGTATTGCAAAAATACGTTCCAGAATTTATGTTTCAGAGGAACGCGCAAGGGATATGAAAAAGCGAACCGACAAATATCGCACTGCATATTACAAGTATTATACCAGAGGTGAAAATTGGAAAGAACCGCTGAATTACGATATGTTTCTTAACACATCAAGAAATTCAATACAAAACTGTGCCGATATCATAGAAAGAGCGGTACAGCTTAAGTTTGGCAAATAATACAGTAAGACAGCCGGGAGGTCAGTATATATGGCAGTAACTCTTGGTTTATTGTGTGGAAAAGCAGGATATCTTTATGGAATGCGTGTAATCGCAGGAAAAGAGGGAATGTCAAATATAGTTCAATGGGTTCATACTGTGGAGGATATAGAAGTAAGCGATTTCCTTCATGGCGGTGAGCTTATTTTTACAACGGGTATAGCAAATAAAGGGCAGGATTGGATGCTGCCGTTTGTAAAAAATCTTATAGAAAAACATGTAAGCGGGCTTGTCCTTAACATCGGTCCCTACATCAAGGCTATTCCGGCAAAAGTAATAAGCTATTGCAACGAAAATAGCTTTCCGTTAATGGATATTCCTTGGAAGACAAGAATTGTTGATATTTCACGGGATTTTTGCAATCAGATAATATTAAATGAACGCAAAGAAGAAACCATCGGCGATACACTCAAAAATTTTATTTTTTTCCCCGGCGATTATGCAAAATACATTCCGATTCTGGAGTGTAATGATTTTGATATTGAAGCAGACTATTCAATTATTGGCATAAAAGCCGATATGGCTGAAAATATTTCAACGCGTAAAGTTGAGTCGGCTTTTGAGAGAATCGTTTATTCTTATCAGAAGCATTGGGGAGGATTTAAAGTTGATAACCTGCTGTTTTATGTGTTGAGTGATTTTACGGACAAAGAAATTGAAGAACTTGTAAACAGGGTGCAGAGTGAAGAAGCAAAGTATATAAGTATAAACAAATTATACATTGCGGTCAGCAAAACTAAGAATAAGCTGAAGTTTTTATCAAACAGCTATCAGATAGTGCTGAGAATGTTAAAACTTGCACAGCGCAGAGGCATTACGCCTATGTTTTATGATAAGCTGGAAATCAAAAAGTTGATTCTTGCTGTTAATGATGTTTCATTGCTGGAAAGCATATATGATGAAAATCTCAGGAAACTTGAAGTTTATGACAGAGATAACGGAACGGATTATATGAACTTTTTGCGTATGTATTTAAAATACGACGGAAGTGTTCAGAAAGTGGCGCAAGAAACTTTTGTGCATCGAAATACGATAAATTATCAGCTTGCAAAGATAAAGAAAATTCTCGGTAACAATCTTAAAACGTTTGACGAACGCTTTAAAATAATTTTGGCGTTTGAAATTCGTGATATTCTTTAATGTCCGTTTACACATCCTGAATTATTGCAATGTAAAATATTTCAAAATAGAGCAAAAAGCAAGAGTGACTGACAATAGTTCGGTTGCTCTTGCTTTTGTAATGTATCAAATAATTTATGAAATTTCGGTGAGATTTAAAACGTATTTAGTATGAAGTGGTTCTTTCTGAATTTTATTATGCCTTCTTTTTGCAATTTTCCCAGTTCGTGCGATAATGCGCTTCGGTCAACATTAAGATAGTCTGCAAGCTGTTGGCGGTCAAACGGAATATTAAACTCTTTGCTGTTCTTCTTTATGGAAACGGTGTTCAGATACGAGAGTATTCTTTCTCTGATTGTTCTCGGCGAGATGTGAAAGCTCCGCCCGGACAGGACTATGTTTTTGTTTGCCGACACATAGAGCATATTGCGGATAAATTTGATTGCCCATTTTTCATAAAGTTCATTTGTGTTTTTGAGCTTTGAGGTATCAAAAAATAATACCTTACAGTTTTCGTTTGCACATACGTCCACAAGCATTGGCTCATTTTCAAGTATGGCATAAGTTTCTGCAAAAAAATTCAGCTTGCCTACGTGGCTCATGATAGTTTTGTTGCCCCAGATGTCGTTGCTCTCAATTGTTACGCTGCCGCTTAGCACCAATCCGAAAAGGCTTGTAATGTCGCCGGCTGATAAAATCAGCTCTCCCTTTTTGTATTCTTTTTCGTTTGCGTTAAGCGACTTGATACACTGTTCTATATCGTTTTCGTCCATTCCTTTAAAGGCAATTGATTTTTTTAATTCTTTAATGTTCATATATTCTCCGAAAAATTAAATTTTGTTGTAATTACAACGTACTTTATTAAAAAATAGTATTATAATGAGCTCACAAAGTCAAGGAGGTATTGCAAATGATTAGAAAAATCATTAAAATAGATGAAGAAAAATGTAACGGCTGTGGTGCTTGCGCTACTGCCTGTCATGAGGGTGCCATTGATATGGTAAACGGCAAGGCTAAACTTATGCGTGAAAATTTTTGTGATGGATTTGGCGATTGCCTGCCGAGCTGCCCGACAGGTGCGATTACATTTGAGGAACGTGAGGCGCCCGAATATGACGAAGAAGCCGTAAAAGCTGCTCAGAAGCTAAAAAAGGCTAATGCGCAGGGTCATCACGGCGGTTGTCCGGGTTCAAGGTTTATGCATTTTGAAAAAACTTTGGCGTCTGAAGAGGACGGCGTTTTAACAGTGGGAAAACCTGTTTCAAGGCTTAACCAGTGGCCTGTTCAGATAAAATTGCTTCCTGCTAACGCTCCGTTTTATAACGGTGCAAAGCTGCTGATTGCGGCGGACTGTACAGCATATGCTTATGCTAATTTACACGAAGAGTTTATGAAAGGCAAAATTACGCTTATCGGTTGCCCAAAGCTTGACATGGTTGATTATACAGAAAAACTTACCGAAATTATATCTTCAAATGATATAAAAAGCGTTACGGTTGTTCGTATGGAGGTGCCGTGCTGCGGAGGTTTGCAGGCGGCTGCGGAACAGGCTCTTAGAAACAGCGGAAAATTTATTCCGTGGCAAGTTGTAACAATTTCAAGGGACGGCAGAATTTTAGATTAATTATCGGAACAGCTTTCTGATAAAAACTATGAATTATATTTGGTTTAAACTTTTTTGTTATGCTTCGTTGAGTGACAATGCTGCCGTGTGTATTTGCCAAAATAAAAATTTGTGTAGACGACAAATTAATGGGAAAATAAAAGGAAAGGCAGTATGAAAAATATGAACATTAACGGAAAGACTAAAGTAACCGATATAATGGCGCAGTATCCTTGGTTGCTTGATGAGTTGATAAAAGTGAATAGTAAATTCAAAATGGCAAATACTCCTATTGGCAGGATGATGCTTAAAAATGCTACTGTTGCAGATGTAAGCAAAAAATCAGGCGTTGACCAGGATACAATTTTAAGAGAACTAAAAAAATTTATCGAAGCACACGAAGCGAAGTGATTTTATGAATGAAATAACCGGACAGGTTTTTAGCGTTGCAAAAGAAAACCGACCTGTTGCAGGGTGCACAATATCTAAAGAAGTATTTTCAAACGGCGAAGATTATATTCTGTATTTCTCACTTGCTAAAGACACAGATATCAGCGCAGAAATCTATGATTATCAAAAACTGATAATTGTGGCTGACGGAAATATGGAGGTCTATACAAATAAAGATGTATGGAAACTTAATTCATCGGATTGCATTCTTACACCTGCAAGTATTCCCGTGGGAATGCGAACAAATACAAAAGCGGTTTATACCGAAGTCAGCATAAGGAGGAGCAATATTAATAATGCTGTTAATCCGGGAGAGGTCTTTAAGCTTGCCGACCTTCTCCCTTATCAGGACGGAAAAATTGTGAATATGGATATTGCACATAATGACAAGATGAAGTTTGTTGTTATGAGCTTTGACGAGGGCACGGGACTTGCCGAGCACGCAGCCCCGGGAGACGCATTGATTTTTGCACTTGAAGGTCAGGGAATAATCGGCTATGAGGGCAGCGAGCATAAAATCAAGGCGGGCGAGAATTTTAGGTTTGCCAAAAACGGCAAGCATTATGTTAAGGCGGACGGCAGATTTAAGATGGCGTTGCTTATAACCTTAGAATAAAAACCAATTTTAAGATGAGTTCGGAGACTTTCCGAGCTCATTTTTTTTTGTATTTATTAAAATATTTCATAAATTATAGAAATTTATACGGATTATTTATCCTTTATTTTATCTTAATGATATGTTATAATTAATACATTATTTTTGTATTAGGCAGGAAAACTAAAGAATGAAAACCGTGTTAATTACAGGGGCTTCGGGCGGAATAGGTTCGGCAATTGCGGTTGCCTTTGCCCAAAACGGCTATGATGTTGCCCTGAATTATAACAAAAATGAGGCTAAAGCTAAAAAGCTTGCAGGTATATTGAGGGAAACTTATGGGGTTAATGCCGCCGCTGTCGGCGCAGATGTATCCGACAGAACTGCGGTAAACAGTATGTTTGACGAAATTGACAGATTGTTTGGAAATCTTGATGTGCTTATAAACAATGCCGGAATAGCTCAGCAAAAGCTGTTCACCGACATTTCAAGCGATGAATGGTGTTCTATGCTTAACACTAATCTTGGCGGTGTATTTAACTGTACGCAAGAGGCTTTGAAACGGTATATGCTCAAGAACCATAGCGGAGTTATTTTGAATATAAGCTCAATGTGGGGACAGGTTGGAGCTTCGTGCGAAGTGCATTACAGTACCGCCAAAGCCGGTGTTATCGGACTCACAAAGGCGCTTGCCAAAGAGGTCGGACTTTCGGGTATTCGGGTCAATTGCATTTGCCCCGGCGTTATTATGACTGATATGATGAAAGAATTTGATGAAAATGCTGTTGCCGAGTTAAAAAAGGAAACGCCTCTTAATTTGCTTGGCGCGCCTGAAGATATTGCCGATTCAGCTGTATTTTTGTGCAGCGAAAAGGCAAAGTTTATAACAGGGCAAATACTTGGGGTGAACGGCGGTTTTGTTATATAACCTAAGATTTGCAATATTTGCAATTAAAAGCAAGTTCTGCTTTTTGCAAACAATGGCAGGGCGATGATTCGATTTAATGCAAATTTGACAGTTTAAGCGAAAGTGGGAAGTATGAGTAAAATATTATCAAACGTTGACGGATTATTTACATCAATATACAACAGCCTTTATAAGTTTGATTCAAAGGGCGGCAAACGAAAAAGATTAAATTATTATCTTGTATATACTGTTTTGTTTGTTGTTGCTATACTTGCTGTTTATTCGGTTTTTTATCTTAACGGAAAGTCATTTATTTGGGTTGAAAGCACAAAGGACGGATTGGTTCAGCATTTCAATTCTTTGACATATCTGGGCAAAATGCTGAGAGAATACGCAAAAAACATACTTGCAGGTAACTTTGCATTTCCTATGTGGGATTCAAGTATAGGATACGGTGCGGATACAATAACAACTTTGCACTACTATGCTCTGGGTGACCCGCTTTGTTTGTTATCCGTATTTGTTCCGGCTTCAAAAACCGAAATTTTATATACAGCGTTAATCATTCTAAGACTGTATCTTGCAGGAATTGCATTTTCTGCTTACAGCCTAAAGATGAACCGCGGTCGTCTCGGTTCTGTTATCGGCTCATTGTGCTACGTTTTCTGCGGATATGCCGCATATGCTTCTATCCGTCATCCTTATTTTACAAACCCGATGATTTATTTGCCGCTGTTACTGATAGGCGTTGAGCATATTTTTGAAAAACGCCGTCCGTATCTGTTCATAATAATGGTGGCTTTGTCGGCAATAAGCAATTTTTATTTCTTCTATATGCTTTACGCTCTTGTTGCAATCTATGCCGTAATCAGATTCTTTGATTATTATAAAGAAAAGTACGTGAGAAATCTATTCTTGGTTTTCTTTAAATTTTTGGGATTCGCCCTCATCGGTGTTATGATTGCTGGCTTTATGCTTTTGCCAAATGTTCTTGCGCTTTCATCGTCTTACAGAGCTTCTGTTTCCAAATTATTCGAGCCGTTTTATTATCTTTCATATTACGAAGGATTTTTGCCGTCGTTTATATCAATTCAGCCCTCTGACAAGTGGACTATTATGGGATATGCGTCGCTTGTATTCTTGGCTGTTGTTCTGTTGTTTGCTGAGCGCAAAAAACACAGGTCGCTTAAAATCGGCTTTGTTGTTACAACGATTATTTTATTGATTCCGCTTCTTGGAAAAATCATGCACGGAATGTCATATGTGTCAAACAGATGGGTATGGGGTTACAGTATGCTGGTGTGCTTTATTGCCACAACCGTTGTTCCAAGCCTGTTGAACGTTACAAGAAAAACTCTTATGATAATTACCGGAGCGGTAGTGATTGTAGGAGCATATCTGTTTATATTTACAAAGACTTCAAGCAAAGGCGCAATCATTTCTTCGGTTGTATTATTTATAACAGCTCTGCTTATATATGCCATATACAGAATTAATATTTCGTATAAGGCAAAATCATATGTCAAGTTCGTTTCAAAATTGATTTTGGTGTTTGTCACAATGCTTAGCGTTTGTGTCAATGCAAAGTTCCTTTATTCGTCCAATACCCAGAACTATCTCGGTGTATTCAATGACAAGGGAATGGCTCTTGAAGACCTGGTTGACACCACCCACGCAAAGGCAGCTTCATATGTTGAGGACGACAGCGGATTTTACAGATTTGATGAAAACAGAATAAGCAACAAGGTAATGAGAAATTCGGCTGTGCTTAACGAGAATCACTCTGTTTCGTCTTTTTACAGCCTTACTAACGGCAATATTTTTCAGTATATGCTTGAAACAGCAAATAATATTTACTGTGATTCAATAATTGACGGACTTGATAACAGAACTATGCTTGAAACCCTTGCGGGCGTTAAGTATTTTGTTACAACAGAGAGCGGAAAAATCACAAAACCGTTTGGGTTTGATTCAAAGGCAAAAACGAGAAAAAGCGTTGAAAATTATAAGGTTTATCAAAACAGCAACGCTCTGGGTCTGGGGTATACCTACGACAAGTATATTTCGCGCAGTGATTATGAAAATATGACTGCGGTTGAACGTCAACAGGCTCTTATGCAGGGTGTTGTGCTTGATGACGATACCGATTTTGTAGAAAGTGCAGAGCCGACTTATAATCATCAGACTGTGCCTTATGCAATTGAAGAGGACGAAAATGTTGTTGTTGAAAACGGAAAATTCACGGTAAAAAAAGCAGGTTCTGAAATAACGCTCAAATTCAACGGCAAGACTAGCTGTGAAACGTACTTGTATTTTCATAATCTTGAATTTGAAAGTGTTGACCCTGTTAGCATTTATTCGGATGACGAATGGGAAGAATTGTCCGAATATGAGCAAAAACAGCGTGAAACAAGCAAAAAATATTGGACACACGAGGGAAGAGCCTCTTTGGATTGCAAGTGCGATGATGTGTCAAATTATGCATACGTTTGTAATCCGTATTTTCAGTGGTATGCCGGCAAGAAAGATTACATTATAAATTTTGTATACAGCAATGAGGCAAGAGATACTATTACAATTAAGTTTTCACAGCAGGGGTACTATACATTTGATGAGATGTCGGTTGTTTGCCAGCCTATGGACAAATATATAAGCCAGGCTTCAAAGCTCGGCGAGAATCAGCTTGAAAACATTGTTACCGATACAAATACAATCAGCGGCGACATTACAGTTGACAAGGACAAAATTTTGTGCCTTGCCGTTCCGTACAGCAGCGGTTGGACAGCATATGTTGACGGCAAAAAAGCCGAGGTAAAAAGAGCCAACACAATGTTTATGGGTTTGGAGCTTACAGAGGGAAGCCATAAAATCAGGTTTGAGTATCAAACCCCGGGGCTTAAGACAGGTGCTTTGGCAACATGCTCGGGACTTGGCGTGTTTGCCGTGCTGATTATTTTGCTTGAAATATATCACAGAAATAAGTCACGAAAAAGCAGAAAAATTAAGAATTAAATTAAATTTATTTCGTGTCATACGGAGCGCAAAAGCCGTGTGGCACGAAATTTGCACGAAATATGTACGAAAAAGGTATAAAATTGTAAAAAGGTATTGACTATATCTTTACAATATGGTAAAATAACCTTACCTCTGAAAGGGGCTTATTTTTTATGCCCTGCTAAGGGTAATGCCAAATACTTGAAAAAGTTGTTTGAAATATTTGTTCGTTTCATTAATGCCTTGCAAAAGGCGGTTGAACAAACTTTTGTGAGTCTGCAATATTGCGGCTGACGGCATTACTGTTGAGGGAGGCTAAAATATTCCGAAAAACCGGGAGGTGCCGTTATGAGAGTAAAAATCACATTGGCCTGCACAGAGTGCAAACAGCGTAACTACAACACAATGAAGAACAAGAAGAACAGTCCCGACAGACTTGAGATGAACAAGTACTGCCGTTTCTGTAAAAAACACACTCTTCACAAAGAAACTAAATAATGGAGGTACATTATGGCTGACAAAAAGCTTGATACAAAAAAAGCAGATTCCAAAAAAGCTGCTAAAAAAAGCAAAAAGCCTAACGTCTTTGCACGTATTATTAAGTACCTGTCCGCTTGTAAGGGTGAGTTAAAGAAGATATCTTGGTCAACCGTTTCTCAGACAACAAGAAATTTCGGCATTGTAATTGCCGTAATTATTGTTATGAGCGCATTCATATTTGCTCTTGACCAGGGCTTGTATGCTTTGCTTGGTTTGGTTATGGAAACTTCTGCCTAAAGTGCGTTATTACTAAGCTTACGAAAGGAAGAAAGTTATAATGCCTGAAACAGATGCAAAATGGTATGTTGTTCATACTTATTCGGGTTACGAAAACAAAGTTGCCGCTGACCTTATGTCAACAGCGGAAAACAGACAACTTCAGGATATGATTGTTGACGTTAAAGTACCGACAGAAATCGTTACCGAAACCGTTGGCGAAAAAACCAAAGAGGTTGAGCATAAGCTCTATCCGGGTTATGTTTTCGTTAAAATGGTTTATACCGATGAAACTTGGTATGTTGTTCGCAATATTCGCGGATGCACAGGATTTGTCGGCCCGGGATCAAAACCCGTACCCCTTACTGATGCTGAAGTTTACAGAATGGGCGTTGAAACACGCAGCACCAAGGTTAACTATTCTGTGGGCGATTCGGTACGCATTATTGACGGTCCGCTTGAGGACTTCGTCGGCGTTGTTGAAGAAATTGACGCAGACAAAAATTACGTTCGCGTTGTTGTTTCTATGTTCGGACGTGAAACTCCGATTGAGCTTGAGCTTGGTCAGGCTGAATCGATAGAAGAATAATTTAAAAATAATCAGCCAATCGGCTTTTTATTGGGAGCTTGCTCCCTGTGGGAGGGACCCTACACAGTGGCGTTCCGCAATTTACCACGAATTTTGGAGGTTAATCACAATGGCTCAGAAGGTTGTAGGCTTAATTAAGCTGCAGATTCCTGCCGGAAAAGCTACTCCGGCACCACCTGTTGGTCCTGCTTTAGGTCAGCACGGTGTAAACATTGTTGCGTTCACTAAGGATTTTAATGAGCGTACAAAGAACGACATCGGACTTATCATTCCTGTTGTAATTACAGTATATGCCGATCGTTCATTTACTTTCGTTACAAAGACTCCGCCTGCTGCTGTTCTTCTTAAGAAGGCTTGCGGTATCGAAAGCGGTTCAGGCGTACCGAACAAGACTAAGGTTGCCCAGATTACAAAAGAACAGCTTGCAAAGATTGCAGAGCAGAAAATGCCTGACCTTAACGCAGGTTCTCTTGAAGCTGCTATCAGCATGGTTGCCGGTACAGCAAGAAGCATGGGTATTACAGTAGTTGACTAATTATCCGGGTGGGAGGAAGTTTCCGATTGACCACCTAACAATGGAGGAAAAGTAATGAAACACGGTAAGAAATATGTTGACGCTGCTAAGCTCGTTGACAGAACTAAATTATATGACTCAAACGAGGCTCTTGCCACTGTTGTAAAAACAGCCACAGCTAAGTTTGACGAAACAGTTGAGCTTCATATCAAGCTTGGCGTTGACAGCCGTCACGCTGACCAGCAGGTAAGAGGCGCAGTTGTTCTTCCTAACGGTACAGGTAAAAAGGTAAGAGTTCTTGCAATTTGTAAGGGCGCTAACGTTGACCTTGCTAAGGAAGCAGGCGCAGATTTTGTTGGCGCTGAAGATATGACTCAGAAAATTCAGCAGGAAAACTGGATGGACTTTGACGTTCTTATCACAACTCCCGATTGCATGGGTCTTGTTGGTCGTCTTGGTAGAATCCTCGGTCCCCGTGGTCTTATGCCAAACCCAAAGGCCGGTACTGTTACTCCTGACATTGCTAAGGCTGTTAAAGAAGCTAAGGCAGGTAAGATTGAGTACCGTCTTGATAAGACAAACATTATTCACTGCCCTATCGGCAAAGTAAGCTTTGGTCCTGATAAGCTTGCTGAAAACTTTGACACACTTATGGATGCGGTTGTTAAGGCTAAGCCTGCTGCTGCAAAGGGACAGTATCTCCGTTCTGTTGCAGTAACTTCAACAATGGGTCCAAGCGTCAGAGTAAGCACTTCTAAATTCGGTGCTTAAAATTTTATAGTTGTTAACACATCGGTGTTAATATAAATTCGCTGTTCTAAAGACAGCAGGTGCATTGCGTAAGGGTTATCCCGCCTGCCGAGGAAGATGCAAATTACTTTGTATTTTTGCAACCGTCCGAGGTATGTTTGGACGGTTGTTTTTTTGAACTGCGACAAAAAATTTTGGAGGTGAAAATTTTGCCAAGTCAAAGTGTTTTAGAGCAGAAAAAAGCTATTGTAGCTGAGCTTTCAGAAAGACTTAAGAACTCTATCACAGGTGTTGTTGTTTCATACGAAGGTATCAACGTTGAAGACGATACAAAGCTCAGAAAAGAGCTTCGTGAGAACGACGTAAAGTATTCGGTAGTTAAGAATACACTTTTGTCACGTGCTTGTGAAGAAGCAGGTCTTGAGGACATTAAATCTGTACTTGAGGGTACAACAGCTATCGCAACAAGCGATACTGAATATGCAGCTGCAGCAAGAATCCTCTGCAACTATGCAAAGGATCACGAAAACTTTAAGGTTAAGACAGCTTACCTTGACGGCGCTGTAATTGATATGGACACAATCATATCTCTTTCAAAGCTCCCAACCAAGGAAGTTCTTCTTGCAAATGTTCTTGGTGCATTCCAGGCGCCTATCGCATCATTTGCCCGTGCCGTACAGGCTATTGTTGACAAGGGCGGCGTAGAAGCTTGTGCCGCTGAAAAGGCAGACGCTCCTGCTGAGGAAGCTCCTGCTGAAGAAGCAGCAGAATAATCTGCTAAAATTTTAAAATTATTAATTTATAATATCGGAGGTAAATTACAATGGCATCAGAAAAAATTACTGCTATTATTGAAGAATTAAAAGGCCTCACAGTTCTTGAGCTTTCAGAGCTCGTTCACGCTGTTGAGGATGAGTTTGGTGTATCCGCTGCTGCTGCAGTTGCAGTTGCAGGTCCTGCTGCTGACGGCGGCGCTGCTGCTGCTGAGCAGACAGAGTTTGACGTAATTCTTAAGTCAGCCGGCGGCAACAAGATTGCTGTTATCAAGGCTGTTCGTGAGATCACAGGTCTTG
Source organism: Ruminococcus sp. YE282 (assembly GCA_900101355.1). GTDB lineage: Bacteria > Bacillota > Clostridia > Oscillospirales > Acutalibacteraceae > Ruminococcoides > Ruminococcoides bromii_A. Next base: position 23,289 of record FMUV01000023.1, read on the forward strand.
GACTTAAGGAAGCAAAGGCTGTTGTTGACGGTGCTCCTAAGACTGTTAAGGAAGCTGTTTCTAAGGACGACGCTGAAGCTATGAAGTCAAAGCTCGAAGAGGCTGGCGCAGAAGTAGAATTAAAGTAATTTTACTGAATTACTTAAATACTTTTTGTAATTGTTTGCACATCGCAGAATTTTGTTTTGCGGTGTGCATTTTTTATGCCGAATTTTCAGTTAATTTTAAAGCGGGGCAAAGTGATTAACAATAAATATGTTTTAGCTTGCCTTTATCATTTCGTTATTTCTGCTATGATTATTATCTTGTTTTGCAAAAAAATGAGTCCGATAAAATATCGAACTCATCTTATAAAATTTAATAATTTATCTTATTGATAAAAATTTTGATAATTGTTTGCGCTTTATTCATCAAGCACTCAGCCAATATCCTCTGCCCTGAGTTGTGCTGTAATTTGAAGTGTTGGTAGCCATTTTGCTGTTCTCACCGTCAAAGTAGAAAATCTTGACGCCTACTCCGCCCCAAGATGAAACGTAAGCATCAGGATATTCACTGCACTTTACAATCAGCCAATTGTATTCATACTTGTCATCAGAATATGCAAACTCTTTTCCGCAAACTCCTGTGAATATGGTATGTTTAAAGGATACTGAAAATCCGCCGCCACTTCCGGTATCATCACTGGTAAGAGCTACTGTAACTTTGTCAAGTTCACCCTTGGGACATTTTATCTGAAAATAATAGTTGCCATTGTTTTTGTAATAGTGTGTGCAATCTACTACCGAGTGGTCCTAAATTAAAACTACATCTGCTGCAAAAGCAGGAACAACAGCTGCAAAAACCATTACTACGCTCATAAATAGCACGGCAAGACTTTTTGATAATCGTTTTGTCATATTAAATCCCTCTTTTCTTTAAATGATTTTGTGTAAAAAGGTTTGTGACGCTTTGCGACTCAGGTCTGAATTAGACAGCGTGTCGCTTTTAAGCACTCAACCAATATCCTCTGCCCTCGGTTGTGCTGCCGTTAGCAGTATCAGTAGCCATATAATGTTTATCCTGGTCGAAATAACTATGATAAAGTTTAATTCCTATTCCTTCATCTGAGTATTTTGATAAAACCAAATTATAATAATCAGATGTATCATCGGAGTATAAATAGGTCATATTGGTTTGATTTCCCAAAATAGTGGTGGAATATAAAACATCTCCGTCGCTGTTTTTGGTTATTGCCAATGATGTGTAAATCAGATTTCTGCCCTTTGGAAGCTTGATTGTGAAGGTGAATGTCCCGTCATTGTTCTTATATCTGTGAACGCAGTCAACAACAGAGTGGTCTTCAACATATGTAATTGAACTTGATTCCGCAAATGCAGGTATAACGGCTTCAAACACCATAACCATACTTAAAAACAGTACAGCAAGACTTTTTGATAATCGTTTTGTCATAATAAAATTCCTCTTTAAAATTATTTAGTCATGACTATGAGGATATATTATTATTAAAGTTATAAAATGTCAACACTTTCGACAAAAATATACAAAATATTACATAAAATTATTGAGCTTTTTAAAAATATATTGTTTAATTAAACTATACTTACGAAAAATATATTATCTTTAATTATATATGCCTCTAATATTAAACGATATTTTTTTGAATTATTGCGCTTCAGAGGTTTGTTGTTTATCTGAATAAATGTTTTTGCTTACTTAGGCAAATAAAAACGGGTTTAAATGTAGATATACACTTAAACCCGTTTTAATACTGAGATTATATTTTTTTATCCTTTTTTCTTAAATCCGTCTTTAAGATTCACACTGCGGTTGAATACAAGGTGTTGTGGTCTGCTGTCTTTATTATCAACACAAAAATAACCGAGGCGCATAAACTGAAAACTTTTTGGAGCTTCTGCTGTTTCAAGAGATTTTTCAACTTTGCAGTTATTGAGAACTTCAAGTGAATTTGGATTTAGATAATCAAGGAAGTTTCTGTCGCCAACATCAGGGTCGGGAACAGTGAAAAGATTATCATACAGACGAACCTCTGCTTCGGCGCAGTTGTTGCAATCAACCCAATGAATTGTGCCTCTGACCTTTCTGCCGTCGGGTGTGTTTCCGCCGCGGGTTTGTGGGTCGTATTCGGCATAAACCTCAACAACGTTTCCGTCCTCGTCTTTTTTGCAACCCGTACACCTTACTATATAGGTTGATTTAAGTCTGACTTCGTTACCCGGATAAAGCCTCTGATACTTCTTGATTGGTTCTTCCATAAAGTCAGCTGCTTCTATCCAACATTCACGAGAGAATGTAACGGTGCGTGTTCCGTTTTCGGGATGATTCGGATTGTTTTCAATTTCAAATTCTTCGGTTTTGTCTTCCGGATAATTTGTAATTACAAGCTTTATTGGGTGCAGAACACACATAACACGGTCGGCACTGTCGTTAAGGTCATCACGCAGACAATGTTCCAAAAAGCTGTATTCAACAATTGAATTTACCTTTGAAACACCGATTTGGTCAATGAAACTGCGAATAGACTTTGGTGTGTAGCCACGTCTGCGAAGTCCGCAAAGGGTAGGCATTCTCGGGTCGTCCCAGCCGCTTACATAACTTTTTTCAACCAGCTCTCTGAGCTTGCGCTTTGACATTACCGTGTTGTTTATTCCAAGTCTTGCAAATTCAATCTGGCGTGGCTTTGCGGGTGCCGAAATATTGTTGATAACCCAATCGTAAAGTGGGCGGTGAGCCTCAAACTCAAGGGAACAAAGACTGTGTGTAATTCCCTCAATTGCATCTTCAATCGGGTGTGCAAAGTCATACATCGGATATATGCACCACTTGTCGCCGGTTCTGTGATGTTTAAGGCGATTTATACGGTATATAACAGGGTCGCGCATATTGAAGTTGCCCGAAGCAAGGTCAATTTTGGCACGAAGCGTCATTTTTCCGTCCTCAAATTCGCCGTTCTTCATTCTTTCAAACAAATCAAGGCTTTCTTCAATCGGGCGGTCACGATACGGGCTCTTTGCAGGAGTTTGTGTATCACCTCTGTATTCCTTAACCTGTTCTGCGTTAAGCTCACATACATATGCCAATCCCTTTTTAATCAGTTCAACGGCATAATCATACATTTGCTCAAAATATTGTGAAGCATAGTAAAATCTGTCTCCCCAGTCAAATCCCAGCCACTTAATGTCTTCCTTGATGGCGTCAACATATTCAACATCTTCCTTGGTAGGATTTGTATCGTCCATTCTTAGGTTGCACATACCGTTGTATTTTTCGGCAGTAGCAAAGTTAATGCAAATTGCCTTTGCGTGACCGATGTGCAGATAGCCGTTTGGTTCCGGAGGAAAACGAGTGTGAACCTTTTTGCCTTCAAATCTTCCGCCTTCGGCTATATCTTCATCTATAAAACTGTGAATGAAGTTGCCCTGCATGAGCTCTTCATTTTCTGTGTTCTTTATTTCGTCAGCCATATTACCCTCCTGAAAAATATTTGTAAGAGCGTTTGTTCTTAATAATTAAACATCAATTGAACTTTGCAAGTCCTTTTTCAAGTCGCTGCAAAGATTCTTCTCTGCCGAGAATGTCAAGAATTTCAACAGCTCCGCCCGGTGTAACGGTTTTTCCTGCCGCTGCAATTCTTACGGGCCACATAACCGTTCCGTTTTTGAGTTCTTTTTCAACCGCCATATTAATAAGGCAATCATGTATAGATTGATTGTCCCAAACAGACATTGCCTTGAGTCTTTCATAAGCCTCTTTAAGCACAACTGGAGCGTTTTCAAAATTTGTTTTGCTCTTTTTGTTGACGAACAAATCCTTTGAGTACTCGGGCAATTCAGCAAAGAAATCAATCATTTCAGGAATTTGCGTTAGCTGAGTTGTGCGTTTTTGCAGAATTTCGGCAAATTTTTCATAAGGCATTTGTTTATCGCCGAATACTTTTTTATAATAAGGCATTGCTGCTTCTGTAAATTCTTCAACAGACATAGCTCTGATATATTCGCCGTTAAACCACGACAATTTGTCATAGTCAAATACCGACGGAGACTTGCTTATTCCGCTGATGTCAAATTCCTTTTCAAGCTCTGCAAGAGTAAATATCTCCTGATTATCTTTTGGGCACCAACCAAGCAGAGCAATATAGTTGATTATTGCCTGCGGCAGATAACCGTCATTAATAAGGTCATAAAATCCTGTTGCACCGTGGCGCTTTGAAAGCTTTGAAACATTGCCGTCCTCGTCTTTGCCCATAATAAGCGGAAGATGAATGTAAGTGGGAATCTCCCATCCGAATGCTTCATAAAGCAGATTGTATTTAGGTGTTGAACTCAGATACTCAGAGCCGCGAACAACATGTGTGATGTTCATTGTGTGGTCGTCAATTACATTTGCAAAATTGTAAGTTGGATAACCGTCGGTTTTAATAAGTATTTGGTCTTGCAGCTCGGAATTTTCAACTGTTATTTCGCCAAAAACCGCATCAACAAATGTTGTGGTTCCTTCGGTGGGCATTTTCTGGCGTATAACATACGGTACGCCCTCTGCCAAAAGTCTGTCAATTTCCTCTTGTGGCAGGTCTCTGCAATGGCGGTCATATCCTCCGCCAACCGTATCGTTTTGCAGCTTTTCAAGTCTTTCTTTTGAGCAGAAGCAACGATAGGCTTTTCCCTCTTTTATAAGTTGTTCGGCATAGGGAAGATACATATCTTTACGCTCTGACTGAACATACGGACCGAAGTCTCCTCCGACGTCAGGACCTTCGTCGTGCTTAAGTCCTGCAAGTTTCAGCGTGTTGTAAATAAAGTCAACGGCACCGTCAACCAGTCTTTCACGGTCGGTGTCTTCTATTCTCAAAATAAATTTTCCGCCTTGTGATTTTGCCACCAAATATTCATAAAGCGCTGTCCTCAGGTTGCCTACGTGCATAAAGCCTGTGGGGCTTGGCGCATATCTTGTTCTGACAGTTTTTTCAGCCATTCTTATCAGCCTCCAGCATAAAATTATACGTTTACCATTATAACATACATATTAGGATATTTCAAATAAAAATACAAAGGCATTGATATTTTGCTGTTTTGCCAAAACCCAAAATATCAATGCCGATTTTTGTTTCTTTATTCAGTTCTTACAAATGTAATCAGGGTATCCGCATTACCGTAATTGAGAGACATTGTCAAAGTTCTCCTTTGAAAGCAAAGCTTTTGGTTTTTGTCGTTAAGTTCAATGTCAACTGATGATTTGTTTAGAAAGTAAATTCCGTCGGTTTCAATTCCTCCGATTGTGACAGAACATCTTCCGTCTTTGGTGAAATAAAGGTCAAACAGGGAATTATTGACACCGAGATCGCTGTTCTTCATTGTTTTTCCTTGAATTTCGACTGTTGTCGGCGACCAGTCACCAACCAAAATGTCGTTTTTCTTGTTGGCACAGTTTATCAACAAGATACCCGAAAGCATGCTGCAAACTGAGAGAAGTGATACGATAAAGATTCTGATTTTCATAGTGATTACCATCCTATTCTAAAAATTTTTTCAATGGAAATTTTACCATTTTTTAACATTTTTGTCAATTTTTGTTAAAAAGGGCTGTGGATGGTAAACGTTTGCTTATGCGTTGGTTTTTATTGTATAATTTTATTGTTATTTTTATAAAAAAGCTTTCATCTCGCTTATGTGTGTTTCTTCTGTATCAAGCATTTTTTGAGCAAGAAGTCTTATATTTGAATCAGCACCGTTATATTCTCTTAGGTTGCGTGACATCTTATTAAGCCCCATTGTGTTACCCTTTATCATCATTTCGGCAACGTGTGATGACGAAGAATCACGTTTTAAATCACGGCTTGCAGCGTACCTTGTCATTGTTTTGGTGATTGGGCTGACGTGCTGAATTTCTTCGCCGCGGTTTCTCAGCATATTGTTTGCACAGTGGTATATCTTTCCATAGCGCACAAGCTGGTTGCACAAAACGTCGTCAACTTTACTGTCTTTTAGTCTTTTGCGAACGCTTGTAATGCCTTGGCATCCCATTTCGGCACTTTGCAAAATTGAGTTTAGCATTTCAACATCATTAATCATAAAATTCACCTCAAAATAATTATTGTCGGGAAATTTTGTTTTATTCATATTGAAAATAAGCCTGTTTTGTGTTTTAATTAATTTGGTGATTTATATGACAGAAGAAAAATTATATACTGTTTCTTTGCCTTATCCCGGCAGGGATAAAAAACAAATTTGGGTTTATGTTCCGTCACATACTGACGGAGAAAAATTTCCGACCGTATATATGACTGACGGTCAGAATTTGTTTGACGAAGATTCGACTCCTTACGGAAGTTGGAAAGTTGCCGACGCAGTAAAAAACGAGATGAAAAACAGTTCGTCGGGTGCCGTAATTGTGGGGATTGATAATTCGGGCAAAATGCGTGAAAACGAACTCACTCCGAAGTCAATCGGCAAAATGATGACTGAGAATGAGAAATTTGCAGCAGAAATGTCTGATGAAATGTATGGTAATTTGATTAAACTTAATAAAGTTTTTTATAAGACATTTAATGCTCCCGAAGCCGAGATTTTTGACGACTTTTTGGTAAACACGGTTATGCCGTATGTTGAAGAAAATTTTCCTGTAATCTCTGACAAAAACTCAAGGGCGGTCTGCGGCAGTTCTATGGGCGGACTTTTTGCTTTTTATGAGGCTGTTGCACACAGCGATATTTTTTCATTTTCGGGTGTGTTTTCTCCTGCGTTTTTGCTTTTTAAAGAGAGCGAAATTTTGGGCTGGCTTATGGGCAAAATGACGGATGATATGCCGTATTTATATGTTTATACAGGCGGCGGAGATATTCTTGAAGAAATAATTTGCAAGACTACGGAAAGTACCTACGATATGATTACCGAGTGCGGCTATCCGTATGACAGGTCAAGCATAGTGATTCTGCCCGAGAACAAGCATAATGAGGCAGCTTGGTGTGAGATTTATCCGGACTTTTTGCACACGTTTTTGTCAAAATGCAAGTAAACAAATTAACGGTTTATAAATAAAGTAAAAATATATTGAACATTCTGTTTTTCGCACAAAAAAAGAGTGACCGAAAAGGTCACTCTGCTTAGTTTTTAGTATTAAATATCAGAGATTATGCAATGATTTCGCCGTCAACTGTTCCACCGAGACAGGCAGCATTTGATTCGTCGGTGTCAATGTGCATTGCAGGAGCATAATTTTCACTTACTCTGATAACAACGTCGCCGAAAGTAAGGGCTCTGCCGGTGTTTTCGCCAACTTTTACAGATACAATCTGCTTATCCTTTAAGCCAAATTCTTCGGCTGTTTTTGGGTCAAGGTGAATGTGTCTTTTTGCTGCAATTACGCCGCATTCGATTTCAATTTCACCTGCGGGACCCACAAGCTTGCATCCGGGAGTTCCCTCAATGTCGCCTGATTCTCTGACAGGAGCGGCAATGCCGAGCTTGCGTGCGTCGGTAAGTGAAATTTCAACCTGATCGGCTTTTCTTTCGGGTCCGAGGATTGACATTTTCATTTCGCCCTTTGGACCTACTACTGTAACTTTTTCAACGCAGGCAAACTGTCCCGGCTGAGAAAGATTCTTTTTGTTTGTAAGCTTAGCGTCCTTGCCAAACAAAGCGGCAAGAGTTTCTTTGGTAACGTGAACGTGATGTGCAGAAGTTTCTACCATTACTTTCATTTGAATAACCACCAATCATTTTATTTTGCATTGAATTGCATAACTTTATTTTACTACGATTTTCAGCAAATTTCAACACAACAGAGAAATTTAATAATAACATAAGTGCAGATTTTTCTCGCCTCTGAGACGGTGGGTGGCACATCAGAATTTCAGTGCAAATTATATGTTTTCACCGAGTCTATGAGCGGTTGATATTTCTTTAAAGCAAAGCGGAGTATTGCTTTGCTTTAAACAAAAAACAGATGTTTTGTCAGATGAATATTGAAAGGATTTTTTATATGTATAACACATGGGAAGAACTTACACAGGCGTGTCAGGAGTGCCACAAATGCGGACTTTGCGAAACACGCCATAACGTGGTTGTAGGTGTCGGCAGCAAAGACGCAGAGGTTATGTTTATCGGAGAGGGACCCGGTGAAAATGAGGACCTGCAGGGCGAGCCGTTTGTGGGAAGAGCCGGAAAACTGCTTGATAAAATGCTGACAGCCGTTGACCTTGACCGAAGCAAAAATATCTATATCGCAAACATTGTAAAATGCCGTCCTCCTCAGAATCGCGACCCAAAACCCGAGGAGCAGCAGATGTGCATAGATTGGCTGAGGACTCAGGTAAAGCTTATGCGCCCGAAAATCATTGTATGTTTGGGAAGAATTGCCGCAGGCAGAATAATAAAATCCGATATAAAAATAACAAGAGAACACGGTCAGTGGTTTGAAAAGGGCGGTATACAGATGATGGCAATGCTTCATCCCGCCGCTGTTTTGAGAGACCCACGAAAAAAGCCCGAAGCTTTTGACGATTTTTTGAAGCTTAGGGATAAAATAAATGAAATTTGCGACCATACATATTAAGCGGTAAAAAAAGTAATGGAAAATATTGATTGAACCGTCATTTTGTGGTATAATGCTATGGTATGGATTATTGTTTAATCAATAGTGGTTACCACACTTAATTTATGTGCAAAAAGAACCGTAAATTGTGTCAAAATTTATTTTGATTATGTGCGGTAAAAGTAACTATTGGCAAAACAACTTTGAAAGGACAATTATTGATGATAAAGGCTAACGAGTACCGCACTGTAACCTGCGGTGAATTGAGAGAAGAAAATATCGGACAGGAAGTTAGAGTTGCCGGCTGGGTGGAAAATATTCGTGACCACGGCGGTGTAATGTTCCTGGATATCCGTGACCAATACGGCGTGCTTCAGGTTGTTGTTCACAATGATGAGCTTTTGAAGCATATCAACAAAGAGTGTTCGGTTACGCTGAGCGGCAAGGTTGTAAAGCGTGACGAAGATACTATAAACAAAAAGATTGCAACCGGATTTGTTGAAGTTCATACCGAGGACATCAGGGTATTGGGCAAATGCAAAAATGCGCTTCCGTTTGAGGTTGCAACCTCAACAAACACTTCCGAAGAAGTAAGACTTAAATACCGTTTTCTCGATTTGAGAAATCCTAAGGTTCACAATAATATTCTTTTGCGCTCACAGATAATTACTTTCCTGCGTGCAAAGATGAACGAAATGGGTTTTGCAGAAATTCAGACCCCGATTCTTTCAACTTCAAGCCCCGAGGGCGCACGTGACTATCTGATTCCGAGCCGTAAGCACAAGGGCAAGTTCTATGCTCTGCCACAGGCTCCGCAGATTTTCAAACAGTTGCTGATGGTTTCGGGATTTGACAAATATTTTCAGATTGCACCTTGCTTCCGTGACGAGGACGCACGTGCCGACCGTTCACCGGGCGAGTTTTATCAGCTTGACTTTGAAATGGCGTTTGCAACTCAGGAAGATGTCTTTGACGTTGCGGAAGAAGTTCTTTATGAAACATTCAAAAAATTCTCGGATAAAGAGGTTTCAAAGCCTCCGTTTGTTCGTATTCCTTATGCCGAAAGTATGCTGAAATACGGCACAGATAAGCCTGACCTGCGTAATCCGCTTGTCATTGTTGAAATCAGCGATATGTTTGAAGAGACAGATTTTGCGCCGTTCCGCAAAAAGACAGTCCGTTCAATTAACGTTCCGAATGCCGCTTCTCAGAGCAAAAAGTGGTTTAAGAGAATGGAAGAGTTTGCTCTTTCAATCGGTATGAAGGGCTTGGGCTATGTAAAGGTAAAGGATGACCTGACCTTTGACGGCCCGATTGACAAGTTCCTCAAAGAGGGCGACCGTGAAGAGCTTATCAGCCGCAACGGTTCAAAGGCTGGCGACGTTATTTACTTTATCGCTGACACAGCTCAGGAAGCTCCGAAGCTTGCAGGTCAGATAAGAACAGAGGTTGCAAAGCGCCTTGATTTAATTGATACAAGCAAATTTGAGCTTTGCTTTATCGTTGATTTCCCAATGTATGAGCGTGATGAGGAAACCAACCAGATTATATTCACTCACAATCCGTTCTCAATGCCTCAGGGCGGTCTTGACAGTCTGCTCAATAAAGACCCGGAAGAAATTCTTGCTTATCAGTACGATATAGTATGCAACGGCGTAGAGCTTTCGTCAGGTGCTGTTCGTAACCACGACATTGAGATTATGAAAAAGGCATTTGAGATTGCAGGTTACAGCGAAGAAGACCTCAAGGCTAAGTTCTCGGCACTTTATAATGCATTCCAGTTCGGTGCACCGCCGCACGCAGGTATGGCTCCGGGCGTTGACAGAATGATTATGTTGCTTACAGAAGAAGAAAATATTCGTGAGGTAATTGCATTCCCAATGAACTCCAATGCACAGGATTTGCTTCTTGGTTCACCGGGAGAGGTAACAGAGCAGCAGCTTCGTGAGGTTCATATTAAATTAAGATAATCTATTGCAGATGTTCCCGAATCTAAGACGATGGGGATATATCAGAATTTCAGTGGAATATTATCTACCGAAAATGCTCCTTTGCTTGTAATTAACCGCAGGCAAAGCAGAGCGCTGCTTTAATTTAAAACTTACAGGGGCGGTTTTGCTGCCTCAATATCCCGATTTTAAAGGATGGTTTTTATGGTAACAAGAGAAGATGTTGAAAACATTGCGTTGCTTTCAAAGCTGTTCGTTCCCGAGGAGGAGCTTGACAGTCTAACAAAGTCAATGCAGGAAATAATTGATTTTGCCGACGCTATTAACAATGCGCCGTCGGAGGGTGAAGCGTTTGATAATATCAATAATCTTTCAAACGTTTTTCGTGAGGATGAAGTAATTCCTTCGTACAGCAGCGAGGAGATTCTTAAAAATGCTCCCGAGCAGGCGGAAAATCATTTCCTTGTCAGAAACAGAGAATAAGGCGGTGTAGTTATGGGTAAAATTGCAAAAATTCACGAGATGCTAAAGTCGAAGCAATGTTCCTGCACCGAGCTTACTAAGAGCTATCTTGATGAAATCGAAAAATCTAACGGAGAGCTTAACGCATATGTCAACATTACGGGCGATGAAGCGTTAAAAGCCGCAAAGACCGTTGATGAAAAAATAGCAAAGGGTGAAGAAATCGGGTTGCTTGAGGGCGTTCCGATGACCTTAAAGGACAACCTTTCAACCAAAGGGATTGAAACCACCTGTTGTTCAAAAATACTTACAGGATACAAACCTATTTATAACGCAACGGTTTGGGATATACTTCAGAATCAGAATGCCGTTATGTTGGGCAAAACAAATATGGACGAGTTTGCAATGGGTTCGTCCTGTGAAACATCATATTTTGGCGGCGCAGCCAATCCGTTTAATACAAACCACGTTGCAGGCGGTTCGTCGGGCGGTGTTGCAAGCGCTGTCGGTGCTAATATTGCGGCATACGGACTCGGCTCCGATACCGGCGGTTCAATTCGTCAGCCTGCTTCTTTTTGCGGCATTGTCGGATTAAAGCCAACCTATGGCTCGGTATCCCGTTACGGTCTTATCGCTTACGCAAGCTCACTTGACCAGATTGGACCTATCACTACAAGTGTGGAAGATGCATCAATTGTTTTTGACGCTATTTCTCAGTATGACGATAAGGACTCAACTTCAAAGGGCAACGTTGGCGGAGAGACCTATTCAAAACTTAACAATGACATAAAGGGAATGAAAATCGGCATAGCAAGGGAATACCTTGACGGCGTTCGTGATGACGTAAAAGAGGCTATTCTCAAAGCCGCCGAGGTTTATAAATCTCTTGGTGCGGAAATTGTTTATTTTGATTTGCCCGCACTCAAGTTTGCACTCCCGGTTTATTATATTATTGCCTGTGCCGAGGCTTCTTCAAACCTTGGCAGGTACGACGGTATTCGTTACGGATACAAAACAGAACACTACAACGGCACCCATGATATGATTTGCCGCACACGTTCGGAGGGATTCGGCGAAGAAGTAAAACGCAGAATTTTGCTTGGAACATATGTGCTTTCGGCAGGCTATTATGACGCTTACTATAAAAAAGCCCAGAACCTGCGCGGAACTATCGTGAAGTCGTTTAATAATGCTTTTGAAAATTGCGATGTTATCCTTGCTCCGACAGTTCCTATGACGGCGTTTGAAAAGGGACACGCAACTTCTGACCCGATTGAAACTTATCTTACCGATATTTGCACGGTTCCTGTAAATATTGCAGGTTTGCCGGGCGTGTCAATTCCATGCGGATTTAACGCAAAGGGAATGCCGATTGGTATGCAGCTTATCGGCAAGAGCTTCGGCGAGGCTCAGATATTGAATGCTGCCTATAAATATCAACAGGCGGCAGGCGAAAACTTTAAGGAAACAAAGTGGGGTGTAAAACTGTGAAATACGAATTAGTTTCGGGTTTTGAAACCCACATTGAGCTTGCAACAAAAACAAAAATATTCTGCGGCTGCACCACCGAATTTGGCGGCGAGCCAAACACTCATTGCTGTCCTGTTTGTATCGGACTTCCGGGAACTTTGCCAAAACTTAACAGGGAAGTAGTTCGCTATGCGATACTCGCAGGTCTTGCGGTTCACGGTGAGGTTGCCGAGGTTGCAAAGATGGACAGAAAGAATTATTGCTATCCTGACCTTTCAAAGGCATATCAGATAAGCCAGCTTTATGCTCCGTTGATTATCGGCGGATATGTTGAATTGTCAAACGGCAGAAAGATTCGCCTGCACCATATTCATATTGAGGAAGACGCAGGAAAACTTATTCACCAGCATGGCGATACCTATGTTGACTATAACCGCGGCGGAGTTCCTCTGATTGAAATTGTTTCCGAGCCTGACATTCGCTCAATTGACGAAGCGAGAGAGTATGTTGAGAAGCTCCAGCAGGTTATGCGTTATATCGGAATTTCCGACTGCAAAATGCAGGAGGGTTCAATGCGCTGTGACGTTAATATTTCTGTTCGACCTGAAGGTTCCGAAGAATTTGGCACACGAACAGAGATTAAGAATATGAACTCAATTAACAACATAGCAAAGGCTATGGAGTATGAATATGAGCGACAGGTTGACTTGATTGAGAGCGGCGGAAAGGTAGTTCAGGAGACTTTGCGCTATGATGACGCAACCGGAACAACTTCTTCAATGCGAAGCAAAGAAGACGCTCACGATTACCGTTACTTCCGTGACCCTGACCTTGTTACAATAAATGTAAGCAGGGAAGAGGTGGAAGAACTCAGAGCAAAATTGCCCGAGCTTCCGACAGAAAAGTGCAAAAGATATGTTGAACAGCTTTCATTGCCTGAAAAGGACGCACAGCTTCTTACAAAGTATCGCAGAATCAGCGAGTATTTTGATGAAGCGTGTGACGGCGTAAAATCGCCGAAAACCGTTGCAAACTTTATTATAGGACAGATTTTCCGCAGAACCGAAACCGAAAGCGATAAAGAAGTGTTTGATGTTGCGGTAACGCCAAAACAGCTTAACGAGCTTGTAAAGCTACTTGACAGCGGAAAGATACGCAACAACCTTGCAAAGGCTACGCTTGAAAAAATGCTTGACACAGGCAAGGGTGCGCTTGAATTTATCAGCGAAGACGATATGGGCGGCATTGACGAAAACGCTTTGCTTGAGCTCTGCAAGAATGCGGTAGAGAGCAACCCTAAGGCTGTTGACGACTTTAAAAGCGGCAAGGAAAAGGCGATTAAGGCACTTGTCGGCAATGTTATGAAGAACAGCAGAGGCAAGGCTGACGCAGCAGCTGCCGAGGCTAAAATCAAAGAACTTATCGGCTAAAACTATTGCTAAAAATCAAACAGGGACTGATTTGCACAGGTCCGTAAAAAACGGACAATAGAAAAAACAGACCCCCTATGGTAGAATAAAATAAACTACCATAGGGGGATTTTGTATGCCAAGAGAATATCGACATATACAACAATATGAAAAAGAAATAATAGAGCTTTGGGAACAAGGAAAGACATTAAGAGAAATTGCAGAAAAATTTGGATTTAGCAAAAATCAAGTACAGGAATTTAAAACAAGATATAACCGTAAGCAAAGGAAACTTGCATCGGGTATAGTAATTAAACCCAAAGGTAGACCACGAAAAGATGGAACTTCTCTACCGCCATCAATACAACAATTAAGCAAGTT
>FMUV01000009.1 GCA_900101355.1 Ruminococcus sp. YE282
CATTACATTTGCAGTAGAATACGAACTTGCAGACGTAACACTTACAATTGACCTTACAAACTTCAACGCTACCACAAAGGAAGGCGCTAAGTTTAGAATTGATATCGTTGACGCAACTCCAAAGGCAGACATCTATGGTGACGTTAACGGTGACGGCGTAATCACTATCGAAGACGCTTCATTGATTCAGAAAGCAGGTCTTGGCATTATCACTCTTGATGAAGCTCAGACAGCTCTTGCTGACGTAAACGGCGACGGAAGAATTTCTATTCTTGACGTTACATTAATCCAGAAATATCTTGCAGGCGGCTACCAGAACACAGGTCTTGTTGGTCAGACTGTAAAATAATCAAAATTCTAACTTTTAAATTTATGAAGCTCCGCTTTTGCGGGGCTTCTTTTTTGCGTTGTTTAACAGTAATTTCTTTCTCCGCAGTTGTGAAACCCCGAAAAATGAATAATTAAATGGACAGGCGATGGCAATTAATGCTATCGCTTGTCTTTATATTTAGTTCATTTCCATTTTTCGGGTTACCACAACTATTGACATTGAACCTTTTTATATTTGGTTAGTAAATATATGCAAAATGGCTTTATATCAATAATTGAAATTGGTTTCTAAAAAATGGATGTTTGATTAGGCAAGCGGTGATAAAGGGCTACCGCTTGTTTTTGCAGTTGATATGATAAGATAGGTAATACACAATTGCGGAAACGCTTAAAAATGCCGGACTCATTGCGAATGGCTTTGGAAACCCCGAAAAAATACATTAATAAATTAGTCAGGCCTTTTAATTTGCCTTAACATATAGCAGACTTATATAATTTGGTTTTCAATTTTCAAATATAACCACAGTGCAGATGTCTCTTCGCTTTAAGGCAGTGAGTCCTGTTCAAAAGTTAGGTGAAAGTTAATTTCCCACCAAAATGCTGAGAGTGGGCCCCACTTTGCACCGCTCACAAGCTTGTTTTTTACAGGAAAATCGGAGACTTGATATGATTTAAATAATATTTAATGATTATTTAATAATTTGCAGTGTATTATTAATTTACAGGATTTGATTGAGTACAAATTATGTTAAAATAGTTTTGTGGGAGTTGATAGCTTGTATATTAATATTTTGAAAAAAGACCTTAAACGAAAAAAGACAATGAATGTTATTCTTCTGCTATTTGTGATTCTTGCGTCTATGTTTGTGTCAAGCAGCACTAATAATATTATCTCTGTTGCAACTGCATTTGACGACTATTTTGAAATGGCAGGAGTGCCGGACTTTTTTGCCGAAATATCAGATAACAGCTCAATTGACGATATTATCAATGATGTAGATGCAGTTTCTTCTTATAAAACAGAACCGTTGCTGTATTTTGCAGATGGAAGCAAGTTTACACATAACGGAGAAGAACTTGATATTAATATGCCTACCCTAACTTCATTTTCTGACAGATGTATCAATTTTTATGACAGCGATAATAATGAAATATCGGTTGTAGAGAAAGGCGAAACATACTTGCCCAAATATGTTATGGATAATAACAAACTCTCTTTGGGCGACACAATAACAATAGATACGGATGACAAAAAGCTTGATTTGAAAATTAAGGGATATTCAAAGGATGCCTTTCTCGGCTCAAGTGCCATTTCAATGTCAAGATTTATATTGAATGATAATGACTTTAACTATATTACAAAAGACAGAACAAATCTTTCAGGTTCGTTTTATTACATCAACACCGATGATACTTCTGAATTAAGCAACAAACTTTCAGATTGTGACCTGCCGATATTATTTATGGGTGATAGAGATACAATAAAGCTCACATACTTTATGGATGAGGTGATAGCCGCTTACATTTTGATTGTAAGTGTCGGCCTTATTTTAATAGCTTTTGCTGTTTTGCGATTTTCAATTAATTTTACTCTTGAAGAAGAGTACAGAGAAATCGGTGTTATGAAAGCAATCGGCATCAAGAACGGAAAAATCCGCGGACTTTATCTTGTTAAATTTTTCGTAATTTCCTGCGTCGGAGCATTTATTGGATTTTTCTTTGGTATTCCGTTTGGAAAAATGTTGCTGTCAAGTGCCTCGCAAAATATGATTATCGGTAATGACAGCAGGTATTATATAAATGTTTTATGTTCATTCCTGGTAGTAATCGTAGTAATGTTGTTTTGCTTTTGGTGCACACGAAAAATCAAAAAATTCACGCCTATTGACGCAGTGCGCAGCGGCACAACGGGTGAACGATTTAAAAAGAAAAGCAAGTTATCTTTGGCAAAGTCTCATTTTAAGCCAATACCGTTTATTGCGCTTAACGATATTTTAAGCAATTTAAAGCGGTATGTTGTAATGGCTTTGGTGTTTATTTTCGGCATCACAGTGATGATGATTCTTTCAAACACAGGCAACACTATTACAGATTCAAGCATTTTAAATTATATGGGTGTACTTTCGGGTGATGCATATATGTCATTTGACGATTACCCGGATTACTATACAGATGCGAACGAAAAGCTGTACAAACGTTGTATGGATGTTGAAAACAAGCTTGACGAACATAATATGAGCGCTACCTGTTATACGGAGATTGTGTATAAGTTAAGAGTGAGGCATAACGGCAACAGCTATTTATCTCAGACATACGTGGGCATAAATACCGATACCTCGGATTATGAATATATTGAGGGCACCGCACCGCAGAATAAGAATGAAATTGCATTAACTCCGCTTGTTTGCGAAAAAATCGGTGCCGATATCGGTGATACGGTTACAATTACGGACGGTGAAAACCAACTGAGCTTTGTTGTCACGGCAAAGTTCCAGACATTGACTAATCTTGGTGAAGGCGTGCGGCTTTACAATGACGTAAAACTCAATAACATTATTCCAAACGGATACTCCGGAATTTTAATCAGATTTAATGATAATCCAAGTGCCGGTGTGCTAAGCAGCAGAATTGATACGCTCAAAGAGCTTTACCCCAAGGCAACGGTTTATGATTCTTTCGGCTATATGAAGTCTATGATAGGCGATATAGCAGAACCTATAAATAACCTAAAATATCTCATAGCCCCGATATGCCTAATGATTTGTATGCTTGTTATTGTGCTTATGGAACGTTCGTTCATTTCAAAAGAAAAGGGTGAAATAGCAATGCTTAAATCTATCGGTTTCAGAAATTCAAGCATTGTTTTAATTCATACTCTTAGAATAGCCTACATTATGATTGTTTCAATAATCATCGGTGCGGCAATTTCCTTGCCGATAACAAATCTGGCAGCAGGCCCCTGCTTTAAGATGATGGGAATGCAAAATGTAAATTTTATTGTTAACATACCCGAAGTCTTCATTTTGTATCCTGCCGCAATGTTTATATGCACGATTACAGCGGCAGTGCTTACGGCACTTTGCACTCGAAAAATCAGTACATCAGAAATTGCAAATATTGAATAAGGAGTATCGCTATGTCAAATATTCTTGAGGTTAAAGACCTTTGTAAAACATATATCATAAACAAACGTCAGAATAATGTGTTGAAAAATGTGAGCTTCAGTATATCCGAGGGCGAGATGGTTGCAATTATGGGACCGTCGGGCTCGGGCAAGTCAACCTTGCTGTATAACGTATCCGGAATGGATAGTTTTACGGCGGGCAGTGTTAGATTTTGCGGAAACGAGCTTTCAGGCTTTACAGAAAGCGAGCTTTCAGACCTAAGGCTTGATAAAATGGGATTCATTTTTCAGCAAATGTATATGCTTAAAAATCTTACTATTTTTGATAATATTCTCCTCCCGTCGCTTCAGTCAAAGTCAAATACAAAGTCACGCAAAGAAAAGGTTGAGTATGCCCAAAGCCTTATGCGAAGACTTGGTATAATTGACATTGCTGATAATGATATCAATGAGGTATCCGGCGGACAGCTTCAGCGCGCCTGTATTTGTCGCAGCATGATAAACAGTCCTAAGATGATTTTTGCCGATGAGCCAACAGGCGCGCTGAACCGTACAACATCCGACGAAGTTATGGATGAGCTTGCAAAGCTTAACGCTGACGGAACAACGATTATGCTTGTGACGCATGATGTAAAGGTTGCGGCAAAGTGCAGCAGAGTGATGTTTTTGGTTGACGGCAATATAAGCGGAGAGTATAATTTAGAAAAGTGGAACGCCGATTCACAGCTGCGTGACCGTGAGCGCACTCTCAGCAATTGGCTTATGGAAATGGGTTGGTAATATGACCGATATACTTATTGTTGAAGATAACAGAGAAATTTCGGAATTGCTTTGTGATTTTTTAAGAGCTGAAAACTATGTTGTTTCCGTTGCCGAAAACGGAGAAAAAGCCTTGACGCTGTATGAAAAATACGGTGCAAGGCTTGTTGTGCTTGATATTATGTTGCCGGGAATTGACGGGTTTGAGGTTTGCCGCAAAATCAGAGAAAATGATAATACCCCGATTATAATCGTGAGTGCCAAAGTAGGCAAAGAAGACAAACTTAACGGTCTTATTCTCGGTGCGGATGATTATATTGAAAAACCGTATGATATAGATATTTTGCTTGCAAAGATAAAAGGAATTTTTAAACGCAGATATCAAAGCGATACTGTTATTTTGGGTGACATCAAAATTAATCGTGCATCACGTATTGTATATAAAAATGAAGCTCCTTTACAGATGACATCAAAGGAATTTGACCTGCTTTTATATCTTGTGGAAAACAGAGGTCAAACACTTTCAAAAGAATTGCTTTTCAATAAAATTTGGGGGTTTGACAGCTTTTCGGAACAGCAGACGCTGACTGTTCACATAAAGCGGCTGCGTGAAAAGATTGAAAATGACCCCAAATATCCCAGACATATAACAACAGTTTGGGGAAAAGGTTATCGCTTTGAGGAGTAAGATATGAAAAAGTTCAAAGTGCTTACATTATCTGTTTGTGTGCTTTTATTCTTTGTAATTATCATTGTGAATTTTTTTCTTCTGAACAGTCGAGAAAAACCGAACGGCGAGTATAGAGTTGAAATAGAACGTGCGGTTACTTCAATTGAGAATAACAAAGACCTTTGTATTGATGATTATAAATACATAAAGAATATTGCGGTTTCAAAACTTCCGGATGAGTCGTTTTTTCGGTCTGATAACGAGTATGCCGTAAGAAAAATAAACGATTTGTATTACAGGTTTGATTATGAAATTATATCAGGTGTAAACAATGCCACAATCATTGTCGTGAACATTGTTATAATTGCCTTTGCGGTTTTTGTAGTGGGTATTCTAATCTATATTGAACGTAATGTTATAAGCCCTTTTAACAGAATTTCGGATATTCCCTATGAATTGTCAAAAGGCAATTTGATTATGCCGCTGAAAGAAAACAAAAGCCGTTATTTCGGCAAATTTATTTGGGGGCTTGAGCTGCTTAGGGATAAACTTGAGCAGCAGAAAGAAGAGGAACTGAAACTTCAAAAAGAGCGCAAAACACTTGTGCTTTCGCTTTCTCACGATATAAAAACGCCCCTTTCTGCAATCAAACTTTCGTCCAAAGCTCTTGTTAAAGGGCTTTATCCTGAAATTGAAAAACAGAAAAAGGTTGCAGAAAATATAAATTCAAACGCCGATAAAATTGAAAGTTATGTTTGTGAAATTATTAAAAATTCAAAAGATGACTTTTTGAATTTTGATGTGAACAACTCTGAGTTTTATTTAAGTGAATGTATAAACAGAATTGAAAATTATTACAAAGATAAACTGAGTATAAATAAAACCGAATTTATAATATCCGATTACACTGACTGCATAATGTACGGTGACGTTGAGCGCAGTATTGAGGTTATTCAGAATATAATAGAAAATGCCATAAAATACGGTGACGGCAGTTTTATAAAAATTGACTTTTGCACAGAGGAAAATTGCAGACTTATTAAGATTTCAAACAGCGGAAGCACACTTCCGGAGGGGGAGATGCCGCATGTTTTTGAGAGCTTTTGGCGTGGTTCTAATTCGGATAACGTAAACGGAAGCGGACTCGGGCTTTATATTTGCCGACAGCTTATGATTTTGATGAACGGTGAAGTCTATGCCGAGCAAAAAGGAAATGTTTTTTCGGTAATTCTTGTGTTTCGTATGGCTTAACAAATTAAAAACAACGCAGCACAAAATCAATGCTGCGTTGTTGTAGTTTATGTATTAATTTTAATAAAAAATATTCAAACTTGCTTGCAAAGGAGTGTAACTTCTCTGCGCTATGGTTATAAATCCCAACTCGGAATATACTTTGTATCCGCCGATGACAAATCCTGAGTAAATCCGTCCATACCGCTTAAAAATAGTTCCCGCTTGACTTTGTCGTATTCACGTTCGGTCAGTTTGCGGTTTAATCTTGGGTAATCCTCCGCCTTTCCCGCAGGAACATACTGACACATAAGGCTTACCAAAATATCCTTGTCAAAGTGTTCCTTTAAAATGTTAATAACACCGATACTGTTCTTGGTGTGAGAGGGCAGAATAAGGTTCCTGACAATAACGCCTTTGGTCATCATATCATCTTTGTCAAACTGAGGTTTGCCAACCTGAAACAGCATTTCCTTTATTGCGGCAGTTGCGGTTTCAACATAATTTGGAGCGGACGAAAGCTTAACGGCAAGTTCGTTATAACTGTATTTGAAGTCCGGAAGATAAATGTCAATCAGACCATCAAGCATACTCAGTGTTTTTGGCGAAGTGTAGCCGCTGCAATTGTACACTATCGGGATATTTGGTTTGTAAATCTTGAAGCTTTCTACAACCGCAGGAACAAAGTGGTCTGCTGTAATAAGATTGATGTTGTGAACACCGCTTTTTTCAAGCATCTTATAACATTCGGCAAGCTGAGCCGGCGTTACCGTTATACCTTTGTTCTCGGCAGAAATCTCATAGTTTTGACAATAGACGCACCTCATTGTACAGCCCGAAAAAAACACCGCACCGCTTCCGTTTTTGCCGCTTATACACGGTTCTTCACCAAAATGCGGCGCAACTCTTGCCACTACGGGAAGGGTTCCCATTTGGCAAAATCCGTTTCCTGCGTGCTCAGTCCTTTGGGCGTTGCACTTTCTTGGACACAAGTTACAAATCATAATCATCACCGATATGATTATAGCACAAAATATTAAGTTTTTAAAGCCCTCATTAAAGACCGTATGACAGATTTTAATTAACCTTAAAATCGGTTAAATAGTCCTCTATTACATAGATAAAGTGACATGGCTCAACTTCAAGTTCGTTGCAAAATTCAGCAAGTCCCTTTATGTCGGAATAATTGTCGGTTATTCCGGTAATTGAGTCAACCGCATAATTGTCAATTATTAAGTCGATGCCATATTCTTTATGAGTGCCGCTTGTTGTGATATTAATTCTGTATTCTACCATTATTCCTCACACAGCGTGATAAATTTACTCACAAATCATATCAAACACTTATTGTGTAGTCAATAATTTTGTACATTTTTTTGAAAATTATTTTTATTTTAGTAAATAACCATAAGTTTATAGGCAAAAATTGGATAAATTTATTTAAATCGACAATATTATATATAATATTCGAACAAAGATTGTTAATTATTTAATTTGTTGTTTTTGTTGACTTTGGTTAATATATACGATAAAATCTTAATATATATTATTACTTGCGGATAATATTATGCTAAATTTTAAAGCTTATTTCATATATTTTTAGAGTTGATGCATCCTGCTTTTACGTTGAAAAGCAAAATAAATATGCATGAACTAATTTTTAATTTCGTGTCTGTTAAAAATAGGGATTGTTAAACAGGAGACAAGATTATGATTTATGTTGAAAATCTCAGAAAGGAATTTAAAAAGACTATTAAGGAACCGGGCTTACTCGGAAGCTTTAAATCGCTTTTTCATCCAAAGAGCGAAAAAATTGTGGCGGTTGACGATATCAGTTTTGAAGTTCCCGAGGGTGAAATTCTCGGTTTTATAGGTCCTAACGGCGCAGGAAAGAGCACGGTTATAAAAATGCTTACGGGAATCCTTACGCCTACATCGGGCAAGTGTACAATCAACGGCAAAAACCCGACCGTTGACCGCAAAAGCTATGTTAAAGAAATCGGAGTTGTTTTTGGTCAAAGGACTCAGCTTTGGTGGGACTTGCCGCTCAGAGAGACTTACGGCGTGTTAAAAGAAATTTATGAAGTGCCCGAGGACCGCTACCACAAGCGAATGGCTTTTTTAAACGAAGTGCTTGACCTTGAAAGCTTCATTACAAGCCCTGTTCGTACCTTGTCGCTCGGCCAGAGAATGAGGGCAGACATTGCGGCTTCTCTTTTGCACAGCCCTAAAGTTTTGTTCCTTGACGAACCCACAATCGGACTTGACGTTGTTGTAAAAGATAATATAAGAAACGCAATCGACTACATAAACAAGACAGAAAAAACCACGGTTATTCTTACAACCCACGACCTTGCCGACATTGAAACGCTTTCAAAAAGAATTGTAATGATTGACAAAGGACAGAATGTGTTTGACGGTACTATTTCTGAGCTTAAGAGCAAATACGGCCAGATTCGTGAGCTTCATTTTGATACTGACACCGCAAATGTTGAGCAGGCGCTTGCTTATGCAGAACATTTTGGAATCAGCGATGATGTTGTAACGACAGAGACCGACGGAAAGTCCGTAAAGGTGCGTTTTAACAGCTCGGTTGTGCCGGTATCCGATATGCTTTCTTATACGCTTGGAAAGATAAATGTGAATGATATAAGTGTTAAGGACGCCGACATTGAAGAAATCATTCGCAGGCTTTATAAGCAGGGGGTACAGGATGAAGAGAAAGCTTAAAATCTATACGCCCTTTATTAACGCCGGAATACAGGAAACAGCTACATATCGTGTAAACTGGATATTTTATATGCTCGGCAATGTGCTTGCGTGTTTTGTTTCGTACTTTATATGGAAAGCGGTGTACACTTCAAGCGGTGAAAGCTCAATGAACGGCTTTACAATGCCGCAGATGGTTGTTTACATCTTTCTTATGTATTTAACAAGCACTATGGTTTCAAGCGATTCCGCTTATTTAATCGGTGAAGAAATACGAGACGGCTCAATAGCGATGAGATTGGTTAAACCTGTAAGCTTTAACGGCACCTTTTTGTTTCAGGAAATCGGCAATAAGCTGATGACAATTTGTGTCCTTATTATACCGCTTGTTGTCGGTGTTGAAATTGTCAGAGTAGTGTTTACAGGCTCCGTACAATTTAATTTTATAAGCTTTTTGCTTTATTTAATAAGCTGTACTTTTGCTTATCTTATAAACTTTTTCTTTAATATTTGCTTTGGCTTTATTGCTTTTATAATTAAATATCTTTGGGGAGTTAATTTGATGAAAAATTGCATTGTCGGTTTTTTGTCGGGAGCAATAATACCGCTTGCGTTTTTGCCGAAGCCGCTTGAACAGGTGTTCCTGTTTTTGCCCTTTTCTTCGCTCAACTATACCCCTGTAATGATATATATGGGTATGTACAGCGGAACTACACTTTTGTATTATATTTGCCTGCAAATATTTTGGGTTGTGGCGTTCTGGGGAATGTCAAAGCTTTTCTGGCGCATATGCGTTAAGCATCTTTCGGTACAGGGGGGATGAGTATGAAACAGATTAAAAGAATGTTAAGAATTCACAGAATTTTTATTGCCCAGGAACTGAAACGAATGATGGAGTACAAGGGCGATTTCATTGTCGGAATTATCGGTTTCCTTATGGTGCAATGTTCAAACCTGCTGTTTTTATGGATTATTTTCAGTCAAATACCTGACCTTATGGGCTGGACTGTAAATGAAATAATCTTCATTTACGGCTTTTCGCTGATACCAAAGGGCATAGACCACCTTTTGTTTGACAATCTTTGGTCTATCGGTCACTTTACCGTTCGTAAGGGTGATTTTGACAAATATCTGACACGTCCGATTAACACGTTGTTTCACGTTATGGTTGAAAAAGTTCAAATTGACGCTTTGGGCGAGCTGCTTATGGGCATTGCGCTTGTTTGCGTTACCCTGCCAAGTCTTTCAATTGAGTGGACAGCCATGAAAATAATACTCGGAATTGCCGTTATTCCTTTTGCAACTTTGATTTACACGGGAATAAAAATTGCAACATCGGCAATTGCCTTTTGGACAAAGCGAAGCGGAAATATAATCTATATGTTTTATATGGTAAATGATTTTGCCAAATATCCCGCAACTATTTACAATAATGCGGTAAAATGGATTATCACCTATGTTATCCCGTTTGCTTTCACTTCCTACTATCCCGCAAAGTATATTTTGACAGGAGACAATCCTCTTTATAATATAGGGCTGTCCGTTGTTATTTCAATTGTTCTTATGGTTATCGGAATTATAATTTGGAACAAGGGAATAGGAGCCTACGAGAGTGCGGGAAGCTGATTAATACATAAACAGCATTTATTTTCAATACAAAAACGCATATACAATTTGTACAAAAAACGTCTGCAAAGTTTGGCTTGCAGACGTTTTTATATTTCTAAATCAGAAATATATAATTTTTCCTGTTTGCTAAAATATACTTGGAGATGTATATTTACTGCTATGTTGAAAAGCGGAGGTAAACAGTTTTTCAGAGCTTGGATTTTGGTTATAGTATTTGTTAACGAAAATCAAACGGCTCGGATTAACTGTTAATCAAAGTGATTTGGCACAGCGGTTTATTAAAACAGGGAGTGATTACAATGAAATTCAAAAAGTCGATTTCGTTATTGCTTTCCGCTGTAATGTTGATGGGGTCAGCTTCGTTTGCCGCAAGTGCGGCAAGCACCGACGAAGAATCCGTTTCGGGTTCTTACTACAACTCAAGCTACCTTGAAAACTATGCAAACAAAGCATATAACGAATCAAACCTCGGAAGCACATACAGTGCTGCTTCCACAACATGGAAAACATGGTCACCTGACGCAAGTTCTGTTAAGGTTAAACTTTACAGAACCGGTTCAGACAGTGAATCCGGTGCGGGAGTAATCGGCGAGTATGCCTTGACCAAAAACAGCACTACCGGCGTTTGGTCAACTACACTTACCGGTGACTATAAAAACGTTTACTATACATATTTGGTTACGGTAAACAGTAAAACCAACGAGACACAGGACGTTTATTCAAAGGCTGTCGGCGTAAACGGCAACCGTTCAATGGTAGTTGACCTTGATTCAACCGACCCTGACGGTTGGAACAGTGACAGCCACGTTTTGTTTAATAACGCAGCAGAGGCTGTTGTTTGGGAAGTACACGTTCGTGACTTTTCGGCGTCAAGCACTTCAGGTGTAAGCGAAGAAAATCAGGGCAAATACCTTGCATTTGCAGAGGGCGGCACAAAGCTTAACTCAGATACAAGCTCAAGTGCCGTTTCAACAGGAATTGATTATCTTGTTGAGCAGGGCATCAACTGCGTTCAGCTTATGCCTGTTTATGATTTCCAGTCGGTTGACGAGGCTGCAGGCGGTTCGTCATCAAACCGTAACTGGGGTTATGACCCACAGAACTACAATGCGCCCGAGGGCTCATATTCTTCAAATCCGTATGACGGAAACACAAGAATTACCGAGTTTAAGCAAATGATTCAGGCTTTGCACGACAGAGGAATTTCGGTTGTAATGGACGTTGTTTACAACCATACATATGCTACCGAAGGTTCTTGCTTCTCAAAGACTGTTCCGGGTTATTATTACAGAATGACATCATCATCTACGTACTCAAACGGTTCGGGCTGCGGCAATGAAACAGCGTCCGATAAGCTTATGTACAGAAAGTATATGATTGATTCCATAAAATACTGGGCAGATGAATATCACATTGACGGTTTCCGTTTTGACCTTATGGGAATTCACGACGTAACTACAATGAACGATATCCGTTCTGCACTTGACGGACTTTATTCCGACGGTTCAGGTAAGAAGATTTTGATGTACGGCGAACCTTGGACAGGCGGCACAACCGCTATCTCCGACGGCTGCTCACAGTCAAGAGCTTCTTCACTTGATTCAAGAGTCGGTATGTTCTGCGATTCATACCGTGACGCAATCAAGGGCGGCACAGATGACGCAACCACAGGATTTATTCAGGGCAATACCGATAAAACTTACAATGTTGTTCAAGGTGTTCAGGGCAAGGGCTTCGGTGCAAAAGCTCCGTCTCAGACAATTGCTTATGCGGACGCTCACGATAACCTGATTTTGTGGGATAAGATTCTTAAGAGTAACTACTCTTCTGAATATTCTTCAACAAGCGAGTCATTTAAGGGACAGATGAAAGAGGCAATGACATTGCTGATGACTTCACAGGGCATACCGTTTATGACCGCAGGTTCCGAGTTCTGCCGCACAAAGCAGGGCGACCACAACAGTTATAAATCCAGTGACGCAATCAACGCAATCGATTGGACGAGAGTAAAGAAATATTCTGATATAGTTGCATATTACAAGGGACTTCTTGCAATTAGAGAAAATTATACTCCAATGCACAGCGGTTCTTTCAATACTCCGTCATTCCAGTCTAATTACGGTTATGTTGTGGCTTATACATATTCTAACAACAAATCCGATGAGTGGGGCAATGTTTGCGTTCTTGTAAACGGCGGTTCACAGGCATATTCAATTACACTGAACGGCAGCGGCTGGACAGTTGTTGCAAACCAAAATTCTGCAGGTCTTAAGAGCCTTGGAACAGTATCGGGCAATTCTTACAGCATTCCTGCAAAGAGCGCGGCTGTACTTGTTCAGAGCTCAACTTTCTCAAGACTTAACGTAAAGACAGATAACTTCGGTACATTGACAGTTAAACACGTTGACGAAAACGGCAATGTGCTCAAGACTTCAACAGCAAAATACAGAGACGGTTCAACATATCGTTCTCTTCCTGACAGCACAATTCTGTTTGACCACGAGCTTATCGGTACAGATGGCGCAACCTCAGGAAAGGTTGTAGGTGGCAACAACTATACCGTAACTTATAAATATAAGTCAGACGGAATCCAGTCGGGACATCTTAAGGTAAACTATGTTGACAGCAACGGCAAGAGCCTTAAGGACCAGGATTCACAGCGCCTTAAGGCAGGCGAATCATATGATGTTGCAGCTCCTGCAATTCAGGGCTATCAGCTCGATACCGACAAGTATCCTGCAATGACAAAGGGAACTTTCTCGGGCAGCGACACAACAATCACATTCACTTACAAAGCTCTTGATTCCGCAAGCACAAAGGTTCACTATTACAATTCAAACAATTGGAGTTCAATCAGATGCTATGCATATACTGATGACGGAAAACAGCCTTGCGGTACATGGTATAATGCAACGATTATGACAAGCGAGGGCAATAACTGGTATGTTTGCAATGTGCCTGCTTCCTGCGCTTATGTAATGTTCCATCCAACCTCAGGTTCTGCTCAGGATCCGGGACAGGGAGAGTCAGGATACCTTGTATCAGGAGAAGGCTGGATTCAGAATAAGACCGCTTCATTTAACACTAAGATTGTTACAAGCCATATAGACATTAAGACAGGTAAGAAAATTGCAACTGATGTTGTAGATAACAAGTCAAAAGTAACTGCTTCAGACAGCTACACAACTTCTGCGGTTTCAGGCAGAACAGATGAAATTACACCTGCAAACGCAACAGGCAACTGCAGTGCAGGCGTTATAAATGTTATTTATCTTTATAACGGCGGTTCACAGCCTGATACACAGCCGACAACTTCGTTTCAGCCGACAACCGCAACCCAGCCTACAACTGCAACACCGACAACGGAGCCTACAACAGTTCCTCCGACAACCGCACCGCCGAAATATTACTACGGTGATGTTAACCTTGACGATAAAATTGATATTACCGATTCAACCGCAATTCAGATGTACCTGGATTCATCCATATCACTCAATGAATTGCAGATGGCTCTTGCAAATGTTGGCGGCGAGGGAGTAAATATCAAGAGTGCTACATACATTCAGAAATACATTGCAAGTTACGGTGACGCAGGCAAGACCGGTGAACCGTACTACGGTCAGGAGACTACTACTGTTGTTCCGACAGTTCCGGAACCGACAGAAACTACTCAGCCTACCACATCCGTAACACCATCGGATAAAATTACCGTATATTATGAAAACAGCGGTAATTGGTCATCCGTAAAAGCGTATTACTGGAGCGATTCTGATACAAAGATGACAACATGGCCGGGTGAGTCAATGACAAACGTGAGCGGCAATGTTTATAAGATTGAGATTCCAAGCAATGCAACAAACATAATTTTCACAGACGGAGTTAGTCAGACAGATGATATTGCATTGCAGGGCGGAAACAAGATTTACAAGAACGGAAGCTGGAGCAATTATTCGGAGGCCCCAAATCCTACAACTCCTCCCGTTGACCCAACTGACCCTGCATCTACCGACAAGTACACAATAACCTTTACAAACAATATGAATTGGAGTGCAGTAAACTGCTATTATTGGAGTACATCGGATAAAAGTATGGTAGCTTGGCCGGGTAATGCAATGACATATTCAACAACCAATGATTACGGTCAGAAAATTTACACAATCGAAATACCAAGTACGGCAGACCATATTATTTTCAATAACGGCGGTCAAAGCCAGACAGTTGATATTTCCGTAACAGGCAGTGCAAAGTATTATATTTCAGGCGGTTCGGGAAATGAATATACTGTTGCAACTTGGCAGTAATCTGATTTATGATATTTTGATACCGTAAATATCATCTTATTTATTATTTAGATTTCTTTAAATAATAATATGAAAGCGTGCTCAGCAATAGTTGGGCACGCTTTTAGCATATCTTTGATAAATATTAAGAGCTATACCGAGTCAATCAGTATAGCTCTTTTGCAACTCGTATAAAATTTTTAATATTATATTATTGTTCCGCCGCCAACAACGTAATCACCGTCATACAGCACAACAGCCTGTCCTTTTGATATTGCTCTTTGCGGTTTGTCAAAGACAATGTGAAGTGTGTTGTCGTCAATCTGTTCAACGATAGCGTCCTGCTCCGGTTGGTTATAACGAACACGGGCTTTTATATGCAGAGGTGATGTGATTTTGTCAACCGAAATAAGATTAATGTCGGTTGCATATAATTCCTTTGAAAACAGTCGGTCGTTGGTGCAGAGAATAACCTTGTTTTCGTCAAGATTTTTTTCTTTTACATACATAGGACAGGGAAGAGCTAAGCCAAGACCCTTGCGCTGACCTATTGTGTATCTTATAATCCCCTTGTGCTCTCCGAGTACCTTGCCGTTTTCATCAACAAAATCTCCGTCGGGATAGGTTTTGCCCGTGTATTGTTCAATAAACTTGGCATAGTCGCCGTCGGGAACAAAGCATATGTCCTGACTGTCGTGCTTGTGCGCATTAATAAGCCCAAGCTCATCTGCAAGTTTTCGCACATTTTCTTTTGTCATTCCGCCAAGCGGAAACATTGTTTTTGCAAGCTGCTTTTGAGTTAAGGAATACAGTACATAGCTTTGGTCTTTGGTGTTGTCAATTGATTTTTTTAACAGATATCTTTTTGAGCCTTCGTCATATTCAATTATTGAGTAATGACCGGTAACCACATAATCAAAGTCAAGTTCCTCTGCTCTTCGAAGCAATTTTTCAAATTTTATGAAGCGATTGCAGTCAATACAGGGATTTGGAGTAGCCCCGTTTTCATAGGCATTTATAAACCTTTTAATCACGGTGTCTTTAAAACTGTCCTTGAAATTATAAACATAGTAAGGAATACCGATTTTATAACACACGCTGCGGGCGTCGTCAATATCATCAAGAGAGCAACAGGTTTTTTCGCGTTTTTCTCCGATGTCTTCGTTATCAAACAGCTTAAGCGTTATTCCGGTTGCCTCAAACCCGTTTTTTTGTGTAAGATATGCCGCAACAGAGCTGTCAACTCCGCCGCTCATAGCTACAAGTGCTTTTTTTGGCATTATTATCAACCCAGTCTAATCATTTCATCAATACATTTTTTAGCGTCGGTAATTGTTTTGTCATCTAGTTTAATTTCCTCTCCGCCGTTGCCGTTAAGACAATTATAAACGTCAACAAGCGTTGTGGATTTCATATTCGGACAAATCAATTTAAGCGTAAGGAAGTGGAATTTCTTGTCGGGACATTCATATTGCAGATGTTCGGCAATGCTGATTTCGGTTCCGATTATAAATTCCTTTTTGTCGGATTGCTTTGCATAGTTCATTATGCCCGATGTTGAGCCGACATAGTCTGCCATTTCGACAACAGACGGAATACATTCGGGGTGAACAAGAAGTTCGGCGTCGGGATAAAGCGCTCTTGCTTTTTTTACGTCATCTGTGTTTACACAAGCGTGAATCGGACATCCGCCGCTCAAAAGCTTGATGTTTTTGTCAGGACATTGCTTTGCAACATAGTCTCCAAGGTTGCAGTCAGGTATGAAAAGGATATTTTTGTTATCAATATTATTCACAATCTTTACGGCGGAAGAGCTTGTAACACAGACGTCGCAAATTGTTTTTAACTCGGCTGTTGTGTTGATGTAGGCAACCACCGTGTAGTCGGGATACATTTTTTTAACCTGAGAAATAAGCTGTTTGTCCATTTGGTCAGCCATTGAGCAGCCCGCAAGAGGCTGGGCAAGATAAACGGTTTTATCGGGAGAAAGAATTTTGCAGGTTTCAGCCATAAAACGAACGCCGCACATAAGTATGTTTTTGTTTTTAACCTTGCTTGCGTCAACGCTGAGTTTGTAGCTGTCTCCTGTAAAATCCGCTATTTCAAGAATTTCGTGTGCCTGATAGCTGTGAGCAAGTACACAGACGTCTTTTTCTTTTTTCAGCTTTAATATTTTTTCCTGAATTTGAGATATATCCATATTAGTTAAATTCCCTTCAAGTATTGATTTTTTGCGGTTTTTTTGCTAATATATCAACCAAAGATATTATACATTTTATATCTGTCATATGCAATAGGATTGTGAATGAATTGTTGCTATTTTGTCATTTTGACAACTTTTATTTGTCCAACTGTCGATTTTTTTACAAAAAATTTTCAAAATACTATTTACTTATTAATATTTGTGTGTTATTATAATAATAGTTTTAGCTACAATTATTTAGGAGGTAATTTTATGAAAAAGTTATTAGTTTCTGCAATTGCAGTTTTATTGGTTGCATTTTCGGCAGTTCCGGCTTTTGCAGCTACCGTTGCAAGCCCTGTTGCAACTCAGCCGAGGGTAATATGCGATAAATCTTCAACCGTTGTTAAGGATTCGGGTTCAATGTCTCCAAAGACAGGTTCCGATTCACTTCCGTTTGCCGTAATTGCAATTTCAGCAATTGGTTGTGCTTCTGCTGCAGTTGTATTGGCAAAGACAAAGGCTAAGAAAAACTGATTTTGCAATAAGACAATCGTATCATATTGTAGATTTTAATTCTTGTTATATAAAGGTTGCCATATAGGTGACCTTTATTTTTTATATAATATAATTGACATTATTTCATAATAATGTTAAAATTGCATTGAGATATATAGTTACTAAGGTGATATATTATGCGAATAAACAGAAAAACCAGAAATACTATAATTATTTCTGTAATTGTGGTTTTTGGTTTAGCGATTGCAGTTACTTGTGCATATCTTGTATATAAGACAATTATTATCAATAATACCACTTCGGATTACAATAATATTGCAAGTTCATACGCAGCTAATATTGATGAGGATATAGATACAAACGCGGACAATGATACGCCCGATGCAACAGAGAAAAAATCCAAAGGTCCTATTGACTTTGATTCGCTTATGGCTAAAAACGATGAAGTGTATGCTTGGATAGTTGTTCCGAATACACAAATCAATTATCCTGTACTGCAAAGCAACTCAGAGGACAATTTTTATCTCAGTCACGATATTAACAAGCGTTACAGTTTTCCGGGAGCTATTTACAGTCAGTCTTGCAATTCAAAAGATTTTACCGACAGAGTTACACTTTTGTACGGTCATAATATGGCAAACGGCAGTATGTTTGCAGGATTGCATAAGTATGAAGACAAAACATTTTTTGACGAAAATCCATATTTCTACATATATACTCCGGGTCATAAATTAACATACGAGGTTGCTTCGGCATTGATTTATGATGACAGGCATATTATGAATTCATTTGACTTTACAGATGATGATGTGTATCAGAAGTTCATTGATTCTTTGCTTTCTCCTCATTCTGTAAATGCGAATGTCAGAGAGGGTACAAGCGTTACAATTAATGATAAAATCGTTATTTTAAGTACATGTCCGAATTCCGGACAGGGTCGCTATCTTGTTCAGGGGGTGCTTGTAAGCGATGAGCCAACATAATGATGCGGAAAATTCGGCAAATGAACCTGCTGAAACCGAAAAAGTTAATAATCAGGTTAATGCCGAAGAAAGTGTAAAGGGAAACGCCGACACAAATACGGAAGAATCATCTGAAAACAGACCGAATGAGGAAATCTATCTTTCAAAAGATTATGCCCTTCGTGAACCTGTTCAGAGAGATGAACGTCAGGTTTCCGATGAATGTGATGACTATGTTTTTAAAATTCCCAAAAAACACAGAACTCATACTTCTTCGTCTTCGGGAAGTCACCATCATCATCACCACCACGGTCACCACCATCACCATCATCACAAAAAGAAGATGAAGACCTGGAAGAAGGTTTTAATCGCTGCATTGTGTACATTAATCGGTTTGGTTGTTGCCTTTACAGGAACTCTTGCGTTTTTGATATATAAGGGTGAACAGGAACTTAAAAACAATGATTACTCAATTAATGCTCCGGACAGCTTAGGTGCTATTTCTCAAAATGACGGTCAATACATAAGCTATAACGGCGGGCTGTATAAGTACAAAGAAGATATGGTCAACATGATGTTTATGGGCGTTGATAAGAGAAGTATGGATGAAACAAACGCCAACCAAACCGGCGGTCAAGCCGATGTTGACGTTATCATGGCTATGGATACATTAAGCAATAAAGTATATATGGTTAATATTCCGCGTGATACAATGACGGATATTCCTGTTTATGATATCAACGGAAAGTATGTCGGAATGGAAGAGACACAGCTTTGTCTTGCGTATGCTTACGGCGACGGCAAAGCGTCAAGCTGCGCAAATATTGTAAGTGCGGTACAAAATTTGTTTTATAACATTCCAATTAATCTATACTTTTCACTTGATATGGATGGTATTGCTGAAGTCAATGATAGCGTAGGCGGTGTTGACGTAGTATCACCTGTTACCATAGGTGATTTCCACGAGGGAATAACATATCATCTTGAAGGTGTTGAAGCAGAAAATTTTGTACGAACACGTGACAGCGAAGATGTTGAGGCAAACCTTGAAAGAAACTCAAGACAGCAGGTTTATGTTGAATCGTTTATGAAAAAATTTGCTGCTCAAACAAAGTTGGACATAACCACTCCGATGAATTTGTTTAATGCAACAGCTCCGTACTCTTGTACAAATTTAAGTGCGTCAACTATTTCATATTTATCAAAAAACTTTATTATGGGCAGCGGAATGGATTTTGAAATTCTTAATATACCCGGAGATATGAGCATGGGTGATGAATATGCAGAGTATCGAATCAGAGAAGAAGAGTTTTTTGAACAATTTTTAAGTGTATTTTATGATAAGGTCGCTTAATTTCCAATGAAGCATTAAATAGTCAATCTAAGCCCTTAAAATCAAATATCTGACTAAAAATACGTTAAAAATTAAAAAAATGCAAAAAACGCTTTACTTTTTTAAACAGTTGTGGTAAACTTAGGGTACAAAATAAATATTGGTATATTTATTTCTAAATCAATATTTGAATATGGGAGGAAAAATTATGAAAAGCAAAACTTTTAAAATTATGTCTGTTCTGTTTGCAATGATGCTTATCGCATTTTCTTGCACCTCGGTTTTTGCGGCTCCGAGCCCGACAGGCGGCAAAGAAGTAAATGTTGTAGTAACACCGTCTGACGGTGGTTCAGCTCAGTATGTAGTTGCTTCAGAGGTTGGCAAAGGACCAAATGGCGGTACACTTATTGAACTTAGCCCGGTAGCTAACGACGGCTATACTTTTGTTAACTGGACTATTGCCGGTGACTATAAAATTAATTCAGGTTCACTTGATTCCGAAAAGCTTGTAGTTGAAACTTTTGGTGACATCACAGCTACACCAAACTTTACAACGGGCGGAACTACAAACCCAACTTCACCTTCTGACAGTTCAGCTACAACACCTTCATCAGCTTCTAACAGCTCAGCAAATAACACAACAGTTGTTACAAATACAAGCAAGACTTCACCACAGACAGGTACAACACCTGCTCTTCCAATTGCTATTTCAGCAATTGCACTTGCTTCAATCGGTGCTGTAATTGTTAGCCGCAAATTAAGTAAATAATTTTTAATTATTTCGCCCTTGTAGAAATACAAGGGTTTTTTTATTTTGGTTGAATATTTATTATTATGTCAATATTTTTATCTGATTGTTGACATAAGAGGTATATTGTTATATAATGCTATTGAATTAGTAATGAATAAAATTGTGTAAATGTTCAATTGCGTAATGACACTTTTTGTGAACTTTGTGCATTGATGATACATATTTTGTGGTGTGTTATATGGAAAATAACGACAATAAACAAAAAAAGACGTATCTTTATGTTTTACTGGTTACGTTCTTAATAATTATTCTAATAGGACTCGTATGTGTGCTGTTTGTTTTTGTAAATAATTTAAAAGCACAAAATGACTATAACAGTGTCAAATCTTCAGTTGAAGCAACAACCGCACAGATACAAACATCGGGAGCTTCTTATGAAAATTCCGATACTGATTTAGCCGAAAATCCGATTGATTTTGATGCTCTTGCAAATACAAATGACGAAATATATGCCTGGATA
Organism: Ruminococcus sp. YE282; assembly: GCA_900101355.1. Lineage (GTDB taxonomy): Bacteria > Bacillota > Clostridia > Oscillospirales > Acutalibacteraceae > Ruminococcoides > Ruminococcoides bromii_A. The sequence goes on from FMUV01000009.1 coordinate 20,999, forward strand.
ACAATTCCGAACACGAATATTGATTATCCTGTTTTGCAGAGCAAGACCAGCGACTTGTTTTACATTGACCATGATGTAAATAAAAACTACCTGTTTGCAGGTTCGATTTATTCCGAATTTTCAAATTTACGTAATTTTTCTGACAGAGACACCGTGCTTTACGGTCATAATATGCTTGACGGAAGTATGTTTGCCGATTTGCATAAATTTGAAGATGAAGATTTCTTTAATGAGAACAAGTATATTTACATTTATCAGAAAAACAGAAAATTGACGTATGAAATTGTTTCTGCCTATAATTATGATTCAAGGCATATAATGAATTCGTTTAATTTTGCTGACGATAATGTGTTTCAGGAATATATAAACGACGTTATGAATCCACATTCGGATGTTCGTAACGTTAACAGTGACGTTGAGCTCAATCTTGACAGTAAGCTGCTTACTCTCAGCACATGTCTCAACGGCAACAATGACGGTAGATTTTTGGTACAGGGAGTGTTAATTAAGGATGAACCGACATACTAACAGAAGATATGTTTTTAGCGATGAAATCCCGGAAAGTACCAACGAAAAACAAAATGAAGTGAGCGAAAGTAATAAATCGGTTAATAAATCTGTTTTTTTAGTTCCGAAGGGTAATATCAAAAAAAGAAAAAAATCTTCTCATAAAGGCAGTCATAAGCATCTGAAACGTTGGCAAAAGGTAATTATCATTGTATTATGTGTACTTATTGCAATTGCACTTGCCGCTATCGGAACAGTTGCGGTGCTTCTTAATACAGGTAAAAGTGATATGACTACCAAAATTGAAGATGTTTCACTTAAAGTCCCCGATAATATTGAAAATCACGAAAACGGTGAATATATAACCTACAAAGGCGATAGGTATATGTATAACGAGAATTTGGCGAGCATATTATTTATGGGAGTAGATAAACGTGATTTTGAGACTGAGGATGATACCTACGGTCAAAACGGCGACGCCGATGCTCTTATGCTTTTGGTTTATGATACCAAAACGTCTAAGTCAACTCTTGTAAGCATATCCCGTGAAACCATAGCCGATGTTGAGGCATATTCAACTGAGGGTAAATACGTAGGAACCAAGAAAGAGCAGATTTGTCTTGCATATTCATATGGTGACGGCAAAGAAAAAAGCTGTGAAAATGAAGTGGCGGCAGTTAGAAGACTGTTTTATAACGTTCCGATTAATTCCTATGTCGCACTTGATTTGGACGGAATTTCCTATATGAACGATGCCGTAGGCGGCGTTGAGCTTACCCCGATTGAGACTTTCAGGAATTTTACCGAAGGCGAAACTGTTACGCTGTGGGGCAAAGACGCTGAATCATATGTGCGTTATCGTGACACAACTAAGCTTTTGTCAAATAACAGTCGTATGAAAAGGCAAAAGCAATATCTTAATGCATTTTTCAATCAGCTTGTAACATCAACCAAGGCTGATTTTACCACTTTGCTTGACTTATATAATGCCGCTTCGCCATATATGATGACAAATGTCGGTGCAAACAAGGCGACTTATCTTGCAAGCGAAGCCTTACAGAACAATTTCAACGCATTAAATATGCAGAATGTCCCCGGTGAAGTAAAGATGGGCGAAAAATATGCGGAATATCACATTGATGAAGATGCGTTCTTTGAAATGTTCTTAAATATTTTTTATGTAAAACTTGATAAATAGTCAATCAGTGTATACTTATAAAATTGGAGGGTATTGCACTGACAAAAGGTTGGAAGTTATTTAACTCCAACCTTTTGTTTTGTAAAATACTGTTAAAAATTTTTATTTTCTAATTTTTGTAGAAATATATTTGCGGATATGGTATAATACTATAAGTGTGCAATTCTTGATTGGATGAATGAAGCTAATATCTGCGCTTTTATCTTGATTTGTTTTATTCAGAAGCTTGGTTCGCACCGTTTGCAAAAAAATCCGAATATAATTACATTTTGGACATAGTATTATGCAGTAAGGAAGATATGCAATTATGTATACATATGAGATTGTGCTTAAACTGATTATGGCGCTTGGCGGCTTGGGTTTATTCCTTATCGGTATGAAAAATATGGGTGAGGGCCTTGAGCTTGCCGCAGGAAGTAAGCTGAGAAATCTTCTTGAGAAGATAACGAGCAACAAATTTGTTGCTATGCTTGTCGGTTTGCTTGTCACCGGTGTAATTCAAAGTTCATCGGCAACGGACGCAATGGTTGTTGGTTTTGCCAATGCCGGACTTATGGAGCTTGGACAGGCAATCGGAATATTGTTTGGTGCCAAAATCGGTACTACGGTAACCTCACTTTTGCTTGCGATTGATATCAAGGCTTTTGTTCCGATATTTATTTTTGCGGGTGCGCTTGTAATCACGTTCAGTAAAAAGAACAATTACCGCTATTACGGACAAATTGCTGCCGGTTTTGGTATGTTGTTCCTGGGACTTTCGCTAATGAGTGATAATCTCAGATGGATGGGCGAGAGCGATGCATTCCTAAGCATTGCCGATAAACTCAGTTTCCCGTTGCTTGGTCTTATTGTCGGCATTATATTTACGGGAATCATTCAAAGCTCATCGGCTTCAGTCGGTATCCTGATGGCTTTGGGAACTGCCGGGGTAATAACAAACATTGACCAGGCTGTCTATATTGTATATGGATTTAACGTTGGTGCCTGTTCAGCGGCAATTCTGTCTTCAATGGGCGCAAACAGAACCGCAAAGCAGATTGCGCTTTCAAACCTTTTAATAAGTTGCTTTGGTGCAACAATAATGACATTAATTACTGCATTATTGCCGTATACACAATTAATCGAAATGTTGTTCCCGGCTCAAACAGTAGGCATTGCGGCTCAAATATCCGCTGTGCATATATTGTTTAATATTGCAATTACAGTTATCCTGCTTCCGTTCTCAAATCCTATTATAAAAATCACAAAGATGATTTTGCCTGACCTCAATGATGATAGGGAAAAGATGGAGACAGTTTACCTTGACAATCGTATTCTTACTACTCCGCCTATGGCTGTTCGCTCAGTAGAAAATGAGTGTAAGCGTCTTGGAGAGCTTGCCAATAAGAATTATCATTACGCAATGAGAGCCTTTTTTGAGCAAGACCCGCATTACATTGAAAAAGTTGAAAAGAACGAAAAGGTTATTGATTACTTAACCCACGAAATTACCCGTTATATAGTTAAAATCAACGGACTTGATATTGTTGATATTGACCGAAAAACAATGGGCGTTATGTATTCCGCAATTCAGGATATTGAGCGCATCGGCGACCACGCAGAGAACATAACCGAACGTGCACGTGAAATGATTGACGGAAAAATCAAGTTTACTGATGAAGCAAACGCTGAGCTTCACAATCTTGATGAGCTGGTTACCAAACTGCTTGATGACGGTCTTACCATGTTTAACGCTCAAAGCGTAGACTTTAAGCTCGCAAAATCAGTTATTGAAACCGAAAGTTCACTTGACAGCTATGTAAAGATTTATAAGTTTAATCACATAAACAGAATGAACAAGGGCGTCTGTGACGCTGAAAAGGGCACTATCTTTCTTGATATGCTTACAATTCTTGAGAGAGTGGGAGACCACGCAAATAACGTTGCTTTCTCAATTCCGCGCAACAAGCTCGGAACAATTATTAAAACTAATTAATGCTATAACAAATTAACGGTCGGCAGTTTTGCCGACCGTTTTGTTGTGTATGATTGATTATTACTATGTGATTTAAAAGATTTGTCGCATAAAGCCTCATAATTTGCGTTGCGTACCTTTGTTGTCTTTCTGCCTTGTAACTTAATATTCTAACAGGTTGATATACGTTGTATTATGGTTTTAATATAATTGTATCATAACACTCTCTCAAGACAATACCAAAAAACAACAGGCTGATGATTGATTCATCAGCCCGTTTATAAATTCTGTTTAGTTTTAGTTGCTGCTTGTTGTGGTTTGGGCGTTGCCGTTATTTGAGCTGCTGTCGCCAACCTCATATATAAACTTAGCAAAAGCAATTCGCTGTTTTTCCATATCGGCAATTCTGATAACGGAACCCGACGGTGTGTCATCGTCATAGTACCAAAGTCCCTCTTCGGGAACATAATACTGTTCAACGTCATATTTTAAATATGTCAATGCATTTGAAACAAGCGCTGTAATCTCGTCCTTTTTAAGATTTGTCGTAATCAAAGGACCGATTGAGCTTACAATTGAAACAATTTGTCCCAAATCTGCGCTCTTCATACTTTCAAACAAAGTTTCAAGCAATTTTCTTTGACGGGATGTTCTGTCCCAGTCATCGCCGTCAATTCCGATTTCGTTGTCATCTTCGCCCTTTGTCAAACCTCTGTCACGCGCATACCAAAGCGCTTCCTGACCGTTTAGGTGAACGTTGCCGGGCGCATCGGTAATTGTTGTTGCGGTATCGGTCTGGTCGTTTTTATACATCTGATAGTTAATATAGTCAATCTCGTCCTGAGTAACTTCCATATCAATACCGCCAAGGGTATCTATGATTTTTATAAAACTTTCAAAATCTACAACAGCATATCTGTCAATCTTAATTCCAAAGTTTGCTTCAATGGTTTGAATTGAAAGTTTTGCGCCGCCCAACGTGTACGAAGCGTTAATTTTATCATAACCGTTGCCCGGAATATACACATAAGTATCACGCTGGAAAGAAGTCAGCTTGATTTTTTTGTGGATATTATCAATTGAAAGCATAATCATTGTGTCGGTACGTCCATACTTGTCACCATGATTATTATCTTCGCCGAAGAGCATAACATTAAGAACTTTTGAGTTTTGAAGTAAATCGTTGCTTGAAGTTCCGTTGCCAAAAACATCGGAAGAACTCGGCAAAGTAGAGCCGGTGTTATCATTGTCGTTAGAAATATCAACGTAGTTCATTGAGTTTAACACAGAATAGTAATAAACAAATCCGCTCCCCGATAGAAGAAAGATAACAGAGAGAACGATACATACGATTCTTTTTATTCTGCCCCTCTTCTTATACAAATTCAGAACCTGGGTGTTTGAGCTTATGTCAACTAAATTTCCTTTGGTTTGGTTAGACATACTGCACCTCCGTTTAGGTTAATATGTAAAATACAATAATCCAAAATAAACTTATCAATTTATTATATCATAATTATTTGTCAGATAATTCCATACAAGAATAATAACTTTACGATTTCGCTAAAAAGCCTCATTTTACTGTGTTTTTGATTAATTAACGACATTATTCCTGTTCATCAAGCGCAAGGCTGAACGAAGGCAAAAATTCCTTTTCAAAAACCTCCGCTTCGGGCAGATTCATATTTTTTAAAGAAGCTTCAATGGTATCTTTTGCCTTTATAAATTCATCATTTCCCATTCTGAGTTCTTCAATACATTTAATAAGCGCAGAAAATTTGTCCGCCGCCTTAACGTATTTTTTAAGCTCCTTATCCTGCTCGCCGTTTGCTTTTATAATTTCTTCAAAGTCTTCTTTGAAATCTTCGGGGAGCATTGATATAAGCTTGTCTGCCGCAACGTTCTCTATTTTTTTATAGGCTTCGTTTATTTGAGGATTAAAGTATTTAATCGGAGTGGGCATATCTCCTGTGATTATCTCGGTAGAGTCATGAAAAATCGCAAGCACGGCGGCTCTTTCGGCGTCAAGGTGTCCGCCAAAGCGTTTGTTGTGTATCAGCACAAGACAATGTGCAATTATTGCTACCTGTTGGCTGTGTTCACTGATGTTTTCGTTTTTAGTATTATTCATCAATCCCCAGCGGTTGATGTATTTCATTCTTGACATCATTGCATAAAAATGGTACGGCATTAAAAATCCCCCGCTTTTTTACAAAAATTAGTGCAAATAAGCTTTGAATATGATATAATATATTGATATTATACTATTTTATAATAAAAAGTCAAAGACAATATTTGTATATACTATCGTATGACGTTTCATATTTATTACCAGTCAGGAGAATTAAAATGACAGCAAGGCTTGGACGTTTTCAACCCAAAAACAGGCACTACCTGTTGCTAACTTTTTTTACAGCTCTTGTTGCTGCTGCTATTTTGTTTGTTCCGTTTATTGTTTTAAACGGCGGAATTTTTTATTACTACGGCGATTTTAATGTTCAGGAAATTCCGTTTTATCAGATGGTTCACGACGCTGTAAAGAGCGGTCAGCTCGGTTGGAGCCACACAACCGACCTTGGCTCTGACCTTTTGTCAAGTTACAGCTTTTATCTTATGGGCAGTCCGTTTTTTTGGATGACAATACCGTTTCCGAACGAATTTGTTCCTTATCTTATCGGTCCCATTTTAATTTTAAAGTTTGCCTGTGCCGCTGCGTCAGCTCATGTGTATTTGCAGCGTTATGTAAAAAACAAGATGTACGCAGTTTTGGGCGGGCTTTTGTATGCGTTTTCGGGCTTCTCAATTTATAACGTATTCTTTTTCCATTTTCACGAGCCGATGATTGTTTTTCCGCTTCTTTTGGCTGCATTGGATGCATTTTTATATGACAAAAGGCGCGGAGTTTTTGCGGTTGCGGTTTGTGCGGCTTGCGTTGTAAATTATTACTTTTTTGCGGGTCAGGTAGTTTTTGTTGTAATATATTTTCTTATGATTACGCTTACCAAAGCTTATAAATTCAAGTTCAGGGAATTTTTGCTCCTTGCGCTCGAAACCGTTATAGGTTTTGCGGCTTCGACATTCATCCTCTTGCCGTCTGTTTTGGGCATTATGGGAAATCCCCGATTGGATACTTTGCCAAGCGGCTGGGAAGCGCTTGTTAACAACAAGGCTCAGCGATATTGGCTTGTGATTCTCGGATTTTTATTCCCTGCGGATTTGCCCGCTATGCCTGTTTTCACGCCTGAGTCCAATTGCAAGTGGGCTTCTGTTGCAGGTTGGCTTCCGCTTTTCGGTATGACGGGAGTTATAGCCTTTTTGCAGTCTGCCAAGCGTGACTGGCTCAAAAAATTTATTACGCTTTTAATGCTGTTTGCGTTTGTTCCGGTGCTTAACAGCCTGTTCCAATTGCTGAACAGTTCTATTTATTACACACGCTGGTTTTATATGCTCGTATTGATGTTTATACTTGCAAGCTTGCGTGCTCTTGAAGATTGCTCCGAAAAGAATTGGCGGCGTGCGACGATATGGTCGGTTTCGCTTACGGTAGGTGCGGCTCTGCTTATTGGGTTTATGCCGAATATTACCGAAGATGAAAACGGCGAAGAATTTTATTCAATAGGCGTTCAGGCAACATTTGAGCGTTTTTGGATATATGTTTTGATGGCGCTGATGAGTATTCTTGCGTTTATACTCATCTTTAAAAAGTTCAGGCATAACCTGTTAAGATTTTCAATAGCCTCAATATCGGGAGTTTTAATTGTAGCTTTGTTAAGTTCATATTTTATTATCGGGACCGGAGTTATTTCAAGCTCAACAACGCAAAAAATTAAGGATGACATTATCAATGCGCGTGACGATATAAAAATCGATGATTTGGAAAACGTAAGAAGTGATTTTTATAAGTGTGTTGATAATACCCCGATGTATTGGAAAATTCAGAGCATAAACTGTTTTCAAAGTTTGGTGTCACCGTCTATTATGCAGTTTTATAATGCAATGGGAGTTACCCGTGACGTGGCTTCAAGACCTAATTTTTCCGTGTATGGGCTTAGGGGATTGCTCAGCTGCAAATATTACTTTGATTATAACAAAGACAGCGACAGCAGTGACAGCGATTATTCGTTCCTTGATGATAAGGGAAACACCAAGATGCCTTATTGGAAATATATTAAAACGTGCAATAATTTTGATATATACCAAAACGAATGTTATATACCTATGGGATTTACATTTGACAGCTTTATTACCGAAGAAGAATTTGAAAGAGTTAAAGACAGCAACAAAACCGAAGCAACGCTTTATTCGCTCATTCTCAGCCGTGAGGTAATGTCAAAGTATTCCGACATTACAGGCTATACGGACGAAAAGTATAAGCTGCTTTACGGTGATGACCCCGACAGTTTTGACAGTGTTGTTGATGATTATAAGTACGGCAAATTGCAGTACAAGGCGCAGTGCCAAAAACTTGTCGCTTCAAGCTGCAGTTCGTTTGAATATACAAACAACGGATTTAAAGCTGAATTTAATAATAAGGGCGATGACAATCTGCTGTTTTTCAGCGTTCCGTACAGCACGGGCTTTACCGCATACGTAAACGGAAGCCCTGTTGACATTGAAAAAGTCGATTTCGGCTTTATGGCTGTGAAAGTTCCGGCAAATACAGATTGCAATATTGAGTTTTATTATGAAACGCCGGGATTTAGTACAGGATTATTAATAAGTATAGCTTCAGGCTGTGCTTTTGCAATATATGTTGGTGTAACAGTATTGGTTCACATTTATAAAAAGCGAAAAATTAGTAAACGGAGTTGATATTTATGTTATTCGGCGATAAAATTTTAAAGTATAAAGACGAGTTGCTTGCGGATTTAAACACACTTATAGGAATGCAGTCCATTGACGGTAAAAGGGATGACGAGTGTGACAGAGCGCTCAAGTTTATAATTAAGCGTGCAAGCGATTTTGGCTTGCTTTCGGAGCGTGTTACAGACAAAAGCGCTCATGTTGAGCTTGGCAGCGGAGGAAAACTTTGCGGCGTCCTTTCACACCTTGACGTTGTTCCTGCCGGAAACAACTGGAGTGTAAGCCCGTATGTTCTTACCGAAAAAGACGGCAGAATTTACGGCAGAGGAATTGCGGACGACAAGGGAGCGGCTTTGGTTAATCTCTATTGTCTGCGTGCTTTAAAAGACGAAGGCGTTGCAGGAAAAAACACAATCCGTGCAATTTACGGTACTTCCGAAGAAACAGGTATGGACGATATGGACGGCTATTTTGAAAGAATGCCGCTTCCAGATATGGCTTTCACGCCCGACAGTGAATACGGAATTTGCTGTGCCGAAAAAGGAATCCTTCATATACAGGTCAGCACCGAACGCAACGACGCAAAAACACTTTCTCAGTTCCATTCCGGCAATGCAATAAATGCAGTACCTGATATGGCATATGTAATGCTTGATTCGTCAAGCTATGACGAGCAGCTCCTTATGAGGCTTGCAGACGCAAGTAAGGGCAATTTTGAATTTAATTATACAATTGACGGCCTTATGATAATCAGCAGGGGAAAGGCGGCGCACGCCTGCGAACCCGAAAAAGGTCAGAATGCGGCATTGGAGCTTATTGACCTTATTGCAAATGCATATGATGTTCCAGAAATCGGCTCTATATGCTCGTTTATAGATTATGCAATAAATAAAGAGACAAACGGCCGTTCGCTCGGACTCAAGATGAGCGATTCCGTTTCGGGTTCCCTTACGGTAAACCTCGGCTGTGTCCATATTGAAGAAAACAAAGCGTACGCTCAGTTTGACATACGCTATCCCGTTACTGTGAACAGCGATGTGGTTATAAAGCAATTTGAAAAAGTTGCTGAAAACAGCAATCTAAAGTCAGAAGTATTAAACCACGAAAAGCCGCTGTACGCAGAAAAGGATTCAGAGCTGATTAAGGTGCTTTCCGAAACATACAAAAGCGTAACAGGTGAAGAAGTTGATATTTATTCCACAGGCGGCGGAACATATGCAAGAAAGCTCGGAGGCAGAGGCGTTGCCTTTGGACCGAATTTTAAGGGCGATGATATACGTATGCACAACGCCGACGAAAGTGTGGATTATAATAACTTCTTCAAGCACGCTCAAATTTGCCTTGAGGCAATATACAGGCTTTATACATTGTAATATTTAGTCTGAGAATCGCTCTGCCTTGCTTGCAAAGAGCAGAACTTGCGAGCGATTGCAGACGGTGCATAGGGGCGTCGGTTCCTCAGAAATTCAGTGGAAAAATTATAACTTCAGCTGAACTTCCGCACTTAGATTACACTAAAAAGGGATGACTGAATGAAAACCGAAAGAATTATAAAAAATCAGGCAAGAAAGTCTTTAAGCGGCAACTGGCTTCCGATTATTGCCGGGGGTTCGGTTGTTTGTATTGCACTTATCTTGTTTATGAATATTGTCAGTATGTTTGCTTTTGTATTCAATCTTGTTGACCTAAACACCTATGAAATTGCAGATGAAAATAAAATTTCCTATGTGGTTATCGCTTCGTTAATAGAGATGGGCTTTGTTTTCATATCGCCGATTATTAACGGTGTAATCAAGATGGCGGCAAACGTTGTGCTGTATGAAAAAACAGAAGTTTCCGATATGTTTTATTTCTTCAGAGGAATAAACAGATATTTAAAGACATTGCTTTTAAACCTTGCTTTGTTTGTAATATACAACGTGATAACAGGAGTTCTTAACGCATATCTTTATGCTTCCAACGCATTAGACGCTGATTTAACCGGAAGTTTAAATTTTGACTTAACATCGGCAATCCTCGTGCTGTCAATGGTTGTTACGGTTATAGTCAAGGTGTTATTCTTTTTGATTGTGCTTTATTATCCACTTTCGTATTATGCACTTGACGACAGCAAACCGGTGTCAGCCTATGTATTTAGACTAATTCCGTTTTCACTGAGACACTTGGGTTCGGCAATCAAGCTGACAATCAGCTTTTTGGGCTGGATTTTGCTTTGCTTTTTTGTTGTTCCTGCAATATATGTTTTGCCGTACTATCTTGTATCAGCGGTAAATTCAACACGATGGCTTGTTATGTATGAAAGAAACAGGGGATTGATATGACAGTATCGTTATGTATGATAGCGTATAACGAAGCGAACGCATTAAAAGGCTTGTTTAAGGATATTTCGCTTCAGGACTATCCGCACGAAAATATTGAAGTGGTGTTTGTTGACAGTATGTCAACAGACGGAACTTACGAAATGATGGAGCGGTTTAAAAACGAGGGTTACAACTTTTGGGACGTTAAAATTGTTCGGTGTGCCAAGAAAAACCAGGCGTTTTCGTGGAATGAGGCACTTATGACTGCCAGAGGGGATATAATTATTCGTGTTGACGCTCATGCAAGAATACCGCGAAACTTTGTGTCAAGAAATGTGTATAACATAAATCAGGGTGAAGATGTTGTCGGCGGCGGACGTCCTAACATTAGCTCAAATGTTTCTCCCTGGAAGCTTACCTTGCTTGCGGCTGAGGATTCCCTGTTCGGAAGCTCAATTGCAAGCTACCGAAGACCTGCGGCAGAAAAGGAATATCTTGACAGCCTTTTTCACGCAGCATACCGCCGTGAGGTGATTCAAAAAGTCGGCGGCTTTAATGAAAACCTCGGAAGAACAGAGGATAATGAGTTCCATTACAGAATACGTCAGGCAGGCTACAAACTTGCCTGTTGCCCCGACATTATCTCCTATCAGCACTCAAGGAATAATCTTAGAACTATGATAAGGCAAAAGTATTCTAACGGACGTTGGATAGGGCTTACCGTGTCGGAATGTCCCGGCTGTATATCATATTTTCATTTTGTTCCCTTTGTATTTTTGTTGATGATTATCGCCTGTTCAATACTCGCATTTTTGGGTTATCCGCTGTTTTTATACATATTCATTATATTGTACGGAATGTTCGACGTTGTTAACACCGTTGCGTGTTTTACAATGAAAAACATTCATCCTCAGTTTTTTCTTTTGCCGTTTATTTTTCCGCTTTTGCATATATCGTACGGTATCGGAACACTGGTTGGACTTATTCAGATTCCGTTTTGGCAGCACAAAATTAAAAACAGCAAAGCCAAAGAGCATATAGAAAAGGTTAAAAGAAAGGTTGCCAAAAACACGATTGTTACTGACAAAGTTGGTGAATAATATGTCTGATAAAGTTACTTTAACCCCCAATGTTCTGCGTGAGCTGCAAGTAAAACAGCTCGATATGCTTGTATATTTCAGAGATTTTTGTCAGAAAAACAACCTGACGTTTTATCTTATAGGCGGCGGACTAATCGGAGCACTGCGAAACGGCGGATTTGTCCCGTGGGACGATGATGCGGACGTGCTTATGCCGCGACCCGACTATGAAAAACTTGTTGTGCTTTGGAAAGAACAAAAGGCTGACGGACGTTTCAGATTGCTAAAGACGGATGATGAAATGTTTACAGGTAATATATTCGTTACAATAACGGATACAAATTACACTATGGTAAAAACAAATCAGACCGATGTGGACATTCCGCACGGGCTTGTGCTTGATGTATTTCCCCTTGATGTTTGTCCCGACAGCCGCTTTGCACGCAAAATGCAGTTTGTTTGGACAATGCTTTATTCGCTTTTTTTGGCTCAGATTGTACCTGAAAATCACGGGGGCATAATGAGCTTCGGAAGCAAGATTCTGCTTTCAATTTTCAGAGGCAAAAAGATTCGCAATAAGATTTGGCGCACTGCCGAAAAACATATGACAAAATACAAAATTGACGAAAACAAGTGCGTTACCGAGCTTTGTTCGGGTCCGTACTGGATGAAAAAAGAGTATCCCAAGCGCATCTACGATTCGGTTTCATATGTTACGTTTGAGGGTATCAAGCTGCCGTGTATGTCGGGATATGATGAATATTTGAGAATGGTTTTCGGCGATTATATGCAGCTTCCTCCCGAAAAAGACCGTGTACCTCATCATGATATTGCCTATCTTGACCTTAATACTCCATGCGCCGAATATGATGCAAAAAGGAAGTCAAAATATGGAACTAAGGCTTGAGAACTGGACGAAAGATGACTTTGCAAACTTAGTTGAGCTTCTAAAGAGCGAGGCAGATTTAAAATACCGTGACTTTCATTCTTCGCTTGTGCCGGATAATGATAAAAGCGTTTTTATAGGAATAAGGGTTCCTCGTTTGCGTGAAATCAGCAAAGAGATTGCAAAGGGAAATCCCCGCAGTTTTTTAGAGTCGGCAGCCGATGACTATTACGAAATTCGTATGCTTAAGGCATATGTAATCGGGCTGATTAAAACTCAAGATTTTAATGACTTTGCAAGTCTTTTTGACAGTTTTGTTCCAAGTGTTGACAGTTGGGCGGTGTGTGACGGATTTTGTTGCTCCGTTAAAGAGGTAAAAAAGTACAGGGTTGATTTTTTTCAATATATTCAAAAGTATCTTGACAGCAAAAACGAGTGGGCAATTCGTGTTGCCGTTGTTATAATGTTAAACTACTATCTTGATGACGATTACATAGACTGTGTGCTTAAACGCTGTGATCGAATTAATAATAAAGCCTATTATGTAAGCGTCGCACAGGCGTGGCTGCTTGCAACGGCTGTTGCAAAGTGCAGGGAAAAAACCTTGGCGTACTTAAGAAGCAATTCGCTTGACGATATAACCTTTAACCGAACCGTTCAAAAATGCGTTGAAAGCAGGCGAATCGACGATGGCACTAAGAATTATCTAAGAAGCCTGAAACGCCGAGAACAATAAATTACACTCGTTTGAAAATATATTGCCATTGACAAATTATGATTGCAATGATATTATAATATTAATTGAATGTCTTCGGGGCGGAGTGAAATTCTCCACCGGTGGTCAAAGTCCACGAACAAGCGTTGCTTGCCGAGCCTGTGAAATTCAGGCACCGACGGTTATAGTCCGGATGAAAGAAGATTGGCACTATTGGTGCATAACGCTCCCGTTACGTTTTGTAACGGGTTTTCTTTTTCCCGACGATACTCTAAAATTTTATCATACTGTGAGCTGCCGAAAGTGAAAAATTTTGAAACATTAATCGGATTAAAGATTTATATGAGAAAAATCTGATTTTTCTGACGAATTTTTTAATTTCAGCTGCGCTCAAACAACCTGTTACGGTTGTCAGTATAAGGAGTGGTCGCAATGAATAATCGTACATCAACAAACAACAACATTCTCACAACCAAGCTTACGGTTACCGCCATGCTTACTGCCATTGCAGTAGTGTTGCAGTATATCGAATTTTCAATTCCGCTTGTTCCGTCGTTTTTAAAATTGGACTTTTCGGACTTGCCCGAGCTTATAGGCACGTTTGTGCTCGGCCCTTTGTGGGGTATTGTGATTTGCCTGTTAAAAAACATTATCCATCTTCCTTTCGGAACCTCAGGGGGAGTGGGAGAGCTTTCTAACTTTTTGCTCGGAGCTGTTTTTGTGGTTACGGCAGGCTTAATCTATAAATACCATAAAAATAAAAAGGGAGTGGTTGTTGCCTGCATAATCGGCGCAGTTGCCATGGCTGTTGCAAGCGTAATTGTAAACTTTGTCATTGTTTATCCTGCGTATGCGAATATGTGGTTCGGCGGCGATATGGACTCGATTGTTGCAATGTACAAAACAATTCTTCCGAGTTCGGACACCCTTTTAAAATCGCTTGTAATTTTTAATGTGCCTTTTACACTTGCAAAGGGGCTTGTTGTTTCAATTGTTACAATTCTAATTTACAAACCGCTTTCAAATGTAATAAAAAAGATGAACAGTTCGTTCAGCAGTCACAAAAGGGCTTGACACAGACTCCTTTAGTGATATAATTAGAATGCAAATGTTACTTGCTTTTAAGGCGGCGGGTTTCATTCAGAATTTCGGTGAAAGATTATATTTGACCGAAATTTTGGAGAGCTAATGCTCTTTTGCACGACTTGCAATCGGTCGAATCTCTGTTACTTGCAAGCAAAGCAGAGCGTTTTTCCGATTTAAAGTAAATTTGTCGAAAGACAACATCACAGAGTAGAAATTTGTGCGTAAAGTGTTTTGCGGACGGGGAGTTGCCGCAAAAACGAAAGAAGCGTTGCTTCTGCGGTACAGATTTCGCATCCCGCTGTTACTTTGGGACGTTTTTGAAGCGGGCAGTTTTCTGTCCGCTTTTTTTGTTGACAATGCAACTTTACCTCCTAAAGCAACACCGAGTAATTCAACCTTTTGATTAATGTTACTTAATCAAAAGCAGTGTTTGGAGGTCAAAATGTCACAATTAAAAAAGTTCTATGATTCTTGCAAAGAATTAAAAAATGTCTATGCGCTTGTTTGTATTGCAATGCTGCTTGCATTAAGAGTGGTATTGGGAATGTTTGCAAACGCAACACTTCCGTTCTTCGGTAACAATGTCAAAATTTCGGCAGCATTTTTGCCGATAGCCGCAACCGGAGCAATGTTCGGACCGTTTCCTGCCGCACTTGTGGGTGCATTGGGAGATATAATCTCATTTTTGATAAGTCCGACCGGCGCATATTTTCCGGGATTCACTATAAGCGGTTTGATTACCGGATTGATTTACGGCTTTGCATTTTATAAAAACAAGGTTACAATCCCGCGTGTTCTAATAGCATGGCTTGTTAATACATTTGCGGTAGAGACATTCCTTGCGGCTCTTTGGCTGTTTATGCTCTACGGCGCAAGCAAGGGAACACCTTATACCGTTTTTCTGTCTGCAAGATTTATAAGCCAGGCAGTAAAGTGCATCCCCGAGATGCTTCTGATTTTCGGAGTGGGAAAACTTCTCGGAAATATTAACAAATCACTGTCATACAGATTAAATTGAGTCTTTTATATTCTGTGCCGTTTCTCTGTAATATAATTGTAATTATTGTTTTCTTGAATTTTATCGGGAATATGTTATAATTATTTAAGAGAATAATACAGGGGTGAAAGCAGATGAAATGTCCATATTGCGGTTATGAAGAAAGCAAAGTTATTGACTCACGTTCCGCTGATGACGGTGAGCGAATCCGCAGACGTCGTGAGTGCCTTAAGTGCGGCAAGCGTTTTACTACCCACGAGGTAATAGAGACCGTTCCGATAATCGTTGTTAAGCGTGACAAATCACGTGAAGTTTTTGACCGTAATAAGCTTACGGCAGGAATTTTGCGCGCCTGTGAAAAACGTCCTGTTTCAATTCAGCAGATTGAATCTATGGTTGACGAAATTGAAGCAAAAATCCAAAGCAGTCTTGACCGTGAGGTAACTACAATGCAGATTGGCGAGCTTGCCATGGAGCAGTTAAAGGCGGCTGACGAGGTGTCATATGTGCGTTTTGCTTCGGTTTATCGCCAGTTTAAGGATATTAATACCTTTATGGATGAGTTAAATAAACTCCTAACCGAAAAGAAATAATATACATCACGGTGTTCTGTGTTAAGCAGAACCTTGTTAATCAAATTTTCGGTTAAACTTATTTTGTAAGGGTGCAAGTCCTTATATGACAACTTTAAAATATAAAAAAATCAGAGGTCAGGCAAAACAGCCTGACCTCTGTTGTTTAAAGTCTTAAATCGGAGCAACCTCTGCTTTCAAGAAGCAGAATTTGCGACAGATTGCAAGGGTGCAAAGGAGCGTCAGCTCCTTAGGGGTTCTGCGGGGATTATAACTCCCGCCAAAAAACCGAATGGTACCCACCTAAGAGGTGAGTACCATCTGCACTACGTTATATTTTATTTGTTATCAGCCGCAAGAGCATGATGTGCACTCAGGTACTGTGCCGACAATCGGTTCGGGGTCAATGCCCTTTTTCTTGTAATAGTCGGAAACAGCAGCCTTGATAGCCTGCTCAGCCAAAACAGAGCAGTGAACCTTTACCGGCGGAAGTCCGTCCAAAGCTTCCATAACTGCCTTGTTTGTAAGCTTTAAAGCTTCTTCAATCGGCTTGCCCTTGATAAGCTCGGTTGCCATACTGCTTGTGGCAATAGCTGCGCCGCAGCCGAATGTTTTAAATTTTACATCAGTGATAATGTCATTATCAACCTTGATGTACATTTTCATAATATCTCCGCACTTTGAGTTGCCAACTTCGCCAATGCCGTCTGCATTTTCAATTTCGCCGACATTACGCGGATTTGCAAAGTGATCCATAACCTTTTCCGAATAAGCCATATATATTTACCTCCTGTTTATTACATTTATAATTCCTGATTATTTTTGAGCCGCTTCGGCTGCCTCACGCTTTTTAATATCTTCCCAAAGCGGAGACATAGCTCTCAGATAATTAACAATTTCAGGTACTACCTTTAAGATATAGTCAATATCCTCCTCTGTGTTGTCGTCAGAGAACGAAAGTCGCATACTTCCGTGTGCAATTTCGTGAGGAAGACCGATAGCAAGCAAAACGTGACTTGGGTCAAGACTGCCTGAAGTGCATGCAGAACCTGATGAAGCGGAAATTCCGTTGAGGTCAAGCTTAAGAAGCAGACTTTCACCCTCAATTCCCTCAAAGCACATATTAACGTTACCCGGCAGACGGTGAACTCTGTCGCCGTTAATTCTTGAACGCTCGATTTTAAGCAGTCCGTCAATGAGTCTGTCACGCATTTTTGTGAGCTTTGCGCATCTTTCGTCCATAGTATCGACAGCCATCTGCAAAGCTGCGTCAAGACCTACGATTCCCGGAACGTTCTCTGTGCCGGCACGCTTGTTTCTTTCTTGTGCGCCGCCCTCAATGAGGTTGTCTATTCTGATGCCGCGTCTGATATAAAGCAGTCCGCAGCCCTTTGGACCGTGTATTTTGTGAGCTGTCATAGAGAGCAGGTCAATATTCTGCTCAACGACATTAATTTTTACATAACCGGCAGATTGTACAGCGTCTGTGTGAAAAAGTACCTTGTGCTTTTTGCAGATTTCGCCGATTTCTTTAATAGGCTGAATTGTGCCGATTTCGTTGTTTGCATACATAATCGAAACAATTGCCGTATCTTCTCTTATTGCGTTTTCAACATCTTCGGGATGAACGATGCCGTTTTCGTAAACGTCAAGATATGTTACCTCAAAGCCTTCTTTTTCAAGTGCCTTGCAAGTGTGAAGAATTGCGTGATGCTCAAACTTTGAAGTAATAATATGTTTTTTGCCCTTTGCTTTAAGCGCATGGCAAACACCCTTAAGAGCCCAGTTGTC
The DNA here is from genome assembly GCA_900101355.1 of Ruminococcus sp. YE282. Classification (GTDB taxonomy): domain Bacteria; phylum Bacillota; class Clostridia; order Oscillospirales; family Acutalibacteraceae; genus Ruminococcoides; species Ruminococcoides bromii_A. The sequence goes on from FMUV01000009.1 coordinate 38,887, forward strand.
CGACTCGCTTCCGCCTGAAGTGAAGTAAATCTCGCTTGCGTGAGCGGCGCCGAGGTTTTTGGCAATATTTTCTCTTGCTTTTTCAACTGCTTCTTTGGCTTTTCCGCCTATTTTGTAAAGGCTTGACGGGTTGCCGTAGTAAGTTGTAAGGTACGGCATCATTTTGTCGAGCACTTCGGGTGCGATTTTTGTTGTAGCCGAGTTATCGGCATAAATTTCTCTCATATATATCACCTTCGCAAATCATTAAATATATTTTTGTGCGGCTGCAACGGCAAGTCTGTCACATCTCTCGTTTTCGGGATGACCTGCGTGACCTTTTACCCACACAACCTCAACCTTGTGTACTTCGCAAAGATTCAAAAGACTTTCCCAAAGTTCAGGATTGAGGGCAGGTTCTTTTTTGTTACGCATCCAACCGTTTGCTTTCCACTTTTTTGCCCAGCCGAGCTTTAATGCGTTGCATACATACTGAGAATCGCTGTACAGCGTTACTTCGCACGGCTGCTTTAGTGCACCGAGGGCGTTTATCACCGCCGAAAGCTCCATTCGGTTATTGGTGGTATTAGCCTCTCCGCCCGAAAGTTCCTTTTCGTGGCCGTTGTACCTCAAAATTGCTCCCCATCCTCCCGGACCGGGGTTGCCGCTGCAAGCGCCGTCCGTAAAAACATCTACGTGTTTCAAGCAAATTCTCCTTATGCAATGATTGTGCAACACTGCATTTTTGCCGTATCGCATTTATTACCTATTATAATACTCTGAATTGATAATTGCAACCATTATTTATTAATATTGCCAATTAGAGAGAGTTAATGTATAATAGTTTACAATGCATACAGGTTAGACTCTGCTAACTATTATTTTACGGCTTAATTTCCCAAAAGTCAAGCGATTTTACTAAAAACCTATAAATTCGGTATACATTAGGAACAACGCCGCAAATTTCCTCCTGTTTGTTGCTTAAAATAAAATGTCTTTAATTCTTTTAATGCCTTGACACAATGACTGTATCTGAGGTAGAATAAATAAATATATTATGAAGTAGTATATATTTAACTAAAAATGGGAATAAATTCCGTAGGATTTACGGATTAAATCAGAAGAAAAATTTGCCGTGAATATGGCCGCTAAATATTCTTGTCTTTTGACGGCGACAAATTATAATATTCTGTATTTATTTTATTTTTATACAGAATTTAGTCTGATTCTTCTGAATATATATTTTAAATTTTAAATAAACACGGAGGTAAATTTGTGAGTACACAAACCAAAAAAACAAGTAACAAATCAAAACAGAATTGGTACTCAAAGAACAAAAAAAATACACCAAATCAGTTTTCAAAGGCTTCAAATCAGGGAAGAAGACCTAACAATTCAAAGGAATTTGCAAATTTTGAGAGCTTTCAGAGAAGTCAAAACGCACAAAAGGGCAAAAAACCCTACTATAAAAAGTCAAATTCCGCAAAAAAACCGTCGGTTAAAATCTCGTTTCTCGGCGGACTTAATGAAATCGGCAAAAACATTACCTTGATTGAGTGTCAAAACGACATCATAATTGTTGACTGCGGAATGGCATTTCCTGACGGAGATATGCTTGGCGTTGACCTTGTAATTCCGGATTTTACTTATATTGAACAAAATGAAGACAGAGTAAAGGGCTTGGTTCTTACCCACGGTCACGAAGACCATATCGGAGGGCTTCCGTTCTTGCTCTCAAAAGTAAATATCCCGATTTTCGGTACTCCGCTTACGCTGGGGCTTGTTGAAAACAAACTTCGGGAACACAGCCTTATCAGCTCCGCAAAACTTAATGTTGTTAATGCAGGCGATGTAATAAGGCTCGGCTGTATGAGTGTTAAGTTTATTCACGTTAATCACTCAGTTCCCGATGCGGTTGCATTTGCAATCAAAACCCCGGCAGGAACAATAGTTCACACAGGTGACTTTAAAATTGACTGTACTCCTATTACAGGCGATATGATTGATTTGTCAAGCTTTGCACAGGTTGGCGACGAGGGCGTCCTTGCTTTGCTTGCCGAAAGCACCAATGCTGAACGCCCCGGCTATACTCCGACCGAAAGACTTGTGTCGGGAAGTTTTGATAATTTATTCAGAAGTGCCGAGAAATACAGAATTATTATTGCAACATTTGCTTCAAATGTAAACAGAGTTCAGCAGATTATTGACTGCGCTGAAAAGTACGGCAGAAAAGTTGCCTTTTCGGGCAGAAGTATGGTCAACTATATGGAGGTTGCCAAAAAGCTCGGATATCTTCACGTTCCCGAAAACATATTAATAGATATTGATATGCTTGACAAATATCTTCCCGAAGAGATTGTTCTTGTAACAACCGGAAGCCAGGGAGAACCTATGAGCGCCTTGTCAAGAATGGCATACTCTGACCACCGCAAGGTTGTTGTAGGAGAGGGCGATTTTATTATAATTTCGGCTAATCCTATTCCCGGCAACGAAAAAACAGTCGGCAACGTTGTTGACGAGTTGCTTAAAAGAGGCTGTAAGGTTATTTACGAATCAATGTATGAGGTTCATGTTTCCGGACACGCTTGTCAGGAGGAACTTAAAATTATCCACAGGCTTGTAAAGCCAAAGTATTTTATTCCGGTGCACGGTGAGCAGAAGCACCTCAGAAAGCACGCAGAACTTGCAGAATTTCTCGGAATGAACAAAAAGAATATATATATCGGCGATGTCGGAAGCACTGTTGAAGTAAACGAAAGCTATATGAAAGAGCTTGCTCCGGTTCCGTCGGGAAAAGTATTTGTTGACGGTCTCGGCGTGGGTGATGTCGGCAGCATAGTTCTGCGCGACAGAAAGCACCTTGGACAGGACGGCCTTATAATAATAGTTGCTTCGCTTGACGTTTACGACGGCCACGTAATCAGCGGACCAGATATTGTGTCAAGAGGATTTGTTTATGTTCGTGAAAGCGAGGGACTTCTTGACGAGGTCAAGCAACTTGCCCTTTCAATTTTGGAAGATTGTGCAAACAAAAATGTTCACGAGTGGGGAATAATCAAAAATCGCATTAAGGAAGAAATTGCAAAGTTGATTGCTCAGCGCACACGCAGAGCACCGATGATTTTGCCGATTTTACAGGAAGTATAACCTAAGTACAGATGTATCCGTCTTTGAGGCGGAATGAGATATTCGGAATTTCAGCGGAAGTTATAATCTTCCGCTGAAGCCCTGAGGGGCTGACGTTTTTATACACTGCCTGCAATTTATGCAGGATTTGCTTTGACTTAAATATTTTACTGATATGTGTTCAAAACTGCGGCTAAATTCCGCTTTTGAACGCACACGTTCTTAGTTTATCGTTAATAACTGTCTTATATTAAACTCTTAACTCAAAACAGGAGTAGATTATGAAACGAAAGCATTGGACGCTGACGCCTTGGTTTCTGATTTTTGCTATGGCAATGCTGATGATGACAATGGCGACTTACAGCTACAATAAAATATTGTGCTATATCGAGCTTGGCATAACTGTCGGTGCTTTTACGATTGTAATTGTATTGTCGATTCGATTTCAAAATTATATAAAAGGTATTGTTAAGAGTACCGCAGAAAAAATAAAGGGCTTTAATCCCGAGCACCTTGAAAAGTACAAATATCCTGTTGCGGTTTCAGGCAAGGACGGCGACATACTTTGGTGCAACGCCCGCTTTCGCAAGGTTATGTGTGGCGGCAAAAGCCCTGAGGGCGAGAGCATAAACGCATATTTATCCGGTTTTGATATCAGCAAGGTGTGCGACAGCGAGGGTGTTGACATTGCGTGCGACGGCAAGGAGTTTACGGCTTTTTGTGTGTCGGCAGGCGACGGAATAGTATGCCATTTCTTTGAAAATACATATTATAAAAACATAGTTCGTGAATATCACTCAACAATGCCCTGCGTTGCCCTGATTTCTTTTGATAATGCGGAGGACTTCTTTAATGATTCCGACGAAGCGTATTCCGAGATAGTGGCTTCGGTTGAAACATCGCTTCAAAAATGGGCGGCGGAGTACAACGCTCTTTACAAGAGAGTCGGAACCAACCGTTATATGATAATTTTTAAAGATTCGGACATTGATAAAATGACTGCCGCAAAGTTTCCGATTCTCAAAACAATTCGCTCAATTAACGCAAACCATCTTACAGCCACTATTTCTGTCGGACTAAGCAGAGGAGAAAAGCTTATTAAAGACAGCGAGATGAACGCTCGAAAAGCCCTTGAAATGGCACTCGGCAGAGGCGGCGACCAAGTAGCTATACTCAGCAATAACAGTTATGAATTTTTTGGCGGCAAGGCGGCTGCAACCGAAAAGGTGAGCAAGGTGCGTATGAGAGTAATTGCCAACGCCCTGAGCCGTGCCGTTTGCGACGCCGATAAAGTTTTTATTATGGGTCACAGGTTTTCTGATCTTGACTGCGTGGGTGCTGCAATAGGACTTCAATGCATAATGGAAAAGTCTTTTAAGCGTTACAGCAAAGTTGTAATCAACCGTGAAACCTCAATGGCAAAGCAGTTGATTGATTATGCTTCGGAAAGACTTGAGGAAGAAATTTTTATCACTCCGCAAGAAGCAGAAAGAGGCGTAACCCCCAGAACTCTGCTTATTGTTGTTGACACGCACATTGAACATTCTCTTGAGAGTCCTCAGCTTTATGAAAAGTGCAGACGTGTAATAGTAATTGACCACCACCGCAAGGCGGTTAACTACATTAACAACGCCCTTGTGTTTTGCCACGAACCTTCGGCGTCATCCGCGTCGGAAATGTGCAGTGAAATTATAAGCTGTCTTGACGACTCACCGCTCGGCTATGTTCAGGCTGACGCCCTTTTGTCAGGCATTATGCTTGACACAAAGAATTTTGTGCTTAAAACAGGCGTAAGAACGTTTGAAGCTGCCGCTTATCTTCGCAAAAAGGGTGCAAACACCCTTACTGTAAAAGAGATGTTCTCAGGCAGTATTGAAACTTATCGTGAGAAAGTGGACATTGTTTGCAGTTCCCAGGTTTACAGAGGGTGTGCAATTTCGTTTTCAAAACATTCCTCGGCGGACGTAAGACTTGCGGCGGCACAAGCCGCAGACGAAATGCTTACGCTCAAAGGAATAAGCGCATCGTTTGTTATATTTAATGATAATGACAAGATAAACATTTCCGCCCGCAGTTACGGACGTGTAAATGTTCAGATAATAATGGAAAAACTCGGCGGCGGCGGTCACCAGACGATGGCGGCAACCCAGCTTGAGAAGAACGCCAAAGACACGGTTTATCATCTGCTTGTGTCTGCGATTGATTCAGTGCTTGACGACGCCGATAATTCCTAAGAAAGGATTGTAGATTATGAAAGTTATTTTATTGCAGGACATAAAAGCCCTCGGAAAAAAGGGAGAGCTTGTTGAGGCATCGGACGGTTACGCACGTAACTATTTGCTGCCGAAAAAACTCGCCAAAGAGGCTAATGCCCAGGCTATGAATGAATATAAAAATGCAGAAAATTCCAAGAACTTTAAACTTGCCACCGCAAAGGCGCAGGCTGAAAGCCAAAAGAAAACTCTTGAGGGCAAAAAGTTCGTTATGACCGCAAAGGCAGGTCAGGGCGGAAGATTGTTTGGCAGTATTACCGCAAAGCAAATTGCCGAAGAAATCAAAAAGCAGTACAACATTCCCGTTGACAAACGCAAGGTTGTGCTTGAACGTGACATAAAGGAATTTGGCACATATTCTGCCGAAGTTAAGTTGTTTACGGGAATTTCGGCAAAAATAGACGTTCAGGTGTCAGAACAGAAATAATCTTTTAAAAAGTTTTTATATTGTTGATTTACGGCGAAATCTTTACTGCGATTTATATATATCAATGTTTGATTTGGTGCCGTAAGAACCGAAATCTTATCCGAAAAGCAATATGTTTGGAGTACAAAATGGCAGATTCAGAATTTACGGGTGCGTATGATATTGCAAATATGCCGTACAGTCCCGAAGCCGAACAGGCAGTGCTTGGTGCAATCATTCTTGACAGCAATGTTTTTGACAAGGTAATTGATTATATAAAGTCGCCTGATTATTTTTATGTTTCTTTGCATAAGCTGATTTTTTCTCAGATGCAGGAAATGATAAACTTCGGAATGGCGGTTGACTTTGTAACCCTGCTTGAAAAATTAAAACAGAATAAGGCTTTTGACGATGCAACAGGCAAAACCTATCTTATGGATTTGGTAAATAATTGTCCGTCAATTTCCAACGCCCCGTCGTATGCAAAGCTGATTGCCGAAAAATACAATGTTCGCAGACTGATTACCGCCGCAAGAGAAATTATTGACGACGCAACAGCAGGAGAAGAAGACTCTTCCGTCTTAATTGATTCTGCCGAGCAAAAGATTTTTGATATAAGAAACGGCAATCAAAGGTCGGGGCTTGAACATATTGATTCGGTCATTTTTCAGACCTTTAATCGTCTTGACGCCTTGAACAAAGACACCGACGACAGTCTAAAGCCGATTCCAACAGGTATCGGTGACCTTGACCGAATGATTACGGGACTTAACCGAAGCGACCTTATTTTGCTTGCGGCTCGTCCCGGTATGGGTAAGACAAGTTTTGCGCTCAATATTGCACGCCACGCCGCATGCAAAAGCAGGAAGACGGTTGCGTTTTTCTCTCTTGAAATGTCAAAAGAGCAGCTTGTAAGCCGTTTGCTTTCAACAGAAGCACTTGTAAGCGGCACAAAGCTTAGAACAGGCAAGCTCAGCGATGAGGAATGGGAAAGACTCATTCCCGCAAGCGATATATTAAAGAAAACCGAACTTTATCTTGACGATACTCCAGGAATTACAATTACGGAAATGAAGTCGCGTTTGCGCAGGCTTCACAATCTTGACCTTGTTATTATCGACTATCTTCAACTTATGGCGAGCGGAAGAAGAATTGATAACCGTGTTCAGGAAATTTCGGAGATTACCCGAAACTTGAAGATTTTGGCAAAGGAAATGAACGTACCCGTAATTACGCTTTCACAGTTGTCCCGTGCCTCGGAACAGCGTACCGACCACAGACCCCAGCTTTCCGACTTGCGTGATTCGGGTTCAATTGAGCAGGATGCGGATATTGTATTGTTTTTGTACCGTGAGGGATATTACAGCGACAAGACAGCCGAACAGGCGGCTGCGCCGAATGCCGATATGAATTCTGGCGAGTGTATTGTTGCCAAAAACCGTCACGGCGAGACAAGTACCGTTAAGTTGCATTGGCAGGGCGAATTTATGAGGTTCTCGGGCACGGAGGACAGAAATGAATAGTCTGATTGCCGACGCCGTAAAAAAATATGATATGCTTAAAAGCGGAGACAGGGTGGTTGTTGCGCTTTCGGGCGGAGCTGATTCCGTTTCTTTGCTTGATAATCTTAATGATATAAAAGAATTATATAATCTTACAATTTATGCCGCTCACGTAAATCATTTGCTCAGAGGAGCAGAGGCGGAACGTGATGAAAATTTTTGCAAAATTCTTTGTGAGAAATATAATGTTGAATTATTTATAAAAAAAGTTGATGTAAGGACTCTGGCAAAGCAACAAAAAATCAGTGAAGAGTTATGTGGGCGAAATGTTCGCTACCGCTTTTTTGATGAACTTTCAGAAAAACTCAATGCCAAAGTTGCCACAGCTCACACAATGTCCGACAATGCGGAAACGCTGATATATAATATTGCCCGAGGTTCGGGAATTAACGGTGCGGGCGGGATTTCTCCCGTTAGGGGAAATATCGTAAGACCGCTGATAGAAGTAACACGCTCACAGGTTGAGGCATATTGCCAAGAACGTAGCCTCGAATTTGTTACAGACAGCACCAATCTATCTGATGATTATACACGCAATAAAATAAGGCACTCGGTTGTGGTGCCGTTAAAAGAAATAAATCCGAGCTTTGAGACCAGCGCAATGCGTTTTTCTCAAGCCGCAAGAGAAGCACACGACTATATCAAAAAGCAGGCAAGGTCAGCACTTAGCAGTTGCAAAAACAACTTGGGGTTTGACTGTAAAATGCTTTTGAATTATGATACGGCAGTGATTAAGGCCGCTTTATCAATTTTATGCAATGAGTATGCCGAATTTCAACCCGAATACAGGCACATTGAGCTTATGACGGGAATACTGAAAAACGGCGGTGCGGTTGAACTTTCCAAGGACTATACCGCAGTTTCAAAACAGAACATTTTCAGGATAGTAAACACAGATTTGTTATCCGTTAATTCATATAAAATCGAGATTCCGTTAAAAAACACGGCTGAGTTTGAGTATTTGGGCAAACATTATTCTGCCGAATATTTAAATTCGGATGAAAATCAGCCGATTCCGATGTTCAGAACCCGCAGGAACGGCGACACATTTAGACCGCAAAAACGCAATGTTACAAAGTCTTTGCGAAAACTTATGAACGAAATGAAAATTCCGTCAGAAATAAGGGATAATCTGCTTTTGCTTGCACTTGACTCAAAAGTTTTATGGTGCGAAAAAATCGGGTTTTCCGCTGACGGCGAATTTTTAAATAAAAAAAATTGTTTATCAATAAAAACAGATAAATCGGGAGGGCAAAATAATGCACAAGGACGTTGAATATGTACTTTATTCTGAAAAAGATATTGAAAATATTGTGAACAGACTTGCAAAACAGATAGAAAAGGACTATAATGGCAGGGAATTTGTAGTTGTGGGACTTTTGAAGGGTTGTTTTGTGTTTATGACTGACCTTGTCAGAAAAATCAATCTTGATTTTGCGATTGATTTTATGGTTGCCTCAAGCTACGGAAGTTCAACAAAAAGCTCGGGCGATGTTACAATATCAAAGGATATGTCCGTGCCGATTGAGGGCAAAGATATTTTGATTGTTGAGGATATTATTGATACAGGCAATACGCTTGAATTTATCGCAAATTATCTTAAAGCAAAAAAGGCAAAGTCGGTTAGAATTTGCACCCTTTTTGACAAACCTCAGCACAGAGTAAATTCGCTTGTTCCGGAATATATCGGAACAACAATTCCCGATGAATTTATTGTCGGATATGGTCTGGATTATGACGAAAAATACAGAAATCTCCCGTATATAGGCGTTCTTAAACCTTCGGTTTATTCGTAAATTTTTCATAATCGTTGATTACATACAAACAATATAAAGAGGAGTGAAACGCATTGGATAACAAGAAAAAGGTACGCAATCTGCTTCTTTATTTAGGTATTCCAATTTTGATTATTCTTGCTGCCGCAATGATTCTCAGTTCAAGACAGGGCGAGCCGCCGAAAACCTCGGAGCTTGTTCAGTACTTTGTTGATGATAAAGTTGACAGTTATACTATCAATTACGGTACCGGTGCAATTGAAATTACCCTTAAAGAGGGCGAAAAGGCTTATGATGATTCTACATCGTCAATCGGAAGCAATGCCTCAAGCAATACTGAGTCAGCAACAGACCCGACAGACTCAACAAAGGCAAGTTCCGATTCAACCTCTATTCTTAACAGCAAAAAGCCAAATCAGGTAGTAGTCAAAGGTCAGCTTGCCGATATTCAAAGATTTATTGATGACATCAAGCCGTATCAGGCGTCTGCCGATGAGGCGATGACTTATAATTATGTTCGGGCAAGCGACAATTCGCTTCTTTTGGACTTAATTCCGACTGTAATTCTTGTTGTTATATTTATCGCTGCCTGGGTATTCATAATGAAGCGTATGGGCGGTGCAGGTCTTGGCGGCAAAGAGATGAACTTTGGCAAAGCCAAGATTAAAAATACAAACGATGAAAAGTGCAAGACAACATTTGATGATGTTGCAGGCGCAGACGAGGAAAAAGAAGAATTGAAAGAAGTTGTTGAATTTCTTAAGAACCCTGAAAAGTTCAACAAACTCGGTGCAAGAATCCCTAAGGGTGTTCTTCTTGTGGGACCTCCCGGAACAGGTAAAACCTTGCTTGCAAGAGCTGTTGCAGGTGAAGCCGGTGTTCCGTTCTTCTCAATATCGGGTTCAGACTTTGTAGAGATGTTTGTCGGCGTGGGTGCTTCACGTGTACGTGATTTGTTTGACCAGGCAAAGAAAAACTCGCCGTGCATTATATTTATCGACGAAATCGACGCAGTCGGCCGTCAGAGAGGCGCAGGTCTTGGCGGAGGCAATGATGAACGTGAGCAGACTCTTAACCAGTTGCTTGTTGAAATGGACGGTTTTGGTGTAAACGAGGGCGTAATCCTTATCGCCGCAACCAACAGACCTGACGTTCTTGACCCTGCACTTCTTCGTCCGGGAAGATTTGACCGTCAGGTAGTTGTAAGCTATCCTGATGTCAACGGACGTGAGGCAATACTCAAGGTTCACGCACGCAAAAAGCCTCTTGCTCCTGATGTTAAATTAAAGACGATTGCCAAGACAACTGCCGGATTTACCGGTGCAGACCTTGAAAACCTTCTTAACGAAGCCGCTTTGCTTGCCGCACGTGCAAACAAAAAGGCAATTACAATGAAGGAAATTGAGGAAGCTACCATCAAAGTAGTTGTCGGTGCCGAGAAGAAGACAAAGATTATGAGCGATAAGGAGAAGAAGCTGACAGCTTATCACGAAGCCGGTCACGCAATTCTGTTTGATAAGCTCGAAACTCAGGACCCTGTTCATGAAATCTCAATTATTCCTCGCGGTATGGCAGGCGGATACACAATGCCGCTTCCGACTGAGGATAAATCCTATAATTCACGAAACGAAATGCTTGAAGATATTGTTGTTGCACTCGGCGGACGTGTTGCAGAGGCGCTTATCCTTGACGACATTTCAACAGGTGCTTCAAACGATATCGAAAAGGCAACCAAAACCGCGCGTTCAATGGTTACCAAGTACGGTATGACAAAGGAACTCGGCTGTGTAAACTACGGTTCAGACAACAACAGCGTATTCCTCGGTCGTGATATGGGACGCACTCAGGATTATTCCGAGGCTACCGCAGCTAAGATTGATGAGCTTGTTCTCAAGATAGTAAATGATTGTTACGAAAGAGCCGTTAAGATTCTTAGCGACAACATCGATAAGCTCCACGAAATTGCGGCTTATCTTATCAAACACGAAAAGATGGGCAGTGAAGACTTTGAAGCGGTTATGAACGGAACCTATGTTGAACCGGTTGAATCTGCTGAACCTGATGAAGTTGCAAACAACAGCGACAATTCAGAAGATGATTCTTCAAAAGAATAATTATTAATTCCGCTTGGGGGCGGCAGATGTCGTCCCCTTGCGGCAGACTTTTATAACCTAAGTGCATAAGCGCTCCGCCTATAAAGCAGGGGTACATCAGAATTTCAGTCAAAGCTGCAATTTGCGACTGAAATCCCGAAGAGCTTACGCTTTTTGCACTGTTTTCAATTTATTGCAAGCTCTGCCTTTGGCAAACATAGCAGAGCATTGCTCCGATTTAAATGTCTTCCCGTCAAGGGGAGCATTTTTTATCTCTGCGATTTTTAAGAGGTGAGATTAAATGGAACTTGATAAAATTATTGTCAGGGGAGCAAAAGAACACAATTTAAAAAATGTTAATGTTGAAATTCCTCGTAACAAACTGGTTGTTATTACAGGACTTTCGGGTTCGGGAAAAAGCTCTCTTGCTTTTGATACGATATATGCCGAGGGACAACGAAGATATGTAGAAAGCCTTTCGTCTTATGCAAGAATGTTTCTCGGTCAAATGGACAAGCCTAATGTAGAGAGCATTGAGGGACTTTCACCTGCAATATCAATTGACCAAAAAACCACTTCCAAGAACCCCCGTTCAACCGTAGGCACGGTTACCGAGATTTACGACTATCTGCGCTTGCTTTACGCAAGAATAGGTGTGCCGCATTGTCCGATTTGCGGACGTGAGATTAAACAGCAGACCGTTGACCAGATTGTTGACAAAATTATGACTTATGAGCAGAGAACAAAAATTCAGGTGCTTGCTCCGGTGGTAAGGGGAAGAAAGGGAGAACACGCCAAAGTGCTTGACAGCGCACGTAAGTCGGGTTTTGTTCGTGTTCGTGCCGACGGAGTAATATATGATTTATCTGAAAAAATTCCGTTAGAGAAAAATAAAAAGCACAATATTGATGTAATCGTTGACCGACTTGTAATCAAGCCCGAGATTACTTCTCGCCTTTCCGACAGCATTGAAACTGCCTCAAAACTTGCAAACGGCCTTATTGTAGTGAATGTTTCAGGCGGGGAAGACGTAACTTTTTCTCAAAAATATGCTTGTCCCGAACACGGCATAAGTATCGACGAGCTGACTCCGAGAATGTTTTCGTTTAATAATCCCTTTGGCGCATGTCCAAAATGTACCGGATTGGGAGTTTTTCTTAAAATCGATGAAAACAAAATAATTCCCGACAAGAATAAAAGCGTTAAAGACGGCGGCATAAAGGGCAGCGGCTGGGCAATGGAGGGCAGCTCTATTGCGGCAATGTATTTTGAGGCGCTTGCCAAAAAATATAATTTTTCACTTTCGGAACCGCTGAAGAATATACCTGATGATGTTATTCATGCGATTTTATACGGAACAGGTGATGAACCGTTAAAAATACAGCGAAAGTCGGTATACGGCAGCGGAAGTTATGAAAAACCGTTTGAGGGCATTATCAACAATCTTCAGCGCCGTTACAATGAAACGAGCAGTAACTGGATTAAGGATGAAATTCGCAGTTATATGACGGAAATCCCATGTGACGCCTGTCACGGTGACAGACTTTCTGCCGAAAGCCTTGCGGTTACGGTCGGCGGAATTAATATTTCGGATTTTTGCAAAAAGTCTGTTGTTGATTCGCTTGAATTTGTAGAAAACCTTAAGTTGACCGAAAAAGAGTCGATTATTGCGGCGGAGATAATCAAAGAAATCAAGGAACGTCTGAACTTTTTGAAGAGCGTCGGACTTGGATATTTGACTTTGTCACGCAGTTCGGGAACACTGAGCGGCGGAGAGAGCCAGCGTATCAGACTTGCAACCCAGATAGGAAGCTCGCTTATGGGCGTGCTTTACATTCTTGACGAACCGAGTATCGGTCTTCATCAGCGTGACAACGAAAAGCTGTTGAGCACGCTGAAGCGTTTGCGTGACCTTGGAAATACAGTTATTGTGGTTGAACACGACGAAGACACAATGTATGCCGCAGACTATATTGTTGACGTGGGTCCCGGAGCGGGAATACACGGCGGACAGATTGTCTGCACGGGAGATGTAAACAAGATAAAAGCCTGCAAAGATTCTGTTACAGGGCAATATCTAAGCGGAAAACGCTGTGTTCCCGTTCCCGAAAACAGGAGAAAGGGCAACGGCAAATTTCTTGAAATTATCGGAGCGGCTGAAAATAATCTCAAAAATATAAATGTCAAGATACCGCTTGGAGAGTTCGTTTGCGTAACAGGTGTTTCGGGTTCGGGCAAAAGTTCTCTTATCAACGAAATACTCTATAAAACGCTTGCTCGTGAGCTGAACGGTGCCAAGACGGTTTCGGGAAAACACAAAAAGATTAAAGGCATTGAAAATCTTGACAAGGTAATTCAAATTGACCAAAGCCCTATCGGAAGAACTCCGCGCTCCAATCCTGCAACATATACAGGTGTGTTTACCGATATAAGGGCATTGTTTGCCTCTACTCAAGACGCAAAGATGCGAGGATTTTCGCAAAGCCGTTTCAGTTTTAATGTTAAGGGCGGTCGCTGTGAGGCGTGTCAGGGCGACGGTATCATAAAAATTGAAATGCACTTCCTGTCAGACGTGTACGTTCCCTGTGAAGTGTGCAAGGGCAAACGATATAACCGTGAAACCCTTGAGGTAAAATATAAGGGAAAATCAATAAACGATGTGCTTGAAATGTCTGTTGAAGAAGCCACGGAGTTTTTTGCAAACCAGCCCAAAATTTCACGAAAATTGCAAACACTTTGTGATGTCGGACTTGGATATATAAAGCTTGGACAGTCCGCAACAACACTTTCGGGCGGTGAAGCTCAGCGTGTAAAACTTGCCACCGAGCTTTCAAAACGAAGCACGGGAAAGACAATATATATACTTGACGAGCCTACAACAGGACTTCATATTGCAGACGTTCACAGACTTGTAGACGTTCTTCAAATGTTGGTTGACGGCGGAAACACGGTTGTGGTTATCGAGCATAACCTTGATTTGATTAAGACCGCTGACCATATAATCGACCTCGGACCGGAGGGCGGAGATATGGGCGGTACGCTGATTGCCCAGGGTACTCCTGAGCAGGTTGCGGATAATCCGCAGTCGTTTACGGGACAATATCTTAAACCTTTGTTGTAAAGACAATCATCGTGCAGATGTCCTTTGCCTCCTAATACGATAAGGGAATATAAAAATTTTAAATGAGGACAGATAATCCCACAATTTGACGATAGGAGCAAACGCACCCTGCATTGACTGCAATCTGTTGCATACTCTGCTCTTTGCAAGCAAAACGGAGCGTTACTTCGATTTAAAGAGAAGTTGCATATTTTTATGCAATTTCTCTTTCTTTTTGCCCTATTGCGGAGGTGAAGTTGTGAGCGAACAAATCATTATTGCCCTGTTTTCGTTTGCAGGCACACTTGTCGGTGCGCTTGCAGGTGTGATAACTACTGCAAGACTTTTGAATTATCGTATCGAACAGCTTGAAAAAAAGGTAGATAAACACAATAATTTGATTGAACGTGTATATCGAATTGAACAGCACGAAGCGGTGATTGATAACAAAATTAAGACTGCCGACCACAGAATATCCGATTTGGAATCTGTGCAAAACAGCAATTTGCATTAAATTTTTTATTATAGGCAAGACTGATTATTAAGGTGAGAATTTGCTTTGCATAGCAAAAAGCGCATTAAAAAGCCATTTTAAATTGAATACTGCCGTGTCTTGTGTTATAATCATAGGGCAGATGTTTTTAAAAATTATAATGTCCAATGAAATTATGAGTATCTTACGCCTTTTTGCATTTCCTGCAATCGGTTGTATGCTCTGAAATTTTGCACGTTATTTAGGAGATACATATGAAATTAAAACGTTTTTTCTCTGCTTTTATCGTATGTGCGGTGGTTCTGACTGCATTTGCTTATACTGCGCCGATTTCTGCCGCAGAAAGTACGCCCGATACGGTTGCGGTATCCGATTACGGTGTAAATGACGCAACTATTATTCAGAAATTTGCTGCCGATTTGATTACTTTATCAGAGAGCGAACAAAATGAATATGATTTTGAACGTGACGGAAGAATTACTGTGTCTGATGCGAGTGTTTTGCAAAAATATCTGTGCGGTATAATAAAGGAACTTCCGTTAATTCCCGATGAAACCGAATCGACTGTTCCGAGTACAGACAGAAATGAGGAGTCTACAACATATCCTGTTACCGAGCCAACGCAAAAAGCAACGGATTATGAAACTCAACCTCGGACTGAGCCGAATTTACTTGAACTTAATTCATACTCAATTGAGTTGGGAGTAGGGGAAAAGTTTAAACTTTTCCCGATAAGCGACACATTTGGCTTTGAACCGAATTATATTTCAACAGATGAAAATGTTGCAGTTGCGGCAAGCGACGGAACAATAACGGCAAAAGCTTCGGGAACCGCCGTAATAAAGTGCAGTCTTGGCAACGGCGCTGAGGCAAGCTGTAAAGTTAAAGTGTTGGAACAGCCGAAAAAAATAAAACTCGGGAAATCCTCGCTTGGCTTAAAGGTCGGAGAGAATTACGAGATTAATGCAACTTCAAATTCAGGTTCTAAAATTGACTCTCAAAGCCTTGAATGGGGCAGCAGTAACGAATACATAGTAAGGGTTAAAAAGTTAGACGGCAACAATTGTGAAATTCAGCCCGTCTCTCAGGGTACGGCATATGTTTGGGCAAGAACCGGTAACGGTGTTTCTGCAAGGTGTAAGGTCACCGTTTGCGGCTCAACCGTAAAGTGTATTGATATATCCTCGTGGCAGGGAGATGTGGATTTTAATGCCGTAAGAGCTTCGGGCTATGATTATGTAATATTGCGTGCGGGATTCGGAAATGAAATAAGCCAAAAAGATAACAGATTTGATTCCTATTACTACGCCGCAAAATCGGCAGGTTTAAAGGTGGGAGCATATTGGTTTTCATATGCGGACAGCTCTACCGACGCTGTTCTTGAGGCTAAAACCTGCTTAGAAGCCATTGACGGAAAAGAACTTGATATGCCTTTGTATTTTGACGTTGAATGTGATTATCAGTCAACCTATTCAAAAGAAATGATGTCAGGCATTTGCAAATCGTTTTGCGGTTACATAACGAGCAACAGCTCTTACCGTGCAGGCGTTTATGCTCCTGTCAGCTGGTACGGTTCAAAGCTTGATAAGAGTATAATCGGATTGGGTTATTCATACTGGGTTGCCCAAATTGACGGCGATATGAGCGAATGTACGCTTTTTGACCTGCATCAATACACTTGGGTGCTTTCGGTAGGCGGAATATCGGGTGATGTTGACGGAAATTATATCTATAACCTTAATATAGTTGATAAGTGTTCTTAAAATAATAAAAATTGATAAAAATAGCAGGTTCAAAAAATTTGAACCTGCTATTTTTGTATTTCAGAATATCTTTAATTCTTAAATTTTCTTGAGTTGTTTTATGTTTTCCTTATATAGAATCTCACTTATTGACATTTTTTTGATGATGTTTTTTACCGTGACGTCAAGTCCCGAATTTTCTCTGTAATCCGCAGGATAGATAAAATTCACCCTGCCCTTTTTTAACAATTCTTCAACCTTGCTGTCCTTTTGCTGATAAACGGCAATTGAATATCCGCCGTATGCTTTCATCATCTTCATACACGGAACATCGGAAAGTCCGTCGCCTATGTATATCATATTGCAAAACGGCACACGCTTGTTGTCGTCGGGCATTGAGCGGTTAAGGTCAACGTCGTTTGCAACATCAAGAACGCCCTTGTTTATTCTGTAAACAAACTGGGTTTTGTTGGTGTAGTTTACGTCGGTCTTTGGCCAAATTCCGTTACCGTTTTCGTCATAAAGAAACTCACAGGCAAAAATACTTTTGAAAAACTTGCTTATACTTGTGCCCTCGATAATTTCTTTCATTCCCGACGAAATTACATAGTGCTCAACCAATACGTTATGTTTTCTGCCAAATTGCGTTATCCTGTCAAACCATTCGTAAACGCCGCTGAAAAGCTCAACGTTTTTGCCCATATCAACAAGGGTTTTGCGCTGAAGCGGAATGTTTTTGTCATGTGAAATTTTAACCATTGCAAACATATATGCAAGAATAGAGTCCATATGCTGTTGCTTGCCAAGCTGATTTGAATAACGCCAAAACTCTTCTTCGGTCATTCCAAGGCTTGGAATAAAGCTGTAATCCTGCATATCCTTGGTGCATAGTGTTCTGTCAAAATCATACATTATCGCAACAATCGGATAATCAGTCATAAGATACTCCCGTTTAAAAGTGCTTGCGGTTTATTATGTGGTTGGCTGTGCTGTGGTTTGCTGCTGCGCCGCAGTTGTTGCGTCGGCAGAAGAATATTCTTTAACTTCAATACTTTCAATTACAATATTTTCCGCAGGTTTATAATTTTCGTCAACCTTGGTTCCTGCAATTTTATCAACTACGTCCATACCGGCAATAACCTGGGCAAACACGGTGTTTCCCCTGTCAACGGCATTGTATGCGCCGTCAAGATTAGGATTACCGCCGTAAAGTTCGTAGATTTTTCTTATTTCGTCACCGATAATGTCGGTGTCATAACACTTGTCGCCGTTTTCCTGAATAAATGCCGAGAGCAAACTTGAATCTTTGTAATTAACAAGCTGGGTTTTAACGTTTTTCCACCAGTCTTCATATTTTGTCCAGCCGCCGTCGGCGTTAAATGCTTCTTTGCTTGTCTGATTAATAAAGAACTGGCTTCCGTTGGTATCACGTGAAGTGTTTGCCATAGACACTGCGCCTCTGATATTTAGAAGCTTGTCACAAAATTCGTCCTCAAACTGTGAGCCGTACGAGCTTGTTCCGTTGGGGTTGTTCTCATCGTTTCCGATGTGTCCGCCCTGAACAATAAAGTCGTTTATAACTCTGTGAAAAGTGGTGTTGTTATACTTGCCCTCTTTTGCAAGATTGATGAAGTTTGTAACTGTTTTGGGAGCCTGCTCGGGAAAGAATCTTAACGTTATGTCGCCCTGTGTTGTGTGGATAACCGCTATGGTGTCGCCGTCTTTGGGCATATCAAGCTGGAATCCGATTCGGTCAGACTTATCATAGAAGATGTTAGGAGTAATTCCGAGCGAGTCTGCGTCAATTCCGAGTTCCTCAAGTGCTCCTGCGGCAGTGGCTTCGTCGCCTGTGCTTAACGAGCCGACAGAAGTAGTCTGTATTTCGTCAGAAGTTGCAGACTGTGTTTGGTTACTTTCGCACCCTGAGAACGAAATAGCTGAACAAACACAAGTTGCAGCAGTCATAAAAACACACAGTGTTTTCAGATACCTTTTAGTGTTCATATTCTGTTTCCTTTCGGGATTGGATTTAAAACACACAACGTTATAATAACACAAATCGTGAAAAATTGCAAATTCAGAGGTTTTTGCAAAGATTTTTGCCTATGTCATAACTTCGCGCAAAATATCATATGTTTATTTGTAAACATTATTACCGATACAACGGAGGTTATAAAATGTCAGAATATCTGCCCGAAGGAAAGCTTGTTTCAACGCAAGAGAACATTAATATATTGCAGTCACCTCAGCTTTTGTCAGAGGCTATGAATGAGCAAAAAATTCTTGAAGCAAAAGCAATAATATGCGATTCCCGTCACAACCTTATAGTTGACTTGGGCTCGATGAAGGGAATAATTCCGCGCGAAGAAGGGGCAATAGGAATAAGAGAGGGGACTGTGCGCGATATTGCGGTTATTTCACGTGTAAACCGTGCGGTAAGCTTTGTGATAACCGACTTCAGAACAGATTCCAACGGGGTTAAATATGCGGTTCTGTCACGTGAAAAGGCTCAGAAAAAATGCCTTGAAAATTATGTTCGGGGTCTTGTTTGCGGAGACGTTGTGGACGCAAGAATAACGCACCTTGAGAACTTTGGGGCATTTGCGGACATTGGCTGCGGTATAGTTGCTCTTATGCCGATTGATGCAATTTCTGTGTCACGAATTGAACATCCGCGTGAACGCTTCACAGTAGGAATGGACATAAGAGCGGTGATAAAGTCGATTGAGAACGGCAGAATAAGTCTGAGCCACAAGGAGCTTTTGGGAACATGGGAAGAGAATGCAGGCAATTTCTCGGCAGGAGAAACTGTTTCGGGAATCGTCAGAAGCGTTGAAAACTACGGAGCATTTGTTGAACTTTCTCCCAACCTTGCGGGTCTTGCGGAGAGCAAAGACGGTGTTTGTGCAGGCCAGCAGGCGAGCGTTTACATAAAGAGCATTATTCCGGAAAAAATGAAAATCAAGCTGATAATAATTGATACCTTTGATTATAAATACAATCCCCAAAAGCCCGAATATTATACCGACGCCGACCATATAAGCCGTTTTCTGTATTCACCTCAAAACTGTTCAAAGGTGGTTGAAACCGTGTTTGATAATTGACATACCAATGCTGAAATGATATGATAAATACGGATATATTACAAAAAAGGCGGAGCATAAAATGCTCTGCCGACAAATATTTCGTATTAATTGAAATGACATTTTCAGCAACACAGAACAAAGATTTTGTTGATATAAATGTCAGTTAAAAAAGCAAATCGGGAGGTAAAAATGCAGGAAGTTATAATAATTGCGGCGTCTGTATTGTCATTGATTGTTTCCATAGCTGTTTTAATTATTGTTCTGAAAAAGAACAATAATCAGGAAGAAAAAATCACAACGGACGAGATTGTCGGTGCTGTACGAAATGAGCTTACAACACAACAAAGCATATTAAGACAGGAATTGTCAAATCAAACGCAGACATCAATAAAAACGATGGGGGATATGCTTGTTGAAAATCAGCGCAGTTTCTCACAACACCAATCAGAGAAAATGTCGCAGCTTGAGGAGCGAATGAAAACATTTTCTCTTGAAAACGAGCAAAAACTTGAAAACATACGTCAGTCAATGGAAAAACGTCTGCAATATCTCCAAAATGACAATAACCGTCAGCTTGAGGAAATGAGAAAAACCGTTGACGAAAAGCTCCAGAAAACCCTTGAAGAAAAAATGAACAAGTCGTTTTCTCTTGTCAACGAACGTCTTGAACAGGTTTACAAAGGACTTGGAGAAATGCAGAACCTTGCGGTTGGCGTCGGTGATTTGAAAAAGGTGCTTTCAAACGTAAAAACAAGAGGCATTTTGGGAGAAATCCAGCTTGGAAGCATACTTTCCGAAATTCTTTCACCCGAACAATACGACGAGAATGTTGCAACCAAAAAGGGTTCTAAAAATGTGGTTGAATTTGCAATAAAGCTCCCTGCCGAAGATGACGGACTCATCTATTTGCCGATTGATTCAAAATTTCCCGGCACCACTTATGCCGCATTGCGTGACGCAATTGACGAGGGCGACAAGGATAAAATAGACGCGGCCGCCAAGGTGCTTGTTACTACCATAAAGAACGAGGCAAAGGATATTCGCGACAAGTATATAGACCCGCCGAATACAACCGAATTTGCAATAATGTTTTTGCCGTTTGAGGGACTTTACAGCGAGGTTGTAAACCGCGGACTTGTTGAGATTCTCCAGCGCGACTATAAGGTTAATATAGCAGGTCCGAGCACTATGGCGGCGTTGCTTAATTCTCTGCAAATGGGCTTTAAAACTCTTGCGGTACAAAAGCGCAGTGCAGAGGTTTGGGAGGTATTGGATTCGGTTAAGCAGGAGTTTGACAAGTTTAACGATGTGCTTGTGCTTACTCAGCAAAGACTTGACCAAGCAAACAAAGAGCTTGACAAACTTGTAGGTGTTCGAACACGCCAGATTCAGCGCAAGCTAAAAAATGTTCAGTCGCCTACAAAGTCTATAACTGATTTTTCCGATGAAGATTAACGGTGATAATAAAATTCCGAATAGTTTGACAGATTCTGTTTATTCGTGAATTTTCCATCCGTTCAGCCACTTTGCGGTTTTTGGTGAGCTGTGGTCAACAATTTCGCTGTGACCGATGTCCAGCTTTGAAATCTCGTCCATTTCTTCCTGAGAAAGGCTGAAATCCCAGATATTGAGGTTTTCTTCCATACGTTCACGGTGTGTGCTTTTTGGAATAATTACCACTCCGCGCTGAGTGTTCCAGCGCAAAGCAACCTGTGCGGCGGTCTTTCCGTATTTTTTACCTATCTGTGACAGAATCGGATGTGAAAAAATGTTGTGGTTTCCTTCTGCCAAGGGACCCCAAGCTTCCGGCTGAACTTTGTACTCTTTCATATTATCCAATGCTTCGGCTTGGGCAAAAAACGGATGCAGTTCCACCTGATTAACAGCAGGTGGAATTTTTGCGTTTTCACACAAATCTGCCAATCTTTCCGGATAGAAGTTGCAAACGCCGATTGCACGGATTTTTCCCTCTGAATACAGTTCTTCCATAGCTCTCCAAGAGCCGTAGTAATCGCCGAACGGCTGATGTATCAGGTATAAGTCTATATAATCAAGTCCCAATTTTTCAAGAGAGGTCTGAAAAGCCTTTTTGGCGTTTTCGTATCCTGCGTCCTGAACCCAAAGTTTGGTTGTAATAAATAGGTCTTGGCGAGGAATATCGCTTTTTTTCAAAGCCGCTCCGACAGCCTCTTCGTTAAAGTATGCAGCCGCAGTGTCAATAAGCCTATAACCTACGTTTAATGCGTCGGTAACAGCCTGCTCGCCAACCGTCGGGTCTTGTACCTGAAAAACTCCGAATCCCTCAATCGGCATTTTTACGCCGTTGTTAAGTGTTACATATTCCATTTTGATTCCTCCGTTAAATTTATTGTTGCGGTTTCAGCGGACCGTAGAAGTAACTTGCAGTTGCTCCGCCGTCACACATAAAGTCTGTACCTGTGATAAACGCACCTTTGTCGCTCATAAGAAGCTCGGCAACATTGGCAACCTCATCGGCAGTGCCCGGACGTCTCGCAGGACATTTTGCAAACATATTTTTGTAAAAATCGCCTCTGGACCCGTTAAATTCGTCAATTGCAAGCGGGGTAACAATAATTCCGGGAGATATTGAATTAATTCTCGCACCTCGGTTACCCCACTTAACAGCCTCAGCCATAACCCTTTTTTCATTGCACCGCTTTGCAATTTGGTATGCGTGAAGCGTGTCTTTTATGTTTTCGGGCTGCAAAAGTTTAAGCGACAGCAGCTCTTCTGTGGGGGTGCAGGCGAGCATGGCGTCTTCCTGTGCAGTGAGCTGTGGCATACGCTTGCCTGATTGGCTTGAGATTGTTATTCCGACGCCTCCCGAACATATAACCTTTCCTACTTCTTCAAGAAGAACTGCTGTGCCGTAAAGGTCAACTTTAAGAATGGTTTGTACGGACGCTTGACTTGGCGATACGCCTGCTGCGTTTACAAGCATTTTTATATCGCCGTAATTTTGTCCTTTTGCGATAAAACTTTTAATAGAATTTCTGTCGGACAAATCCATTTCAGCCGCCTCGGCGTCATAGCCTGCGTCTTTCATTATTTTTGATATTTTTTCGGCATTTTCAATTTTAATATCTCCGATAATGATTTTCATTCCATAGCCCATTCTGCGGGCAATTGCCATTCCGATTTGTCCGGCTCCCGACAGTAGCATAACATTTTTTCTGTTCATATTTTCCTCCTTTGTTGCTTTTTAATAGACTGAGCATTATTTTGACTTAACCCAGTTTTCAATATCCTTTTGTGAGCGTTCAACGCTGCCGCCGTGAATTGCAAGACCTTTTTCAACCTTTGCATTCGGACACAGCTTTTTTATGTCGTTTATGCTGCTGCCCATACCGCTGCCTTCGTGTGTGCAAAACGGCTTTATAATTTTATTGCCGAAATCAAAGTGTTCCAAAAATGTAAATACAGCCATAGGCATTGTACTCCAATAATTTGGATATCCCAAGTAAATAACGTCGTACTCATCAATTCTTTCGGGATATTTTTTTAATTCGGGACGTGCGTTTTTGCGCTGGTCGTCCTGTGCCTGAGAAATACATTCGTTATAGTTATCCGAATACGGATTAACCTGCTCAATTTTAAACATATCGGCATTTGTAAGATTTGCTATTTCGTTTGCGGCAATCTCAGTGTTTCCGACTTTTAAGTTTTTTATTTGACCGTTAACATAATTTTCATTTGCCCTTGAATAAAATGCAACCAATACTTTAGACATAATAAAACCTCCGTTGTTTGTTTTAATGATATTATAGCATTAAATTTATTGACAGAGAATTTCCAATATGTTATCTTAGTATTAACTTATAGTTTATAATAGGGCAGGGAAAACCGTATGTATAACCATATGCTTGATACATTTATTTCTGTGGCTGATTGCAAAAGCTTTACAAAGGCGGCTGAGGTTTTGTTTATCTCGCCGACCGCTGTTATGAAGCAAATAAATTCGCTTGAAAATCATCTTGACCTCAAGTTGTTTGACAGAACTCCGACGGGAGTGCGGCTGACAGCCGCAGGCAAAATAATTTATCAGGACGCCAAATTTATGATAGATTACTCTAAAAAAGTCATAATCAGCGCAAATGCGGCGGCACACAATTATGATAACATCTTTTGCGTCGGAACGTCGTTGCTCAATCCCGCAAAGCCGTTTATGGATTTGTGGTATAGGGTTAATAAAAAGTTTCCCGATTTTAAACTTCACCTTGCGCCGTTTGAGGACAACCACGAGGGAATACTGTCGGAAATTGAGAAGTTAGGCGAAAAATTTGACTTTTTAATCGGTGTTTGCGATTCAAAGGCGTGGCTTTCTCTGTGCAATTTTTTACCGCTCGGAAGATACAAAAAGATGGTTGCCGTGTCAAGGGAACATACCCTTGCCCAAAAGAAGCTGTTAAAAGTTCAAGACCTTTACGGAGAAACGCTGATGATGGTAAAGCGTGGCGATTCGGGAGCAAACGACTTCTTGCGCAACGACCTTGAAAGAAACCATCCTCAAATTCATATAGAAGATACGCAGATGTTTTATGATTTGTCGGTGTTTAACCGCTGTGCGGAAACAGACAACGTGCTTCTCACGATAGAGTGTTGGAAAGACGTGCACCCCGGATTGGTGACGATTCCCGTTGAGTGGGATTACAGCATTCCGTACGGCTTGCTTTACAGCCTGAACGCCGATGATGATGTGCTGAAATTCGTTGACGCAGTAAAAAATATGCTGATCTTATGCTGAATTAAAATATCCGCCCGACCGAAAGTATCAGTCAGGCGGATATTTTGATTATTTTAATGTAGAAAATATAGTTTTGAATATTCTGCACAGTAAAGCTTGAATCTGAATGAAACATTAATATTTGAGAATAAATACCTAAAATGCATGAACCCCTACAATCCACGATGTGAACTGTTCATTTTCGGGCTTCTAGTGCACACATAAGGTGATTTTTAATGCTTTGGAAATACGCAATCTGTTTTTGTGTATAAATTGATGAAATACTGGATATGTTTCTTAATTTCCTTTAAAATGGTGATCTAATCTTTTTCAATTCTGAGAATATTGCCTTGAATTTTATTTCTTGGACTAAATTTCATTACTTCTTTCTTTTCAATGTAAATTTCAATGTTGAAGTTACTATGAGAATTTACTTATTCGTGATATTACCCATTAATCGTTAACACAAAGGGTAAAATGCGGTATAATAAAAATACAAATAATAAGGAAGCATTTCTCGTCAGTTAAAAATGGGATACAAGAAACGATGTGTTTCTGATTCGTATTCATGAATATAGTTTGCTGTTATTTCAGAAAAGATTAGTAAGGATTATTATATTACTATGGTTGGAGTATATTTAAGCGGTACAGGAAATACAAAGCATTGTATGGAATTATTTTGCAGAAGTCTTGATGCAAATGTAAAACTTATCCCTATCGAAGATGCGCAGGTGGTTGAAGTTATCAAAACTGCTGATAAAATCGTCATAGGCTATCCCACACAATATTCCAACGCACCATATATGGTGCGCGATTTTATTATTAAACACTCAAAGCTATGGAAAGGAAAACAGGTCTTTTGTCTTGTCACAATGGGCGCGTTTAGCGGCGACGGCGCGGGATGTACGGCACGGCTATTGAAAAAATATGGTGCTGTAATTCTTGGCGGACTGCATCTGAGAATGCCTAATTCTGTTTGTGACAGCAAGCTTTTGAAAAAGCCCTTGGAACAAAACAGAGAGCTCGTTGCTGCGGCAGATCGAAAAATAAAAACTTCCGTTGCTAATATTAGAAATGGGAAATATCCACAGGATGGTCTTTCCGCTTTCGCACATATTGCAGGTCTATTAGGACAGCGCCTATGGTTTTATAAAAAAACACAAGGGTATTCCGATCAACTGAAGATTAGTTCCAAATGTATCGGCTGTGGACTTTGCAGCAAGATCTGCCCGATGGGAAATATTCACATGGAACAGGGGAGACCTATCCCGGATAAGAAATGCACCATGTGCTATCGTTGCATCAGTAGCTGTCCACAGCAGGCAATTACATTGAATGGTGATCGGGTGCAGGAGCAATGCCGTTTTGAAAAGTATTGCTGATACAGAAAAAATCCACGGACTTAAGATAATTGATTTTCTTTTTACGCTTTAAAGGCTGTGTTACAAGTAGTATCTAAAGATGTATTGCGGTCTGACACTTGCGTATATTACTTGCTACCCGTTAACGAGTCATTTCAGCTACTTAACGTCATCTGATCATTTATCCCATATCTTCATGTAGCTGATTCTTTATCTCTAAAGCTTTTTTGCCTCAATTGTATCGGGGGGGTGTACAATAAAAAAGGCTTTATAATTTTGGGTAAGAATGAACTGTTCCAAGTTGTGCAGACAGCACAAAAAGACCCATTTAATGTAGAAAATTAAAATTTAAGCAACAAACTGATTTCGTTTTTCAAGCGGAGTCAGTTTTGTTTTAGTTTGAATACGGTAATTGTTGTAAAAATTGATGTATTCGGATATGAAGAGGCGAGCCTCATCATATCCGGAAAGTTTTACTCTGTGGATACATTCCGTTTTGAGAATTGAAAAGAAATTTTCGGCTAAAGCGTTGTCATATGGATTACCACGCCTTGACATTGACGGCGTTATGCCGTATGATTGTGTTGTCACAAAATAGTCATGGGAGACATATTGTGAACCTTGGTCACTGTGGAGCTGTAACTCTGCAGTGACATTTTCTTTTTTCATTGCTTTTTTAATTGTAT
>FMUV01000024.1 GCA_900101355.1 Ruminococcus sp. YE282
CTCCGCTTGAAAAACGAAATCAGTTTGTTGCTTAAAATTTTATTTTCTACCAATTAGGCTGTTTTTGTACTGTCTGCTCAATCTGGGGCAGGTCATTTATAATGTGACGCTGTTTTTTTAACTTGCGTTCTTGATTTGAAGTCTTAATCTGTCGGAAATCATTGCGATAAATTCGCTGTTTGTCGGCTTCCCTCGGTCGTTGTGAATTGTATAGCCAAAGTAGGAGTTCAATACGTCAATGTCGCCTCTGTCCCAAGCTACCTCAATTGCATGGCGAATGGCTCTTTCAACCCTTGAAGAAGTTGTTTCGTATTTTTTGGCTACTGACGGATAGAGCTGCTTGGTAACTGCATTAATAATATCCGGTTTTTCCACTGACATTATAATAGAATCTCTCAGGTAATGATAACCTTTAATGTGAGCGGGAACGCCTATTTCGTGTAGTATCTGGGTTACCTTTATCTCTATACCAAAAGCGTCGATACTTATCGGATTACTGAATAATCCATCTTTGCCTTTTTTAACCATTTTAGTAATATTTTCACATAGCTCTGAAATATCATAAGGTTTAAGCACAAAGTAGCTTGCACCGGCACTCATAATTTCTCTTTCAAGTACCGGACTGTGAAAAGATGAGAATACAATAAATACCGGCAGTTTGGAATTTTGTCTTTTAATGTTCCTCATAACACCGATCGCGTCAAGTCTCGTCATAAAAGAATCCATTAAAACGACATCAGGTTCTTCCTGACGAATGCGTGTGCAAAGGTCTTCGCCGTCCTTGGCACAGAAGGAAGAAGAAATATTAAAATTTTGCAATATTTTCATACTTTCCTGCGAAAATTCAGACGCATCCTCGGTGATAATAAGTTTAATATTATTGGCCATTGTCATAATCTCCCATCAAGTTTTGATTGTAAACTTATATTACCACAAATTGGCAAACTTGGCAATACTTTCCAAGTATTTTTTTAAAATATTTTTGCCGAGGTTTTTCGACAGACAAAAAATGCCAATATATCGTGTTAATCGACCGAGTGCTCTACCATATTTTGTATAGCTACTCCGTATCCTTCATTAGTTTTATTAAGGAACACATGCGTTACCGCTCCGACAAGTTTACCGTCCTGAACTATGGGACTTCCGCTCATTCCCTGCACAATTCCGCCGCATTCTTCAAGCAATTTATCACTTGTAATCTTTATTACAAAATTTTCATTTGATTCTGAGTCAGAAGTGCATATTTTTGTTATTTCTACATCATAACATCCGATTTCATCACAATTTATAGTGGTGTAGATACTTGCTTTTCCAACTTTAATTTCGTCAAGATCAGCAATTTCAATTTTTCCCTTATTGCTAATAATATTGTTGATAGTGCCAAAAACTCCCACATCGGTGTTTTTTGTCAAATTACCGATTTTATCGTTAGTAAAATATCCGTTAAGACTTCCTGCCTTACCTGTGATACTTTTTGTAACAGAGCTTATATTTGCATGAACAACTTCTCCGAAACCAAGCGGCAATAATGCATTTGTATCATTATCGCATATTCCGTGTCCGAGTGCGGCAAAATAATTATTATCCGTATCATAATAAGTTATCGTTCCAATACCTGCACAGCTGTCGCGTACCCATGCACCGAGTAAATATGAACCTGCCGTATTATGAATGGGAGTAATTTTTCTTTCTAAAATTTCGCCGTTTCTCTCAAATTCAATTGAAATAGGTTCTCCGTTACATTCATAGGCTGTTTTTTGCAAGTCTTCGTTTGATTTAATATCATTTCCGTTTGCTTTCTTTATTATATCATTTACAGCGAGACCTGATGATTTAGCCGGACAAACATATTTTTCTCCGTCATAAAAATCTTCAAGCTGAACAATTATTACTCCGTCGTTGTAGAACTTTACACCAAAAGTTTCACCGCCTAAAGTAACATATTTTCCATCAACTTGAGCTGCAAATGATGTTGTAGTAAAACAAAAAAAAGAAGTGATAAACAGGGCAACTGATATTATTATTTTTATTTTTTTCAAAAAATCACCCACTTTCCGTTGCCTTTATTATTATTTGCATTTATAATATAAGTAAATGTGGTTTTGATTTATTAAAAAATAACTTGGCTTTTGATAATTGAAAAAATCAGTGTTTACGTGTTTTTTTCCAATTATTTTCAAAAGATATATTAATTACAAGGAGGTAATTATGCAAGAATATGATATGAAATTAACAGGTCTTACCTCAGCCGAAGTTGAAAAAAGAATTAAGGAAGGAAAAACAAATGCTTCTTCAGAATTAAAAACAAAATCTGTTAAAAGCATTTTTTATGATAATATTTGTTCGCTTTTTAATGCTGTGAATATTGCTTTATTTATAGCGTTATTAATTGTCGGTTCGTACAAAAATATGTTATTCATAGGTATTGTCATTTGCAATACTGCAATCGGTATTTTTCAGGAAATACGTTCAAAGAGGAGCGTTGATAAACTTACAATACTTTCCGAAAGCAAAACTAAGGTGGTCAGAAACGGAAAAGTTGTTGAGATTTCAAAAGAAGAAATTGTTTTGGATGATATTATAATTCTTTCACGCGGTGATCAGATTCCGGCTGATTGTGTCGTATGTTCAGGTAATTGCAAGGTTAACGAGAGCTTACTTACAGGTGAATCCAATCTCATAGAAAAGAAAAACGGTGATAATCTGTTATCCGGAAGTTTTATTGCAGCTGGAAAATGTTATGCAAAAATTAATTGCGTTGGCTCAGAGTGTTATGCAGCAAAGATTAATAATGAAGCTAAGTACATAAAAAAAGTCAATTCTCAAATTTTAAAATCTTTTAAATTTATTGTTAAAATTTGCACTATTATTATTGTTCCGATTGGAGTAATATTATTTATCAGACAATTTGGAATTTTAGGTGGCGATATTAAGCAAACGGTTGAAAGTACCGTTGCCTCAATTGTCGGAATGATACCGGGCGGAATGATTTTGCTTACGAGCTCTGTCCTTGCTGTTTCGGTCATTCGATTATCGAAAAAGAAAGTGCTTGTAAATGAAATGTATTGCATTGAATCGCTTGCTCGGGTTGACGTGTTGTGCGTTGACAAAACCGGAACATTAACGGCAGACCGTATGACAGTTGAGAATGTTATAAAATTTAATAATTCAGAAGATGAGATTAAAACAGCACTTTCTTCAATTGTTGATGCATCTGAGGAGATTAACGCAACACTGTATGCAATTAAAGACTATGTCAAGGAAACAATTCCGATTACCTGCAGAACATTTACGCCCTTTTCTTCTGAAACAAAGTGGTCCGGCGGTCGTTATAAAAACGGTAAAACATATATTATAGGTGCCGCAGAATTTGTGTTTAAAGATAAAAGCAAATTTGCTGATGTTTATTCTAAAATCAATAAAATAAATGAAACTGTCAGGATTCTTGCACTTGCAGTTTCAGATTCCGTTATTGACGGCGAACATTTGCCTGATGATTTAAAGCCAATGGCTCTTATTCTGATAAAAGACGTGCTAAGGGATAATGTTAAGGACACTGTCAGATACTTTAAAGAACAGGGCGTTGCGCTTAAGGTTATTTCAGGTGACAGCGTTAAGACTGTACAGAATATTGCAGTAGAAACCGGCATCGAAGGGGCGGAAAATGCAGTTGATATGTCAAGCGTTACTACTGATGACGAGCTATTTGAAGCAGCTGAACGTTGCAGCGTGTTTGGCAGGGTTACACCTGCTCAAAAGAAGAAACTTGTACTTGCATTAAAAGATCACGGTCACAATGTTGCTATGATGGGAGACGGAGTAAATGACGTTCTCGCTCTGAAGGAGGCAGATTGTTCAGTTGCAATGTCATCTGGAAGTGAAGCTGCAAGAAATATTTCACAGCTTGTGCTTGTTAACAACGACTTTGCGTCTATGCCCGAAGTAGTAGCAGAGGGGCGAAGAACAATTAATAATGTTGAAAGAAGCTCGTCTTTGTTTATTGTAAAAACCATTTATTCGGTTATTATTTCAATTTTCTTTATATTTTTTAATGCTCCTTATCCGTTTGAACCAATTCAACTTACTCTTATCGGAGCATTCACAATTGGTTTCCCGTCATTTGTTTTAGCTTTGCAGCCAAATAAAGATCGAATACGCGGAAGCTTTATTTATAACATTTTTTCTCGCGCAATTCCTGCAGCGTTTTGTGTGGTTATGAACATTATAATAGTCAGCACCACAAGCTCGTGTTTTGGCCTTACTCATAACGAGATGTCTACCATATGTGTTTTTATGACGGCAATTTCGTGCTTATTGCTAATAATTAGACTTTCAATTCCGTTTAATATTTTAAGGGTGATTATGATTATTATTAGTGTTAGCGGAATAGCTGTACTTAGCATATTTTGCAGTAATTTGTTTTCACTTTGCCCACTCGGAATACCGGCATTAACAATGTTTATAATCCTAACCGTTATAACTGTATTGGTATTTAATATTTTATACAATATTGCCGAAAATGTTATAAGAAAAAATAAAAATCAATAAGGCGGTAATATGAAAATTTCAATACCGGAAAAAGTTAATGAATTACTAATCGAATTAAATAGAAATGGCTTTGAAGCCTTTATAGTCGGCGGTTGTGTCAGAGATTCAATTCTCGGCAAAACTCCGCATGACTGGGATATATGTACCAATGCAAAGCCCGATGGAATTAAAGAATGTTTGTCTAAATACCATACAATTGATACGGGAATAAAACACGGCACCGTATCGGTTGAAATTGATAAAGAAATTTTTGAAATAACCACTTATAGAATTGACGGAGAATACTCTGATAATCGTCATCCAAAGAATGTAGATTTTACTACCAATATAATTGATGACCTTGCAAGACGTGATTTTACGATTAACGCCATTGCATATAACGATGAAAAGGGTATTGTTGACCCGTATCACGGCTGTGAAGATTTAAAACTTGGAACAATCAGATGTGTCGGAGAACCTGAAAAAAGGTTTAGGGAAGACGCTCTAAGAATTATTCGTGCACTGCGTTTTGCCTCCGTTTATAGTTTTAGAATAGATTCTTCAACTGCTCAAGCTATTTTAGATAACCGTAATCTATTAAACAATGTATCGGCAGAAAGAATAGCCTATGAACTAAACCGACTTGTTTGTGGTGATGGAGTCGAGGAAATCTTAAATGATTTTCGTAGTGTATTTGCGGTTTTTATGCCTGAAATAGAGCAGACATTTGATTATGAGCAACATACTAAGCACCACAACCGTGATGTGTGGCGACATACTACTCATGCCGTAAGCTCAATAGAGACCGAGCTGATTTTAAGGATTACTATGCTTTTTCACGATTTGGGAAAACCTAACGCCTGTAAACGGGATGCTGACGGCACTTGCCATTTCAAGGGACACCCAAAGCACAGTGCAATCTATGCAAATGATATTCTTCATAGATTAAAATATCCAAATTGTTTTATTGATACGTGTTTGACTCTCATTATTTATCACGATGTACGCTTTAGCGGTACCAAAAAACAAATCAAACATGTTATGAATAAAATAGGGGAGCAAAATATGGCATTGCTTTTTAAAGTTCAGCGTGCTGATATTTTGGCTCAGTCAGAATATCGACAAAAGGAAAAACTCGAAGCAATTGACCTTGCTGAAAATATATTTAAAGAGATAATCTCAGAAAAATCCTGTTTTACTTTAAAACAGCTTGCAGTGAACGGAAATGACTTAATTAATATGGGGATTACCGAAGGAAAAATGATTGGAAGCACTCTTAAGCTTTTATTAAGCTTGGTAATTGATGAAAAAGTTGAGAACACAAGGGGAGCGCTGCTTGATAAAGCTAAAGAAATAGTGAGGAATATTTAATGATTAATTTTAAAACAACTAATTTTTTGTCCGATGAAGCAAAAACAATACGTGAAGAAGTTTTTGTACAAGAACAAAAATTCGTAAATGAGTTTGATGAAATTGACAATAAGGCATATCACATTGTTATGTACAAAGACGATACTCCGATTGCGTGTTGCCGATTTTATAAAAATGATAAAATCAAAGATAATTATGCGGCGGGCAGAATTGCCGTTCGTAAAGAGTATAGGGGAAAACACCTTGGAAAGGCAATTTTAGATGAAATTGAAAATGAGGTAAAACGGTTGGGCGGAACTTCAATATCGCTTTCCGCTCAGCTAAGAGTCAAGAAATTTTATGAGTTGTCAGGATATCAAGCTTCCGGCGATATATATTTTGATGAATATTGCGAACATATCCACATGGAGAAAATTTTGTAATTGTCATTTTATATTTGAATATGTATCTGATTTTATAATAAAGCAAGGGATAAAATATATCTCTTGCTTTATTATCTTTGTTGACTTAATTATTGACATATGTTGTATATTATTGTATAATATTAACAAAAAGGATGCGTTTCAGTTGAATTTGATAAATTTTAAAAATCCATATAAATTTGATTTAGACAAAAACGGATTACCGATATTTTCAAAGAAAAACACACTTTTCATGCAAGCTATTATTGATAACGATTCAAATTATAGTAACGATAGGGAAGAAAGTTTCAGTAAACAATTTAGTTATTTCCCTAAGGACTTAGATGAACTTGAGAAGGCAATCAAGCTCATAGATAAGGAAAACTCGACGCATATTTATGTAAATGGTTGGTTTGATAAGTTAAAAAGCTACTTAGATGAGTATGGTATCGAAAATCTTGGCAATGATATAAATCAGGAAATCAAGAAATAGTAAATGCGATATCAAAAATAGGCGGAGGCAACCACTTTTCATTTGCAACTAAATTTTGCGCATATTGCAATATAAGTTGTTTCCAAAAAGACGATTACTCAATATATGACAGTGTTTTAGAAGAAATTCTACCATATTATGCGTTTGTGTATTTAGGAAAAAAAGATGAAAAAGGAGAAAAACTTTGGTACATAAATAAAAATAGTAAGGAAAGTAGTAGGGTAAGAAAATTGTATTACAACAAATATAAGGATTATCATAAATTAATTGGCGATATAATTGAGAGTGCAAAAATTATAAACGATAATCAGGATTTAACCAGAAAAGATTTTGATAATATTCTTTGGTATTACTACAAAGGCAGAAATGACAGACAGATAAAGGCTAAGGAATGTCTGGAAAAAAATGAATGTATATTATTTAAAGAAAATTAGCTTTTCTGATAATTATTCTATTTTCGGAGGTAAAATATGAAAAACAGATATCAAGTGGATGAAAATACCTATGTTGTTGAAGAATTTAAAGATAAATGGAACAGAAAACTAAAGAGCATAAGAATTATTGGCATTATAGTAAGCATTTTAATGGTTGGTGTCGGTATTCTTTGCTGCATTTTTCCTATTAAGGCGGCGTATGTAGTAGAGGTAATTGCCGCCATACTGATTTTACTGTTTGGTATATTTGAAATCATTGAATACTTAAACACGCCGATGCTCATTAGAACAGGCGGAGGACTTGTGTGCGGAATATTGAATATCATTATAGGAATATGCCTGATAACCGCACCGCCGGAGATATTGATATCGTATTTTAGCTTTTTGTTTGCAGCAAACTTGTTATTGCTTGGAATTGAACAAATTGTTCTTGTACGCAGACTTAATTATTTTGGTGTAGGAAATTTTGCTTGGGTAATAGTAAACGGGATATTAAATATAGTTTCGGCAATCTTATTCTTGACTATGCCGATAACATCAGTTGCAGCTGCAAGCATAATTGTTGCAATATATATGATTATAGGTGGAGTAACGCTATTTATTGAAAGCATAAATGCTAAGAATTTAAAAATCAATAACGAAGAATAAAATAATAAAATAATTGTTAGGCTGTCGGGAAACACCCGACAGCCTTTTTGTGTCTCTGGATAAGTTTTGAACTTTATCTATTTAATTGATAGATAGCTTTTTTTCAGTACAACATAAATTGAAATAACGTTGGCAAACTAAATGGGGAATAGGGGAGTTATTTTACAAAATTCTCAATTCCAAGAATGTAATCACTCGAAACCCTGTAAAGACAACAAAGTGTAATTAAGTGACGTATAGGAAGTTCGCGTTTTCCACTTTCGTATTTACTGTATTGTTCCTGACGGGTATGTAGGATATAGGCAATTTGTTGTTGTGTATAACCGTTTTTTATTCTAAGCTCTTTTAATCTTTTACAATATTCCATATAATCATGTCCTTTATATTACAAATAGTATTATTAACATTATTATAACATGTTAATATGTCTGTTCGCAACTAAAGTTGAATCATATGTTTAAATAATGTTAGTTTATACAGTTTGAATTATACAAAACTATTTTTAAATGTTAAAACTTGATTTTTTAGCTCTAAAAAGGCTCAGATAATTTAATTTATATAGGTATCAATTTTTAGATTATGAGATTTATAATTATAAAGTTGCAATAAAAGCAAGATAAAGCATTGTAAGGTGTATTTTCTCAAAAAATTTGCAATTTTATTCTAAATAGTATTGCAAATTTAATAACAATGTTGTATTATATAAGAGTCGGTGAAAGTTCAATGTATTAAACTTGCAAAATTGATTTTCACTATGTATTATGTGAATTTTTTTAAGGGAGGACTTAATATGTCATATGTAAGCGAGCAGCTTGAAAAGCTGAAAGCAAAAAATCCAAATGAGCCTGAGTTTATTCAGGCAGCAACCGAAGTTCTTACTTCTTTGGAACCTGTTTTTGAGCAGAACCCAAAGTATGAAGAAGCTGGTATTCTTGAAAGAATCACAGAGCCTGAAAGAGTAATTATGTTTAGAGTTCCTTGGGTTGATGATGACGGCAAGGTTCAGGTTAATCGCGGATTCCGTGTTCAGTTTAATAGTGCAATCGGACCGTATAAGGGCGGTTTGAGACTTCATCCGTCAGTAAACCTCGGTGTAATTAAGTTCCTTGGTTTTGAACAGATTTTCAAGAACTCACTTACAGGTCTTCCTATCGGCGGCGGTAAAGGCGGTTCTGACTTTGATCCTAAGGGTAAGAGCGATAACGAAGTTATGAAGTTCTGTCAGAGCTTTATGACAGAATTGTGCAAGCACATCGGTGCAGACACAGACGTACCGGCAGGTGATATCGGTACCGGCGCTCGTGAAATCGGTTATATGTTTGGTCAGTATAAGAGAATTAAGAACCTTTATGAAGGTGTTCTCACTGGTAAAGGTCTTAACTGGGGCGGCTCTCTTGCAAGAACAGAAGCTACCGGTTATGGTCTTCTTTATCTTACAGAAGCAATGCTCAAAGACAACGGCAAAGACATCAAGGGTACAACAGTATGTGTATCAGGTGCCGGTAATGTTGCTATTTATGCAACTGAAAAGGCTACGCAGCTTGGTGCTAAGGTAGTTACTATGTCAGATTCTAACGGCTGGATTTATGATGCTGAGGGTATTGACCTTGCTGCTATCAAAGAGATTAAGGAAGTTAACAGACAGCGTCTTACTGAGTACAAGAAGTATCGTCAAAACTCAGAATATCACGAAGGCAAATTCGACTGGTCAGTTAAGTGCGACGTTGCATTGCCATGTGCTACTCAGAACGAACTTAACGAAGAAGATGCTAAGAGACTTATTGCTAACGGCTGCTATGCTGTTGCTGAGGGTGCAAATATGCCTACTACTCTTGAAGCTACAAAGCTTATTCAGAGCGCAGGTCTTTTGTTTGCTCCTGGTAAGGCAGCTAATGCCGGCGGTGTAGCTACTTCAGCTCTTGAAATGAGCCAGAACTCACAGCGTCTTTCATGGACATTTGAAGAAGTAGATGCAAAACTTAAGGATATCATGGTTAATATCTACAAGAATATTTCAGCAGCTGCTAAGAAGTACTGTCATGAAGGTGACTATGTAGTTGGTGCAAATATTGCCGGTTTTGAAAAGGTTGCTGATTCAATGATTCAGCAGGGTGTTTGCTAATTTAATTAAATTAGGATTAATAAAAAATATTTGCAGCAGTCGAGAATTAATCGACTGCTGCAATTTTTCATTTTATATTAAAATAAAGTGAGCTTGACCTTGTAAGCGCCGGCTACAAGAAATCTCCTTAACTTCGCAGTAGCCTAAGCGAGTAATTCGGGGCACGAGAAAAAACTAAATCCCCCGAATTATACAAAATATTCATTTTGTATAATATTCTGTTTAGGAATTATCAGTTATTAAAATATGATATAATACTGATATAAAATTAGGTTAATTCCCTATTCTATGTAAACTTAGGAGATGAAATATAATGGCTGCTGATTTTCGTAATGAAGCCTCGCAAATTTTAAAAGAATATTTATTTTATCAGGAAACCGTTCGCGCACGTTCGTCAAAGACTGTAAATGAATATTTTATAGATTTGAGAACTTTTTTTAGATACCTAAAAATTCACCGAGGGCTTGTACCTTCGGATGTTGAATTTGATAAGATTAAGATTGACGATGTTGATCTTAATCTTTTAAAAACCGTGTCGCTGAATGATGCATATGAATATATGAACTACCTTGTGCGTGACCGTAACAACAAAGTTGCTGCAAGAGCAAGAAAATGTTCAAGTTTAAAAGGATATTTTAAATTTTTGTCTTCAAATCGAAAATATCTTGACAAGAATCCACTTGAAGACCTTGAAATGCCTAAAAAGCCAAAAAAACTTCCAAAATATCTTACTTTGGAACAAAGTATGGAACTATTAAACTCTGTTGAGGGTGATTATAAAGAGCGTGATTATGCAATCCTTACCCTGTTTTTAAACTGCGGATTGCGTGTTTCTGAAATGGCAGGCCTTAATTATACTGATATACGTACTGATAATACTATCAGAGTGGTTGGTAAAGGTAACAAGGAGCGTGTAATTTATCTTAATAAGGCCTGTGTAAATGCACTAAACGATTATATGAAAGTTCGCCCTGTGGATGGCGTAAAAGACAAAAAAGCGCTGTTTATAAGCCGTAACCATAATAGAATGTCGGTTAAAACCATTCAGGCTATGGTATATAAATACCTTGCAAAAATCGGTCTTGATGCGCAAGGATATTCTTGTCACAAATTAAGACACACTGCTGCTACTCTTATGTATCAATACGGAGATGTAGATGTTCGTGTCCTAAAAGAAGTTTTAGGTCATGAGAATCTTGGTACTACTGAAATATATACTCATCTAAGTTCTACCCAATTAAAAAGTGCCGCTGACAATAATCCTCTTGCTAATGTAAGCAAAAACGATAGTGATGACTAATAATATTTTTAATTAAATTCTTACTATTCCCCCAATATCAGTAAGAGGCATGTTTGGACATAATATATTTATATCTGAATTATTTTTTAAACAGAACTTTTTAATTCTATGATATTCAGGATGTTTTTCAATATTTCCGAAAAATATTGTTGTATTATCAATTTGTGCTCCTGCACCGCCGATAAATCCATAATCAAAACCGTCAATAACAATATTTCCCGGGAAAACCAAAAGAACCTCTACCCCATCTTTTTTTAAAGATTTTTCGATTGATTTGTCAGCAGTTATAACTGCCTTTTGGTTTATTACAAGCGTTGAACATCTGGTGTAACCCTGGT
This sequence comes from Ruminococcus sp. YE282, assembly GCA_900101355.1. Taxonomy (GTDB): domain Bacteria; phylum Bacillota; class Clostridia; order Oscillospirales; family Acutalibacteraceae; genus Ruminococcoides; species Ruminococcoides bromii_A. Next base: position 11,635 of record FMUV01000024.1, read on the forward strand.
TTACATTAACTGTCCTGATATGATTTTTATTGCAGTAATCAAGAACTGTCTTATCAATCTTATTAATTTTTCCGTACAATGTGTTGTTTAAATATAAGCAATTTAGCAATATGTTTTCAGGATAGCACTTTTCTGCTGCTTTATCACAGCAGATTATTTTTTTGCCAAGTGAATTTAGTTTTCCTTTTAATCCGATGCACTCGTTGAGCATAAATAAATTGTCCCGGATTGCCAATAGTTGCATATCAGGATGCTTTTGCTCGGGTGTATGAAAAATTTTTATTGTGTCTGAAAAAATAACAGTATGTCCCATTTTTGCGATTTCATTACAAAACTGCGGATATTTATCAGACATTACGATTTCGCTCATTGGCTTACAGCCTCAAATGCCTGACGAATATTTTTTACACCGATAAGCTCAGCCTCATCGCAATGCACACCTTTAAGATTATGGTACGGAAGCACAATCTTATTAAAACCGAGCCTTACTGCCTCATTAATTCGCATTTGGGCTTGCGAAACCGCTCTTATTTCCCCTGCAAGACCAATTTCTCCAAAAACAACTGCTTTTTCATCGACCGGCGTATCTTTTAAACTGCTAATTAACGCTATAGCAATTGATAAATCTATTGCGGGCTCATCAACGCGAAGTCCTCCGACAATATTTATATACGTATCACAATTTGAGAAATAATAGCCTGCACGCTTTTCAAGGACAGCAAGCAGAAGTGAAAGTCTGTTATAGTCAAAACCTGTGGACATTCTTCTTGGATTACCGTATCCGCTTTGAGTAGCCAATCCCTGGGTTTCTGCAAGAATCGGACGTGAGCCCTCAATTGTGCAAGTGACACAGGTGCCCGAAACATTATTAGGTCGCCCCGAAAGTAACATAACTGACGGATTTTCAACCTCTTGCAAACCTTTGTCCGTCATTTCAAAAACGCCTATTTCGTTTGTTGAACCATATCTGTTCTTTACGGCCCTCAGAATACGGCAGCTCATCTGTTTGTCACCCTCAAAATGCAGTACAGTATCAACTATATGTTCAAGAACCTTTGGTCCGGCAATTGAGCCTTCCTTATTAACGTGTCCTACGATAAACATGGGAATATCGCATTCTTTGGCTGTACGCATAAGCATGTTTGTACATTCCCTTACCTGTGTTACACTTCCGGGCGATGAATTAAGCTCAGATAAATTCATCGTCTGAATGGAGTCTATCATGACAAGGTCAGGTTTTTCACTTCTTATTTGTTCGCAAATAATTTCTACGTCTGTTTGAGTCATAACAAAAAGGTTTGGAGAATTAACTCCAAGACGGATTGCTCTAAGCTTTAACTGTCGTTTTGATTCCTCGCCGGAAACATACAGTATTTTAAGTGAGTCACCCATATACTGACAAATCTGCATAAGTACAGTAGATTTGCCTATTCCCGGGTCGCCGCCAAGTAGAATAAGACTGCCTTTTACTATTCCTCCTCCGAGCACTCTGTTGAGTTCTTTGCTGCCCGTATCATAGCGATGTTCATCTTCAGTTGAGATTTCATCAATCGTAAGAGGTTTTGTATAATTTGATACTCTGCTATGGCTAATAGACGAAGAGGTTTTTGCGGTTTCTTTGATTTCTTCGTTCATTGTATTCCATTCACCGCACGACGGACACTTTCCGTACCATTTGGGGGATTCATAACCACATTCAGAACAAATATAAACGCTTTTGATTTTAGCCATGCTTATTTCACATCCTAATTTGTATTATAATAATCTAAAAATCCGGTAACTATTGCGTATGACATCTGTTTTTGATAATCTTCACACAGCAAATTTTGGCATTCTTCTTTATTCGAAATGAAGCCACATTCAACGATAACCGAAGGAACCTTAGCGTTATGCAATAGGTAAATGCTCTTATCTGCCGCTTTACATTCTCTTTCATTATCGGGTTGAAGCTGAGCTTTAACCGAATATTTTATGTTTTCAGCTAACAGTTTGCTTTTTTCGTTGTTTTTTGAATAAAAAATTTGTGTACCGTGATATTGACTTTCTGTAAACTTGTTTTGATGAATACTAATCACAACGTTATTATCAGAAGAATTATATTTTTCAAGTCTCTTTTTCATATCAGCAACTTTGCGTTTGTGAACTGTATCCCCGTCATCTGACAATGAACAATCTTCATTACGGGTTTTTGTTACGTTGAATCCCAAAAAAGAAAATAAATCTGCCGTATCATTTGAAATACTGAGATTTATGTTCTTTTCAAGAACTCCACTGTCATTTACGGCTCCTCCGTCTTCCCCGCCGTGCCCGGGGTCAATTACTATATCAGGCAGTTTTTTGATTGTATTGTTAGATACATTAACATTAATGTTTACAACCGATGACATTATAAGCACAAACGAAACCGCAAAAATAATTAAACACGAAAAAACAGCGAATGTTTTTTTATAATCCACACAATCACCTCTAAAACAAAATATGCAGTTTAAAAGGTGATATATTACAATAATTATACACCAATCGGATTTTATTAGCAATAAATTATATTGTGAAAGCTGTTTTTTAGTGGTATAATATGTATATTATTATAAGTTATAAGGAGAAATTTTAATGGATAAACCCGGCAGAAATGATGAATGTTGGTGCGGAAGCGGAAAAAAGTATAAAAAGTGCCACATTGATTTTGACGAAAAAATTGAAGAGTTTGAAGTTCAGGGATTTGAAGTTCCTGACCACACAATAATAAAAACAAAATCACAGATTGAAAAAATTAAGGAAAGTGCTGTAATTAATATTGCTGTTCTTGATTATGTTTCAGAACATATAAAGGCAGGAATTTCAACAGAAGAAATTAATTCATGGGTAAATGATATAACATATAAAAAGGGCGGTGTTCCGGCACCTCTTAATTATGAGGGATTCCCGAAAAGCGTATGCACATCAATTAATAATGAGGTGTGCCACGGTATTCCGTCAAAGGACATTATTCTTAAAGACGGCGATATAGTAAATGTCGATGTGTCAACAAATCTTAACGGTTATTATTCTGATTCATCAAGAATGTTTTGCATTGGTAATGTAAGCGAAGAAAACAAAGCTTTGGTGAAAGCCGCAAAAGACTGTATTTATGAAGGTTTAAAACAGGTTAAGCCATGGGGATTCCTTGGAGATATGGGACAAGCGGTAAATGATTTCATAAAGAGCAAAGGCTATTCGGTTGTTCGCGAAGTTGGCGGTCACGGAATCGGGCTTGAGTTCCACGAAGACCCTTGGGTAAGCTATGTTTCTAAAAAGGGAACCGAAATGCTTATGGTACCCGGAATGATATTTACCATAGAACCGATGATTAATATGGGAGACGCTGATATTTACGTTGATGAAGAAAACGGCTGGACAATCTACACAAGGGACGGTAAGCCATCCGCTCAATGGGAAATTCAGGTTCTTGTAACCGATGACGGATACGAAATAATATCGTATTAATAAATATTCAAATCTTACTCGTTTGTTTGAACTAATCAGGCAAACGAGTTTTTTGTTGATTGCAATAATGTCACACAAAAATCGTTAAAGAATATTATGCTATAAAAAAGTCAGAATCGGTGATTTGTGTGCAGGAAGAAATAACGCTTGATGTATTGCCTTTAGGCAAATCAGCTAAGGTAGTAAATATAGATTGCAATTCTAATCTTATAAATAGAATATACGATTTGGGAATAACCCAAAATTCACTTATAAAAGCAGCATTTAAAAGCCCGTTTGGTGACCCTATTGCATATTTAGTCAAGGATACATTAATTGCTCTGAGAAAAAAGGACTGCAAAAGCATAATTGTTGATCCAATATAAAATTCGGAGGTGGTTCTTTGTTTTCAAGAGATAACTTTGTTTGTTCTAAAAAATCTTGTAAATCAGACTATAATATAGCACTTGCAGGTAATCCAAATGTAGGAAAAAGTACAATTTTTAACGCTCTTACAGGGCTTAAACAGCATACAGGAAATTGGACCGGAAAAACAGTTGAATGTTCGTCGGGCAAAACAAAAATAAAGGGCAAATATTTTGAAATAACAGATTTGCCCGGTACTTATTCTATGGTGTCTTTCTCTGAAGAAGAAAATGTTGCAAGAAACTTTCTTGCCGAAAATAAAATAGATTGTACAGTTATTGTAATTGATTCAAATGTAATTGAGCGGAATCTTTCTTTTGCATTGCAGGTATTATCGCTGCAAAAAAATGCAATTTTATGTCTTAACCTATGTGATGAAGCCGAGAAAAACGGAATAAGTATTGATACCGATGAATTGTCACTCAATTTAGGCATACCGGTAGTGTGTACCTGCGCAACAAAAAAACGAGGACTTGATGAGCTAAAAAATAAAATTTTTGAAATTTGTATTGGAAATATCAAATGTTTCAGAGTAGAAAGAAATTTTGAAAACATAGATGTACTTAACATTAACGATTATAAAGCCGCAAGTCATAAATTTGCATCTTTAAGTAAAAGAATATGTAATCAATGTGTTTACAAAGGCTCAAAAGAAAAATTGAGCAAACTTGACAAAATATTAACTTCAAAATCAACAGGTATTCCGATTATGCTGTTATTATTTGCAATACTGTTTTGGATAACTGCAATCGGTGCAAACTATCCAAGCCAGTGGTTAAGTTATTTGTTTGAAATTTTAAAGGAACAGTTGACAAAACTATTTGATTTTTTAAGTATTACGCCATTTGTTACAGGTATTTTAATTGACGGTGTGTATACAACCCTTGCTTGGGTTGTTTCAGTAATGCTGCCGCCTATGGCAATATTTTTCCCTTTGTTTTCTCTTATTGAAGATTCCGGATATTTGCCGAGAATTGCATTTAACCTTGATAAATTCTTTTCTAAATGCGGTGCTCACGGTAAACAGAGTCTCACTATGGCAATGGGACTGGGGTGCAATGCATGCGGAGTAACCGGTTGCAGAATCATTGAATCGCCTCAAGAAAGAAAAATTGCCATATTAACAAACAATTTTATGCCTTGCAACGGACGCTTTCCTACGCTGATTGCACTTATTATGATGTTTTTTGCAGGCAGCTCATTTGGTCTTATTTCATCAATTGAAGTCGCAGGTATTTTGCTCTTGATAATTGTTGTATGTGTTCTGCTTACACTGGTAATATCAAAATTTTTATCAAGAACCTTTGCAAAAGGAGAACCGTCGGGCTTTGCACTTGAACTTCCGCCATATCGCAAGCCGCAAATAATAAAAACATTGGTTCGTTCATTTATTGACCGAACGCTTTTTGTACTTGCCAGAGCGGTGGCTGTTGCAGCACCTGCAGGAGCAATAATTTGGCTAACCGCTAATATTTATATTGGTGATGTGTCAATTCTACAATATTGTACTGAATTTCTTGACCCATTCGGAAAATTTATCGGACTTGACGGAGTTATACTTATGGCATTTATATTGGGATTTCCTGCCAATGAAACGGTTATACCTATTATTATAATGTCATATATGGCAAACGGCACTCTCGTTGATTTTTCAAGCTATAAAGAGCTCCTTGAATTGTTTTCGGCGAACGGTTGGACCTTTGTAACAGCTATTTGCATGATGATAATGTGCGTTCTGCATTATCCATGTTCGACAACATGCCTGACTATAAAAAAAGAGACAGGGAGTTTAAAAACCACCCTGCTCTCTATGATAATTCCTACCGTGATAGGTATATTTCTGTGTATGTTAGTTGCAAACACAGCTCGTATTTTATAAATCAGCTTGTGCAACTTTCATCATAATCGCACATTCAATGCGTTTTTTAAACAGCTTGCAGCCGTATTCGTATGTTCCGCTTATTGAACCGGTTGCATGATATGCATTTGCAGCACATCCGCCGCTGCAATACAGCTTAGCCCAACAATCCTTGCAGTCGGGGCGTGCATATGCATTGCATAATTTAAATTCATCCTGAATTTTAGTGTTTGTTACTCCGTCGTAGATATTTCCAAGGCTGTATTTAGGGTCTCCGACAAACTGGTGGCAAGGGAAAAGTTCTCCCCAAGGTGTAACTGCCATATATTCAGTTCCGGAGCCACAGCCAGAAATTCGCTTATAAATACACGGTCCGCCTGTTAAATCAATCATATAGTGATAGAAAGTAATCGGTTTTCCCTCTTTTTCACGTCTGAGCATATCTTTTGCAAGAATTTCATACTGTTCGTATAAAATCGGAAGATCATCGTATGTAAGAGCATATGGATCGTTTGGAGAACATACTACGGGCTCCATAGAAAGCTCCGTAAAGCCTAAGTCAGCCATATGGAAAATATCATTTGTAAAATCGGTGTTATTGTGAGTATATGTACCTCTGACGTAGTAACCTTTGTTTCCCCTCTTCTTGACAAACTCCTGAAATTTTGGAACGATTATATCATAGCTGCCCTTTCCGTTAACGGTCTTACGAAGATTATCGTGAACCTCTTTTCTGCCGTCAAGACTAAGCACCACGTTATGACATTCTTTGTTTGCAAATTCTATTACGTCATCGTCAATTAACATTCCGTTAGTAGTGAGCGTAAATCTGAAGTTCTTATTCTTTTCTTTTTCGATACTTCTTGCATATGCAACAATCTGTTTTACGACGTCAAAGTTCATGAGTGGCTCGCCGCCAAAAAAATCCACTTCGAGGTTTGTTCTTGAACCTGAATTTTCAACAAGAAAATCAATTGCCCTCTTGCCTACCTCAAATGACATCAATGCTCTGTCTCCGTGGTATTTTCCCTGACTTGCAAAGCAATATTCGCAGTTGAGATTGCAGGTGTGAGCAATATGAAGACACAAGGCTTTAATAACAGTATTTCTCTTTTTAAAATCAAAAGCAAGATCTTTATACTTGTCCTCAGTAAAAAGTTTGCCGTCGTTTTTTAATTCTTCAACGTCATCAATGCAATCACAAACTTCCTGCTTCGTTATTTCAGGAAAATCGGCGTATTTTTTCAGCATTTCTGTAATAATTTTATCTTTGCTGTTATTCTCATACATTTCAATAACATCGTAGGCAAGGTCATCAACGCAATGTACGCTTCCGCTGAATGTATCAAGTACGATATTGTATCCGTTCAATTTATATTGATGTACCATATTTATCTCCCATAGGCAAAAGGAAAGCCGTTTCCTAAAAGGAAAACGGCAGTAAATCCTTATTGTTTTCTAAAAATGAAAATTATTTCTCGCTAAGGCACTTCTCACACTGCTGATTAGCAACGCCGCATGAAGTTTTGCAAGCTGACTGACAAGAAGTCTGACATTCGCCGCAGCCGCCTGTTTTTACGCTCTTATTAAGGTCGCGAGTTTCAATAGTTTTAATTCTTTTCATAATAAATCATTCTCCTTGAAGATTTTATATTAAAATTCTACCACAACCGGTTAGTTTTGTCAATCAGTTTTGGCAACAGTTATGAAGTTTGGAACCATTTTCTCACTTGAATATATATCTATGTTATTTTTCTTTAAAGCAAAAATAGTGTCTATTATTTGGTTTGAGATAATTTCCCCCGGAACAATAATAGGTATTCCCGGAGGATAAGCCCATATATATTCAAGCGAAATTTTGTTTTCAGCATTTTTTAATGAAATAACTTGAGGTGTAAAATTAAATCTTTGAGAGGATTTGAATCTTTTACAAGGTAACTCTGTAATTATGTGACATTCTGACTGCGGATTCATACGTAGTTCTTTGTCAATTTTTATCAACGAGTCGGCAAGCCTAGTAAATCCTTGTTCTGAATCACAAACAGATGTCATGGCAAGTACATAGTTAGTATAAGACATTTCGGTTTCAATTTTATAATTCTCTCTTAGAATTTTAGCCAATTTCTTACCGTTAATTGTAGTACCTGAAGTTGAAATTAAAATTTTGCCAAAATCATAATCAAAATACGATGAATAAATATTTTTCTGATTAAAAAGCACTTTTAAGTTTTTTAAATTTTGCGTTTTGCAATAAAAAGAATCTAAATTATCAGTATAATTCTTAAAACCATCACCATTTTCAATTATGTAGTCTAAGCATTTTTCAATTGAAGCCATCAGAATATATGACGGACTGCTGCTTTCAAAAATTGATAGGTTTGCCTGTAAAGCATTGCAAATACTATTATCATTTGTTAAAAGCAGAGCGGTTTGAGTAAGCGATGGCAATGTCTTATGTAGACTGACAACCGCAACGTCTGCGCCGTTTTGAACAGATTCGCTCGGAAATCTGTCAGAAAAAGGGAAATGTGCGCCGTGTGCTTCATCAACAAATAATTTTGCGCCATATTTATGGCATATATCTGAAATTGACCTAATGTCAGATACTATTCCCTCATATGTAGGAGAGGTAATTATTACAAGACTTGTATCGGGATTATTTTTAAGCGCATTTTCAATTTGTAATGGTGGTATTGAATTGTTGATACCAAAATCATCTAACAAATCAGGCATTATATAGATTGGTTCCAGTGAGCAAATTTCAATAGCGTTATATACCGATATATGGCAATTTCTCGCAACAATTACCTTATCCCCGGCGCGCGTCATTGCTCTTATTGAAGATAATATTCCGCAAGTTGCACCGTTAACCAGTAAAAAAGTCTTATTGACAGAATAAAGCCGTTCTGCTTTCTCTTCAATATTTTTAATGCAGTTATTTGGAGAATGAAGATTATCAAAGCCCTCAATTTCAGTCAGGTCAATTTCATACGGAATAATACCATCTTCATCTATATTGTTGCGCTTATGTCCGGGCATATGAAAAGGATATATGCCGTTTTTGGTATATTCCTTTAGTTTATCAAACAGCATATATCCTCCTGTATTTTGTATTTAATTATTTCCAAATTCTCTGAGTTCAAGTCCTTTATTGTGCTCAAGAACCCAATTTATGCTCCAGTAACTTGTAAATAACAGCAAATGGTTACCTTTTAAATCCTGAATACGTTTAGTATCAGAGGCAAGATCAAGAGTCTTAGGGTCAATATCTTCATTAACAATCCAGCGAATGTACTCAAAAGGCAAACTTTCAAGTACAATATCAACGTTGTATTCGTTTTCGAGGCGATACTTAAGTACATCAAATTGAAGCACGCCTACAACGCCGACAATTACTTCTTCCATACCTGCATCAAGTTCCTGAAAAATCTGAATTGCACCCTCTTGGGCAATCTGACTTGTTCCTTTGATAAACTGCTTGCGCTTCATTGTGTCTTTCTGTCGCACAAGTGCAAAATGCTCCGGAGCAAATGTAGGGATACCTTTAAACTTAACTTTGTGTTGAGGAGAACAAAGAGTATCTCCGATTGAAAAAATACCCGGGTCAAAAACACCTATTATATCGCCAGCATATGCTTCATCAACAATTTCACGTTCCTGAGCCATAATTTGCTGTGGTTGCGACAGGCGCATTTTTTTGTTTCCCTGAATATGATACACTTCAAGATTTTTTTCAAATTTGCCGCTGCAAATTCTGATAAACGCTACCCTGTCACGATGAGCCTTGTTCATATTTGCCTGTATTTTAAATACAAAGGCTGAGAAGTAATCTGACATCGGGTCTACTTCTTCATCAACAGTTTCACGAGGTAACGGAGAAGTAGTGAGCTTTAAGAATTGCTCAAGAAACGGTTCAACACCAAAGTTTGTCAATGCCGAACCGAAGAATACAGGTGTTAATTTTCCGTTTCGTACTGCATCAAGGTCAAATTCATCACCTGCACCGTCAAGCAACTCAATATCGTCAAACAAATCTTGTTTTTGATACATTCCGATTTTATCGTCAAGAGCAGGATCATCAAGAGATAAAACTTCTTTTTCAACCTCTTTTTGACCGTTATTTGCTGTAAATGAAAGAATCGTTCTTGTATTTCTGTCAAATACACCCTTAAATTCTTTACCTGAGCCAATCGGCCAGTTTATAGGATAGGTATTGATGCCCAATACGTTTTCAATGTCTTCAAGCAAATCAAATGGATTTTTGGCGTCTCTATCCATTTTATTGATAAATGTAATGATTGGAATGTTGCGCATAACACAGACCTTGAAAAGTTTTATAGTTTGCTTTTCAACACCCTTAGAACCGTCAATAACCATTACGGCAGAATCTGCTGCCATAAGTGTTCGGTAAGTATCCTCAGAAAAATCCTCGTGTCCCGGTGTATCAAGAATATTTATGCAGTAACCGTTATACTTAAACTGCAAAACAGATGATGTAACAGAAATACCACGCTGCTTTTCAATTTCCATCCAGTCAGATACTGCGTGTTTTGCGGTTCTTTTTCCTTTTACCGATCCGGCAAGATTAATTGCTCCTCCGTAGAGCAAAAGCTTTTCGGTAAGTGTTGTTTTACCGGCATCAGGGTGGGAAATTATTGCAAAAGTTCTGCGTTTTGCAATTTCATCTTTTAAAGAAGCCATAAGTTCAATCCTTTCGGAATTATAAATCAAGATAGTTACAACTTATTATTTTACTATTATTTATCTGTATATGTCAACAGTATTACAAAAAATATTCTGATATTTTACCTACGGATATCTGATAGGATGTAAAAAAGTTTTTTTATAATACTTTTGTTAAGAAAGCAGTAAATATTTGTATTAATGTGTAAAAATATACACCTTTAATTAAATAAAACAAAACTGACTCCGTAAAAAAACGAAATCAGTTTTTGCTTTTTATATAATACTTAAATTAACAACCAATCAAAGCCTTGGCAGACTTTACGATTTGCTCGCATATATTAACTGCATCCTCATGAGTTTTGCCGACAGCGGTTATATATAATTTAATCTTTGGTTCTGTTCCGCTTGGACGAATAATGACTGCATTGTCACCCTCAAGATTAAGAGCAATTACATTTGACGTAGGAAGATTGATATCATCAACTTTTCCTGTTACAATATCAGTTTCTTTCTTAAGCTGATAATCGCAGATTTTTGTAACATTATATTTATCAATTGCTTTTGGTGAATTATTTCTTATTTCAGACATAATATCAGCCATTTTCTGCATACCTGCTGCACCGTCAAATTCAAATGCATATGTTTGGTTAATGTAGTAACCGAATTCTTCATAAAGACCGTCGATTACCTGAGCAAGTGACTTGCCTTGCTTTTTATAATAAGCAGCCATCTCGCAAACGAGCATAGATGCAACTACTGCGTCTTTGTCTCTTACATAAGTTCCTGACAAATAGCCATAGCTTTCTTCAAAGCCGAACAGATAACGATTTTCTTCATGTTTTTTTTCAAGGTTAAGTATAACTTCACCGATGTATTTAAAACCTGTTAAAACATTTTTAAGTTCGCAATTATATTTTTCGCAAAGCTTATTTATAAGTTTTGTAGTAACGATTGTTTTTACAACAACCGGTTTTTCGGGAAGAGTTCCGTTTTCTTTCTTGCATGAAAGTATATAATTAGTAAGCATTACACCGTTTTCGTTACCTGAAATTAGTCGATAGCTTCCGTCATAGTCTTTTACAGCTATACCTACTCTGTCTGCATCAGGGTCAGTTGCCAATAACAAATCGGGCTGTACTTTTTCGCAAAGGTCAAGTCCTTTTTGAAGAGCTTCTTTAATTTCCGGGTTTGGATATGGACATGTTGTAAAATTACCGTCAGGAAGTTCCTGCTCTTTTACTATGTCAACTTCTTCAACTCCGATTTTATTTAAGACCTTACGTACAAGCTTGTTACCTGTTCCGTTAAGAGGTGTGTAAACAACCTTTAATCCTGAACCTTTGCAAATTCCAGGATTTACCTGTTGTTCCATAACCTTTTCAAGAAAAGTATCATATACGCTGTCGTCAACGTATTCGATAATACCTGATTTTACCGATTCTTCAAAATCTGCAATCTTAACGTCATTAAAAATATCAAGCTTGCTGATTTCATCATATACAGCAGTAGCAGCAGCGTCGGTCATCTGACAACCATCTTCACCGTATGCTTTATAACCGTTGTATTTTGCAGGATTGTGACTTGCAGTAACCATAATACCTGCTTGGCATTTAAAGTAGCGTACAAGATATGAAAGAACCGGAGTAGGTTCAAGCTCTTTAGTTATATAAACCTTAATACCGTTTGCTGCAAGAACTCTTGCTGCCTCAATCATAAAAAGGTCAGCTTTGATTCTGCTGTCGTGTGATATTGCTACTGAACCTTTGCCGTATTTTTTTAGAACGTAGTTAGCCAAGCCCTGTGTAGCCTGACGAACAACATAAATGTTCATTCTGTTAGTGCCGGCACCGATAACACCTCTAAGACCTGCCGTACCGAATTTAAGCGAAGTATAAAAACGTTCGTAAATTTCGTTTTCATCGTTTTCAATTGCTTTTAGTTCGGTTATTAGGTCTTTGTCCTCGTTTGCATTTGAACACCAATCATTATACAACTTCATAATATCCATATAACACTACTCCCAATAAATAAATTCGGTAAGTTTACACAAATTGACAAAATATCTTAAATATTTTAGCCAAATCAAATTTATTATATCACATTTCTTGAAAAAAAACAAGTAATTTGTAGTTAAATATAACCGTTAATTGACAAATTATACTAATTTACATATAATCGTTTTAATTAATCTTTTCAAGCTTATAGCTGACAGAGTCTTCATTTACCTGATAACCGTATTCGGCAGCCTTACCCTGAACCTTAGTTAAATCCCATTCAGAATCTTTTGGAATATAAGCATATTTCGGTGTATTCTCAGGATTTACTTCGTAATAAGTAAGAAGTCTGTTGAAGCTTGGAACGTTTTCAGACATCCATGCTGACAGTGTGCCGAACGGATAATTCTTTACCGAAAGATAAGCCCAAGTTTTGTTGCTTAAAAACAAAATTTTATCCGGTTCCTTGTTGCTGTAATAGGAGTTAATGTCGTTATATATTTTTTCGTAATTATCGCAGTTTGTTGGATTGGTATATATGCCCTTTGCAGGACCGTCATTAATTTTGCTTACAAGAGTTGACGGGTCTCCAAACTCCCAAAAACAGTGATTTGCCTTTATAGAAATTTGAAGCGCACCTTGAAGGAATATCATAAATCCCGCTGTTACAAATGCAGCACGTTTTATCCAGAGCGCATATGTTATATTGTCAGGAGTTTCTTGCATTTCTTTTATTAGCTGAGCAATGAAGATATAACTTGCAAGGTTTGTGGAAGCCATAGCCATTGAAATAACATAGAAATACTGGTTTGAAGTGCAATGGATACAGAATGAGTAAATAATTCCTATTATAAACAGCGCAGCAAACAATTCTTTAGGCTTATTTTTGCATAGTGTGTATGAAGTGATTCCTATGAATATCAGAGGATACATAATAGCATTATATGTTGATGATACCATATTCGGCACTATTAAAACGTAGCTGAATATAACAATTGATGCTGTGATTGTAAGATAAGGTGCTCTGTGAAGGCTTCTTTTTCTGTCAATTAGCATTACAATAAACATTGCCAAGTATGAATAAACGCATACTTTAAACAGAGCAATTGAGTTGACAGTAGTATCAAAATATGTTGTGAATTTTTTGAATAGCGGAATTGACGGATGCTCCGGGTCAGTCATAAGATATGGGAAGTTTCTCAGTATATCACCAAAACTTGCTTTTGAAAGCACAAAAATTACAAATATCAGTGCAAGTATAGCTGCGCCCAATGTAAAGAACAAGAATGTCTTTAATGAGAAAAGTTCAGACTTAAGTATAAATTTTGAGTCTCTCTTTTTAATTATTATATGTACTAAAACACAAATTGCATATAATACATAAGCTATCATAAGATATGGACAACATAAAACAGAAGCTGCAAAGGTAAGTCCGCTTATAATCAGCGGCAGTTTCTTTTTATAATTCGTTGTTCCCATAATTGCACCGGTTACAGCAATAAAGTCAACGCCCATTGAGTCATAATTCATTGCCATAATATTGTAAGGCGTGTAAATAAAGAATAAAACGCTTGCAAATACAGAAATGTATCCGAATTTTCTAAATCTTGTATAAATTACAATTGAAATTATCGCATGGAACACTACATAGGTAAATCTTGCGGCAAGAATAATACCTTCGGTGGATTGTGTAATAGTCTCATATATCCATACAAACGGCACTAAAAGCAATCCCGAAAGCTGAGATAAATGCCATTCGTCGGTAAACAAAGCGTCTCCGTGAATTAGTCTGTGCGGAATAGTAAGGTAAAACGCCTCATCACTTCCGCCAAATCCATATTTGCATTTCCAAAATGCAAACAAAATTCCGCCTAAAAGCAAAACTATAAACAGGCAATCCTGCCATTTATATTTATCTTTCTTAAGGCGTTGTTCTTTGACAAACTCAGATATTTTGTTATAAGCAAGTATTATCCAATTTGTAAGCAATTTTAAAACTGCGGAACTCATTGCAGAACAAACAAATACAATTGGTACCGTAACAAAGTAGTATGGAAGTCTGTCAGTCATTAACGGTACTTTTTGGCACAAAATCGGATAAACCATTGAATCAAATATAAAAGAAAGTAAATATATTCCCAAAGCAAGGTCTGACAGCTTCCAAAGAAAGGTTTTGGTTGCTTTTTTTATATTATCGGTTTTGATTCTTTTAAGTAACGAAAACAGCAGAATGGTGAGAACATACGGTTCTATTCCGTACCAATATAAATATGAGCCGGATTTAAATGTCGTTCCATAGCTTCTGTAAAAGTTGAATGTGCCGAAGATTACTGTTGAAGCTATTAAAAGGGCAAATAATGTGCGGGTACGGAACTTAAGACCGTATTCACGCAAATAGCAGCCGGTAAAATAATACGCAACCGGATAAAATCCAATCCACCAGTTTGGAATAAGCTTTTGAAATTCATCTGAGGTAGTAGGATCTGCCCACCAATTAAGAGATCCAAAATTGAAAATGTTAAATACTGACGGTATAATGGTCAGAAATACGAAAGTAAAAACCAATACTTGTTTGTCCCTTTTATTTGTCAGTTTGTTGTAAGCAAGATTTAAGAAAGGAGCAATTAAAAATAAACCGATGTACATTTCAATGTACCACGAGTAATTTGCCCCGGTGAAGTCAAATATGCCCAAAATAACAGATTTAAATGTAAACTCGGCACCGTCATGGACTGCTTTAAATATCATACAGGCGAGTGCCGAAAGCACATAAATAATCAGTGTGTTTACAATTCCCTTATAATACTTTTTACTTAGGGTCTTTCGACACATAAGATAACCGGTAAGAACCATAAACATAGGAACGCAAACCGAGAAAAATGTGCGCATAAGCACCATAATATACATTGGTTTGCCTTGAACAGTTTGACTGTAAAATCCGTTATGCAGGAAAAAATGCACAGAAAGTACAGTTGCAACCGCAACAATACGAATAATATCCAGCGAACTGTCTCTTCCCTTTTGTTTAGGCTTTAGTCTGTTGGCCTTAATTGCTTTGTTAGCCTTCATTTGTACCATCCTATTCTTTAGAACTTATAATAATATATAATTAAGATTAACATAAAATCAGAAATATTACAACAAAAACAACTATATTTATCCAAAAAAATAAGTGTCCGATAATACGAACACTTATTTGATAAATTTTACTTTATATATTGTAAATTAATCCTCAAGGAATTCCTCAACAATATATCTTGGGCGACGCTTGGTTTCAAGATATATTTTTCCGATGTATTCACCGATTACACCGATTGCAAGAAGCTGTAATCCGCCTAATGCCCAAATTGAACAAAGGGTACTTGCCCATCCGCTTACGGTAGCACCTATGAAGAATCTTACAAGTGAGTAAACTATAATGACAAGGCTGATTGCAAATATTATAGCGCCAAGCCAAGTAATCATTCTAATTGGCTGAATACTTAGTGATGTGATTCCTTCCCAGGCAAGTGCAAGCATCTTTTTAAGCGGATATTTACTTTCGCCTGCAAGGCGTTCGGCACGCTCGTATTTTACCACATCCGATTTATAACCTACAAGCGGAACCATTCCTCTCAGGAATATATTGGTTTCTTTATACATTGAGAAAGCTTCAAGTGCACGTTTGCTCATAAGTCTGAAGTCAGCGTGGTTAAAAATTACCTTTGCTCCCATTTTATTTAGAATTTTATAGAAAGCTTCAGCGGTAAAGCGCTTAAAGAAAGTATCGGTTGCACGCTTTGAACGCACACCGTATACCACATCGCATCCGTTCTCATATTTTTCAACCATTTCGTCAAAAACATTTATGTCATCCTGCAAATCGGCATCAATTGATATTACTGCGTCTGCTTTGTCTTTCAATGTCATAAGACCACAAAGCAAAGCGTTTTGATGACCTCTGTTGCGTGTAAGTTTTATTCCTTGGAAAACCGGATTTTCTTTGTGAAGCTCGGAAATTGTGCTCCAAGTTTTGTCTTTAGAGCCATCATCAATAAAAACAATTTTGCTGTCAGGAGAAATTTTGCCCTCTGCCATCATTTCGTTATATTTATTATTAAGTTTTTCAGCAGAATCCCTTAAAACTTCCTCTTCATTATAACAAGGAATTGCTAAATACAATTTCGTCATAATAAGTCTCCTTATAAATAATCAAAAATTCAAGTTAGTTACATAGTTAACAACTACACATATATTTATTATATTAATACTGACAAATTAAAAAGTCAAGAATTATCTGCTTTTGTAACATAATGTAATGAAAATTCGTCAAATTTTAAAAATCCTCTTGTAAACAAAAAATATTTGTATTATAATATCAATGTTAATAACCTAACGGAGGTAGTACTATGTCTGAAAAATCTATTGCAGTTTTAACAAGCGGCGGTGATGCTCCCGGTATGAATGCGGCTGTAAGGTCTGTCGTTCGTGCTGGTATAAATAAAGGTATGAAAGTATACGGTGTTTACCGTGGATATAACGGTCTTTTGAACGGTGATGTTCAGGAGATGAATTTACGCAGCGTTTCCGAAATAATCGGAAATGGCGGAACAATGCTCTACACAGCCCGCAGTGAGGAGTTTGCAACACCTGCAGGTATTAAAAAAGCTGCTGACTTTTGCAGAAGCATCGGAATCAGCGGTGTGGTTGTAATCGGCGGTGACGGTTCATTTAGAGGTGCACGTGCTCTTACTAACGCAGGAATCAATTGTATCGGCGTTCCGGGTACAATTGATAATGATATTGCTTGTTCTGAATATACAGTAGGATTTGACACAGCAATGAATACTGCTATTCAGATGGTTGACAGAATCAGAGATACAGCTCAATCCCACGACCGCTGCTCAATTGTTGAGGTTATGGGCAGACGTTGCGGCGATATTGCTCTCCAAACCGGTATTGCTACTGGTGCAACTGCAATTCTTGTTCCTGAAGTTGAATACAATATTGAACGTGATGTAATTACAAGAATTGTAAATACTCAGAAAACAGGTAAAAAGCATTTTATCATTGTTGTTGCAGAAGGTGTCGGTGGAGTTAACGACCTTGCTAAGTACATTGAACAACGTCTCGGAATTGAAACCAGAGCAACCGTTCTCGGTCATGTACAGCGCGGCGGTTCCCCAACACTTCGTGACAGAGTTGTTGCAAGTGAAATGGGATATAAAGCTGTTCAGCTTCTTGATAAAAATATCGGTAACCGTGTTGTTGTTATGCGTAACGGCAAAATTACCGACCTTGATATTAACGAAGCTCTTGATATGGAACGTGTGTTTGACCTTGAACTTTACAAAATTGCAATGACAATTTCTATTTGATAATATTTTTACAAATTTCAGGGCGGACTTAGTTCGCCCTTGTTTTTTATAGTTTGGCTTGTTTAGAATGTTTATTTTCCTGAAAGGAATTATGATATGATTGCAAATTATAATAACTTAATTGTTTATTCTGCTTTGATTTCAAATTTTGAAAAACTTGATTTTAAAAATGATGCTTTGGCAGGAGTCAGAGCTAATTATTTTAATTCCAATAATTCAAGTCAGAATGATAAAACTGATATTGAAATTGATGGTAAGGAATATAATCTTTCATACTTTTTATCTGCTAATGAGCCATTATCGTGGAAAATAACCAATAATAACGTTCCCTACCAAACCGTAAAGAAAGAAACAGGCGGTTTGTATTCTGTTATATCTTATAGCCCAAATGGGATCATTAACAAGAGGCAGTTTTTCGATTCTAAGCATATTTGGGTAAGAACCGAATATTATGATGATAAATTTGAGAATGTATTGTTAGCCGTTATAGAGCCAATATTTATTTTTGAATATTTTTCAATAAAGTACGACAGATTTTATCCCGACGGTAAAAAACTGACTTCGTATTTATTTCCGTCGGTTAACAACCCACACAATATAAGATGTGCAGGTTTAATATATACAAATTACGGTATGTTGTGGCTTGATGAAAAATTCAGACCAAATGATACTGCACTTGACGATTTGCCGGGAATGAAGAAAAACGGGTTTAATTTTAGCCCTGAGAATTTTTCCACCTCATTAAATATTGTTAATGCGGTAGATTTGGATAATGCTGAATATTTAAAGCCAGTTGAGAATATAGATGATGCAGAGAATGTTCCCTACCCTAACTCTAACGATAGCAATTATTCTGCTTATGATAAAATAGAGCAAATACTTGTCGAAGCACATAAAACCAATAAAAACTTGTTTGGCGTTGTAGATAACGAAAATCAAGGCAGTTCCGATGATTCTCAAATGACCGATGATTTTCATCTTTCAGAAATTCCTGATAAATCAAAGGAAAAAGAAGATAAAGATACGGATAATGATAATTACATTAAATTAATACAGGCAAATAAAGCTGAGCCTGACAATTCTATTGCTACCGAAACCGGTGAATATCTGTATTACGGACAGCTTGATTCCGATAATTTAAGAACAGGTTGGGGACGTACCGAAACCCCTGAAGGACTTACGTCTTATGAGGGCAACTATGTTGATGATAAGCGACAAGGCTTTGGAATATGTTATTATAAGAATGGCTCGGTAAACTATGTAGGCGAATGGAATAAGGGCGTCAGAACCGGTTGCGGCGTTGGATACAGACAAAGCGACGGTACTATGCATATTGGAAAATGGAAATCTAATTTGCCCGAAGAGTGCGGAGCACGCTTCGACAAAAACGGCAATTTTCTTGATGTGTGTCAATATACTGATGGAGTCAGAAACGGAAAAAGTGTATCATTTAATGAAAACGGAGATATTGTAATCGGCTTTTGGGCTGACGGAGAACTTATTTCAGAAAAAACTATTACTGACGGAGAAAATGGTGACTGAAGAATCTATAAATAAATTTAATGAATTTTTGTCGGCTGCGGCTTTAAAGCTGTTTTTATTGGCACTTGTGGCAGTTATAGGATGTTTGATTGTAAGATTTATTATGATGCTTTTTAAAAAGGTACTTAAAAAGTCAAAAATCGAGCATACAACTAAAACGTTCATATTCTCATTTACAAAGATAATACTGTATTTTATTGTTGCAATAACAGCTCTTTCCACAATAGGAGTTAATGTTTCATCACTGCTTACAGCCCTTGGAGCGGCAGCACTAACCGCAGGACTTGCACTTCAGGATAATCTTAAAAATTTTGTAAGCGGAATGGTGATTTTGCTTAATAAACCATTCGTTGCAGGTGACGTTTTGGAATTTGAAGATTTGACAGGCAGCGTTGAGTCAATTAATGTGTTCTATACTACGTTAAAGTCACTTGATGATAAAATTGTACGTATTCCAAATTCTAAGCTGACATCTAATAATGTTGTCAATTGCACTATTGGCGATAAAAGAAAGATGTTTTTAAAATATACGGTTAGTTATGAGGACGATTTATTAAAGGTAAGAAAAGTTATAATGGAACTCATAAATGATTCCGAACTTATTTTAAAAGATCCGGAACCTGCCGTTTGTGTCGGAAAGCACCTTGACAGCGGAATTGAAATAATCGTAAAATTCTGGGTAAATCCTGACAATTATTTTAATGTATATTATTATATGCAGGAAAATGTAAAACTCGCTTTTGATAATAATGGAATAACTATCCCATATCCTCATATAGTTGTAAAAAATGATAAATAAATCGGGCAAAATTTTAGAATAAAAAGATTAACCTTCTATGACAGAACCGTTGTACTGTCATAGAAGGTTTTGTTATGACAAGAGATTACGCAGATATTATAATGTACTTATTTAAATATTTTACTCAAGAAATTATAAAAACATTGTCTCCAAAATATATGATTATGTTCATATCCGTCAACATAATCTGTTTGATTTTTAATGCCCATTTCGTCAAACACCTGCTTATAATATAATGTGCAGTCTATATTCCACGGGTCCTCACTGCCAACAGCAAGATATAAATAAAATGGAGTATTTTCATCCGTAGGTTGAGGAAATTCCTCAAGATACGGTGTGTTCCAGTATGTTCCTTTGTAAAACTCTGTCGGAATTATGCCCGGGTCAGGCGCAAATGAAGCAATATAACCAAACTTGTCAAGCCATTTAAAACCTGTGCAGAGTGACTTGGCTCCGCCTTCCGACATACCTGCAACTGCGGTGTTTTCCCTACCTGTTTTAACCGAATAATTATCTTCGATAAACGGCATAAGGTCTTTTGCAACATCATCAATTGCTTTATCGTAAATATAGCGCAATTCTTCATCTGATTTCTCTGCTTTTTCACTCTGCTTGTCAGTATACATATCAACATTAACGATAATTTGCGGTACGGCCAAATTGTCATGCAACATATTTCCGTAAAGAAGTGTTACATACGAATCATCGTCAATTTGATCGCTATGACTGCCGCCAAAGCCGTGAAAAATATACATAACAGGATATTGATTATTTTCATTGTAACCTGCAGGCAAAAGAATATTGCATTGTTTGTTGTCGCCGGCGGTTTGCGAATAATAAGTAACATCTTTTAAAACTGTACCATAGTCAACGTCATTGCGTTTTTCAAACATTTCTTCACCTATATCATATTTATTTTCAGTTAAATAAGGATTAAACTTGTCATCATCGCTTTTGTTTGTCACAGATTGAGTTAGGTTGGCATTCTGTGTTTGTGTACTGCTGTCTGTTTCTGTGCTTTGAGCGGAATTACAGCCATAGAGGCTAAATGAACAGATTAAAATTATTGATAAAATCAATGAGAATATTTTTTTCATAATAATCATCTCCTTTTGAAAAAAGCAATTTATTTAAGATTATTCTAATTTATTAATCTAACATTTTCAAGCCCTTGACAATAATATTAAATAAATGTAAGATATCTAATGGAAAGATTTAATATTTAAAGGTATAGGTAGAAATTTTGTTTTCTGCCTTAATATAATTTAAGAGGTTTTTATGGATGCAATCGGACTGTATATACATATCCCCTTTTGTAAGAGCAAGTGTCCTTATTGTGATTTTTACAGCGGAAAAGGCAATTATGAAAAATATAAGAATTATACCGAAATCTTGATTGATAAAATAAGGTATTGGAGTCAACAAGTTGAAAACAGTGTAAAGAGTATTTACTTTGGCGGCGGCACTCCAAGTGTACTGGGCTCAGAATTGCTGTCAAAAATATTGTTTGAAATAAAAAATAATTTTATAATTGAATCAAATGCCGAAATTACTGTTGAAATTAATCCTGATACAGGAAAAACCATAGATTTTAAATTATTAAAAGATGCTGGCTTTAACAGAATTTCAATAGGTATGCAGAGTGCCGTTCAAAATGAGCTTGACGAATTGGGAAGAATCCACAGTGCCAATGATGCAAAAATAACCGTTATCAGAGCCAAAGAAGCCGGAATAAATAATATATCATTAGATTTAATGATGGGGATTCCGCATCAAACGTTAAACAGCTTAAAAGAATCAATTGATTTTTGTGCTGGATGTGGGGTTACTCATATATCATCTTATCTTCTTAAGATTGAAAAAGGAACAAGATTCTATGCTACAAGAGATAAGCTTGAATTGCCCGATGAAGATATGCAAGCCGAGTTTTATTTATTTGCCGTAGATTATTTAAAATCACTCGGATATGAACAGTACGAAATATCCAATTTTGCAAAAAATGGGTTTGAAAGTAAACATAATATCAATTATTGGAAGTGCGGAGAGTATATTGGAATTGGTCCGTCAGCCCATTCATTTTTTAAGGGCAAAAGATTCTTTTACGGAAGAAGCTTTAGTGATTTTGAGAAAAATACCACTACTTTTGATTGTGACGGAGGTAATGAAGAAGAATTTATAATGCTTTCATTGCGGCTTAAAAGCGGACTTGTTTTTGAAGAATATAAAGAGAAATTCAGACATTCAGTTTCATTACATTTATTGAGAAAAATACACAGGTATGCAGATGCCGGTTTTATGGAAATTGATAGTCAAAGGGCGTTTTTTACACCAAAAGGTTTTCTCGTTTCAAACACAATAATCAGTGATTTAATCTGATGATAAAGTACTTAAAAACAGTTTTTTAAGAATTGTAAGAAATACTAAAATACAACGGTGATGTTTTATGTTTTACGATTTTATAATTGCCGACAGCAATGCAAAAACTCCTAAATACAGGCAAATATATTTATCTGTAAGAAATTCAATAGAAAACGGCAGTCTGAAAAAAGATACCAAACTTCCTTCTATTCGAAAACTGAGTGAAAATCTTGGGGTTTCAAAAACCACTGTTACCGGGGCATATGAGCAATTATGTGCTGAAGGTTATATAAAGAACAAGCCGCAAAGTGGGTACTATGTTGAGGCACAATTTGAAAATACGCCTAAGATTGTTGACGCAGACGAAAGAAAATCCCAAAATTCAAATATAATTTATCGCTTTGATTTCAGCGGAAAAAGTATTGATGAAAAAATCATAAATATTGCTGAATGGAAAAAGGATATAAAGGAAGTAATAAACAGTAACTATCTGCTTACCTCTTACGGAAACGTTCAGGGTGAAGAAGCACTGAGAATAGCCTTGCAAAACTATGCGCTTGGAACAAGAAGCGTAAATACAAGTTCTGAAAATATTATTGTAGGTGCAGGCATACAGCCTCTTTTGTGTTTGCTATGTTCCCTATTGGGATGCAGGAAAAAAGTAGCAATGGCTGATTCAAGTTTTGTTCAATCAGAATACGTATTTAAGAGCTATGATTACCAAATAAACTACTTTGAAAGCGACGAATCAGGAGTTACAATTGACTCACTTGAAAGAATAAAGCCGGATATTATACTTATTAATCCTAATTTTACAAATAAAGAGGGAGCAAACACTCCTGTTGCAAGACGTCTTGAAATCATCGCATGGGCAAAACAGAACAATGCATTGATAATAGAGGATGATTATAACGGAGAACTTAGATACAGCACCCACCCCATGCCCTGTGTTCAAAACTACGGAATAGAAAACACTGTTTATTTGGGCTCGTTTTCAAAAGTGCTTTTACCATCGGTGCGTATCAGTTATATGGTGTTGCCTGATAAATATATAAAACGTTATAATGAAATAAAAGGTGCAATAAACCAGACCGCCTCAAAAACAGAACAATTGGCGCTTTCAAAATATATAAACAGCGGAAAAATATATGTTCATCTAAGAAAAGCAAGAAGAACTTACCTTGAAAAAAGCAAGGTGATTTTAAACTGCATTAATAAGTATTTCGATAATTATGACATAGTTTTTAATGAAACGTCATTATATATTACGTTAAAATTGAATTTTTCGGTTAATCGAAAAAAAATTAAGGAACAGATTCAAGAAAAGTCAATTTGCTTAATGCCGTATAAAACGGAAGATAATGAATTTTGTTTAAGTTTTTCAGGAATACCGATTGAAAATATTGATGACGGTATTAAAACATTGAGCCAAATTGTGTATAACAATAAAAGCTGATAAATTTATTTGGCAACCCATAAAATTTTGTGTAAATAATAATCCTTCAAGCAATAACAGAATACAGGATTGCGGTTGCAATCAGGCTTTCTGATTTGCCCCGTGTCAACTTTTCATTCCTGTCTGCGGAATGTTATGCATGCCAAAGCGTGAATAACATTCCGCAGACAGGAAATTCTATTCTCAGGGGCAAATCAAGCAGGTATTCTGGCCTCAAATATTATTGATAACTGGCTTAAAACTACATCCCAGTTTCGACATCTTTGTGTCCAGCGTTCGACAATTTTTTGAGACGCTAAATACAACATTTTGCGCAGGCT
>FMUV01000026.1 GCA_900101355.1 Ruminococcus sp. YE282
TGCCACAACAAAATGCTGCGCAGATTTATCCCGAAGGGCAAAAGCATTAACGACTACAGTGCTGATGACATCCTCTACTTTGCGGATAAGATCAACAACCTGCCCAGAAAGATTCTGGGCTACAGAACCCCGGAAGAGCTGTTCGAGCAGGAACTCGACCGCATATATGCTGCCGCGTGAGCCGCGTCGCCGCGAGTTTTCCTCGCTCGTCGCTACGCTCCTCCCTCGAAAAACTCGCGGCGATCTACTACAGACTCAAAAATTGTTGCAACTTGCTATTGCAATTTGCAAATTGTTTTTTTTAGAAGCTTTTATAAAAAACATTATTTTGAAAAGTAAGATTTGTCAACAGATAGAATATTTAAAGGAGATTTTTATGGCGAACGCAACTGAACGAATCGGAGTTATGCATTGTGCTGAAATTGCTGAACGTAACAAGTGGATGTTTCGTGAACAGCCGATTAATGATATAGGTATTGATGCTCATATGGAGTTTGTTGATAGCAAATCTGGTAAACTAAAACAACTTCTTGCATTGCAAATTAAGTCTGGAAAATATTGGTTCAAGGAAGAAAAAGACGGATATATTATTTTTCGCGATATTAATGAAAGACAATACAATTACTGGACGACAAATTCATTGCCATGTATTGTTGTTTTATATCATCCTGATGATAATAGGTGTATATGGCAAAAATTAACAAAAGAAACGATTGAAAGGGCAAAGGGTGGAAAAGGTTTATTTGTCAAAGTACCTTTAAACCAGATTTTTTTGAATGACATATCAAATCAACAGCTTCTTTCCTTTACAAATTTGCCTGAGCATGTTACAAATTACAATTTTCTGTTGTCTCAAAAAGAATTTATGATGATTATTCGTAATGGCGGAACAGTCAAATTACACTCAGAGGAATGGGTTAACAAGTGTAGTGGGAGGGGCACGACAGAATTGATTGTGGATGATGGCAAAAGCATAAGAAATTATTTGTATCTATATTGTTTTCCCTTTACTCTTTATACCGAATTTTTTCCTAAACTTTTTCCATGGGCAAAATTTTCAGTTGATGAGGACTATTATGAAGAATATGATAAAACTCTTTGGCATGAAGATAACTGCTTTTATGATAAAGACGATGATGAGTGGTATACTTATGATGGGGTTACATTTGAAGAATATCGTCAAAAACTAGATCCAATGCGTAGTATTGATCATTCAGGAGAAGTTGCTGAATATATGTTTATACTTAGTTTAAATGAGCTTGGAAAATCCTTTTTAACAGTTAATGAGTTCGTTTCGCAGAATCATGCATATGTAGCTGCAAGACCAAAAAAAACTAAAAGATTAATGCTAACTGCGCTTAAGAATTATCATGCATGGTTATTGAAAATGGCTTTAACGTATATGTTACAAATACTATAAATAAGTTTATTTTTAGTATTATAGAGAGTGGATCCTCTTTGAAAGACTGATTATTCGCAAGAAATTGTGGTTATGGATGAGCATAATAGTGATTATTATATTGTTATTGAATGCAGTAACGGGGGATAGGTACGCAATTGTCATTATTACTTTGTGTGGATTTATCTAAAATATGTGTGCATGTATATATTATGCCAAATGAAGAGATAAAATAATAAACGTAAATTATAAATGAAGAATTAATTAACAATAATGATTAGTCCCTAATTATTCTACCTTTTTGGGGATTATCCCAACTATTTATGTTGAAACTAAACAAAGAACCGCTCCCCAAACGGAAACGGTTCTTATTTAATTATGAAAACTTCTAACAGATGTTATCAAATTAATATGGTATAAAATTTATGTTGTATTATGCTCCGAGTTCCTGTTCGTTGTCACCCGTGAAATACACTTTTTTAATATCGGCGCCGATTCCTCTGAATTTTTCCACAACGTCCTCATATCCACGTTCAATATACTGGATACTGGAAATTTCTGTTGTTCCGTTAATTTCAAGCGCAGCGATTATCATTGCGGCACCTGCACGAAGGTCGGTGGCTTTTACAGGAGCGGCAGTAAGCGGAGTACCGCCTTCAATGATGGCAAGTCGTCCTTCTACCGAAATGTGAGCACCCATACGTACAAGCTCGCTGATATACTGATAGCGGTTATCCCAAACATTCTCATTAACGATGCTTGTGCCCGGAACGCTCATAAGCATTGCGGTAAACTGCGGTTGACAGTCGGTCGGAAATCCGGGATGCGGCATAGTCTTTATGTTACAGCGCTTAAGGTTGCCTGAAGTAGCGTCAACCTTAATTGCTTCGTCATATTCGGTAATATTCACACCCATCTCACGGAATTTTGCGGTGATTGATTCAAGGTGTTTTGGAGTGATATTGTTAATTGTAACGCATCCTCTTGTTGCCACGGCGGCACACATATATGTTCCGGCTTCAATTTGGTCGGGAATAATTGAATATGATACGCCGTGAAGATATGATACGCCACGGATTTTTATAACATCGGTTCCTGCTCCTCTGATGTCGGCACCCATTGAATTTAAGAAATTTGCAAGGTCAACAATATGAGGTTCACGTGCGGCGTTTTCAATGATAGTCTGACCGCTTGCTCTGCTTGCGGCAAGCATAATGTTCATTGTTGCGCCGACAGATACAACGTCAAGATAAATATGTGTTCCCACAAGACCCTTTGTACACTCAGCCTCTATAATTGCGCCGTCAACAAGCCTGGTTTCGGCACCGAGTGCCTCAAAGCCCTTGAGGTGCTGGTCAATCGGACGGACGCCAAAGTTACATCCTCCTGGAAGCGCAACCTTTGCCTTTCCGCATTTGCCAAGCAATGCGCCGAGCAGATAATATGACGCACGCATTCCGCGCACTAAGTCAGTTACTGCACTGCAGGTTTTAATTTGAGTAGGGTCTATATATAAAGATGACTTGTTAATTCTTCTTACGGTTGCTCCCATCTGCTGAAGAATCTTGCTGATA
Source organism: Ruminococcus sp. YE282 (assembly GCA_900101355.1). Classification (GTDB taxonomy): domain Bacteria; phylum Bacillota; class Clostridia; order Oscillospirales; family Acutalibacteraceae; genus Ruminococcoides; species Ruminococcoides bromii_A. Next base: position 2,974 of record FMUV01000026.1, read on the forward strand.
AGAGTAACATCGCTTATATTCGGGATATTTTCAATCTGACACGGTTCATCGCAAAGAATAACAGCAGGTATAATTGCAACTGCTGCATTTTTTGCTCCGCTTATATTAACATTACCAAATAAAGGTTTTCCACCAGTAACAACAAACTTTTCCACTAAATACACTCCAATACAGTATTGTCTTACATTTTCAATAATGATATAGGTGTAAATAAAACGAAAAAACATATATATTGTGTATACTCCCTTGTGTAAACACAAAATATATTACATTTTGATTAAAACACACTACAAATTGTGGTTACGCATATGTAACTGACAATTCTCATATAGAAAATGATACTACAAAATTGTAGTAAAGTCAACGTAATCAAAAAAATGTAACCGTTTTTTAGAGAACTTGTACTTAAATTGACACCTTTTTGTAATTAATATTTTACCTATTTACAATACGAATAACAGAATGTTATATTCTTCTGTATAAGAAATAAAAACTGTGTTTTTTGAATTAAAAAAATAACAAAATTTTAATTTTTGAGCCTTAGAACAATGAATAAAGCTCTCAGTTAAAGATACTTAATTTTTTGTATGATGTTTTATCTGAAGATTTTTTCAAACAAATTATGGATTCCGAACATCAGAACACAGATAACTGCTGATGTAACCAATAGCACTCCGGCAGTTGTAATCCACATTCCCGAAACGTCAAATCCGTAAAAGTCTGTCCAGCGATACTTAAAAAATACATTATAAAAGTATGCCAGTCCATATAAAACAGTTGGTGCCAAGCCGATTATAGCTTGCCAGAAATGCAGCTTTGAGTTGCTTTCAAAAACAACGGCTGATAAAATGCATAATACAGGGCAGAACAGATGAAAATAATAATTGCTTCCCGAAAACATACTGTCAAAGCCTTGTCTTGGTCTAAGAAAGCATAATACGGTTACTAACGTAAGCGCAACGGCGGCTGTTCCTACAAACTTAATTATAATGGCAAACTTTGGCGCGCTGTTCTCACCCTGAACTATGCTGAGCATATTAAACGGCAGCATGAGAGCACATCCGAGTGCCGCCAAAATATTTGAATCAACAGAAAACAGTTTGAAACAATCCAGTCTTGCAAAATTAATGTCTGATGATTGTCCCGGATTAATAAAAAATCCCAACACGTTAATTGTTACAGCTATAATTACCAATATGTTGCATACCGCAGAAACACAGTTGCGGAAACGAATAAATTTCATATTATCATAATCCCCTGCCTATAATTATTATCCTATTATAGCACAATTTGTCATAATTTGTCGATAGTATTTTTGCAAATAATGATAGCGGAAATTTATTCGCCCAAATTATCTTGTTATTACGGTATTTAAAATTTAATTTTAAAAATAAGCCGATTCCGTTTGAGGAACCGGCTTTACACAAAACTTTGTTTTAGGGTTATAACCATAGCGCAGATGTTACTTGCCTGAGAAGCGGAGAACAATCAGGATTTCAGCGAGAGATGTTATCTCGCACTGAAATCCTGTGGAGCTTTGCTCCTTCGCACCGCTTGCAATCGGCAGCAAGCTCTGCTTTAATTCTGTGCCGTTAATTATGGTTAGCAGTTGCAGCCAGGTTTAAGTTCAAAACTGTTGCAGTCAACACACTGACATTCTGTCGGGTGGGGTTCGTGTGTGCCTACCTTGATTTCTTCAAGTGAACAGTAGTTCTTGTCGTTGTTGTGGTTTTTGCAGCTTGTTACAGTGCATTTGATGCAGTGGTTTGCATAAGAATTATTTGTCATTTTAAACACCTCTAAAATTTTGGATAAGACTTACTGCAATGCTTGTCAAATTAAAACTTAACAGACGGCATTGCTGTTATTATTTTTGCTCGGCAGTCTAAAAATATACTGCACAATTTTTGATTTTTTTAATATGATATATTGAGGTGAATCATATGAATGTTGTGTCTGCGGCAGTCCTTGTGCTGTTTGCCGTGATTGGTGTGATTGCCCTTGTAAAAGACCTGACGCTTTTTATTTTCAGGAAAAAGGGCAACAACTCGGTTATGTTTGTGACGCCTGTCAAAGGAAAGTGCGAAAATGCAGAATATTTGCTGCGCAGCGCGGTGTCAAAAGTAAGGTGGATAAGCCGAGGAAAACACGATTATGTGATTTGCCTTGACTGTGAAATGGACGAAGAAACCAAGAGAATTTGTGAAAAAATTTGCAGTGACTACGGATTTGCAAAATTAATGACGAAAAGTGAATTTTTCAGAAGCCTAACCTAAGTGCAGATGGCACACGTCTTTTAAAGGCGTGTGCCATTGAGATTTTTAGGGGACTGAGCCTATCATTGAACTGATGTTCTTTTGCACTGTTTGCAACCTATTGCAATTATGATTGTGCAGGCGAGGCAAGAGTGCTGCTCCTGTTCAAAACAAGCCTGTCGGACAGTAAATGGGTTTTCGCTGTATTATTGTATCAAACTGAATTTGTGATGATTTTAAAAAATACGTTTCTTTTGGCAAATATATGGACATACTGTTTATATTATGATATAATAACTGTATATAAATTGTGGTAATCAAACATACTAAGGTTTGTTAATAAAGTTAAATTTAATTAATACTTTGAATAGAGTTTAAAGGATTAATTGGGAGGTTGTTAATAATGCAAGACAAAAAAATACCGTACAAAATTTATCTTGACGAAAGCGAGATACCTACACAATGGTATAACGTAAGAGCAGATATGAAGAACAAGCCGGCTCCGCTTTTGAACCCTGCAACGTTCAAGCCGATGACTCCGGAAGAACTTTATCCTGTATTCTGCAAGGAACTTGTGGCTCAGGAGCTTAATAATACCGACGCCTACATTGATATTCCTGAGGAAATTCAGAATTTTTACAAAATGTATCGTCCGTCACCGCTTATAAGAGCTTATTTCCTTGAAAAGGCTTTGGGTACTCCCGCAAAGATTTATTATAAATTTGAGGGAAACAACACAAGCGGAAGCCACAAGCTTAACAGTGCCATCGCTCAGGCATATTATGCTAAGAAACAGGGATTAAAGGGCGTAACCACAGAAACCGGCGCAGGTCAGTGGGGCACAGCCCTTTCAATGGCTTGTTCTTACTTTGGACTTGACTGCAAAGTATATATGGTTAAGGTTTCATATGAGCAGAAGCCTTTCAGACGTGAGGTTATGAGAACCTATGGCGCAAGCGTTACGCCGTCGCCTTCAACCACAACTAATGTAGGCAAGAAAATCCTTGAGGCTCATCCCGGCACAACAGGCAGCCTTGGATGTGCAATCAGCGAGGCTGTTGAGGTTGCAACCAGCACAGAGGGATACCGCTATGTGCTTGGCAGTGTTCTTAACCAGGTGCTTTTGCATCAGTCGGTAATTGGTCTTGAATCCAAAAAGGCTCTTGATAAATATGGCATTAAACCTGATATTATCATTGGTTGTGCCGGCGGCGGTTCAAACCTTGGCGGACTTATTTCTCCGTTTATGGGTGAAAAACTCAGAGGAGAGGCAGATTATAAGTTTATCGCCGTAGAACCTGCTTCCTGCCCAAGCCTTACAAGAGGTAAGTTTGCCTATGACTATTGCGATACAGGAATGGTTTGCCCGCTTGCAAAGATGTATACTTTGGGCAGCGGATTTATTCCTTCTGCTAACCATGCAGGCGGCTTGCGTTACCACGGTATGAGCTCAACTCTTTCTCAGCTTTACCATGACGGTCTAATGGAGGCAAGGTCTGTTGAACAGACAAGTGTATTTGCCGCTGCTGAGCAGTTTGCAAGAGTTGAGGGTATTCTTCCGGCTCCGGAAAGCAGCCACGCAATCAGAGTTGCTATTGACGAAGCTCTTAAATGCAAGGAGACAGGAGAAGAAAAGACAATTTTGTTTGGTCTTACAGGTACAGGATACTTTGATATGGTTGCATATGAGAAGTTTAACGACGGCGTTATGACCGACTATATTCCGACAGACGCAGACCTTGAGCCCGGCTTTGCAGGTTTGCCGAATGTTCCTGAAAACTGATTAAATTAAATTTAAAGATTTAAAGTTAAAATCCTGCATTTCGTTTTTGAAGTGCAGGATTTTGTTTGTGCTTATCTTATTTTTACCTGATGTAAAAAATATAATCAGTTTTAATAAGTTATCAGAGAGAAAAAACCGACAGCAAATATTACTGTCGGTTAATTTTTTATGACTTATTCGGACTTTTCATCCGAAGTTTTTACTGTTGTCTTTTCAGTCTCTGCATTATCCGCCGTTGGCTTTTTTGGAGCAACCTTTTTAGGCGCAGCCTTTTTTACGGCTGTTTTTTTGGCAACAGATTTTTTAGCTGTTGTCTTTTTGCCTGCGGTCTTTTCATCGGCAGACTTAGCTTTGGTCGTTTTTGACTTAGCGGTTGTTTTTGATGTTTCAGCCTCGGTTTTCTTTTTGCGACCTCGCTTAGCAGGAACAATTTCCTTAATCATCTTAAAGTACATAACTCCAAGAGGAGGAACTGTAATGTCAATCGAATAATCAAGTTCGTGGTCAGGTTCCTTTTTGGCTTTGATTTCACCGCTGTTTGTAATTCCGCAGCCGCCAAATTCCGAAGCTTCTGAGTTCAAAACTTCCTCGTAAATTCCGTTTTTGGGAACACCGATTTTATATTTTTCATGAATAACCGGTTGAAAATTGCACACACAAATAATTTCGCTTCCGTCATATGCAATTCTTCGGAATGCGATTATGCTGTTTTTGTAGTCGTCAAGAGCTATCCACTGGAAGCCGTCCCAATTATAATCATTTTCATGCATTGCGGGTGTATCACGATAAAATTTGTTAGCCACCGCAAAGAAATGATTAAGCTGACGATGCTTTTCGTAATCCAGCAGTTCCCATTCAATCTGTTTTTCGGCGTTCCACTCATCAAACTGACCGATTTCACTGCCCATAAACATAAGCTTTTTGCCCGGATGAGCCATCATATAGGCAACAAAGCCTCTTACGCCTTGGAACTTTTGATCATAATCGCCCGGCATTTTATTAATAAGCGAGCCTTTGCCGTAAACTACCTCATCGTGGGAGATAGGCAGCATAAAGTTTTCTGTAAAGGCATAAACCATACTGAACGTAAGGGTGTCGTGGTGGTAATTTCTCCACAACGGGTCAAGTGAAATGTAAGAAAGCATGTCGTTCATCCAGCCCATATTCCACTTGTAGTCAAATCCAAGACCCAAATCTTTGATTGGGTAACGTGTAACGTTCGGCCAAGCTGTACTTTCTTCTGCAATCATCATAGCTTCCGGGTGGAACATATGAACAACGGTGTTCAGCTTTTGCAAAAAGTCAACCGCAACAAGATTTTCTCTTCCGCCGTATGCGTTTGCAATCCACTCACCGTCTTTGCGGTTATAGTCGAGATAAAGCATTGAAGCAACGGCGTCAACACGTATGCCGTCAACGTGGTACATATCAAGCCAAAACATTGCCGAAGAAACAAGAAAACTGGTTACTTCATATCTGCCGTAGTTAAATACATAGGTGCCCCATTCCTTGTGTTCGCCGATTCTCGGGTCTTCATATTCATAACAGCCTGTGCCGTCAAATCTTCCGAGTCCGTGCGCGTCCTTTGGAAAATGTGCGGGAACCCAGTCAAGGATAACTCCGATGCCCTGTTGATGACATCTGTCAATAAAATACATAAGGTCTTTTGGTTCGCCGTAGCGTGAGGTTGCGGCATAATAACCTGTAACCTGATAGCCCCAGCTGCCGTCAAACGGATACTCGGTCAGCGGCATAAACTCAATGTGTGTATATCCCATATCTTTAACGTACGGAATAAGTTCATCGGCAAGTTTGCGATAGCTGAATACATTGCCGTCTTCATACTTGCGCCATGAGCCTGCGTTTACCTCATAAACGTTAATCGGCATTTTTGTGTGGGGATTGGCTTTTTTATAATCATACCAATCCTTATCATTCCATTCGTATCCGTTGATTTCATACACCCTTGAGGCATTGTCGGGGCGTGTCTGACAATGAAATGCATAGGGGTCGGTTTTCAGTCTGCGCTCAAACCAAGGTGTTTCAACGCAGTATTTGTAACAGTCAAATTGCTGTACTCCCTCTATAAATAGCTCCCAAACTCCGGATTCCGAGATTTTATACATATAGTTAGCGTCACTGTTCCAGTTGTTAAAATCACCGACAACAGAAACAGATACCGCATTTGGTGCCCAAACTCTGAAGACTACGCCGTCGCGGTTGTCCCAGTTCACAAAATGAGAGCCGAAAAATTCATAGGCTCTTACTGCTTCACCCTGCAAAAACTGGTCGAGCGGCAGCCTTTGGTCATTTAATGAATAAGCCATACTAAACCTCTTTTCATACGTATATTAAATAGTAATATAAAACAATTCCACTATTATTATAATATATTTTAACAAATATTCAAGTAGCAAAATGGGCTTTTCTGTAAATAATTTAATATTTTTATGAACAAAATGTGTCAAACTGTCATATGATTAATCAAATTTTGATAATTTGCGTATGAAAGTCTGCCCCACAGGAAGAAATATCGTCATATGCGGCTGCCGCAATGTCGCTTGCAAGAATATCCTTTTCAAAAAGTCTTATGTCGTTGTCCTTTTTCCTTAAATATTTTGCGGGAGATGTCACTATTTCAAAGCGGCAGGTTTTTAAAAGCTTTTCACCTTCGTTTGAAAATCCGAGTATTCTTGCATATTTGCAGGGAATTTGCTGCAATTCTTCCGTTATTCCCAAAAGCGCACAGGTAATGATTCTTCTTAGCCGTGCGTGTGTGTATCTTTTTGTTTTTATTGCAAATATTATTTCTTCAACAGAATTATATTTATGAACAGAATCAAAAATTCTGTTTTCAAGTCCTTCGTTAACATCAGGCAGTTTTGCAAAGTCTTTTTTGCTCATACTGCGAAGCTTTACTATCGCCGCACGTTCAAGGTGCTCTGGATAGGTAATTTTTGAAACAAGATTTGGAACAAGGTTAGAAACATCATCGCCGTTTCTCATAAGCTGTCGAATAAGCGAAGCCGAAGCAATATTTTTGTTTGCGCTTGAGCTGTCGTGTTCAACACCTGTTCTTTTTATAGGCAGGGGAGATATTCCCGATTTATTCAGGGCACGCAGATACTCTGCCGCAAGGATATTGTTGGGCTGACTCAGCACCTGTGAGACATCATTGCCGAACACGGTGTTTACGGCATTTTCAAGAGCACGTGGATAATAATCTCCGTTTTTCATAGACTCTGCAATGATTTTTTTTACGTTGACATCATCAAGCGCATCGGCGGCGGTTTTTAGGAGATTAATATTATTGACTTCACATCCGAAAGCAAGATAGTTAACGCAGTCAAAGGATTTTGCAATCTCCACGCCGCAAGAAGCAAACCTCTGTGCGTTTGAAACCGCATAAACCGTCGGCAGTTCAACCACCAGGTCAACTCCGTTGTTTAGAGCGATTTTGGCACGTTCAAATTTGTCTGCAACTGCGACCTCGCCTCTTTGAACAAAGCTGCCGCTCATAATTGCAATAACGCTTTCGCCGGTTATATTTTTTACGGACTGTACCAGATATTTATGCCCGTTATGAAACGGATTAAACTCGCTGATTATCGCTACTGCCACTTTTAAATCTCCTTTATAAAACAAGCCAAAATGTTTTTACGCTAAAATATTGCCATCGGCTTCAAAAAAGTGCAAAAAGCACTTGAAAACCTTACATTATTGGAGTATGATACTATTGTATAGTTGTATATTTAATCAGTTTAATCGGTGCAAAAGGAGCGATTGCTCCTACGGTTTTCGGTGAAAGATTATATATCTCACTGAAAAACCGAATGTAACCCACCGCTTTAGAGGCGAGTTACATCTGCACTTAAATTATATATCAGTTTGAGGTTTTTATCAACATATTGAAGGGATGATACCAATGAAAATTTTAGTAATTAACGCAGGCAGTTCATCGCTGAAATATCAGCTTATTGACGCAGCTGATGAAAAGGTTCTTGCAAAGGGAAATTGCGAAAGAATTGGAACAGACGGAGCTTTTATCGGCTTTAAAACTCCAAGCGGCGAAAAGATTGAGCGCAAGGCTCAGATGCTTGACCATACTCAGGCTTTTGAGGCAGTTAAGGACGCTTTGCTTGATAAAGAATACGGTGCAATCAAAGACCTTTCCGAGGTTTCGGCAATAGGTCACAGAGTTGTTCAGGGCGGCGCTTACTTTAACAAATCCGTATTGGTTGACGACGATGTTTTAAAGAAGATAGAAGAACTTGCACCTCTTGCACCTCTTCACAATCCTGCTCATATTCAGGGTATTAAGGCTTGCACAAAGGTGTTTGGCAAGGACGTTCCGCAGGTTGTTGTTTTTGATACAGCGTTCCACCAGACTATGCCCGAAAAAGCATATATGTATGCAATTCCTTACAAATACTATCAAAAGTACGGTATCCGCAAATACGGTGCTCACGGAACCTCTCACCGCTATGTATCAGAGAAAATGGCTGAGCTTATGGGCGGAAACAGGGATGACCTCAAGCTTATCACATGCCATATCGGCAACGGCTCTTCAATTACGGCAGTAAAGGGCGGAAAGGTTATTGACACATCTATGGGTCTTACTCCGCTCGGCGGCTTTATGATGGGCACACGTTCGGGTTCTCTTGACCCGTCGGTAGTTACATTTATTGCCGAGAAAGAAAACCTTACTCCTCAGGAAGTTTCCGAAATTCTTAATAAAGAGTCGGGACTTTGGGGCGTTTCGGGAGTATCTTCGGATGACCGTGATGTTTCAGAGGCTGAAGCTCACGGAAACGAGCATGCACATCTTGCTCACGAGATGCTCTATTATCAGATTGCAAAGTTTATCGGCAGTTACTATGTTGCCCTCGGCGGCTGTGACGGCATTGTTTTCACCGCAGGTCTTGGCGAGAACCAGCCAAAGCTTCGTGAAAGAGTATGCGATTACCTTGAATGCCTCGGCGTTAAGATTGACAAAGAGTTTAACGCAAAGGCTCTTCACGGCGTTACAGGAACGCTTTCAACACCTGATTCAAAAATCAGAGTTGAACTTATTGCAACCGATGAAGAAATGGTTATTGCAAGAGACACCAAGGCAATTGTTGAGTCTTTAAAAAAATAATTGAGATTTGTAATTAAATAAAGAAAGATAAATAACGGACAGCTTCATTTTGAATACTGTCCGTTATTTTTGCATTGTTCGGTTTTGAAAATATCACAGTGATAGCAGCTACATTCCGGTATGGATAGATTTGAAGCACAAGAGAACAAAGTTTATATATCTTGCTTTGGAGTAACATATATTGTTTTGTTGTTTACATAAATAACCATGCCCGGTTTTGAGCCGTTTGGCTTGCTTACATACCGTGCAAGTGTATAGTCAACAGGAACCTTATCGCTGTTTCTTGCTTTGCTGTTATACGCCGCAAGTTGTGCTGCCTCTAAAATGGCTTTGTCGCTGATTTCACGACCGTTTGACTCAATGATAACGTGCGAACCGTGAATATCCTTTGTGTGAAGCCACATATCATTTTTGGCGGCGGTTTTAAGCGTAAGTTTGTCGTTTTGACGGTTGTTTCTTCCAACGAAAATCCTGAATCCGTCGCTTGACTCAAATTCAAGCGGCGGCAGTTTTGCCTGTTGTCTTTGCTTACCTTTTTGTCGCTTTAAATATCCCTGTTCGGTCAGTTCTTCGCGAATTTGCGACAGTTCACGTTCATTTTCGGCACGGTCAACCGTATCAAGAACCGATTCAATATATTCAATTTCGACATTACCCTTTTTAATCTGCTTGGCAAGCACAATTTCCGCATTCTTGGCTTTTTGATAGTCCTTATAATACTTTTGTGCGTTTGCGGCAGGTGAAATTGCAGGATTCAGTTTGATTCTCAATGTTTTTCCCTGCTCGTCATAAAAGTTTTCAACATCAACAAAGGCAGAGCCCCTCTCGATTCGATATAGGTTTGCCTGGAGCAGGTCTCCGCAGATTCTGAGCTGTTCACGCTCTCCGCACCGAGCAAGTTCCGCCTGTTGTTTTGAAATTTTGCGTGCGGTTCTTTCACGAATGTTATTGAGTAACTTTGTAAGCCCCTGCGACTTCATTCTCATACGTTCACGTGAGTCACGTGTTTCGTAAAATTCGTCAAGTGTTTTTGAAAATCCGTCAAAGGTCTTAACCTCTGCAAAATTTCCGTATTGCTTAATTAACATAAATGCGTTGTCAAGTGGTCTGCCGTCTTCACGATAAACTATGCAGGGAGTGCCGGAACAGTTTTCCGCAATCGTTTTGAGATTTGCAAGCTCACTTATAAGTTTGTCCGCAATTACTCCCTCGGCACGGTTTGTTGCGCCCTCACACACTCTGTATTCAATTTCACGGCATATGATAGGGGAGACGCCCTGAATAACTTTTAAAAGAGCTTTGTTGAGCGGCATTTCGGAATCAAGTGACCGTAATTTTGAGACAATTTGTTCAGGTGTGGATTCAAGAATATTCAGCTTGTCCTGAGGCGTTGGAAGCTCATATTTGATATTGGGCAGCACAATCCTTTGACTGCTCATAGTGAGGTCAACACGTTTAAGAGAGTCTATTATAATTTCGGTTTCACGGTTTATTACAATTATATTGCTGTACATTCCCATAATTTCACAGACTATTGTAAGGGTTTCCGTGTCTCCGAGTTCGTTTATACATTCAAAATCAAGAAAAAGTATTCTGTCGCATTCAGCCTGACGAACGTCAATTAATTTTCCGCCGCCTATGCGTTTTCTGAGCAGCATACAGAACATTGGCGGCTGAGCGGGATTTTCGGGAGTTTTAACACAAAAATTAACTCGCGGTGAATTTGCCCTGGACGACAGCAAAAGCTTTTTGCTTCCGTCGTGGGTTCTCAAAACAATAACGAGCTCGTCTCGGTTGGGCTGATATATTTGTGACACTCTTGCGTGAAGTGCCTCGTTTTTGATTTCGTTTTTTATATGGTGCAAAAAAATTCCGTCAAGTGCCATACTATGCTCCTTGTTGAAATGGTGTGTAATTAAAATAATAATATAACGCAGGCAAACAATCGGTTTGCCTGCAATTTTTCAGAATATCGAATATGTAATTTTGATTATACGTTAAATCTGAACAGTACAACGTCGCCGTCTTTCATAACATATTCTTTGCCTTCGCTGCGGACAAGTCCTTTTTCTTTTGCGGCTGTCATACTTCCGCACACAATCAAATCATCATATGCTATAACTTCGGCTCTTATAAATCCTCTTTCAAAGTCAGAGTGGATTTTTCCGGCTGCCTGAGGAGCTTTTGTGCCTTTTTTGATTGTCCAGGCACGAACTTCCTGCTTTCCTGCTGTCAGAAATGAAATAAGACCGAGCAGAGAATAACATTCCTTGATAAGTCGGTCAAGACCGCTTTCTTCAAGTCCCATATCCGCAAGGAACATTTCCTTTTCTTCCTTGTCCATATCTACGATTTCTTCCTCAATCTGAGCACAAATCGGAAGTACGCCGGAGTTTTCTTCGGCGGCAATCTTCTTTACTTCCTGATAACCCTGATTTGATTCAAGACCGTTGGAAAAATCTTCGTCGCTCATATTAGCCGCATATATTACAGGTTTGTTTGTAAGCAATGCAACTTCAGATAAAACAGCTTTTTCATCATCGTCACATTCAACGCTTCTTGCGGGTTTTCCCGCTTCAAGAGCTTTCATAACACGCTCAAAAAGGTCTATGTCCTTTTGATATTTTTTGTCGCCCTTAAGCATTTTTTTGGTTTTGTCAATTCTGCGCTCAAGCATTTCCATATCTGACAAAACAAGTTCAAGGTTAATTGTTTCAATATCGCGTTTTGGGTCGATACTGCCCTCAACGTGAATGATGTCGTCGTTTCCAAAACAGCGTACAACGTGAACAATTGCGTCACATTCGCGAATATTTGACAAAAACTTGTTGCCGAGTCCTTCGCCCTTTGACGCACCCTTTACAAGTCCCGCAATATCAACAAATTCTATTGAGGCAGGCGTATATTTGTCTGGGTCGTACATTTCGGCGAGCTTGTCAAGTCGTTTGTCCGGAACGGCAACCACGCCAACATTGGGTTCAATTGTGCAGAACGGATAGTTTGCGCTTTGTGCGCCTGCATTTGTTATTGCATTAAAAAGTGTGCTTTTTCCGACATTCGGTAAGCCTACGATACCTAATTTCATTTTCGCTACTCCTAAAATATTTTTGGGCATTACTTGCCTAATTATTGATAATATTGTATTATAATCATAGTGCAGATGTCCCACGCCTCTAATAGGGCGGGGTTAATCCAGAATTTCAGCAGTAGTTATAATCTCTTGCCGAATCCTTGAGGAGTCATTGCTCCCTTGCACTGTTTGTAATCGGTTGCAAGCTTTGTTTTTGCAAGCAAAGCAGGGCATTCTCCAATTTAAATATCAAGTCTAAAAACTATTGTACCACAAATAATTTTCAGAAACAACAGAAAAGGTGATTATTATGACAGAAAATACACTTTCAAAGACAATAAAAGTTGAAGAAGAAAATCTTGCCTGCTCAATGGGCAGCGGCAGCCTTATGGTTCTTGCTACTCCGGCAGTGGTTGCGCTGATGGAGAACGCAGCGGCAGAGTTGGCTCAGAAAGTTCTTGACAACGAAGAACTTACAACGGTAGGAACAATGATTTCGATAGAGCATACAAGCCCGACTCCTGTCGGTGCGGAAGTTACTGCAACGGCAGTATTAAAGGAAAATGACGGACGAATATTTCATTTTGAAGTTTTTGCAAGCGATAAAAAAGGCGAGATTGCAAAAGGTACTCACACACGTGTGAGCGTTAAAGCAGTAAAATTTCAAAACAAAGCCGACAGCAAGTTTGATGATTGATTATGAGCAGATATAAATATGTTTTGTTTGATTTGGACGGTACTGTGAGCGAAAGCGCACCCGGCATCAGGAAATCACTTGAACACGCAATTACTTCACTTGACAAACCGCTTCCGAATCTTGATGATTATACATTATATATAGGCCCTCCGCTTCTTGACACGTTTAGAAATTTGTGCCGCTTTGACGAGCCCGATTGCCAAAAGGGATTGGTGTTGTACCGTGACTTTTACAATGAAACGGGCAAATACCTGAATAAATTATATGACGGGGTCAAAGAGGTGCTCAAAAGTATCAGACAAAGCGGCGCAAAAACCGCCGTATGTACTTCAAAGTATGAAAAATTTGCGGAAGAAATTGTTGAAATTCTCGGTGTAACTGAGTACTTTGACGCTGTTTGCGGTTCAACCTTCGACGGAAGCCGTAAGGATAAGAAAGACCTTATTCCTTATGCGGTGGAGTCGCTTGGAGGAAACATTGAAACCGACCGAAAACGCACAGTTATGCTTGGAGACACATATTTTGACGCGCGCGGAGCACGACTTTGCAAGGCCGATTTTGTGGGGGTAAAATACGGATACGGCTCAATTAAGGCAATGCAGGATGAGGGTGCATCTCTGTTTGCCGATACGCCGAAAGATATTTTAAAGTTAATCGGCTGACAAGCAGTAATTATACAGAAGCCTGCGGCATACATATTAATATTAATATGTATATGTGCGGAGGTTTTTAAGTGTTTGTATTTAACTTTAAGATGAAGTCATCCAAAATACCGATAATATTTTTTGCCGTAATGTCTGCAGCAGCGGCAATTGTTTGCATTGCCTGTATGACAAAAATGCAGGGCAAGCCGCCGTCAAGCGCAACCTGTGATGAAATCGGGACATATACTTTGCAAGCCGGAAATACGGAAGAACAGTGTTTGTTCCTTGAACAATTCGGATTTGAGCCGGATTCTGAAAATTTTCAAAGCTCCGAAGTGATTATACCGAGCGAGTTTAACACCGTGTATGATGAATACAATGAGCTTCAAAAAAAGGTTGGGCTTGATTTAAGCAAATATAAGGGCAAAAACGTTCAAAAGGTCACATATCCTCTGAAAAACACTGACAACGAAACGGCTGTATTGCTTGTTTTCAGGGATACCGTAATCGGAGGACATATTACAAATGGAGAGTACGGCGAGGACAACAAGCCGTTGAATTGTTATGGAAAGAATTGATAAATTGTTGGTGCAGGGCGGTGCCGGCAGCCGCAGAGATGTGCAAAAAATTATAAGAGACGGTCGGGTGCAAATAAACGGTGAGATTTGCAAAAAGCCCGAAACCAAGGCTGATGAAAATTCAGACGTAATTACTGTGGACGGACAGGCTGTAAACTGCGAAAAGTATATTTATATTATGATGAATAAACCTGCAGGCGTTGTGTCGGCAACTGTTGATAACCGTGACAAAACCGTTATTGATATTTTGCCTCGGGAGATGAAGCGCAGCGGACTTTTTCCGGCGGGACGGCTTGACAAAGATACCGAGGGACTTCTGATTATTACGAACGACGGTGTTTTTGCACACAGAATGTTGTCGCCTAAAAAACACGTAGACAAAACTTATGTTGCCGAGCTTGATAAACCCATAACCGAAGAAACCGTAAAAAGGTTTAAAGATGGGATAATATTTGCCGACGGAACAAAATGTTTACCTGCAAAGCTTGAAATTGGGGAAAGTGTTGACAATAAAATCGGCATTGTAACAATCTGCGAGGGTAAATTTCATCAAGTTAAAAAGATGTTTGAAGCTTGTGGAATAAAAGTTGTGCACCTTAAACGAATTTCTATCGGACAATTATCCCTTGGTAGCAATTTGCCCATAGGAAGCTGTAAATTAATGACGAATTTGGACAAAAAGTCAGTTTTTATCGGCAATATACACTAAAAACAGCTTGTTTTTTTTATTTGGTATCGAAATTTAATAAAATATCACAACAATATTTAGTCAAAATCGGTATAGTAATAATCTGTTCAAAGTGGTATATTAATAAGCGAAATAAAGTGTAGGGACTTTATTCACAAATGGAGGTATTTATAATGGCAAATGTATCATTGAAACACGTTTACAAAATCTATGACGGCGGAGTTACAGCCGTAACAGATTTTAATCTTGAGATTGCAGATAAAGAGTTTATCATTCTTGTCGGTCCTTCCGGTTGCGGTAAGTCAACCACACTCAGAATGATTGCAGGTCTTGAAGATATTTCAAAAGGTGAGTTATATATCGGCGACAGACTTTCTAACGACGTTGCTCCAAAAGACAGAGATATCGCAATGGTTTTCCAGAACTATGCACTTTATCCGCATATGACCGTTTATGATAATATGGCATTCGGTCTTAAGCTCAGAAAAACCCCTAAGGAAGAAATCAAGCGCAGAGTTGAAGAGGCTGCACGTATTCTCGGAATCGAGCAGTATCTCGACAGAAAGCCAAAGGCTCTTTCAGGCGGTCAGAGACAGCGTGTTGCACTTGGTCGTGCTATTGTACGTAACCCAAAGGTATTCTTGCTTGACGAACCGCTTTCAAACTTGGACGCTAAGCTTCGTGCTCAGATGCGTACAGAGATTTCAAAGCTTTATCAGAGACTCGGCACTACATTTATCTATGTAACCCATGACCAGACAGAAGCTATGACAATGGGTACAAGAATCGTTGTTATGAAAGACGGATTTATTCAGCAGGTTGATACTCCACAGCATCTTTATGACTTGCCTTGCAATATGTTCGTTGCAGGATTTATCGGTTCACCTCAGATGAACTTCATCAACGCTACTGTTCAGAAGTCAGGTTCTGAGTACACTCTCAACTTTGATAAGTACAAGATTCCTGTTCCTGCAGATAAGACTGCAAACGGCAAGCTTGATGCTTATGTTGGCAAAGAAGTTGTTTTCGGTATCCGTCCTGAGCACGTTCACGACGAGCCTGAAGAACTTGAAAAGGCTAAGGTTACACTCGAAGCTAACGTTGACGTTACAGAGCTTATGGGTGCTGAGATTTATCTTTATGTAAATATCGGCGGAACACCGATTACCGCTCGTGTTGAGCCTACATCTACTGCTCAGCCGGGAGATAAGATTAAAATTACATTCAGTCTTGATAAGATTCATATCTTTGATAAAGATACTGAACAGACAATTACAAACTGATAATACTTAAAATGAGGGCTGTTTCGACAGCCCTTTTTATTTTGCGTGGCATTTGTATCAAATTTCCGCTTTTTACATAGTTTTCTCAAGCCTAAATTATCAAAAAACAATGTTTTGTCACAATATCAACACATTGGTGTGTCATTATATAATAAAAAATTAAGCTAAGACAATTTTTAATACTGATTAAAAGTGGCATTTATACAAATCAGTCATTTAATCGGATATATGCAATGTGCCGAAATGCATAACGGCATTAAAAATTTATATCATATTTATTACAATTAAAATATACGTAAAAATGATGTATTTTTTGAATGAGATTTAACATCTTATGCAATTTTTATAAAATTTTCAAAGAAAATTGTAAATAGAGGTTGATTTTTTTCTCGTTTTTGTGTAATATGTATATAGAAGAATTGTAACGATATGATATGGGTTGCAATTATGTTATAATGCAGAGAAAAGAGGTACATTTATATGTCTAACAGATTATTTCAGGGCATTGTACACCAGATGAAGGATGCTATTGACAGAACAATCGGTGTTATTGACGAAACTTCTGTTGTTATTGCCTGCTCGGAACTGGGCAAAATCGGTGAGGTAAACGAAAACATTAATTCGGAAACACTCAGCCTTACAGCTCCGTTTGTTATCAACGGCTACACATACAAATCATTTGGAAGCAGTGCAAAGTATGACTATGCCGTTTTTGTGCAGGGTACTGATGAATACGCACAAAAGTATGTTCAACTTCTTTCGGTATCTTTTGCAAGCATAAAGCAGTATTATGATGAAAAATACGATCGTTCCAATTTTATAAAAAATGTTATTCTTGACAATATTCTTCCGGGTGATATTTATTTAAAGGCAAGAGAACTTCACTTTAACAGTGAGGTTTCAAGAGTTTGCCTTTTGATTAAGATTGTTGCCAAGACTGACGTGTCTGCGTATGATATTATTCAAAACCTTTTCCCGGACAAGTCAAAGGACTTTGTTATCAATATTAACGAGGAAGAAATTGCTCTTGTTAAGGAGGTTAAGGCTGATACCGACGGTCGAGACCTTGAAAAGTTGGCAAGCTCAATTGCGGATACTTTGTCAAGCGAGTTCTATACTCACTGTGTTGTAGGTATAGGAACAACCGTTACAGGCATCAAGGATTTGGCTCGTTCGTTCAAAGAAGCTCAGTCAGCTCTTGAAGTTGCAAAGGTATTTGACACCGAGCGCACAATCGTAAGCTATGATAACTTGGGTATTGCCCGTCTTATCTATCAGCTTCCGACAACACTCTGCAAGATGTTCCTTAAAGAGGTATTTAAGCGCGGTTCAATCGAAAGTCTTGACCAGGAAACTTTGTTTACAATTCAGCGTTTCTTTGAAAACAACCTGAATGTTTCGGAAACATCACGTAAATTGTTTGTTCACCGCAACACCCTTGTTTACAGACTTGAGAAAATCAAGAAGCTTACCGGTCTTGATTTGCGTGAGTTTGAAGACGCTATTGTATTTAAGGTAGCACTTATGGTTAAGAAATATCTTAACGCAAGCCCAACAAAGTATTGATTTTAAATTCTTAAATCGCAGCAACGCTTTGCTTGTAAGAAGCTGAGTTTGTAAACGATTGCAAACGGTGCAAAGGAGCGTTAACTCCTCAGGGCTTCGGTGTGGGATTATAACTCCCTCTGAAATTCTGACGTGACATCCGCCTTAGAAACGGATAAAATTTGCACTATTATGATTATATTTTGAGTTGTTTAACCCGGAAAACAACAGACAATTGCCGCCTTATTGCTCAATCAGGCAATAAAATGTTCAGGTTTTTGTTTTGAGTATTAGTTAGTTTTCCGCTTGTGAAATTGCTCCTATTCGTTCCTGAACACAAGGTGATATTTTGTGTTCAGGACGATTGATTTTTATTGCACTTTAGTGTGCAAAGCAAAGGTGAAATTATGATTGATTTTGAAAATGTATCAAAAACATATCCTAATGGTATTCACGCCCTTTATGATGTTAATTTGCACATAGACAAAGGCGAGTTTGTGTTTATCGTTGGTGCTTCGGGTGCCGGCAAGAGTACATTTTTGAAGCTTATTATGCACGAAGAAACCCCCTCGAACGGTGAGATTACAATTGCCGGCAAAAAAATATCAAAGTTAAAGCGCAAAGAGGTTCCGTATCTTCGCCGTCATATGGGAATTGTTTTTCAGGACTTCAGACTTATTGATAAAATGACTGTGTTTGATAATGTTGCGTTCGCTATGCGTGCAGTCGGCGAAAACACTGCCACAATCAAAAAACGTGTTCCGTATGTATTGAGTCTTGTCGGATTGTCCGACAAAGGAAAGAGAAAGCCAAGCGAGCTTTCCGGAGGCGAACAGCAGCGTGTCAGCCTTGCGAGGGCACTTGTTAATAATCCTGAAATTATTATTGCAGACGAGCCGACGGGAAACGTTGACCCGGAGCTGTCACATGAAATAATTGAATTGCTTACAGAGATTAATTCTATGGGCACAACAGTTTTGGTTGTTACCCACGAACACGAGCTTGTGCGTGAGTTTAATCACAGAGTAATAAAAATTGACCACGGCAGAGTTGTTGATGATACAAGCAAAGATAATATCTCTGACGATTATGACGATATCAAAAACTATGACGACTCTGACGATTATGCAGAGCTTAAACAGTTTTCTGATGATATTTCTGTCGCTTCGACCGACGAATAACGGTCAAAAAAGCTGTGAAAGGAAAGTAGTATGAAAGGCTTTGGCTATCTTGTAAAAGAAGGCTTGAAGAATGTCTGGGTAAACAGAATAATGAGCATCGCCTCAATTTGCGTGCTTGTCAGCTGCCTTGTGCTTACCGGTTCGGCAACTCTGTTTTCCGTAAACGTATCGGAAATGGTTGACCAGGTTGGTCAGAACAACGAAACCACTGTGTATATAAAAGACGGATATTCTCAGCTTGATGCTGTTTATATAGGAAAAGAAATTGAAAAAATAAGTAATGTTAATTCTGTAACGTTTTATTCAAAAGATGACGCCATACTTCAATTTAAGAATCAATTGGGCGATGAGCTGTTTTCTCAGATTGATGAAGACAAAAACCCACTGCCCGACGCATTCATTGTAGTTATGGATGACTTGGAAAAGTATGATGAAACCGTTGCCGAAATTCAGAAAATTGACGGCGTTGATTCTGTTTTGAACCGCAGAGATTTTGCCGAAAAATTGACTAACATAAGCCATATGGTTAATATAATCGCCATAGGAATTGTCATTGTGCTTGTTGTTATTTCATTGTTTATTATAGCTAATACCATCCGTGCAACGATGTATTCACGCAGATTTGAAATCAGTATAATGAAGTCGGTCGGCGCAACTAACTCGTTTGTGCGAATGCCGTTTTTGGTAGAAGGTATGTTAATCGGCTTGATTTCCGCCGCAATTTCGGTTGGCGGTCTTGCCCTTTTGTATGAGGGAATAAGTCAGGTATTTGTTACAACAAATATTCCGTTTGATTTTATTCCGTTTACCAATGTGTTGTTGCCGGTAGTTGCATCATTTGTTGTTGCAGGTATGTTTGTCGGCTTTGCAGGAAGCTTCCTGTCTATCCGCAAATATTTGAAAATGGAAGGCAACGAAATTCTCGGATGGTAATTTTTAATAAGGAGAAATATATGAAGCTTAAAAGAATTTTATGCGCATTGCTCAGCGTATGTATGATATCTTTGCCTATATCAATGTCTGTTTTCAGCGCAGGCGCAGAAAGTATCAGTTCGCTCCAGCAAAAGCTTGAAGACCTTGAAAAACAGAACAAGGACTATCAGAGTATTCTTGATAAGGCAGAATCAGACATTAAGGACAAAGAAGAATATAAGGATGCCCTTGTAAATAAAATTAAAAATCTTAATGACAAGATCGCTATAACAAGGGAATCTATTGAAGCTCTCAACAGCGATATTGAAGCTAAGCAGACTGATATTAATAACGCTAATTCTGACATTAAATCTCAGGTTGACGCACTTTGCGTTCGTTTGAGAACCATTTATATGGCAGGCAGCGCAAGTGATTTGGAAATAATTCTCGGAGCCAAGGATTTTTCGGACTTTGTTGATAAAATGGAGCTTGTAAAAACTCTTTCTAATTACGACAAAAAACTGATAGGCGAAATTACCGATAAACTTGACAGCGTTTCGGAGCAAAAGGAATCGCTTGAAAACGATAAGGCAGACCTTGAGTCAAAGCAGGATTCTTTGCAGGCTGACCTTGATGATTTAAATGACACTCTTGAAAAGAATGAAGAAATTCTGAAAAATCTTTATACAGAGAGCGATAATGCAAAAAGTGCCATTGAAAGTGCAGTGGGCGAGAGTGATGAAATTCAAGCTAAGATTGCATCTTATTATGCAAAACAGGCCGCTGCGGCACAAGAGGCTGCTCAGAAAGCTCAAGAGGCGGACAAAGCAAACAATAACTCGGGTTCATCAAATACCGATGGCTCATCAAGCGGTAGCAGCGGTGACATAACACCGTCATCATCAGGATTTACATGGCCTTGTCCCGGATTTTATTATCTGTCATCGCTTTGGAATGAAGACAGAACTACATATAATCACGGTGCAATTGATATTGCCGGAGCGGGAATTATGGGTGCTTCGGTAGTTGCTGCCGACAACGGCACAGTAATTGATACATATAATTCCTGTTATCACAACTGGGGCAAGAACGGAAGCTGCGGTTGCAACGGCGGTTACGGCAACTATGTTATGATTGACCACGGCAACGGCAAAGTTACTGTTTACGGTCACTTCACAAATGTTATTGTCAGTCCGGGTCAAACGGTGAAAAAAGGTCAGACCATAGGCTACGTTGGCTCAACGGGCAACTCAACAGGTCCGCACCTGCACTTTGAATGCAGATACAACGGGGTTAAGTATAATCCTATGACTGAGTACGAATAATTGTTAATCAAAATTAATCCTCCCGCATATAAATTGTTAAGGCAATTTTGTCTTAGCAGATATGTGGGGGGATTTTTTTGATTACGGCATTAAGCGTTAGTATACCGGAACATCGCAAGGGTATAATGGGACTTGCAGACAGATTAAAAAAGGATAAACTTGAAGTTGAAATATGCAAGGCCAGAGGTGTACAACTTAAACATATTACATACACAAGCTTTAGCGGAGAAATTCGTCTTGACAAGGCAAGCAGAGCAATAGGGGCACAGCGGGGACAGCTTTTGTGTTCAGAGAAATTGGTGTTTCCGCATAAGAGCGGTTATAAAAGATTCTTTTCAACGTCGTTTTCGGCAAGGCTTTGCACCAATATGGCACTTAGCGTGTTGCAGGAGTGTAAGTGTTCTGCAAGCCTAAGAGTGGGAATATATGACTTGAAGGCAACAGCCTGCGACTTTTTAATTAATGTGCTTGAATACTGCTCTGATGTTGTTGCTGTAACGCAAAATGAACGACCGTATTTTTATGTTGCCGACAGAGCACTTGACGAAATCGGAGCTACGGCATTAATAACCAAAAATACGTCCGAGCTTTCCGAATGTGACCTAATTATTGCACCGTCTGTTATAGATGTAAGCCTGCCGTTAAAGGCAAGTGCAATTGTTTTGACCACAAAACGTCCGAAGTGCAAGGTCGGAGGAATGGTGTATTACAGGTATAATTTCAGTATGCCGAACGGTTTTGCCGGCATAAAACCCGAAGAACTTGACGAGGAATATTTTTGCTCGGCTCTGTACACCCTCGGTGCACAATATGAGCTGGGTTCAATCGTGCCGCTTTCGTGCCGAAATGAAAATATGTCACAAACGGTAAAGTCGCTTTGTGCAGCGATTGAGTCGCAAAAAATGCAGTAAAAATCGGGATTTTGTTTAATAATATACATTTTGAAAAACAGTTTGATTAATACGCCTGTCTACCTTGCAAACCTCCGAACATTTCCTTGACAATAACAGCGAAAAAGCCTATAATAAATCTATATGTGAAAATTTTTCTTTTGCAGAAAGGATGATATAAAATGGCAGCAAAACCAACTATGCTTACCGAGGAAGGTCTTAAAAATCTTGAGGAGGAACTCGCTTATCTTCAGGACGTAAAACGTAAAGAGATTGCAGAGAAAATCAAGGTTGCACGTTCCTACGGCGACCTTTCCGAAAACAGCGAATATGATGACGCCAAAAATGAGCAGGCTATTATGGAGGCAAGAATTACCACTATTGAGGCAATTCTTAAAACTGCCGTTATTATTGATGAGTCAGAAACATCTAACGAACACGTTCATCTGACATCTGTTGTTACAATTGAAAATGTTAAGACAGGAAAACAGTCAAAATATAAAATTGTAGGTTCGGGTTCAAACGAAACAAATCCAAAAGAAGGCAAGATTTCGGACGAATCTCCGATTGGCAAAGCGCTTATGGAAAAGAGCGTCGGTGATGTTGTGGAAGTTGAAACTCCGGGCGGCGCAGTTGCATTCAAGGTAATTGAAATTTCAAAGTAATTTTAGAAGAACAGGGGAAGTTAAATATGAGTCAGAAGCCGCAGCAGGCTAATACAAGCGATGTAATAAAGGTTCGCTACGACAAGCTTGAAGCATTAAGAGAAGCAGGCAGAGATCCGTTTGTTATAACAACGAGCGACCGTGATACTCTTACCGAAACAATAAAGAATAATTACGAAGAATACGAAAATAAAGATGTCTGCGTTGCAGGCAGACTGCTTTCTAAGCGTGGCAAGGGCAAAGTTTCGTTTATGGATTTGTACGACAGAAGCGGAAAAATCCAGATTTTTGCCAAGTTTGACGACCTTGGTGAGGAAGAATACGGTTTTCTCAAAAAATGGGATATCGGCGACATCGTTGAGGTTAAGGGCTTTGTATTCAAGACTCAGATGGGCGAAATTTCAATTCACGCAAAGGCAGTAAGACTTCTTTCAAAGTCGTTAAAGCCGTTGCCCGAGAAATATCACGGACTTACTAATACAGACCTCCGTTATCGTCAGCGTTATGTTGACCTTATTATGAATCCTGAGGTAAAGGATACTTTTATAAAGCGTTCAAAAATCATCAGCAGCATTCGCCGCTATCTTGATTCTCAGGGCTTTATGGAGGTTGAAACTCCGATGCTCGTTGCAAATGCAGGCGGTGCGTCGGCTCGTCCGTTTACTACCCACTTTAATGCGCTTGATGAAGACTTGAAGCTCAGAATTTCTCTTGAGCTTTACCTTAAAAGACTTATTGTTGGCGGACTTGAAAAGGTTTATGAAATAGGACGTGTGTTCCGTAATGAGGGTGTTGATACACGACACAACCCCGAATTTACCCTGATGGAGCTTTATCAGGCATACACAGACTATAACGGCATGATGGATTTGACAGAAAATCTGTACCGCCACATTGCTCAGGAAGTTTTGGGTACGACCAAAATTACATATAACGGCGTTGAAATGGATTTGGGCAAGCCTTTTGAAAGAATAACAATGATTGATGCAGTAAAGAAATATGCAGGCGTTGATTTTAATGAAATTAAGACAGACGAAGAGGCAAAGGCTCTTGCAAAAGAAAAGGGCATTGAATTTGAGGAAAGACATAAAAAGGGAGATATCCTTAATCTGTTCTTTGAAGAATATGCCGAGGAGCATATGATACAGCCAACATTCGTTATGGACCACCCGATTGAAATTTCACCGCTCACCAAAAAGAAACCCGAAAATCCCGATTATGTAGAACGTTTTGAGTTCTTTATGAACGGTTGGGAAATGGCTAACGCTTATTCGGAGCTTAACGACCCGATTGACCAAAGGGCAAGATTCAAAGCTCAGGAGGAGCTTTTGGCTCAGGGCGATGAAGAAGCAAACACAACCGACGAAGACTTCCTTAATGCTCTTGAAATAGGTATGCCGCCGACAGGAGGCATAGGCTTTGGTATCGACAGAATGACGATGCTTCTTACGGATTCGGCAGCTATCCGCGATGTGCTGTTGTTCCCTACAATGAAGTCACTCGGTGATGTAAATAAGAAAAATGATGTAAAAAATCAGGCTGCCGAAGAAATGAAAGCAGAGCCGGAAAAAATTGATTTCTCTAATGTAAAGATTGAGCCTTTATTTGAGGAAGAAGTTGATTTTGATACATTCAGCAAGTCAGATTTCAGAGCTGTAAAGGTTAAAGAGTGTGTTGCAGTACCAAAGTCAAAGAAACTCCTTCAGTTCACTCTTGATGATGGAACAGGCACAGACAGAACCATTTTAAGCGGTATTCATAGCTTTTATGAGCCGGAGGAACTGGTTGGAAAGACTCTTATCGCTATCACAAATCTTCCACCGAGAGCGATGATGGGCATTGACTCTTGCGGTATGCTCCTCAGTGCTATTCATGAAGAAGAAGGCGAAGAAAAGCTTCATCTTCTGATGGTAGATGACCACATTCCGGCAGGTGCAAAGCTCTATTAAGATGATGTAAAGATGTACCGTTTTACCAAATAGACGGGACGTACTTCGTTTGATAAAAAACTAAAAAAACAGCGATTTACATCAAACTTACATCAATTGATGCAGAAATCGGTGCAAGCAAGAAAAAATCGCATAATTAGTGCAATGAGTGGGCAATTCCAATCGGAGTTGCCCATTTTTAAAACAAACAGAAATACAAATCGTTGTTTGTGGAGGTAAGCATGTTTTGAAAAAGTATAGATTTGGTTTTGATATTTTTGGATTAGCGCTTTTCTTTTTAATTATGATACCAAATTTTATTTGGTTTGCAATTCCTGCACAGCATGACATTTTAAGAGTTGAGTCTATAACGCCCATAGTAGACACCATTGCATCAATTGCTCAAGTAATAATGATAATTTGCTTATGTATTTTTAAAAATAAAGAAAAAGAAAAGATTCGCAAAACAAATTTGATAATAGCTATGATAGCCTGCTGTTTATTATATTTTTTATGTTGGGTATTATATTACTTAGGAATAACAAATGCGGGAGTTATATTAGGTTTAACTATTTTTCCATGCTTAGCATTTTTATTATACTCTTTAGAACGGAAAAATATGATTGCTTTTGTTCCTGCTTTAGTTTTTACGATATGTCATTTAATATATGCTATTGTTAATTATATTGTGTAACAATCAGAATTTATAGAATAGAAAGGAAATGTGATTATATGAAAAAAATATTATATTTAACAGATTTATATTATCAAGCAAAAGGTAGAAACTATTATGAGGAAGATATTTATATAACAGGAAAATTAAAGGATTATTTTGATGTTGTATTATGCAATCCAAAAAATTCAGAAAGTTTTGAAAAAGATGTTGATTTAATTGTTTTTAGAAATACAGGAGGAGTAAGTGGATTTAAAGATATTTATAATTCATTTGTAGATAGAGTAAAAACAAATAGTTTAAAAACTTTTAATGAGTTTACAGGAAAAGCAGATATGAGAGGAAAACAATATTTGCTAGATTTGACATTAGAAAAATACCCTGTTATTCCTACAATAGATACAATTAAAAATATTGATTTACTACCAAATGTAGATAGATATGTTATCAAGCCAAAAGATGGTGCTGACTCAATAGGACTTGAATTTTTAACAAGAAATGAACTAATAGAAAGAAATTTAACAGATGGAACTACTTTAATACAACCTGCAATAGATTTTAAATATGAAGTATCATTTTATTTCATAAATGATAAATTAGAATATGCTTTATATGCACCAAATAAAGAACAAAGATGGAAACTAGAAAAATATAATTTTTCTAATGAAGATGTTGAATTTGCACAAAAATTTATAAAATGGAATGGAATAAAAAATGGTATTCAAAGAGTAGATGCTTGTAGAACGCAAGATGGGAAATTATTATTAGTAGAACTTGAAGATTTAAACCCATATCTATCAGTATTAGAATTAGATGAAGAAACAAGAGAAGTATTTATGACAGATTTAATAAATGCTTTTAATAATATGATTTAATTAGAGCTACAAATTCCAGTTTGCCAACTTGCCCTTTGAGAGAGGAGAAATCCTTTTCTCAAAGGGTTTTTTCTATTTATACGGATATTCGCAAACTACAAGATAAAGCCAAAACTTCATATACTCTAAGCACAAGGAGGTTGAGGTTTGAATACGACTAATTGTCATTGCCGACCGTAGCTTGACTTGTTGTATTTTGACGGATATACTGTAATATATAAAATAATAACCAAAGATTTTTTTATTTTTGGGGACAAATTTTTGCACGATTGGTAAATACAAACTGAAATGTGAATTGATATTTGAGAGGAGAAACAATGGCATCAAGTAAAGAATATTTGAAATTTATATTGGGACAGTTGGCGGAGTTGGACGAGATTACTTATCGTGCGATGATGGGCGAGTATATCATTTATTATCGAGGAAAAATTGTCGGTGGAATTTATGATGATAGATTGCTTGTAAAACCAATTAAATCTTCAATTTCATATATACCAAAAGCTGCGTATGAATTGCCGTATGACGGAGCAAAAGAAATGCTGCTTGTAGAAGATGTGGATAATAAAGAATTTTTAACAGGTTTATTCAATGCGATGTATGA
This sequence comes from Ruminococcus sp. YE282, assembly GCA_900101355.1. Lineage (GTDB taxonomy): Bacteria > Bacillota > Clostridia > Oscillospirales > Acutalibacteraceae > Ruminococcoides > Ruminococcoides bromii_A. Next base: position 29,707 of record FMUV01000026.1, read on the forward strand.
TGAATTGCCGACACCTAAATCTAAACAGAAAAAGTAGATGTATAATACTGTTTTTGACGGAGAAACCGTTATGTACGAAATATGTATGAATAGATGAAGCAGAATGAGTAAATATGAATATTTGTGGGAGTATGTGCGAGATAATGGCAGTCCGTCTTTTAAGCTGACATTTGAGCAAATACAGAAAATTGCAGGTGCTTCTATCGACCATTCTTTTTTGAAATATAAGAAAGAGCTTACAGGATACGGTTAGCAAGTTGAAAAAATATTAATAAAGAATCAAACCGTCATTTTTAGAAAGGTTAATTAGCTACTGCAAAATAATAAACAGATATATTGTGCCAAATCGTACTTTATATAATCACAGAATAAAAACGCAATGCACATTATTCGATGTGATAGAGCCGGTAGGTAGCCCAGCCGTCTGAAAATATTTCAGGTAAGTAACCTGTCCCTCCGGGTTGTCAGGCAACTGCAACGATTGAATAATAAACTTATAAGGCAGACAATCGGTAAGCGGATAAGCAACGCAAATTTGACTTAATGCAACTAAATCAAAGGAAAAGCATAGGGGCAGGTGTTGCCCCTATCTCTTTTGAGAAGCAATCGGATATTCCATAACACTTCAAAGCATTCAAAATCAAGAAAATTCGTTTATATTTTGATAGACTGTAATCACAGAGAGGGAGTGAAAGAATGAATTGGATACAAGGAATACAAAGAGCGATTGACTATGTGGAAGCCAATATAACGGAAGAAATTGATTATGAGAAAGCAGCGAAAAAGGCTTATTCTTCATCGTTTCACTTTCAGAGAGTATTTGGTATTTTGTGCGGTATGTCGCTTGGCGATTATATCCGTATGCGCAGACTTTCTCTTGCAGGGGAAGAACTGTCGAAAGGAAACACTAAAATTATTGATATAGCAATGAAGTACGGATATGATACACCGGAAAGTTTTTCTCGTGCCTTTACCCGATTTCACGGTATTTCGCCAAGTGAAGCAAAACATGGCGGTAGAGTTAAGATATTTACTCCTTTGTCTGTAAAATTAACCTTAACAGGAGGAAACAAGATGGATTACAGAATTGAAAAAAGAGATACATTTCAGGTTGTTTGTAAAAGAAAAAGAGTCGGAAAGCCTCAGTCGGCAAATGCAACTCAGGATATTACAGCCCTTTGGCAGGAGCACGGTGCAGACGGAACAATGGAAAAATTGATTGCCTGTATACCGAAAAATCCGATTATGAAAGGATTGCTCGGTATTTGCTTTTCGTCTGAACTTAATGCAGAGCATTTTCCTTATGGCATCGGTGTTGAGTATGATGGGAGAAAAGTAGATGATGATTTAGAAATAGTCACCATTCCGGCAAATACTTATGCAGTATTTACGAGCAAGGGAAAAATGCCTGACGCTTTTATTGAAACATACAACAGAATTGTAACGGAGTTTTTTCCACAAAGCTCACAGTATGAATATGCCGAGAATGTAGAATTTGAAGTGTATTCGTCGGCAGATACTTTAAATCCGAATTACCAATGTGAAATTTGGATTGCTGTAAAAGAAAAAACTGTTTAATATTTTTATAGTGTGCGCCGTAAATTTACGACGCACTTTTCTTGCTTCCGAGTTTAACAGCAACTGCGAGTTGCTTGTTCTGTAACAATCTTTGTATTATAATATAATTAAGGTGGTGACAGATATGGAAACAAAAGATATATTATTTAATTTAAGAACAAAAGCTAAACTTTCTCAAGACGAATTAGCAGAAAAGATGTTTGTTACAAGACAGGCTGTATCCCGTTGGGAAAACGGCGATACAATCCCGAATACCGAAACGTTAAAACTATTATCAAAGCTGTTTGATGTGTCTATTAATACATTGCTTGGGTCGCCAAGAAAATTGATTTGTCAATGCTGCGGTATGCCGCTGGAGGATAGTATTATCAGCAAGGAAAAGGATGGCGCCCCGAACGAGGACTATTGCAAATGGTGCTATGCCGATGGTGAGTATATGTACAGCAACATGGACGATTTGATTGATGTGTGTGTGAAAAATATGACGAATGATGAACACTCAGAGGATGAGGTACGCTCGTATTTGCTTAAAACTCTTCCTAAACTTGATTATTGGAAACGATACAAAGAACTCGGAGGTAACAAGGCTTTTGAAGAATTTAAAAGTACTCTGATCGATGAGATAAACGCTTTAAATATTGAGGGAATGCCGAAGCTTACAAAGCTGAATTCACTTGTCGGAAGCTATATTAATTTGGAATACAGACTCCCAAATGGAAACATCGCAAAGTTTTTAGATGATAATACTACATATATTGGAAATCAACTTGAATGTGAGTTTGGCGGAGAAAGATGTTTTGGCGTTGTGGCAAATATGGATTTTATCCTTGTTTGCACATATGAAAAAAACGGTGAAAATCCGGAGCTTGTATTGTATAAGAAAAGATAGCGGAAGCTAAAACCAAAACAGTCAAAGAGGCGTCGAAAAAATGACACCTCTTTTCTTAAAAATTCTGTGAATTAGATATAACAGGACTATCATAATAATATTGCTTTCAACAAAAGAGAAAGCAATATGGCTTTTTGATTGTATGTTATTATGTTTGGTTATAAATAATAAAAAGTATTTTTTTAAACAACTTTCAGTTTATCAAACTGCCCTTTGAGAGGAAAAATTCGTTTCTCAAAGGGCTTTTTCTATTTGTACAGATATTCGTAAACTACAAGAAAGAGCAGAAACTTCATATGCTCTAAGCGCAAAGAAGATTGGGGGTTAATATGAGTAGTGGTTGTTGAATAACCGTAGCTTGACTTGTCATATCTTGACAGCTATACTGTAATATATAAATTAATAACAAAAGATTGTTTTTCAAATTTTTGTAGACAAATTTCCGCAAAAGCACAATTAGTAAAAAATAGTTATCCCTAATCGTGGTTTGCCAATTTTCTAAAATAAACTAAAATGCAAATCTAAATTTAAAAGTAAAGAAAGATAAATATAGCACTGGAGGTAACGCAAATGAAAATATATGGATTTGGTGACATAAATAAACCGTCTATTATGCTATTTCCGGGAACATGCTGTTATTGGAAAACAAACTTTGGTCATGTATTGGAAGGATTACAGCAATACTTTTATACACTGGTTGTAAGTTATAGTGGCTTCGATGAAACAGAAAATACTACCTTTGTTTCAGAACTTGATGAAGTACAAAAAGATTGAAGAGTATATAAAAGAGCATCTAGACGGAAAAATATTTGCAGCTTACGGATGCTCACTGGGCGGTTCCGTTGTTTCTCTTCTTGTAAGCCGCCAAAATATTCATATTAATCATGCAATTATTGGTTCAAGTGATATGGACCAAGCACCGAAATGGTTGGCACATTTGGAAACCGCCCTCATAATGCCAATTTTCTATCCTCTTATTACCGGAAAAGGCGGCAGGCTGATAAAAAAAGTTTTTGCAAAGAAAATGAATAACGGCAATGACAGTTCCGATTATATACGAAGATTTATGGAAATTATGGGTAACGGTAGCGGAATTGATTTTTCTTTCATTTCAAAAGAATCTATGAAAAATCAGTTTTGTACGGACCTTTATACCAAAGTAGGTGAACATATTCAAGTTTCGGGGACAACAATCCATGTTTTTTATGCATTGAAAATGGGCGAGAAATATAGAAAACGTTATTTAAAATATTTTGCAAATCCAGATATTTGTGAATATGACCTCCGACACGAGGAATTACTGTTAGATGCGGAGAGTTGGATAAAAGCGGTCGTTCAGGCATGCGGAATGGCTTAGAAAACAATAACTTCACATTTTGTAGTATGCAGAGAATGATAAAAGTTTCTGCGAGGTTTTTAAGAAATTAAATTGGATTATAGCTATTAGAGTGGGCAGAAAAAACATAAAAATACAGTCTGTTTTTAAAGGTTTTTCTGTTTATACGGATATTCAAAAACTACAAGATAAAACAGAATTTTTTAGAAAAATTGGCAACCCATAAAATTTTGTGTAAATAATAATCCTTCAAGCAATAACAGAATACAGGATTGCGGTTGCAATCAGGCTTTCTGATTTGCCCCGTGTCAACTTTTCATTCCTGTCTGCGGAATGTTATGCATGCCAAAGCGTGAATAACATTTTGCAGACAGGAAATTCTATTCTCAGGGGCAAATCAAGCAGGTATTCTGGCCTCAAATATTATTGATAACTGGCTTAAAACTACATCCCAGTTTCGACATCTTTGTGTCCAGCGTTCGACAATTTTTTGAGACGCTAAATACAACATTTTGCGCAGGCTGTCATCGTTTGTGAAT
>FMUV01000029.1 GCA_900101355.1 Ruminococcus sp. YE282
GTTTTGATTAATAAAAGGAAATACTGCGGTGCAGATAAAAAGTGTTTTCCAGAAGCATTGGTTACTACGCTGAGAAAGAGTTTTGATTAATAAAAAGAAATACTTCGCTGCTGATAAAAATACTTGACAAATCGGTGGGGAATGAGGTATAATCTGTAAACGTGGGACATTCTATAATTGCGCCTATTTTGAGGGGTAATGAAGAGTGATGTCACATTGCTTTGAAAACAAAGCAGTTTTGTAATTCCAAAAATTCTGAAAGGAGGAAAATTATGCCTACATTTAACCAGTTGGTACGCAAGGGCAGAGAGGTTTCTGAAAAGAAGGCAAAGGCACCTGCACTTTTGAAAGGATGGAACTCAAAGAAAAGAGTTGCTATTGACCAGAGCTCCCCACAAAAAAGAGGTGTTTGTACTGCTGTAAAGACCGCTACACCTAAAAAGCCTAACTCAGCGCTCAGAAAGATTGCCAGAGTAAGACTTTCTAACGGTATTGAAGTCAGTTCCTATATCCCGGGCGTAGGTCACAACCTTCAGGAGCACAGCGTTGTTCTTATCCGTGGTGGCCGTGTAAAGGACTTACCTGGTGTTCGTTATCACATCGTTCGTGGTACACTTGATGCTCAGGGAGTTACAGGACGTATGCAGAGCCGTTCAAAGTATGGTGCTAAGCGTCCAAAGAAAGGTAAATAATTAGGAATTGACAAAACTCTCTTGACTTAAATTATTAAGTTCTGCTATGCGGCAGGAATTATCTATATATAGTGTAGGATTCTTGTTGGCATACGGGAGTTTGTCGCTTTCGAGTACCTATGATATCTCAATTATTGTGAAGGAGGGAAGCAAAGTGCCAAGAAGAGGTTCTATTGCGAAGCGTGACGTATTACCGGATCCGCTTTATAATTCAAAACTTGTAACCCGTCTTATCAACAACATTATGTACGACGGCAAAAAGGGTGTAGCCCAGAAGATCGTTTACGGTGCATTTGACATTATTGCTGAAAAGACAGGTAATAACCCGCTTGAGGTTTTTGAACAGGCTATGGAAAACGTAATGCCTGTTTTAGAGGTAAAGGCTCGCCGTGTCGGCGGTGCTACCTACCAGGTTCCTATGGAAGTTCGTCCAGAAAGACGTCAGACACTCGGTCTGCGTTGGATTTCAACTTACTCAAGAGCCCGCAGTGAAAAGACAATGAAAGAAAGACTTGCAGGCGAAATTCTTGACGCCACAAACAGCACAGGTGGCGCATTCAAGAAGCGTGAGGATACTCATAAGATGGCTGAAGCTAACAAGGCTTTCGCTCATTACAGATGGTAATTTTACCCGTGTAATTTTATTAGGAGGATTTTATGCCAAGACAGGTTTCACTTGAACAAACAAGAAATATCGGCATTATGGCTCATATTGATGCCGGTAAAACCACAACAACTGAGCGTATCCTGTATTATACCGGCGTAAACCATAAAATCGGCGAAACACATGACGGTGCTTCAACAATGGACTGGATGGCTCAGGAAAAAGAGCGTGGTATCACAATCACTTCCGCAGCCACAACAGCTTTTTGGAGAGGCAGCAAGCAGCAGTATAAGCCACACAGAATCAACATCATCGACACACCGGGACACGTTGACTTTACAGTAGAAGTTGAGCGTTCACTTCGTGTTCTTGACGGTTCTGTTACAGTATTGTGTGCAAAAGGCGGCGTTGAGCCTCAGTCAGAAACCGTATGGCGTCAGGCTGATAACTATGGCGTTCCAAGAATGGTTTACGTTAATAAAATGGACATCATGGGTGCAAACTTTTACCATGTTGTTCAGATGATGAAGGACAGACTTAAATGTAACGCTGTTCCGATTCAGCTCCCAATCGGTGCTGAAAGTGATTTTACAGGTATTATCGACCTCGTTACAATGAAAGCCGAAATCTATCACAATGAAGACGGCACAGATTTCAGCGAGGAAGAGATTCCTGAGAATATGAAAGACTTAGCCGAAGAGTACCGTGAAAAGCTCATCGAGTCAGTTGCAGAACTTGATGAAGACCTTATGGAAAAGTACTTTGGCGGCGAAGAGATTACCATTGATGAAATCAAAAAGGTAATCAGAAAGGCAACAATCGACAATACAATGGTTCCTGTAACCTGCGGTTCTTCTTACCGTAACAAGGGCGTTCAGATGCTTCTTGACGCAATTGTTGATTATATGCCTGCTCCGACAGACGTTCCTGCTATCAAGGGTACAGACCCTGAGACAGGTGAAGAGGTTGAAAGAAAATCTTCTGATTCAGAGCCTTTTGCTGCTCTTGCATTCAAGATTGCAACCGACCCGTTTGTTGGTAAACTCTGCTTCTTCCGTGTATATTCGGGTACTATCAAGACAGGTACAACCGTTTATAACTCTGTAAAAGACGACAACGAGCGTATGGGAAGAATTTTGCAGATGCACGCTAACGACAGAAAAGATATTGACTGCGTATACGCAGGTGATATTGCAGCAGCCGTTGGCCTAAAAAATACAACAACAGGCGACACACTTTGTGATGAGAAAGCTCCTGTAATCCTCGAATCTATGGAATTCCCGGAGCCTGTTATCCGTGTTGCTATCGAGCCTAAGACAAAAGCCGGTCAGGAAAAGATGGGCATTGCTCTTGCAAAGCTTGCTGAAGAAGACCCTACATTCAGAGCTTATACTGATGAAGAAACAGGACAGACAATCATCGCTGGTATGGGTGAGCTTCACCTTGAAATCATCGTTGACCGTCTTCTCCGTGAATTTAAGGTTGAAGCAAACATCGGTGCTCCACAGGTTGCATACAAGGAAACAATCCGCAAGGAAGCTTCCGTTGATGAAAAGTATGCACGTCAGTCAGGCGGTAAAGGTCAGTACGGTCACGTTAAGATTAACGTATTCCCGAACCCGGGCAAGGGCTACGAATTTGTCAACAACATTGTCGGCGGTGCTATTCCTAAGGAATACATTCCGGCTGTTGACCAAGGTATCCAGGGCGCAATGCTTTCCGGTGTCGTTGCAGGTTACAATGTAGTTGACGTAAAAGTTGAGCTTTATGATGGTTCTTATCACGAAGTCGACTCTTCTGAAATGGCATTTAAGATTGCCGGTTCAATGGCATTCAAGAGCGCTATGAAGAAGGCTGATCCGGTACTTCTTGAGCCTATTATGAAAGTTTCCGTAATCACTCCTGAGGAATATCTCGGCGATGTTATCGGCGACCTTAACTCACGCCGCGGTATGATTCAGAGCATGGAAGCAGACAACGGCGTTCAGAGAGTAATCGCTCACGTTCCGCTTTCTGAGATGTTCGGTTATGCTACCGACATGCGTTCAAAGACTCAGGGTCGTGGTCAGTATGTTATGGAACCTGACACATATGCAGAAGTTCCAAAGAACATTGCTGAGAAGATTATGAGCGACAGAGCAAAGAAGGACTAATTTGTCTTTAGGACATTATTTTTGAAAAAGTATTGATTTTTCAGAAAAAAATTGTTACAATATGATTAAATCTATTTGTAAATATAATTTACAAAATTAAGGAGGAAATTTCCAATGGCAAGAGAAAAATTTGAAAGAAATAAGCCCCATATCAACATTGGTACAATCGGCCACGTTGACCATGGTAAAACAACACTTACTGCAGCTATCACAAAGGTTCTCAACCTCGAAGGCGATGCTGATTTCGTTGATTACGCAAACATCGATAAGGCTCCGGAAGAGAGAGAGCGTGGTATCACAATTAACACAGCTCACGTTGAATATGAAACAGAAAAGCGTCACTATGCTCACGTTGACTGCCCAGGACACGCTGACTATGTAAAGAATATGATCACAGGTGCTGCTCAGATGGACGGCGCTATCCTCGTTGTTTCTGCTGCTGACGGTCCTATGCCACAGACAAGAGAGCACATCCTTCTATCTCGTCAGGTTGGTGTACCTTACATCGTAGTATTCATGAACAAGACTGACCAGGTTGACGATCCTGAGCTTCTCGAACTCGTTGAAATGGAGATCCGTGACCTCCTTAACGAGTATGAGTTCCCTGGCGATGACACACCAATCATCAAGGGTTCAGCTTATCTTGCTCTTACAAGCGATTCAAAGGATCCTAACGCTCCTGAGTACAAGTGCATTCACGAGCTTATGGATGCTGTTGACGAGTATATTCCTACTCCTGACCGTAAGGCAGACCTTCCTTTCCTTATGCCTGTTGAGGACGTATTCACAATCACAGGTCGTGGTACAGTTGCTACAGGTAGAGTTGAAAGAGGTCAGGTTAAGACTTCTGAAGAAGTTGAAATCGTTGGTCTTACAGACGAAAAGAGAAAAGTTGTTGTTACAGGTCTTGAAATGTTCAGAAAGACTCTTGACTATGCTGAGGCAGGCGACAACGTTGGTGTTCTTCTCCGTGGTGTTCAGAGAAATGAAATCCAGAGAGGTCAGGTACTTGCTAAGCCAGGTACAATTCACCCACACACAAAGTTCCGTGGTCAGGTTTACGTATTGACTAAGGATGAAGGTGGCCGTCATACTCCATTCTTCAACAACTATCGTCCACAGTTCTATTTCAGAACAACTGACGTTACAGGTACAATCTCACTTCCAGAGGGCGTAGAGATGTGCATGCCTGGTGATAACGTTGAAATGGACGTTGAACTTATCACTCCTATCGCTATCGAAGTTGGTCTTCGTTTCGCTATCCGTGAAGGCGGTAGAACAGTAGGTTCAGGTGCAGTTATCGCTATTAACGAATAATTTCATCTTTTAAATTTTAAAAGGCTGTTTTGCATTGCAAAACAGCCTTTTTTAGAGAAGACACTTTTTGTATGTTTATAAAATCTGTTTGTATGGTAATTTATGTGTGCTTTGCTTCACGGTTATAATATGCTTTTGTAGTGCACCAAACAGTTAAATTTGTTTTATATATTAGTTAATTTATTTAATTAAAATACAAGTTGGTTGTTAGCAATTCTTATATCACCATGTAAAATACATAAAATCATTTAACATATTTTTAGAGAGAATTTGTAACCAGAGGTTATATATAGTTGAAAGGGAATACTTATGGATAAAAAGAACGGCGCAATTTATGACGCCAGAACGCTCGGAAAACCAAAAATGGTTATTTTGGGAATCCAGCATATGTTTGCAATGTTTGGCGCAACAATTCTTGTTCCAATCATTACAGGACTTGATATTTCAACCACCCTGCTTATGGCAGGTCTCGGAACTTTGTTGTTCCATTTTATTACGAAATTTAAGGTGCCTGCATTTTTGGGCTCTTCATTTGCATTTCTTGGCGGATATGCGGCAGTAAAAGCACTTGCACCCGAGGGAACAGACCCAACTGCAATGCTTCCGTATGCCTGTCTTGGTGTTGCGGTTGCAGGACTTGTATATCTTGTACTTGCCGCAATTATCAAATTCATCGGCATTGAAAAGGTAATTAAATTCTTCCCGCCTGTTGTTACCGGACCGATTATTATTGCAATAGGTCTTGGTCTTGCTCCGTCGGCTGTAAGCAATTGCACAACAAACTGGTTCCTTGCTTTTGTCGCACTGGCTGTAATTGTTGTATTTAACATTTGGGGCAAGGGAATGGCAAAGATTATTCCGATTATTCTCGGTTTGCTTATATCATACGGTGTAGGACTTGTTTTATATTTCATTGCTGAAGCTAATCCGCAGTTAATCACAGATGTGCCGTGGCTTTTCTCAGGCGGTACAAATGATGCGGGCGAGTATGTTAAAATATTCGATTTTACTGAGTTTAACACAATATTCTCAAATATCGGAAGCGGTCAGATTTTTGGCAGTGAGGGCTTAATCGGTATTCCGATTCACTGGGACAAGACAGTATTTGGCGGCGTTGATTATTCGAACGGCTCGGTAATTGCATCTGCTATTATTGCAATCGTTCCTATCTCACTTGCAACAATGATGGAGCATATCGGCGACATTGCCGCAATCGGTTCAACTGTCGGTAAAAACTATATTAAGGACCCGGGACTTCACCGCACCTTAACAGGTGACGGACTGGCAACCTCGCTAGCTTCGTTATTCGGCGGTCCTGCAAACACAACATACGGTGAAAACACAGGTGTGCTTGCACTTACAAGAGTTTATGACCCAAAAGTTATCAGAATTGCCGCTGCTTTTGCAGTATGTATATCGTTTTTCCCTTGCGTTTCTGCTATAATCGGTTCAATACCAAGCTGTATCATCGGCGGAATTTCATTTGTTTTGTACGGAATGATTTCTGCAATCGGCGTACGAAACGTTGTTGAAAATCACGTTGATTTTACCAAAAGCCGCAACCTTATTGTTGCCGCAGTAATTCTTGTTTGTGCGCTTGGTCTTTCTTCCGATACAGTAAGCTTTGCAATCGGCAGTGCCAACATAACACTTTCGCCGCTTGCCGTTGCTTCAATTGCAGGCATTGTGCTTAACGCCGTATTCCCGGGAAAAGATTATAAATTCAACTCAGATGAACCCGAAGAATTAAAAGAAAAAGTTTAATCAGAACTTAACCGACAGACTGCTGTAAGACACGGCAGTCTGTTTTTTTGTGCGGTAAAATGTATTTTATGATATTGTATTTGATTAAATTATTGAAATTCAAAGGCGTAATTGCAACAATTAATTTTGTTACAAACAAAATTACGACAATAGTTTGCGCCGATATATAATAAGTGTTATAATTAATAATATATTGTTCAAAAACGGAGGTGATTATATGGCTGAAAAAAACAGATGTGAAAAATATCACACTCATATTTCGTCAAAGCAAAAAAGATTTGACCTTAATATAAAAGAAATTTGGCGTTATAGGGATTTAGTTTTTCTGTTTACCAAAAGGCGTTTTCAGCTTACTTATAAACAGACAATCCTCGGTCCTGCGTGGATTTTTATAAATCCGTTTTTGACAAGCATTGTTTTTACTTTCCTTTTTGGAAAGGTAGCCGGAATGAGTACCGACGGCGTGCCGCAGTTTTTGTTCTATCTTTCAAGCAATGCGATTTGGTCGTTTTTCTCGGCAAGTCTTACAAACAACGCCACAACATTTACCTCAAATTCCGGGCTTTTCGGAAAGGTGTATTTTCCAAGACTGACGGTGCCGATTTCAAACGTGCTTTCTTCTGCAATTAACTTTTTCGTGCAGATGCTTATGGTTATGCTTGTATTGGTGTATTATCTGATTAAGGGCAAAGTCAGTCCGAACTGGACCGCGTGGCTTTTAATACCATTCGTTTTACTGGTTTTGGGAGCAATGGGGCTTGGATTGGGAATAATAATTTCAAGCCTAACCACCAAATACCGTGACCTGTCAATACTTGTAGGCTTTGGCGTTACTCTTTGGATGTATGCAACGCCGATTGTTTATCCGATTTCTCAGCTTGGCGACGGCATAATCAAAACAATCCTTTACATTAACCCCGTAACTGCGCCCGTTGAACTGTTCCGCTATGCCGTTTTGGGCAAAGGAATGGTCTCTTTGCCCTTGCTTGCGGTTTCGTTGGCTTTCACAACGATTGTGCTGTTGATAGGAATATTGGTTTTTAACAGGGTTGAAAAAACATTTATGGATACGGTCTGAGGTGCGGTATGGATAACAAAAACAATGAAATAGCCGTAAAAGTATCAAACGTGAAAAAGATGTACAGACTTGGTCAGATAGGCGGCGGAACACTTCAGGCAGATTTGCAGAGTTGGTGGGCGAGGCTCAGACACAAAGAAGACCCAAATACAAAAATTGACGACAACAGCCGCCTGTACGGTCAGACATTTATGGCTCTGAACGGAATTGACCTTACAATTTACAAAGGCGAGGCTGTCGGTATTATCGGAAGAAACGGTGCAGGAAAGAGCACGCTTTTAAAACTGCTTTCAAGGGTAACGGCACCTACCGACGGAGAGATTGACATCTACGGCAGAATTGCTTCAATGCTCGAGGTGGGCACGGGATTTAACCGTGAAATGACCGGCAGAGAGAACGTGTATATGAACGGCGCAATCCTTGGAATGACAAGGTCTGAAATCTCCGCAAAAATGGATAAGATTATTGAATTTTCCGAAATCGGAGAATTTATTGATACGCCTGTAAAGCGGTATTCAAGCGGAATGTACGTAAAACTCGCATTTAGTGTTGCGGCTCACCTTGATGCGGAAATTATGATAATGGACGAGGTGCTTGCCGTCGGAGATGTGGTGTTCCAGAAAAAATGTCTTGATAAGATGAGAGAAGCCGCAAACCGTGACGGACGAACAGTTTTGTATGTGAGTCATAATATGAATACAATCCGTTCGTTGTGCGAAAGGTGCATTGTGCTTGATAAGGGAAAAATTGTGTTTGACGGCGAAGTTGACAAGGCAATTGAAACCTATCTTGGAGGCAGGGAAGAATTTTCGCCTTTCTGCGATTTAACCAAAATTGAACGTCCAAAAACTGTTGCACTAAAAAACCGTGATGTGGATTTTTTGAGTATTCAAGTGCTCAATCGCACCGAAAACAGAGTTGAGCAGGGCGAGCCTTTCAGGTTCTTAATTCGTATGTTTGTCCATAAAAAGCCCGAAAATGCCATGCTCCGTTTTATTATATATTATCGTGACGGTACGGTTGCAGGCGCCTCATTTTCAGATAAAACTTTTGTGTGTATCCCCGACAACGAGCTTGAAATTACAGCTGAATTGCCAACCAAAAACCTTGCTCCAGGAGTGTACAGGGTAGATATGGTCGCATTTTCGTCGGACGCATTTGGAAATCGGCGGTTGCTTGACAGGGTTGACTCTGCTTTTTCATTTGATGTCGTAAAAAAAGAGGACGACACATTGCTTTGGAATCACGCAAAATGGGGAAATGCTCAATTTGACGACACGGTTATAACCATGGCGCAGGTGCCCTCAGCCTCTGAGTCTGCGGAAGATGTTCAGACATTATAGTTTCTTGCCATAACCAAAAAGGTACGTTCGTTGCACGGATTTTAATCGGGTATAAACTTGACCTTAAACGGAGAAGATTGGCTGCAACGATGTTGAAATATATTAAGCATTGCAATATATCAAAATGAAAGCAATACTAAAAATTATTGCATTTATTTAACGCAAAGTGTAATATTTACGTCTTTTCCAACTGAAAATGAATTGCAGCTAAACATTTATGCGAAAAAGTATATAAAGTTTCAGTGAAATTACTCGACAGTTCTGCAAGTTTGTATATTCCATTTTGTGCTAATGTATGATATAATTAAATAATAGAATTAAAATAATAGTGAATATTATTATTATAAAAAACAAAGGGAGAGTGAAGTTTATGAAGCAAAATAACCGTGAGTATTCGGATGTAACGCCTGAGATTGTGGCACTTGCCGATAAGATGACGGCAAACTCGAAAATTGACGTTGAATTGTACACTAAATACAACGTAAAAAGAGGACTTCGTGACATTGACGGTAAAGGCGTTTTGACAGGTCTTACTGATATTTCCACGATTACCCAGAACAAAATGGTTGACGGCAAGCTCGTTCCCTGCGACGGTGAACTTCGTTATCGTGGTTACAATATAAAGGATATTGTCGGCGGTATACTTGAAGATGACCGTTTTGGCTTTGAAGAGGTTGTATATCTTCTTTTGTTTGGCGAAATGCCTGACAAAGCCCAACTTGACGAATTTAAAAGTATTCTTGTTCAGTACAGAACTCTTCCTCAGAACTTTGTTCGCGACGTAATTTTGAAAGCCCCGAGCGAAGATATGATGAATTCAATCGCACGCAGTGTGCTTACGCTGTTCTGCTATGATAAAAACCCTAACGATACATCAATACAGAATGTTCTCAGACAGTCCATACAGCTTATTTCCGTGTTCCCACTTTTGTCGGTTTACGGTTATCACGCATATAATCACTATTTGCGTGACAAGAGCCTGTATATTCACCGTGCAGAGCCTACCATGTCAACGGCTGAAGTAATTCTTTCATTGCTCAGACCTGACCGCAAGTACACCTCGCTTGAAGCAAAGGTGCTTGATATGGCGCTTATTCTTCATATGGAGCACGGCGGCGGTAACAACTCAACGTTTACCACACACGTTGTTACTTCTTCGGGAACTGATACTTATTCGGCAATTGCTGCGGCTTTGGCTTCACTCAAGGGTCCTAAGCACGGCGGTGCAAACGTAAAGGTTTATGAAATGTTTGAAGATTTAAAGAAGAACATTTCTGACTGGAACGATGACGAAGCAATTGACAATTACCTTGAAAAATTGCTCGATAAGCAGGCTTTTGACCATAAAGGTCTTATATACGGTATGGGACACGCCGTTTATACAATCTCCGACCCACGTCAGAGAATTTTAAAGGGTGCTGTAAAGAAGCTTGCAGACGCAGAGGGATATGACAAGGAATTTGCCCTTTATGAAAAGGTTGAAAACCTTGCGCCAAAGGTAATCGGCAGAAAGAGAAAAATTTATAAGGGTGTTGCCTCAAACGTAGATTTTTACAGCGGTTTGCTGTACAGTATGCTTGATATTCCTTGTGAGCTTTATACTCCGCTTTTTGCAACTGCCCGTATTGCGGGTTGGAGTGCCCACAGACTTGAGGAACTTGTAAACGGCGGAAAGATTATCCGTCCTGCATATATGAGTATTTCAACAAACAAAACGTACACTCCGCTTGACCAAAGGAATAACAGTAAGTAATTGATTTATTGGGTATAAAAGGACTAGGAAAGAAGTATAGAATTTTATGGGTATAGAAGGCAAGAGACAAATGCTGCTGCACTATGCCGTGAGTATGATTGGCGGCTTTTTGGGCGGCTACGCAATTATAAATCACAGCGATATTTTCGGAAACGCACAGACCGCAAATCTTATTCATTTGGTAACCAAGATTTTCAGCGGCAATTTTTCCGGAATTGTGTTTTTGATTTTGTCTTTGGCAACATATATGGCAGGAAATGTTTTTTGTGTAATTGCAGAGAAGTTTTTCAAGACTGATTTAAGGCTTATCAGCCTTGCCTTTACCTCTTGCGCCGTTATTATTATCGGTGTAGTTCCGAGTGTTGCAAATGATTATATTGCTATTTTGCCGATTTTGTTTGTAACCCCGGTTCAATGGAATGCTTTCAGAGAGGCAAACGGATATATAAGTGCTACAATATTTTCAACAAACAATCTCAGACAAGCAACAACGTCGCTTGCAAGCTACCTTATTGACAGGGACGAAAAGCAGCGCGATAAAGCCAAGTTTTTCTGGTCAACGCTTGCTTCGTTTCATATGGGAGTTGCGCTGAGCTGCGTTTCAAGCCTTGTCTTGGGAGTAGAAAGTATTTGGTTTTGCTTTATTCCGATAATGCTGTCTGCTACGGCATATGTTCGGCTTGAACAGAAGAATATCGGTTTTATTCGCAAGAACGTTTCAAAAGCAGAAAAGACGATATAATATCAATAAAAATAAACGGTCGGATATTTCCGACCGTTTTGTCATTCGCTTAATTTGTTTAATTTTTCGATATGTTTTGCACGTTTGTAACGATACAAAATGTTTTCAGCCCATTCGCGGTCAATTTTGATAAAACCTTTTAGCTTTTTGTCTTTAACTGCAAATTTATCAATGATGTCCTTGGACTTTCCGTATATTTCAAGCCTTGCGGTTTGAACATACGGTGCACGTTCTTCTCCGGTGAAATATGTAAAGCCCATTGTGTTGCTTTCCCTGTCATACATAGACAGGTATCCGTCTGTTACTTCAACGCCGTCAAGTTTTTTTGAAACGGTTTGACCGATTGCAACTTTTGTGAGTTCAACCGCCATATCATCCAGCCCGGATTCAAAAATAAATATTTTTTCCTTAAACGAGTTAAAGTCCGGAACAATGCGTTTGCTGAGGTTGCGTACATTGCTGTATTTTTCTTCAAGCTCTTTATCACAGAGCTGAAAACGGTCAATTTTCGGAATAAAGTAAACCATAAAGCGGTTTTTCATGTCGTTATATAAAATCGGATACGTCAGTCTTGCATTGTAACCGCACGACGTACACGTCCAAGAAAACAACTTTCCGTCAAGAACCTTGCTGCGGAGTTTGGGATTGATTGTAGGATTAACGCTTGTATAAATTTCTGCTTTGCCAAGTTCGCCGCACATTGGGCAAACAACAGCTTTAACAACTTTGTTGACAGGCATAATAACACCTCTTTTAAATAATTATACCAATATTAATCAGTTTTCACAAGCAATTTTTAAAAAAATGTTGATTTTATTAAAAATATCTGTCATAATAATATAGTACATAAACCGTTGAAACGGTAAAATTTCGACAAGGAGAAATAAATATGGAAATTTTTAATACATTTTTTGACTCGGTAAATTCAGCAGTTGATACAATATCCGATGTTGCACAGTCGTTTGTAGAAAAGAACAGAACCAAAGCAAAGCTCAACCGACTTCGCCTTGTTATGAAAACAGAAAGCGAGCTTATGAACAGAGCCTATATTGCCCTGGGCAAGCATTATTACGAAACTCAGAAAAAAGGCATTGAAAACAAGGTAGACAACGAAGAGCAGCTTTTTGATGTTATTGAAAAGTCTAAGGCAAAAATTGCTAAGGCACGTGATTGTTACAGAAAAATAGTTGACAGTCAGAATGATTATATCTATCGCAGCGTTGAAAAGGAAGAGGCAAAGGAAAACAATGATTATAACGACGATGATGTTGTGGATATTACCGTAGCCTGTTCAAATGAGGGTGAATACAAATCATCACCTTTTGACGCTGCGGCTGAGAAGCAGGCTAAAGAAAACGCCGATAACAATGAGCCAAAGCCTGAGCAGACTGCCGAGGCTGACGACAAAAAAGCCGAGAAAACTTCTGAGGGTGAGTCGCCCGAATCAGAGTTGTTTTGATATCGATTCTTTATACAAATACAGCGAATAAATCAAAAGGCTGACCGCTATCTTTAGGTCAGCCTTAATTATTTGCTTTACTATTTTAAGAAAACAGAACTTAGCAGAAATAAACGTCCATTTCTTCTGCAACACCGTCAGCTACAAAGTAAGCCTTGCTTTCTTCCGGCTTAAGATAAACGCTGATTTCCTTTGCGTCCTTGCCGTAAGTAGCCTTAACGTTCTTTATAACTTCGTCAACCGAAACCTGAACTCCGCCGTACTCTACAAAGAAATTAACCTTTGTTTCAGCCTTTGTAACAACAGGCTTTGACGGGAATTTTTTGATTGGTTTTTTTGCCGGAGCCTTTTTTTCTACGGGTTTAGCAGGAGCCGTTTTTTTTGCAGCAGTTTTCTTTTCCGTAGCAGTGTCGGCAGTTGTTTTTGCAGCTGTTGTTTCAGCGGCAGTGGTTGTTTTCTTTGTTGCCATAACAAATCCTTCTTTCAAAAAATAAGTTTCTCTCAAAATATAATTATTACCTATGATTAAATTATACATTTATGGAAAATATTTGTCAATAAACACAAATTATTTTCAGCGTTTGTTACATATTTAAAGCAGTTCCAAAAATCTGTTGGTTGGTTTTAACAATATAAAACCGAATATTTTGTAGGAAATACCCTTGACAAACTGCTGATTTATATGATTGCACAATATTAATTGAAAAATTCTGTTTATTGTGATAGAATGAAATAGTTACAGTTAAAAGGTTTTTAAAAGACAGGCAAAATGAAAAGGGGATATTATTGTGGCAGAGAATTTTATGTTAATTGCGCAGCAGGTTTTGGTTTTATTCATCCTGATAGGCGTAGGATTTTTGTGCGGAAAAAAGGGTATCATCAATGACGTTGCATCAAAAAAGATGACTGATATTGTGCTTTATGTTGTTACGCCATGCGTAATGATTTCTGCGTTTCAGCGTGAATTTACCTTTGAGCTTATTGGCAAAATGGCTGTTGCGGTTGTTTGCGCCGCATTGATAATTGCAGGCTCAATTGTTATTGCAAAGCTTGTATTTCACGATAAAAACATCGGCAGGCAAAAGGTGCTTGAGTTTTCTGTAATATTCTCAAACTGCGGTTTTATGTCTCTGCCCTTGCAAAAGGCGATTCTCGGCGATGACGGCTGGTTTTACGGCTCAATATTTGTTGCCGTGTTTAATATTTTTATTTGGACGTACGGTCTTGTGGCAATGAGCGGCGACAAAAAACAGCTTTCATTCAAAAAACTTGTTTTTAACCCGGGCATTTCGGGCGTTGTTATTTCCGCCTTGCTGTTTGTGTTCAGAATAGATTTGCCCGAGATTATCAGTATGCCGATTGACTATCTTGCAGAACTTAATACGCCGATTCCGATGCTTATTATCGGTTACTACCTGTCAAAAGCAGATTTCAAGCAGGCATTTACAGACATTGGCGGATACATAGCAATGGCGGTTCGTCTGTTTTTAATCCCGGCGGTTGCGCTGTTTGCAATGGTTTTGTTTAGAGTTGACAGTACAATAATTGTTGCTTTTATAATTGCAAGTGCGGCTCCGACCGCTGCCACAACAACTATGTTTTCGGCAAAATTTAACCGTGACGTTGAGTTGTCGGTAAGCGTTGTGGCTTCAACCACACTTGTGTCCATCATATCAATGCCGCTTTTGGTTGCCCTTGCACAAACGATTACAGGTTAGGAGTGAACGTCAATGGCACGAAGCTCAATGCAAAAGCAGAAGCTTTTGTATTTAAGAAAAATAATGCTTGAAAAAACCGATGAAAACCACGGGCTGACATTAAACGAAATTATTGCAGAGCTTGAATCGTACGGAATTAAATCCGAGCGAAAAAGCCTGTATGACGATTTGAAAATTCTTGAGAACTACGGCCTTGACATTTGCCGCACACGCACAAAAACCGTAAGATATTACGTGGGCAGCAGAGAGTTTGAAATTCCCGAGCTAAAGCTTTTGGTTGACGCAATACAAAGCTCAAAGTTTATCACACATAAAAAGAGCCTGTCGCTTATTAAAAAGCTTGAGGGACTTGTGAGCGAAAACGACGGCAAGCAGCTTCAGCGCCAGGTGTATGTTGCAAACCGAGTAAAAACCGTGAATGAAAAAATCTATTACAATGTGGATAAAATTCACAATGCAATATCCGCAAATAAACAGATTAGCTTTCTGTATTTTAAGACCGTGGTAAACTTTGGCTCAGAGCAGAAAATAGTAAACGTTGTTCGCCGTGACGGCAAGCCCTATATTGTATCCCCTTGGGCGCTTTGTTGGGACGATGAAAATTATTATATGATTGCCTATGACGAGGAAGCCCAAATTCTCAAACACTACCGAGTTGATAAAATGGAGTCCATTACTGTTCTTGACGACGCCAGAATCGGCGGTGAGAACTTTGAAAAATTTGATATTGCAGGATATTCAAAGAGCGTTTTTTCAATGTTTGGCGGCGAAGAAGCGGACGTTACACTCTCGGTTGACAACAGCCTTGTCGGAGTAATAGCAGACAGATTCGGCTCTGACGTTTTTATAACACGTGAAAGTGATTCAACATTTTGGGTTTCGGTAAAAGTTATGCTCAGCCCCCAGTTTTATGCGTGGGTGTTTGGTCTTGGAAACAAGGTGAGGATAATTTCGCCCGAAAGTGTTGTCAGAGATTATAAAGCAAAAATTGCCGACGTTTTGGCAAAATATGAGGAAAAATAAAAAGATAAAACGGAGGGCATTTGCTCTCCGTTTTGTTATAAAATGAATAAAGTTTAATTTTATTAAGGTATGGAATAATAAATTTACAGATGCAAAATTGATGTTGCCACCGCAAAGTAAATTAACAGAGACAGTGAGTCACAGACTGTTGAAATGAGCGGATTTGCCATAACAGCAGGGTCAAATCCAATCTTTCCGGCAATAAGAGGAAGGCTTGCGCCGACAAGCTTTGCCATAATAATTGTGCCCACAAGAGTCAGCGATATAACCAAGGCAATCCAAAATGCGTTTGGCGTACCGTTGAGGTCAAACAGCATTAACTTAATAAAGTTCGCCGCGGCAAGCGTAACGCCGCAAAGAAACGCAACTCTAAATTCTTTCCATAAAATAAGAAATAGGTCCTTAAATTCAACCTCTCCGAGCGAAAGCGCACGGATAACCGATACAGAGGCTTGAGAGCCTGCGTTACCGCCCGAACCGGTAATCATAGGTATAAATGACGAAAGCACGATAACGCTTGCGAGAACGTTTTCAAACGACGAAATAATTGTGCTTGTAAACGTTGCCGAAAGCATAAGCACCAAAAGCCAAGGCGCACGTTTTTTGTATATACCGAATACGCTGGTTTTCATATATGGCTTGTCGCTCGGCAAAACGGCTGCCATTTTTTCAATATCTTCGGTTGTTTCTTCCTGCAATACGTCAATAGCGTCGTCAATTGTTACAATGCCGACAAGTCGGTATTCTTTGTCAACAACCGGAAGAGCCAAAAAATTGTAGTTCTGAAAAATCTTTGCAACCTGCTCCTGGTCGTCAAGGGTGTGAACGGAAATAACGTTTTCTTCCATCAAGTCCTTTACAAGGGCGTTGTCATCGGCAAGCAGCAAGTCTTTAACAGTGGTTATTCCGATAAGCTTGTTGTCTGTATCGCTGACATAGCAGGTGTAAATTGTTTCTTTGTCAACGCCTGTTCTCCTGATTCGCTTTATTGCCATTTCAGCCGTCATATCGGGACGGAGCATAATAAACTCCGTTGTCATAATTGAACCTGCGCTGTCTTCGGGATATTTTAAAAGCTCGTTTATTTGCTTTCTCATATCCTTGTCGGCTTGTCTGAGAATACGCTTTACAACGTTTGCGGGCATCTCTTCAATAAGGTCAACCGCATCATCCACAAACAACTCGTCAACGACTTCTTTAAGCTCGCTGTCGCTGAAACCGTGAATAAGAAACTGCTGCGTTTCGTCATCCATTTCAACAAAAGATTCAGCTGCAAGCTCCTTGGGCAAAATACGAAATAAAATCGGTGTTTTTTCGTCCTGTAAATCTTCAAAAACCGCAGCAATATCATACGGCTTCATGGTTACAAGAATATCTCGCAGGGTGTTGAACTTTTTTTCTTCAAGCAAAACCCTGATGGTTTCTGTAAGTGTTACATTTACACTAACCTGATCCATTGGTCTTTCCTCCTTTTTAATTTATGGAGTAAAGACGTAAATCCACGGCAAAGCGCTAAAACAACACCGCACAATTATCTTGTACGGAAAATCATACAGCAAAATGCGCGATAAAATTGTTCGGTGATGTTTTATAAATTAAAAACCTAATGAACGCATTGCGTGCATTAGCCTGATACTTCGCCCCGGAACAACGCCTTTATTACCATCTGCGTCCATTAAGTTTTCACCTCTTTGTGACATTTAGTTCGGCTCTTAAAAACAAAGCCGCTAATAATTATTTTATTCCATTTTAAAGTTGTTGTCAACTGATTTTAAGGTTTTTGCAAATAGGTTTACATTGCCTTGATTTTTTGAGAAAATACGGTATAATGAACATATATAATTCATATTTTTTGCATAATTGATTACAGATTTATTTATCTGCACAAATTACCCGATTATAATATATTTCTTTGTTCGGAGGTCAAAATGAAGGACTTAATAAAACGTTATTTGCCGTATGCACTTATTATTTTTGCAGTGTTTTTGATAGTGCCGCTGTTCTTTGCGAACAAAACGCTTGAAAACTTTTTTGCAATTGCTCTTTACTTTATATTTTTGGTTACAACTGTCGGCTGTTCGGCATTTTATTGCTCAAAACACGGCTTGGATTTTTTGTTTGCCCTGATTTCTCCGATTGCGTTTTTGTTCACTATGATAATCTACTGCGGCGGATTTACGCTTACCAATGTTATTTTGCTTGTGGTGTATCTTGTTGCGGGAATATTCGGACTTTTCCTCGGTGACCTTGCGTTCGGCGACGAAAGACGCAGGCGTGAACAGAAAGAAAAGAAAGAGGCAGAAGAGCTTATGCTTGAAGCCAACCGCCGTGATGCAAGCGAAAGAGAAAGAATGCAAAAATCAAAACGCAGAGGACAGGAAAAAGCCCGCACACGAAAAAATGTGCCTGAAACCGAAATTGGCGATACTGTTCTTAAGGAGAGAATCCCTGCCGCAGACATTGACGATTTTGATTACGATAAATATCTTGCAGACATTGACAAAAAAACCTCAAGCAATGACGAGGTGGATAAAATCCTTGAGGATTGGCATTCATAAGTAAAATTAAAAAAACTATGCGGCGGCAGTGGATAAACCTTGCCGCCGTTCGTTATATCTTATTACTGTGAAAATCGCAAAGACAAAATTATTTAAAAAATTTAAAAAACTCTTGACATAAAGTTAGGTTTAAATGTTATCATAAATTCAGAAAGTAAAATCTTGAGGAACTGCGCCTGCTTGCATTGCTTGCAATCGGTTGCAAGTTCTGCTTTATATGCAAGGCAGGGCGTTGCTCGGATTTAAATTAAATTTATATACGGAGGTCAAATTTTATGTTAGGTAATTTTACTTATTGCAATCCCACAAAACTGTATTTTGGAGAAAATGCGCTCGATTTTCTTTCTGATGAACTCAAAAATTACGGTAAAAACGTAATGCTTTGTTACGGCGGCGGTTCAATAAAGAAAAACGGCATTTATGACAAGGTTGTTGAAATCTTAAAGGCAAGCGGAAAAAATGTTTTTGAAGACGGCGGAGTTATGCCAAACCCGACTGTGGATAAACTCTATGAAGGCTGCAAAATTGCCAAGGAAAATAACGTTGATTTAATTCTTGCTGTCGGCGGCGGTTCGGTTTGTGACTATTCAAAAGCAGTTTCAGTATCGGCATACTGTGAAGACGACGCATGGGAAAAGTATTTTATGCGTATGGAAGACGTTGACAATAAAATTATCCCGGTTGGATGCGTTTTGACTATGGTTGGAACAGGCTCGGAGATGAACGGCGGTTCGGTTATTACAAATCCAAAGCAAAAGCTAAAAATCGGTCACGTTTTCGGCGAAAATGTATTTCCAAAGTTCTCTATCCTCAATCCGGTATTTACCTATACTTTGCCAAAGTATCAGATGATAGCAGGCATTTACGATATTTTCAATCACATTTGCGAACAGTATTTTTCGGGCGAGGATGACAACACCTCGGATTATATAGCCGAGGGACTTATGAAGTCTTTGGTAAACGCAAGCCGCATTGCCGTTAAAAATCCTAAGGATTACGAGGCACGCAGCAACATTATGTGGACAGCAACCTGGGCGTTGAACACGTTGATTGCCAAGGGCAAGACAACTGACTGGATGGTTCATATGATAGGTCAGTCGGTGGGAGCTTACACAAACGCCACACACGGAATGACCTTGGCTGCCGTTTCAATGGCTTATTATCGCCATATATGCCCATACGGACTTTCAAAATTTGCACGTTTTGCAAAGAATGTGTGGAATGTTGAAACGAGCGAAAAAACCGAGGAGCAAATTGCGGCAGACGGTCTTTCAGCCATGGAACAATGGATGAAAGAACTTGGTCTTGTTATGAATATATCCGACTTAGGTGTTACCGAGGATATGCTTGACGGCATTGCAGACGGTGCATTCATTATGGACGGCGGCTACAAGGTTCTGACAAAAGAAGATATAATCGGCATTTTGAAAGAAAGTATGTAATTAAAAATGTATTCAAAAAGGCACAGCAGTTCGATTATCGAAACGCTGTGCCTTTATCTTTGTTTTTGCAGTTATAAATTATATTTTGTGCTTCTGTCGGATAAAAGATGATTTTATTCGGCGGTTTTTGATTTTAGATACAATAGAGGTTTGTATCCCACGCAGGAATATATGGGTGATGCCTCAGAAAAATTTTGTATTCGGGGTTTATTTGATTTATAAGCAGGGGAAGCCTGAAAATATCTTCAAACCTGTGGTATGCCGAGAAATTAAGTTTAGGCTTAAAGTTCTTCATAGTGTTTGTCATACCAAGCAGGGTTTCATAGTCTGCGCCTTCGACATCAGCCTTTACATAGGTTGCCGCCGAACCGCACAGGATTGTGTCAACCGTTGCAACCCTTGTTGCCACACCCGATTGGGCAATTGCACTGTTACGGCCTGCTTTGTTGTTAAATGTCAACACGGTATTTTTGCTGTAAGAGCCAAGCTGCCACATATCAATTTTTGGCATATCAAGGCAATGCGCCTTTAGCTTTTCGTAATTCTTTGCGTTCGGCTCAAGTGCAATTATTTTACGGTAACTTCCACCCGAATATTTCAAAAACTCGTCAATGGTGTCACCGTTGTATGCGCCCAAATCAACATACACTTCATTATCATTTAGTGAGAGAATATTTTTGAATGCTTCGTCCTTTTCGGTTGTAATTTCGTCCAGCAATTCAATTTTGCCCGTATAGTAAAATTGAAGTACATTCTCAAAAACTTTTTTGGATTGCCCGTCAGCCATAAGTTCATATGCTTTTGCAATGTTTTTGGTATTATCGCTGACAAAATCGTCATCAAAAATAACGTCTCCAAAAACAGGCACACTCGGAACAAATAGGGGATGAGCTTTTGCCACGGACTTTATGTTGTTCATAACGTCAGGCAGTTGGCTTGCAAAACATAATGCAATTACAAAGTCGTCAAACTCCTGCTCAACGTCAGACAGCTTTTTTACCGTAAATCCGTGAAAACTTTGTCCTCGAACAAATTCATCGCTTGCAATTACTGCGCTTGCTTCGATTCCGTAACGTTCAAAGGCACTGAGTACCTTGTCGGCACCGTCGCCCATTCCGTATAGCACAACAGGTTTTCCGCAGGTTTTGAGTACGTTCCAAACGTTGGTTTTTATATCAAATATGTTTTGCACTGTTGTTCACCTCGTTTTTATCCGAAAATTTTGTTGGTTTAAGTCAGGGCAAAGCTCTGCCTTGCTTGCAAGAAGCAAAGTTTGCGATAGATTGCAATGGTGCAAAGGTGCGTTAGCACCTCAGGGTTTCAATGGGAGATTACAACATCCAATGAAAGACCGAAAGAAACTCGCCGCCAAGAGGCAGGTGACTTCTTTACCCACGTCAAAAATTAACCCGAATCGGTTGTGTGTCACAATTGATTATACAAAATTCGGGTAGTAATATTTGCAATAATTTCAGACATAAAAAAACGCCCACCCTACTGGGTGGACACTTTTATGTGTTGGCATCTCCCTATTTTCCCGGGCCGTCGCCAGCCAAGTATCATCGGCACCACTGAGCTTAACTTCTGTGTTCGGTATGGGAACAGGTGGACCCTCAGCGTCATCAACACCAACTATCATTTTCATGTTGTTATCTCTCAACAACATATCTGATTATACCACCGTATTATACATTTGTCAACACTTTTCGTAAATTTTTTTAAAATTTTTTCAGGGCGGATTTTCCGCCCTGAATCTATGTCAAAATTTTAAAGAATTAAATCTTACTTTTGCTGTCGTAGTCTGTCATACACTCAACCAAAACGGCCTTTTGTGCATGGAGACGGTTTTCTGCTTCTTCAAAAATTTCATTTGCGTGAGCTTCAAAAACATCTGCGGTAATTTCTTCGCCGCGGTGAGCAGGGAGACAATGAAGAACCATACATTCTTTGTTTGTAACGTCCATAAGCTCTTTGTTTATCTGATAGCCCTTAAATGCAGCCTCGCGGATTTTCTTTTCTTCTTCCTGACCCATAGAAGCCCAAACGTCAGTGTAAACTACGTCGGCGTTCTTTGCAGCCTCAAGCGGACTTTCAACAATTTCAAACTTGTCGCCGTACTTTTTACCAAACTCAATTATGTGCTTAGGCGGCATATAATCCTTTGGACAAGCGGCAGAGAAGCTCATACCTGTGCTGAGTGCGCCCACGATAAGTGAGTTCATCATATTGTTGCCGTCGCCGATAAAGCACATCTTGAGACCTTCGAGTTTGCCCTTAAATTCACGGATTGTCATAAGGTCGGCAAGCACTTGGCAGGGGTGGCAGTAGTCGGTAAGACCGTTGATTATCGGAATAGAGCCGTACTCGGCAAGGGTTTCAACTTCTTTTTGCTCAAATGTTCTTATCATAATTGCATCAAGAAAACGTGAAAGAACTCTTGCTGTGTCTTCAACGGGTTCGCCTCTTCCGATTTGCAAATCGTTTGAAGAGAGGAAAAGCGGATAACCGCCGAGCTGTGTCATACCAACTTCAAATGAGACCCTTGTTCTTGTGCTTGATTTTTCAAAAATCATACCAAGGGTTTTGCCCTTGAGAATTTTGTGCTCAATGCCGTGTTTTTGTTCGTATTTAAGCTGGTCGGCAAGGTTCAGTGTCTCGATAATCTGTTCTGTTGACCAGTCTTCAAGTTTCAGCAGGTGTTTCATCTTATCTGTTCTCCTTTAGTGTTTTTTCAATTATATTAACAGCCTCGTCAAGCTCATCATAGTTGATTACAAGCGGAGGCAGCATTCTTAACAAATCTTTTGCGGTGATAATCAGAAGTCCGTTTTCAACGCATTTTGCGGCAATTTGGTGGGCATCGTCGTTTTCAAGCTCAATGCCGACCATAAGTCCCATTCTGCGGACATTTTTAACACCATCGATTTTTCTCAGCTTAGTTTCAAGGTATTTGCCCTTTTTGTTTACTTCTTCAAGAAAATCTGCGTTTGCAACGGTGTCAAGCACATAGTTTGCGCCTGCGCAAACAACAGGATTTGCGCCGAAAGTAGTGCCGTGGGTTGACGGTGACATTACATCTTTAAGATTGTCGCCGCACATACAAACGCCAATCGGAAGTCCGCCGCCGAGTCCCTTTGCCATAGTTACAAGGTCGGGTTTTATGCCTAAGTTTTCGTAAGCAAAGAGCTTTCCTGTTCTGCCTATGCCTGTCTGCACTTCGTCAACTATAACAAGCACGTCTTTTTCGTTGCAGAACTTAACAAGTTGCTGGACATAGTCTTTGTCCAGTATGTTAACTCCGCCCTCGCCCTGAATAACTTCAAAGAGCACGGCGCAGGTTTTGTCGGTAACGGCGTTTTTAAGCTGCTGAATATCGTTTGCGTCAACATAGTCAAATCCCTGGGTGAATGGGAAGAAGTAGTTGTGAAAAACTTCCTGTCCGGTTGCGGAAAGGGTGGTTACAGTTCTGCCGTGGAATGAATTGTTGAGCGTAATAATGCGATTGCGGTCTTTTCCGTATTTGTCAAAGCTGTATTTTCTTGCAATTTTGATTGCACATTCGTTTGCTTCGG
Source organism: Ruminococcus sp. YE282 (assembly GCA_900101355.1). GTDB lineage: Bacteria > Bacillota > Clostridia > Oscillospirales > Acutalibacteraceae > Ruminococcoides > Ruminococcoides bromii_A. The sequence goes on from FMUV01000029.1 coordinate 23,219, forward strand.
CACCGCTGTTTCCAAAGCATACTTTTGCCATGTCTGCCAAAGTGCAGAGCTTTTCGGCAAGGTTGCTTGCCTGTTCGCAGTAAAAATAGTTTGACATATGCTGAATTGTTCCGGCTTGTTTTGATATTGCGGCAACCCATCCGTCGTTGCAGTAACCAAGACTGTTTACGCCGATTCCCGAGGAAACGTCTATGTATTTTTTGCCGTTTTCGTCATATGCCACAGCACCTTTGCCGCTTTTAAGAGCAACGTCATACCTGCCGTAGGTATGCATTATGTATTTTTGGTCTTTTTCTTTTGTATTCAAAGTTTATACCCCTTTTTGATATTACCTGTTATCAAAAGAATAAACAAACACGTCATCGCGTTTCTTAAATCCAAAGTCTTTCCAAAAATTCTGACCGGTTTCATTGTTTTGATAACAGAATATGTGAGTTTTGTCAATACCCTCAGCCTTAATTTTCTCAATAGCCGTGTTTGCAAGCGAATGACCTATTCCTTTGCGCCTGTACTGCGGCATAACAGCCATATGGTGAATAAATCCTCGTCTGCCGTCGTGTCCCGCAAGCACAGTGCCCACGATTTTGCCGTCAGCCACGGCAACCTGGCTCATACATGCGTTGCGGTCAAGATATCTTTCAATTTGTTCTCTGCTGTCGGCATTTGAGAGTGCACGTTTTGAGGTGGTTTGCCACATTGCATACACCTCGTCGTAATCTTCCTTTGTCATTGGTCTTATTATCATAAGCTGAGTTCCTTAATAAAACATAGTTCCGATACCCTCGTCGCTGAACAGCTCCAAAAGTATCGAATGTTCAAGTCGTCCGTCAATTATGTGTGCACGGTTTACTCCGTTTCGCACCGCTTCCACACAGCAGTCAATTTTCGGTATCATTCCGCCCTTGATTATGCCCTCACGCTTGAGCATAGGAACTTCGCTGACGTTTACAACGGAAATGAGCGATTTATCATCGTTTACATCACGCAAAAGTCCTCTAATGTCGGTCATAAGAATAAGTTTTTTTGCGCCGATTTTTGCGGCAATCTGAGCGGCTGCAAGGTCGGCGTTAATGTTATACAAACTGCCGTCATAACCGCCTGCAACAGTAGCTACAATCGGAATATATCCGTTACTCATAACCATTTCGAGCGGAGCGGGATTTATCTCTTTGATTTCACCGACAAATCCCAAATCTGCGCTTGTCACAAGCTTTTCTGCCATCAACATTCTGCCGTCAAGTCCGCAAAGTCCGATTGCACGTCCGCCGTGACTTTCAAGAAGCTGTACAAGGCTTTTGTTTACCTTGCCTGCAAGAACTTGCTGCACAATGTCAATTGTTTCGGCGTCGGTAACTCTCATACCGTTTTCAAACTTGCTTTCTTTTCCGACTGCTTTGAGCATTGAGCTTATTTCGGGACCGCCGCCGTGAACAAGCACAACGTTAATTCCGACAAGCTGCATCAGAACAAGGTCACTCATTACGGCGGATTTCAGTTCTTCGTTTATCATTGCGTTTCCGCCGTATTTTACAACAATGGTTTCGCCTGCATACTTTTTGATGTACGGCATTGCCTGCACAAGTACCTTGGCTCTTTTTGATGTATCCATTTATATCATTCCCGTTTGTTTATTTTCAGGCATCGCCGCCGATTTGGTGTTCGGCAGATGTTTTGCGCCTGAAGAAATATTCGTATTTCAAAGACAAAAGCCTTTGAATATTATTGTTATCAGGTTCTGTAATCACCGTTTATTTTAACATAATCATATGTCAGGTCACAGCCGTAGGCTTCTGCGCTTCCGTTGCCGTCTCTAAGGGAAACGATGATTTCAATTTCTTTTTCAAGCAAAATTTCCTTTGCTTTGTCCTCGTCAAATGCAAGTCCGTTTCCGTCTTTGCATACAAGAATTTCGCCTTTTGCGGACTTGTAGGAAACGTCGATTTTGTGTACGTCAACTTCGGCTCCGCTGTATCCGACTGCACACAAAATTCTGCCGCAGTTTGCGTCTGCACCGAACATAGCCGCTTTTACAAGACTTGAACAAATAATGCTCTTTGCAATTGTCTTTGCAGCCTGCTCGTCTTTTGCGCCGCTTACTTTGCAGATTAACAGCTTGGTTGCACCCTCGCCGTCAGCGGCAAGTTTTTTGGCAACCTTTTTAAATGCGTCTGTCAAAACTTTTACAAAGTTCTTATAATCCTCGTTCTTTTCCGTAATTTCGGCATTGCCGGCAAGTCCCGATGCCATAATTGCAAGCGTGTCGTTTGTTGAAGTGTCACCGTCAACGCTTACCATATTGTAGCTGACGTCGGCAGCTTCCTTGAGTGCTGATTTTAGCATTTCGGCAGAAATTGCGGCGTCTGTCGTAACAAAAGAAAGCGTTGTTCCCATATTGATGTGAATCATTCCGCTGCCTTTTGCAATGCCGCCGATTGTAACCTTTTTGCCGCCGAGGACGGTTTCAACCGCCCACTCTTTTTTTACGGTGTCCGTTGTCATAATCGCCTCTGCCGCAAAGGTTCCGCCGTCTTTTGACAGCGTGCCCTTGAGGTTTTCAATTCCCTTTTCAATAGGTTCAATGGGGAGGGGCTGACCGATAACTCCGGTTGACGCAACGATAACATCGTTTTCATCAACGCCGAGGGCGGAAGCGGCGAGTTTGCACATTTTTTCCGCCTTTTCATAACCGTCGGGGTTGCAGGCGTTGGCATTGCCCGAATTTACGACAACAGCCTGTGCGGTGCCATTTTCAAGGTGCTTTTTTGTTACGTATATAGTATCTGACTTTACAAGATTTTTTGTGAATATAGCCGCACTGTTGCAAACTTTTTCACAATAAATGAGTGCAAGGTCTTTTTTTGTTGTGTTTGAGGGCTTAACTCCCGCACAAATTCCGTTGGCTGTAAAACCGAGCGGAGATGTAACCGAGCCGCCGTCTATGTATTTAAAATTTTCCATATTATCACCGTTAAAATGCAGGGGGAACTATCTCAAGTCCTGTTTTTTCGTCAAGTCCGAAAATTATATTCATATTCTGAATAGCCTGACCTGCGGCTCCCTTTACCATATTATCAATTGCCGAGCAGGCAACAAGCTTGTTTGCACGCTTGTCGTGGTGCAAAGAAATGTCGCAGAAGTTTGAGTATTTTATATTATGAATGTCAGCGTTCATACCGTCCGGCAAAAGTCTGACAAAGTATTCGTCCTTATAAAATTCCTCATATGCCTTTCTGATTTCTTCAAAGGTTACGCCGTCTTTGATGTCTGCATAAACAGTTGCCAGTATTCCTCTGTTTACGGGAAGAAGATGTGGAACAAAGGTTACGATAACTTTGCTTCCCGAAAGCTTTGAGAGAGTTTGCTCAATTTCGGGAGTGTGACGGTGCGAAGCAACCTTGTAGGCGTGAAATCCTTCGTTAAGCTCGGGATAATGGTTGGCTTGGCTCGGTTTTCTTCCTGCGCCGGTTACGCCGCTTTTGCAGTCGCAGATGATACCCTTTGTTTCAACAAGACCGTTTTTTACCGCCGGAGCAATTGCAAGCGGAGAGCAGGTGGTGTAGCAGCCCGGGTTTGCAATAAGGCTTTTGCCCTTTATGTTGTCTCTGAACAGTTCGGGCAGACCGTATGCCGCCTGTATGTGAAGCTCTTTGTCAAGAAATGTTCCGCCGTACCACTCGGTGTATTCGTCCTCGCTTTCAAGGCGGAAATCAGCTCCGAGGTCGATAAACTTTTTGCCCGAGCTAATGCATTTTTCTGCAAGTTCCTGAGAAAGTCCGTGGGGAAGGGCGGCAAAGATTACATCGCTCTTTTCAAAAACGGCGTCCTGATTTTCGCATACCATATCGTTAAGAAATTTGTATGACGGATAAACATCGCTGAGCTTTTGTCCCTCAAATGAGACAGAACTCACTGCGGATATTTCAGCTTCGGGGTGAGATGACAAAAGACGTACAAGCTCTGCGCCTGCGTATCCTGTTGCACCCACGATTCCTGCTTTTATTTTCATATGTATCACCTGAATTTTTGATAGTTGTTTGTGTGTTGATGCCGAATGTCGTTCGGTAAATTTACGGGCAAATGCCGCAATTGTGTATAATAAACCTATTTAAAGTTTGAAATTAAAGATTGTTTGCAATTTCTGCAACACGTTTAGCCTGTGCCTTAACGTTTGATGAAGCGGGACCGCCGAAAACTTTTCTGTCGTTTGTGCATTTTTCAAGCGAGATAGCCTCGTAAACGCCGTTGTCAAACACATCGCAAACGGACTTATACTCTTCAAGAGGCAGGTTTTCAAGGTCGGTTCCAAGCTCAATGCATCTTGCAACAAGCTCGCCTGTGGCTTTGTAGGCGTCTCTGAACGGAACGCCCTTTTTGGTTAGGTAGTCAGCGCAGTCGGTAGCGTTGATAAATCCGCCTGCTGCGGCTTTTCTCATATTCTGCGGAATGACGCGCATGGTGTCAAGCATTGGTGTGAATGCTGTCAGGCACATTTTTACTGTGTCAACGGCGTCAAATATAGCTTCCTTGTCTTCCTGCATATCCTTGTTATATGCAAGTGCAATGCCTTTCATAATGGTGAGCAACGTCATATTGTCACCGAATACCCTGCCGCTTTTGCCTCTTACAAGCTCAGCAATATCGGGATTCTTTTTCTGTGGCATAATAGAAGAACCTGTTGAGAAAGCGTCGTCAAGCTCAACAAATTTAAACTCCCAGCTGCACCACATAATTATTTCTTCCGAAAATCTTGAAAGGTGCACCATAATTATTGAGAGAACCGAGGCAAACTCAATGCAGAAATCTCTGTCGGATACTCCGTCAAGAGAGTTGTTGGTTATTCTTTCAAATCCGAGCAAGTCGGCGGTAACGGTTCTGTCAATCGGATAGGTTGTTCCGGCAAGCGCACAAGAGCCAAGCGGCATTTCGTCCATTCTTTTAAGGCAATCCTCAAGTCTTGAAACGTCTCTGAGAAGCATTTCGCCGTATGCCAAAAGGTGATGTCCGAATGTTATGGGCTGTGCCCTTTGCAGATGAGTGTAGCCCGGCATTACGGTGTCGCTGTACTTTTCCGCCTTGTCGGCAATGACCTTAATAAGTTCAACCACAAGAGATTTTACATTTACAACCTCTTTTTTAAGATACAGTTTTATATCAAGTGCAACCTGGTCGTTGCGGCTGCGAGATGTGTGAAGTCTTTTGCCGTTGTCGCCGATTCTTTTTGTCAGTTCACCCTCAATAAATGTGTGAATATCCTCGGCTTCCATATCTATTTTTAATGCTCCGCTTTCAATGTCCGCAAGTATTCCTTTGAGTCCGTTTACAATGTCTTCGGCTTCTTCGGGCTTGATGATTCCGCATCTGCCAAGCATTGTTGCGTGGGCAATGCTGCCCTCAATGTCCTCTTTATACATTCTGCTGTCAAATGAAATTGAGCTGTTAAAATCGTTTGTTGTTTTGGAAAGCTCCTTTTTGAAGCGTCCTTTCCAGAGCTGCATATTATCACCCTAAATAAAATAGTTTGCGGCTTTTGCTGTTTGTAACGCATAACATCGTTAGAATCGGCAAAAACCGTTTTCTTGTAAAAACACTTTATGGGGCAGAGAAATTCCCTGCCCCAGATACGGTCAAATAAGTTAAATTATTTGATAAGACCTTTCTTTGCACGAACCTTGATTGGAAGACCGAACAGGTTGATAAATCCTGCACTGTCGTTCTGGTTGTAAACTTCATCCTCGTCAAAGGTTGCAATTTCTTCATCATAGAGAGAATATGGGCTTGTAACGCCTGCGTCAATGATGTTGCCCTTGTAGAGCTTGAGCTTAACGTCACCTGTTACATATTCCTGTGTGCTGTCTACAAATGCAGACATAGCCTCTCTGAGCGGTGTGTACCACTTGCCGTCATAAACAAGGTCTGCAAATGTGTTTGCAAGGTTCTTTTTGTAGTGAAGAGTGTCTTTATCAAGGCAGATTTCTTCAAGCTTGTCGTGTGCGGCATAAAGAATTGTGCCGCCCGGTGTCTCATAAACGCCTCTTGCTTTCATACCTACAAGACGGTTTTCAACGATATCTGTAATACCTACGCCGTTTCTTCCGCCAATCTCATTGAGCTTTTCGATAAGTTCAACAGAGCCTACTTTTTCGCCGTTAAGCTTTGTTGCAATACCCTTTTCAAATGAAATGGTGATGTACTCAGGCTTGTCCGGAGCCTGTTCGGGCGAAACGCCGAGTTCAAGGAAGCCTTCCTTGTTGTACATAGGCTCGTTTGCCGGGTCTTCAAGGTCAAGACCTTCGTGGCTGAGGTGCCAGAGGTTCTTATCCTTTGAATAGTTTGTCTCACGGTTTATCTTAAGCGGAATGTTGTTCTTTTCAGCGTATTCGATTTCGTCTTCACGGCTCTTAAACTCCCATGTTCTCCAAGGAGCAATGATTTTCATATCAGGAGCATAAGCTTTGATTGCAAGCTCAAAACGAACCTGGTCGTTACCCTTACCTGTGCAGCCGTGGCAAATTGCGTCTGCGCCCTCTTTCTTTGCAATTTCAACAAGTCTTTTTGCAATTATAGGACGTGCAAATGATGTACCGAGAAGATACTTGCCCTCGTATACTGCGCCTGCCTTAACTGTTGGGAAAATGTAGTCTTCAACAAATTCCTTTGTAAGGTCTTCAATGTAGAGCTTTGATGCACCTGTCTTAATAGCCTTTTCTTCAAGACCGTCAAGTTCTGTGCCCTGACCTACGTTACCTGAAACAGCGATAACCTCGCAGTTGTCATAGTTTTCTTTAAGCCAAGGGATTATGATAGAAGTGTCAAGTCCGCCCGAATAGGCAAGAACTACTTTTTTAATTTTATTGTCAGCCATTTTAAATTCCTCCGTTGTTAAAATTTAGATTACTATTACATTATACTCGTACTTTCAAAAAAATCAAGTACTTTTTGAATAAATATTCAATTTTTTTAAAATTTTATTTTAAACGGCAAAATGCATATAAAGCGCTTTGCAAATGTGATAGAATCAGCAAATTTTGGCGTAAACAAATGCGAATCGCTGCAAAAATGTATATATACACTGAAAATGAATATACATAATATTCATTGAAATATGCATACTATGCATATTGCCGGGCGTATATTGAATATTATTCGGCTTTCTGCTATACTGGGTATGCATAATAATAGTATATATTTTTGCATAAAATATTTTGAAAGGATGATTTTTGTGTCAACATTCAAAGAAATTTTACCGGAACAAATTCAGGATAATCCGTTTAAGTTAATCGGCAAGGATTGGGCGCTTGTGACAAGCGGAACAAAAGACAGCTTTAATACAATGACAGTAAGCTGGGGCGGAGTAGGCGTAATGTGGGGCAAACCTGTTGCATTTACATTCATTCGTCCGCAAAGACACACATTTGGATTCATTGAGAATAACGATTATTTTACGATGTCGTTTTTTGATGAGGAATATCGTGACGCACTTAATTTTTGCGGTACAAAGAGCGGCAGAGATTACGACAAGCCAAAGGAAACCGGACTTACCCCTGCATTTACCGAAGACGGAATACCGTATTTTGAGCAGGCAAGACTTGTGCTTGTGTGCAAAAAGATGTATTCTCAGTTTTTAACGGAAGAAAACGTTATTGACGGCGAAGGTGTAAAGAAGTGGTATAAAGACGACTACCACAAAATGTATGTGAGTGAAATCACAAAAGTTTTGGTTAAGTAATCTGAATAAAATTAATAACAAATTGTTTCATCACGGCGGTTTATACCTGTCCTAATTCTGTAAAATTAAAAGGCTCTATAATAAAAGTTGGGGTAAGAACAAAAAGAGCCTACAAAAATAAAAGTAAAAAAGTAGAGCATATTTGTAAAAAAACCTTTAAAATGAAAGTGGAAACAAACCATTTTAAGGAGAATCAAATATGCTCTACAAACATTTTACAGAAAAAATACTCGGATTGCAAGACATTTTAATTGAAAACATAAAAAGCACAAATAATACCATTCACGTTTATTGCAAATTAGAAAGGGAACTGCATAAATGCCCTTGTTGCGGTAATTTCACCGATAAAATTCACGATTATCGTGTACAAGTTATTA